>NZ_JBVILA010000063.1:0-1007 GCF_055580625.1 Amycolatopsis sp. NPDC031561 | reverse complement strand
AGGACTAGATGAGTAAGTCCAAGGGGTGGGTGTCTGGAGACGTGAAGCGAGGGTGTCGATGTACGGGTTGTGACGACCGACATTGACACCCTCGCGACCGCACTTTACGTCAGAACCGACGACTTGATCAGGGCGGCACCTCAGCTGGCGCCGTGGCGGCCGAGGGTCGGTATCGTGCCCAGCCTGACCGATGCCGAGCTGGTCACCCTCGCGGTGATGCAGGCACTGCTGGGCCACACCTCTGAAGCCCGCTGGCTGCGCTACGCCCATGACCACCTGGGGCACCTGTTTCGATACCTGCCCCAGCAATCGGGTTACAACAAGCGACTCCGCAACGCCGCCGAGCTGATCAAGAACGTCATCCAGGCACTCGCCACGGACACCACGCTGTGGACCGATGACGTGTGGGTGATCGACTCGACCCCGGTGGAATGCGGTCGCTCGCGGGAGACCGCGAAGCGCTCCGATCTGGCCGGGTGGGCGCAGTACGGGTACTGCGCCTCGCATTCCCGCTACTTCTGGGGCCTGCGGCTGCACCTGGTGTGCACTCTGGGTGGCCTGCCGGTCGCCTTCGCTCTGACCGGCGCCAAGGCCGACGAGCGTCAGACCCTGCTCGGGATCTTCGAGGCCAATCCCGCGCTGGTGCACGACCGCCCAGGCCAGACCCTGATCGCCGACAAGAATTACTACGGCAAGGCCTTCGAACACGACCTCATCGAGGCGGGGGTTGAGTTGCTGCGCCCGGCCCGCAAGAACGAGCCCGAACGGCCCGGCGCGCGACTGTTCAAGCCACTGCGCCAGACCATCGAGTCGATCAACCAGACCCTCAAAGGACAGCTCGACCTGGAACGGCACGGCGGACGCACCCCTGCCGGAGTCATGGTCCGTGTCCTGCAACGCGTTCTGGCGTTGACCGCCGCGATCTGGCACAACGACAAAACCGGACAGCCAGTCATGCGGTCGTTAACCGCCTACGACCACTGACACCTTGGAATCAATCATCTAGA
>NZ_JBVILA010000062.1:0-1109 GCF_055580625.1 Amycolatopsis sp. NPDC031561 | reverse complement strand
GGAGAAGGCGATGACGCCGGTGGCAGATATCGGTCGCTGGGTGGTGCCGCTGGGGGCGTGGCGGTTGGTGGATGGCGCGGTTTTGGGGCTGGCGTCGTAGCGTTGTTGCGGGGTTTGGCCGTCGAGGCTCTGATGTCGTCGCTGGGTGTTGTAGGCGTGCCGGTATTGGTCGAGAAGGTGTTGCAGGGCAACGAGATCCTCGGCTGGGGGCCGGGCGGCGAGCCACTTTTGCAGGGTTTGATGAACGCGTTCGTTCTTCCCGCAGGTCTGCGGGTGATAGACCGAGGAGGCGATCGCGGTAACACCCTCTCCGGCGAGGTGGCGTTCCAGCTCGACCATGAGGCCACGGTGCTTGCCGGAGAAAGCCAAGCCGTTGTCGGACAGCACTTTCACCGGTACTCCGTAGCCGGCGAAGGCCTGCTGCAACGCCGCCCAGGTGTCGGCGCTGTTCTCGCTGGCCGCGGCGTAGGTGCCGACGTCGAGGCGGGAGTGGTCGTCGAGGATCTGGATGACGCACACCTTCTGCCCATCGGCCAGGTAGTACTCCATGCCATCGATCTGCCAGCACCCGTTGGGGTCGGCGTATTCGAACCGGCGCCTCGTGCGAGGCCTCTTTCGAGGCTCCGGAGTGATCTGGCCGTGATCACGCAGGATCCGGTAGACCGCCGACCGCGACGGCAAGGGCTCGAACCCGGCGTCTCCCAGCCGCCAGTGGATCGAGATCGGCCCGTTGTCCCAGCCCTCGTCCTCGAGCTCTTTGCGAGCCCGCAGCACCGCCTCGGCCACTTCCGCCCCGAACGCGGTCGGATGGTGACGCGGAGCGGTGCTGCGACGGATGAACCCGTCCACGCCCTCGGCTTTGAACCGGGTCACATACTTGTGGAACACGCCCCGGGATATGCCGCGGTCACGGCAGAACCCCGAAATGTTGATCTTCTCCCCCGCGGCGACCCGAGCGACCGCGGCGACGAACTCAGGATCCATCGAAAACCCTGTACTGCCCATCGCCGGATGATCACAACGAACACCCTGGTCACCACGCCGACAGGCCGGTCAGTGTTCACGATGTCCTGAAACATCGACTGTTCACGATGTCCTGAACTCAGACA
>NZ_JBVILA010000061.1:0-1111 GCF_055580625.1 Amycolatopsis sp. NPDC031561 | reverse complement strand
CTAGTGTCGCGCGTCTGATGTTCGTTGACGGGTGGCGTGGGGCAGGATTTCGTCGGCGGTTTTGGTCCAGGTGAAGGGGTGGCAGCGGGTGTTCCAGCCGTCGATGAAACGACGGATCGTGGTGACGAGTTCTTTGACGTTGTCGAAGGATCCGCGGCGGATGGCTTGGCGGGTGATGATGCCGAAGAAGACTTCGACCAGGTTGAGCCAGGAGCCCGAGGTGGGTGTGAAGTGGAGCGTGATCCTCGGGTTCCTGGTCAGCCAGGCCTTGACCTCGGCGTGCTTGTGGGTGTGGTAGTTGTCCAGCACGACGTGTAGTTCGCGGCGGGGGTAGGCCTTGGCGACCTTTGTGAGGAAGTCGAGGAACTCGGCCTTGCCGTGCCGGTCGTAGCACTGGTCGGTGACCTTTCCGGTCGCGATCTCCAGTGCCGCGAACAAGGTCGTGGTTCCGTTGCGCTGGTAGTCGTGCGTGGCCTTCTCCGGCAGCCCGGGGCGCAGCGGCAGCATCGGGGCGGTGCGGTTGAGTGCCTGGATCTGGGACTTCTCGTCCACGCACAAAACGAGCGCTTTCTCGGGCGGGTTCAGGTAAAGCCCGACCACGTCCCGGACCTTGGCCTCCAGTTCCGGGTCGGTCGAGAACTTGAACGTCCCCTGCCGCCACGGCTGCACGTGGTATTTGCGCCACGCTCTGGCCACGGTCGCGTCCCCGATGCCGAGGTGGCGGCCCAGCAGCCGGCTCGACCAGTGCGTGACCGCCAACGCCTCCGGCGGCGGCTCCAGCGTCGCCGCGATGATCCCGGCATCATCAACGATCTTTGGCCGCCCGGGACGCGGTTCGTCATCCAATCCCGCCAAGCCGTGCGCGGCGAACCGGTCACGCCACTTGATCACCGTCGGACGCGAAACCCCGACCAGCCGAGCCGTCCCCGCGGTTCCGTGTCCGTCCGCGACCGCCAGCACGATCCGGGCCCGCTCGACATGGCTGGCCCGGATCGCCCGCTGTCGTGTCCAGGACTCCAAGACTGCCCGATCCTCGCTGCTGACCACCAAACCCGACGAAGGCATAACCCATCATCGCAAACCCACGCCCGTAAACTAATTAACGACGCGC
>NZ_JBVILA010000060.1:0-1322 GCF_055580625.1 Amycolatopsis sp. NPDC031561 | reverse complement strand
AACCGTCTGTCCTGTTTCAGGGCCTCACGGACAGATGTGTTTCAGCACATGTCGGACAGTTTTGGGTTGGTCAGTGGTTGGTAGCGTACTGATCTGTTGAGGGTGAGCTGGCGGGCGAGTGTGTCGTTGATCATGATGACGACGCGGTCGCCCTGCCAGAACACGGTGGCGGTCTGGCCGGCCCAGCGTCGGCCTAGCACGATGGAGCAGCCGGAGAAGGCGATGACCCCGGTGCTGGAGACGGGGCGTTGGGTGGTTCCGCTGGGGGCTTTGAGGCCTTCGGAGGGAGTGGCTTTGAGGCTGGCGTCGTAGCGTTGCTGCGGGGTGTGACCGTCGAGGCTCTGGTGTCTTCGATTGTTGTAGATTGCGCGGTAATCGTCGAGAAGGTGTTGCAGGGCGGCAAGATTCTCGGCTGGGGGCCGGGCGGCGAGCCATTTCTGCAGGGTCTGATGGACACGTTCGTTCTTGCCGCAGGTTTGCGGGTGATAGACCGACGAGGCGATCGTGGTGACGCCGTGTTCGGCGAGGTGGCATTCCAGATCGGCCATCCAGCCGCGGTGTTTGCCGGAGAAAGCCAGGCCGTTGTCGGACAGCACTTTCACCGGCGCTCCGTAGCAGGCGATGGCCAGCTGTACCGCGGTCCAGGTGTCGGCACCGTTCTCGCTGACCGCGGCGTAGGAGCCGACGTCGAGGCGGGAATGGTCATCCAAGATCTGGATGATGCAGACCTTGGTGCCGTCGGCCAGGTAGTGCTCGGTCCCATCGATCTGCCAGCAGCCGTTCGGATCCGGGTACTGGAATCGGCGCCGTGTGCGGGGCTTCTTGCGTGGCTCGGGCTCGATCTGGCCGTGATCACGCAGGATCCGGTAGACCGACGACTGTGAGGGCGGCGGAACCATCCCGGCGTCCTCCAGACGCCACCGGATCGAGATCGGCCCGTTGTCCAGGCCCTCCTCCGCGAGCTCTTTACGGGCCCGCAGCACCGCCTCGGTCACCTCCTCACCCAACGCGGACGGATGACTCAGCGGAGCGGTGCTGCGGCAGGCGAACCCGACGGTCCCCTCGCGCTGGAACCGAGCCACATACCGATAGAAAGTGTCCCGGGACACCCCATGCTCGCGGCAGAACCGTGCCACGTTGATCTTCTCGCCCGCGGCGGCCCTGACGATCGCGGCGACGAACTCAGGATCCATCGGAAACCCAGCTCTGCCCATCGTCGCATGATCACCACACAAGCCCTGGTCACCACACCGACAGGCCGGTCAGTGTCCGTGAGGTCCTGAAACACCAACTGTCCGACATGTCCTGAACTCAGACAGACG
>NZ_JBVILA010000059.1:0-1368 GCF_055580625.1 Amycolatopsis sp. NPDC031561 | reverse complement strand
GTCCCGAAAGATGCTCCTATTGATGTCAAGGGGTGTGGTTGAGGTTGGTGAGGTCTGTGATGAGTGCTTGGTGGATTTCGCGGGCTATGTAGCGTTTGAGGCAGCGGATGATGTGGCGTTTGGGGATGCCTTCTGTGGTGCGGCGTTGGATGTAGGCGCGGGTGCGGGGGCAGTGGCGCATGCGGACGATGGCGATGCGGTAGAGGGCTGCGTTGGCGTGGCGGTCGCCGCCGCGGTTGAGTCGGTGGCGGTCGGTGCGGCCGCTGCTGGCGGGGATGGGTGCGGTGCCGCAGAGGTGCGCGAAGCGTGCTTCTGTGTCGATGCGGTGGGGGTTGTCGCCGGCGGTGGTCAGGAGTTGCGCGGCGGTGTCGGGGCCGACGCCGAAGATGGCGGTGGTGGCGGGCATGACGTGCCGGGTCAGGGTGGCCAGTTCTGTTTTGGTGTCGGTGATTTCGTCGGTGAGGTGCTGGATGCGCCGGGCGAGGCGGCGTAGCGCGGTTTTGACGCCGGTGAGCGGGGTGGTGAGGTCGGTTCCGGGGCGGAGCCGGGCGCAGGCGATGATCAGGGCGTTGCCGGTGAGCGGGGTGAGGGTTTCGCGCAGGGCGGCGGGTGCGGTGATGATCAGGGCGTCGAGCTGGTTGAGCGCGGCGGTGCGGGATTTGACCGCGCCGGTCATCGCGGTGCGCAGGGCGGTGACGGCCGCGGCGGGCCCGGTCCCGGCTTTCGGGATGGTGCCGGCCCGGCCGGAGAGTGTGGCGCGGGCGGCGTTGACCGCGTCCTGGGTGTCGGTCTTTCCTTTGCGGCGGCGGGTATGCCGGTCGGGCTGGTTGACCTCCACCACGGTGACGCCTTCAGCGGTCAGGTGGCGGGCGAGACCGGCGCCGTAGGAACCGGTGCCCTCGACACCCACCGCGGTGACCGTGCCGAATCCGGACAGCCAGGCCAGCAGTGCGGCGTATCCGCTGGTGGTAGCGGGAAACGTGCGGGTCCCCACTTCCCGGCCCAGGTGGTCGAGAGCGGCGGCGGTGTGCGTGTCTTTATGCGTGTCGACCCCGCCGGTCACCCGGGTCGTGTCGACGGCATGCTGCTGATCGGTCATTCTGGTCTCGGCCATCCCATGTCGCTGATCGGATCGGGGTGGCACGTACCGGGCCGGGGATGGACAACACAGTGATGGGTGTCCTGGTGGCACAGGCTCCTATCAAGTCACATCCCCCGGCCTGGTGACGTGCACGAACGGAGACCACAGCACGAGCCGGCAGATCTTTCGCAAGACAACCCCGCCAAGAGCGTCAGTGGCTTTCCGGGCCAGACCCTGCCAGGCCCCCGTCCGTACACATCATCATCACTGTGGCTTTCGCGACACGG
>NZ_JBVILA010000058.1:0-2585 GCF_055580625.1 Amycolatopsis sp. NPDC031561 | reverse complement strand
GCATCTTTGATGTTTACGGTGATGGCGTGCCTTTTGAAGAATGAGCCTGCGAGTTAGTGCTGCGTGGCGAGGTTAACCCGTGTGGGGTAGCCGTAGCGAAAGCGAGTCTGAATAGGGCGATGTAGTCGCGTGGTCTAGACCCGAAGCGGAGTGATCTACCCATGGCCAGGCTGAAGCGTCGGTAAGACGACGTGGAGGGCCGAACCCACTTAGGTTGAAAACTGAGGGGATGAGCTGTGGGTAGGGGTGAAAGGCCAATCAAACTCCGTGATAGCTGGTTCTCCCCGAAATGCATTTAGGTGCAGCGTCACATGTTTCACCACGGGGGTAGAGCTACTGGATGGTCTAGGGGCCTTACCGGGTTACCGAAATCAACCAAACTCCGAATACCGTGGTGTGAGAGTGTGGCAGTGAGACGGCGGGGGATAAGCTTCGTCGTCGAGAGGGAAACAGCCCAGAACACCAGCTAAGGCCCCCAAGTGTGTGCTCAGTGGGAAAGGATGTGGGATTGCCCAGACAACCAGGAGGTTGGCTTAGAAGCAGCCACCCTTGAAAGAGTGCGTAATAGCTCACTGGTCAAGTGGTCCTGCGCCGACAATGTAGCGGGGCTTAAGCACACCGCCGAAGCTGTGTCATTCACACATATAGATCGGCTTTCTCCTTGAGGGAATGTCTAGTCGTGTGGATGGGTAGGGGAGCGTCCTGCATCCAGGGAAGCGGCGGCGGAAGCCAGTCGTGGAGGGTGTGGGAGTGAGAATGCAGGCATGAGTAGCGAATGCAGAGTGAGAAACTCTGCCGCCGGATGACCAAGGGTTCCTGGGCCAGGCTAATCCGCCCAGGGTAAGTCGGGACCTAAGGCGAGGCCGACAGGCGTAGTCGATGGATAACGGGTTGATATTCCCGTACCCGAGCACGTGCGCCCAGGATGAGGCGGTTGATACTAACCACCCAAAGCCTCGTGTTGAAGCCTTCGGGTGAATACGCGAGTGTGGAGCGTGGGATCTGATTCCGTAGTAGTCGAGTGATGGGGTGACGCAGGAAGGTAGCTCCGCCAGTGAGTGGTAGTACTGGTGTAAGCGTGTAGGCCGAGTAGTAGGTAAATCCGCTACTCGTTAAGGCTGAGACGTGATGCGTAGCCGATTGAGGTGAAGTAGAGTGATCCTATGCTGCCGAGAAAAGCCTCTAGCGAGTGCGTGCACGGCCCGTACCCCAAACCAACACAGGTGGTCAGGTAGAGAATACTAAGGCGATCGGGTGAACTGTGGTTAAGGAACTCGGCAAAATGCCCCCGTAACTTCGGGAGAAGGGGGGCCAGTGTTCCTGAAGTCCCTTGCGGACTAGGGAATGGTGGCCGCAGAGACCAGCGGAAAGCGACTGTTTACTAAAAACACAGGTCCATGCGAAGTCGCAAGACGATGTATATGGACTGACGCCTGCCCGGTGCTGGAACGTTAAGAGGACCGGTTAACCTTTCGGGGTGAAGCTGAGAATTTAAGCGCCAGTAAACGGCGGTGGTAACTATAACCATCCTAAGGTAGCGAAATTCCTTGTCGGGTAAGTTCCGACCTGCACGAATGGCGTAACGACTTTCCGGCTGTCTCAACCACAGGCCCGGCGAAATTGCACTACGAGTAAAGATGCTCGTTACGCGCGGCAGGACGGAAAGACCCCGGGACCTTTACTATAGTTTGGTATTGGTTTTCGGTTCGGCTTGTGTAGGATAGGTGGGAGACTGTGAAGCTGGCACGCTAGTGTTGGTGGAGTCGTTGTTGAAATACCACTCTGGTCGGATTGGGAATCTGAACCTCGGACCATGATCTGGTTCAGGGACAGTGCCTGATGGGTAGTTTAACTGGGGCGGTTGCCTCCTAAAGAGTAACGGAGGCGCCCAAAGGTTCCCTCAGCCTGGTTGGCAATCAGGTGTTGAGTGCAAGTGCACAAGGGAGCTTGACTGTGAGACAGACATGTCGAGCAGGGACGAAAGTCGGGACTAGTGATCCGGCACCACCTGGTGGAAGGGGTGTCGCTCAACGGATAAAAGGTACCCCGGGGATAACAGGCTGATCTTGCCCAAGAGTCCATATCGACGGCATGGTTTGGCACCTCGATGTCGGCTCGTCGCATCCTGGGGCCGGAGTAGGTCCCAAGGGTTGGGCTGTTCGCCCATTAAAGCGGCACGCGAGCTGGGTTTAGAACGTCGTGAGACAGTTCGGTCCCTATCCGCCGCGCGCGTAGGATACTTGAGGAAGGCTGTCCCTAGTACGAGAGGACCGGGACGGACGAACCTCTGGTATGCCAGTTGTCACGCCAGTGGCATGGCTGGTTGGCCACGTTCGGAAGGGATAACCGCTGAAGGCATCTAAGCGGGAAGCCTGTTCCAAGATGAGGTATCCCACCCTTGATGGGTTAAGGCCCCCAACAGACCATTGGGTTGATAGGCCAGAAATGGAAGCACAGTAATGTGTTATCGAGTTGACTGGTACTAATAGGCCGAGGACTTGCCCACAAAGATGTTACGCATCCACTCTACAGCTCTGAAACACCACACAACCACCAGTCAATATCAGGTGGAAGTGGTTGTTTCA
>NZ_JBVILA010000057.1:0-5190 GCF_055580625.1 Amycolatopsis sp. NPDC031561 | reverse complement strand
TGATCCCGACCTCGCCCGCAGCGTCCGAGATCACTGTTTTCGGCCGGGTTCCGTTGCGCACATTCGCCGATTCACGATCCGGGTCGGCCTGATTCTTCTCGTGCCCGAGATGCTTGGTCATTTCCTCGTTGAGTGCGGTTTCCAGCACGTTTTTGGTGAACAGTTTCAGCAACCCGTCCGGGCCGGTCAGCGTCAGCCCGCGAGCCTTCGCCTCGGCCACCATCGCCGCCGCGGCGGCCTGCTCCGGCGACAGCTCCCGCGCCGGCTTGGACTCACTCTTGCGTGGATTCACAACCTCAGATGTCATCACTCACAGTGCCCATCCCGCCGGACCTCAGCCCGGCGTGTCGGGCCGGAAACACCGATCTTGGAACAGTCCCGCAGCAGCGGACGTTGATCCCGGGCGAGCTTGCATGACGGTCATACAGTCCCGCGGACCACGTACCGTCCTTGCATTTCGCCTCGCGTGTCGTTTGCCACCGTCGCGGTCCCACGACGTTGCCAGTCGTGGGACCGGGGACAGCAGGCGATCCACAGCGAGAACATGTTCCAGATCCACCGTGTGGAGCGATCATGGCGACGGCAACCGAACGTCCGGAAATGCCGATGAGCGTTCGGGGAATCAGCTGTCCGGAAGATTTCCGTGGTTCGTAGCGATCAACGACTCCATCACGTCGATGGGTAGTGCCGGGTTGGCGGCCGCGTGCCTGGCCAGGTCCGGGTTGTTCACGAGTTCGATCAGGATGTCGGTCGGCAGGTTCGGGTGTTCTGCGGCCCATCGTCGCGCGGTGTCGTCTCCGAGGCACAGCAGCAGGGTCTCGGCGCGGCTGTTCGGGTGTTCGGCCACCGCGCGGTACGCCCGCCGTGCGGTGGCGTGGCACGCCATGTGGTGCAGCAGCTCAGGGTCGCAGTTGGGGTTCGTCGCCAGCCTCCGGAACAGGCTCGGTCCGTGCCGTGCGGCGAGTGCCCGTAGCCGGTTCGCGGGCAGGGCGGGGTGCGGGGCGATCCCTTTGACGACATGGATGTTGTCGTCTGCCACGAGAAGTTCGAAGACGTCTGAGGGAAGCGCGGTGCGCTGGGCGACCAGCATCCGTACTCGTGGAGACGGTGACGCTGCGAGAAGACGCAGCTCGTCGTCGGTGGCCGCTGTAACGCGGGGCAACCCGACCGGCCCAATTTTGGTCGACTCGGCCAGGTATGTGAGCACGTCCAGCGGGACCGACGGGTTGTGCGCCGCGCCGCGTCGTACGTCCGCGGACGCGTCGTTCGCCAGCTCGCGCAGGATCGGCTCCGCCACCACGGGATTGGCGGCCAGACCGGCACGGACACCGGGGATGTGATCGGCCGCCAGCCGTTGTTGGGCCTCAAGAGGCAGATCCGGCCGGTCTGCGAGTGTCCATCGAATCGCCATGTTGTCGTGATCCAGCAGGGTGGTCACCTCATCCAGCGAGGTGGTCGGATCAGCGGCCCGCTCGATGTCCTTGTCGACATGCCAGGCGGTGTCGCACGGTGGCACCGCAGGCTTGGCGGGCAAGCGGGCACGCAGATGATCGGGCAAAGCCGGGTTCGCCGTCAGGCCAAGCACGATGTCTCGCGTTCGTTCGTCCACTCCACACTCTCCGGTCCGGTCCGGTCGCCGCGGTCGCGGGTCCGCCTGGCGCGGAACAAGGCAGACTACGACCGTTGCAGTGTGGCGCAAACGGGTTTCCGGACACACGTGGTCCGCACATGCCGATGAGCGGATAACCAAGCTGCGTGAGGCTGAGCCCTACGCACCGGTTTTCGACGGGCCTCAGAGGTCGGGTCAGTACCGCGCAGTCGTCCCGCCTCGTCACCCTTGGTTACACGTCCAGTCAATTCCCGTTACTGTCTGCGCGTGCGTGGCGACCTGAAGTAGGCTGTCTTTGCCATCGGGCGAACAGGGCGGAGGGCGCCAATGAGGGACGTGGTGCTGCGGGTGGAAGGCGGGGACCGAGACGAACTGGACCGGGCTACGACCGCCCTCTACAAAGATCTGCGGTCCCTTGGAGAAGTGGACGTCAGGCGCGCGAAAAATGCGACCACGCCGGATGCCAAGTCGGGTGTCGGCGGATCTATCACGGAGCTGATCGTCTCCGGGGGAACTGTTACCGTCGTCTATCGAGTAATTATTGCTTGGCTCGAGCGGTCGAAGGCGCGGTCCGTGACCTGGATCGACGGTGACGAGGAAGTCAAGCTGACCGCGCTCTCCGGGGCGGACCAGCGCCATGCTCTCGAACTGCTCGCCGAAAAGCGCGGGGCGGAGAAGAAAATCGACGACGACTCGGAAGCGTAGCCGATGGGACGACGCTTAGCCTTGCTCGTCGCGACGTCTCGATACTTGGATGCCGAACTGAAGAATCTCCGCGCTCCCGTCCAGGAAATACAGCAGCTGGCACAGTTGTTGCTGGACCCCGCTATCGGCGAGTTCGACGAGGCAGCGGTCGTACTCGACAACCGGAAGTCGGTGGTCGAGTACGAGATGGAGAAGCTGTTCGGCGATTGCTCGAACGACGACCTTGTTTTGCTCTACATCTCGGGACACGGCATCAAGAACGCGGACGACCAGCTCTTCTTCGCTACGCACGACACCGAGACCAGCCGACCGTACTCGACGGCGGTCCCGGCGATCGTCGTCGAGCGCCTCCTCCACGAATGTCCGGCACGCAATAAGGCTGTCGTGCTCGACTGCTGCTATAGCGGGGTCTTCTCGCGGCTACCGATGGCCAAGTCGGACGACCGCGTCGAACTCGGTGCCAGCCTCGGCAAGGGCACGTACATCATGACGGCCACCAGCGCGCTGCATGAGGCCTACGAGGATGAAAAGCTGTCCTTCGATAAGCCAAGGCCGTTTTCGATCTTCACTGATGCGATCATCAGAGGACTCAGCGGCGGTGTGGCTTCGAAGAATGACGCCGACATCATCACGGCTGACGACCTCTACGACTACGTGTACGCGGAGCTCAAACGCCGCGATAACCCGGAGCGTACCCAGCTGCCCAGCCGCTACAACAGCGCCGAAGGCGCTTTCAAGATCGCCAACGTCAAGTCGCGGAGACTGATAGTCGACGAGTTCGCCAAGTCCCCGCAGCTAAGCGATCTGCTTTCCGCCGTCGCGACCAGGCGCGACGAGCTGGTGGTCCCAATCGGCCAGGCGTATCAAGCTAAGCACAACGACGGCGACGACGTGCTGCGGGTGAACCTCACCGGTCGGGACGCGCATATCGGCGTGGTCGGCAAGAGCTGGTCAGGGAAGTCGGTTCTCGTCCGCACGATCGTCGAGGGCTTGCGCTCCGGCCGTGTCGCGGGAGACGTGGCGTTCTACTGCCTCGACTCCGGCGCTCAGTTAAACAGATTGCGCGGTTACCACGACGTACGCGAGGTGCTCGGCCCGTTCGACCACGACCGGATTCGGCTCCTCCTCGAGCAGATCGAGGCCGAGATCACCAGGCGTCACCGGCTATTCCAGGCCGCGCAGCTGCACGACTTCGCCCAGTTCCGCAGGCTGCGCGGACTCGGAGAACTGCCGCCCGGCGACAACGCCGATCTCTTCGTGATCGTCGACGGCTGGGAGCAGTTCGATGGAGAGATTCCCGCAATGCGCCCAGCCATGCGGAAGATCACTAGTAATGGCCTCCACATGGGAGTGCATGTGATCATCACAGCGCGCCACTGGGCGGAGATCCCTGCCGAGATTGAAAGCCTGCTCCGTGCACGCATCGAACTCGTGCTCACGGACCCGGCCGAGTCGAAGCTCGATCCCGGGCTCGCGGCTAGCTTGCCGGACCAGGTCGGCTGGGGCCTATACAACGGCAAACGGTTCCTGACAGCGCTGCCGGCCCCGTCGGATTCCGAAGACGACCTCCAACAGATCATCGCGAAGCTGCAGAGCAGCACCTTCACCGGTGCGCCGTCCGAGGTGTCTGACCCGCTGGAGTCCAACCCGTCGCTGCTGGAGCTGCTCGGCATCCCGGGCGACTCGATGACCTTCGACGTCCAGCAGGCGTGGCAGCCAAGGCCGATCCGCGACCGCTACCGCGTCTCGTTCGGCGTCGGCGAAGACGGTAAGGCGGTCGAGCTCGACATCAAGGAAGCCTCCCTGGACGGAATGGGACCGCACGGGTTGTGTATCGGCGCCACCGGTTCGGGCAAGTCGGAGTTCCTCCGCACTCTGGTGCTAGGCCTGGTAGCGACGCACTCCCCGGAGACAATCAACGTCGTCCTCATCGACTTCAAGGGTGGCGCGACTTTCGCCGGGCTGGACAAGGCCCCGCACGTCTCGGCAGTCATCACGAACCTCGCGGACGACGTGACGCTGGTCGACCGCATGAAGGACGCGCTGGCCGGTGAGATGAACCGGCGCCAGGAGGCGCTGAAGAACGGCGGTAACTTCAAGAACGTCTGGGAGTACGAGAAGGCCCGCGAGAACGGTGCCGACCTCGACCCGCTGCCCGCGCTCTTCATCGTCTGTGACGAGTTCTCCGAGCTGTTGGCCGCGAAGCCGGACTTCATCGACCTGTTCGTCGCCATCGGACGGCTGGGCCGGTCGCTGCAGATGCACATGCTCCTCGCGTCGCAGCGCCTGGAGGAAGGCAAGCTGCGAGGCCTGGACTCGCACCTGTCGTACCGGATCGGCCTCAAGACGTTCTCGGCGGCGGAGTCGCGCGCCGCGATCGGCGTGCCGGACGCCTTCGAACTTCCCCGCATTCCCGGATCCGGCTACCTACGGGTCGGCACGGACGACCCGGTGCGGTTCAAGACCGCCTACGTCTCCGAGCCGTTACCGGCCAGCGTGTCCGTGGCTGAGATGGTGGCGTCCAGCCGGACCGAGCTGGACGTGATCGTGTCCCGGCTGATCGGCCAGGGCCCGCCGGCGCACGAGGTGTGGCTGCCGCCGCTGAAGGAACCGAACTCGCTCGACACCCTGCTGCCGAACCTGAACCCCACCGACGACCGCGGTCTTTCTCCGGTCGGGTTCTTCGGCAACGGACGGCTGCAGGTGCCGATGGGCATCGTCGACCGCCCGTACGAGCAGCGTCGTGACCTGCTGTGGGCCGATTTCTCCGGTGGCGCGGGGCACGGTGTGATCGTCGGCGGCCCGCAGTCGGGCAAGTCGACCATGCTCCGGACGCTGATCATGTCCATGGCGCTGACCCACACCCCCGAGGAAGC
>NZ_JBVILA010000056.1:0-7128 GCF_055580625.1 Amycolatopsis sp. NPDC031561 | reverse complement strand
ACCCGGACCACAGTGGACACACCGGATGCGACGACCGGTGATCCACCACGACCACCAACCAAACACATGATCAACAACCACCATCAAGATCACCCAACAAGCACACCGGTGGATCCAGGTTGAGTGTCTCGATTCCTTCATCGTCGATGGGAGTGTTCCGGTCTCGGTGCTTGATCAACGGAGGATTGGGGACACTCATCGTCCCCGATCCTCCGTTGATCAAAACCGTGCCACCCCCACAACCCCGCGGACGGCAGCCGAGCGGGGAAGATTTGAGACGCTCAACGTCCCGAATCCTCCCCACTCACCCAGGATCCAGTGGGTAGGCAATACGGGTCCACCAGAACGATCTCTACCACTCACGCCCCCCCCGCGAACCACTCAAATCGGGCAAAGATGCGCCGGAAGTGTCCTCTGCGGACATTCGAGGAGCGTGTCAGGCCACGGGTGACGAGCCCACTCCGTCACCCCTGCGACCAGCGGATAGCCGACTTAGCCGGACCCTGGCGCTGGACGCAGTGAAGGGGGCCTTCACGGAGAGATGATTCCCTACTTCTTCCAGATGACCGGCTTGTCCTTGTAGCCGTCGCTGTCGGTGTAGGTCGCGCCGCCGACCTCGCCGCCGTCGCGGATGGCCTGGAGCTCGCAGGTCTCGTAGGTCGCGCCGGCCGCCTTGAAGTCCTTCTTCGCCGTTTCGGACTGGCACTGCGGGGTCTCGCCGGTGATGATCACGCCGGTGCTCTTGTTGTTCGGGCCCACCGCGCGCAGCCGCACCGTGCTGTAGGTGAGGTCCGTGCCGCCTACGTTCTCCACTGACATCCGGATGTACACCGGCGTCATGCCCTTGGCCTTCTCGCCGTAGGCGGCGAGGTCTTCCTTCGCGCCCAATTCGATCGACTTGACGGTGATCGCGACGGTGCCGGTCTTGTCGGTGCCGTACTTGAACGGGACGACGGCGCGGTCGCCGACCTTGAGTTCGCTGCCGGGCGCGGTGGCGTCCGCGTTCGAGACCGGGACGGTGCCGCTGGTCGCGGGCGAGGACGCGGGAGCCGACGTCGGAGCGGGCGAAGGGGCGGGGGTCGCGTTGCCCGGTTCCTCTTTGCCGCCGCACGCGGAAAGCAGCAGCACGGCGGCGCAGCCGGTGGCGAACAGGGCGATGCGATGGGACTTCATGGATCTCCTCGGACTTCTCGCCGAATTCGGCTCAGGCGTGCTCGCCACGCACCGTAATCGACACGGGAGTAGGGCTGTGTGGGCCGTTCGCACCACAAACGATCACGAATCGGTTGCGCTGATCAGCCCAGCGGTGGTCACTTCGTCCAGCTGACCGGGCCGTCCTTGCACCCGCCACGCACCGTAATCGTCGAGGAGGTCCGCCGGTGTGGCCCGTTCACACCACAAGCGATCACAAATCGCTCACACCGATCAGCCCGTCCTGGATCGCCCGCGCGACGAGCGCGGCCTTGGTCGGGGCGTCCCTGCCGATCTGGGCGTACTTGACCCGGATCCGCTCGAGATGCGAGTTGACCGTGTTCGGCGAGATCCCCAGCCGGTGCGCGACGAAGTCCTTCGACTCGGACTGGAACCACTCGATGAGCACTTCCGTTTCCCGCGCCGAGAGGGCGGGACGCCGCTCCGAGCGGTCCCCGGCGAGCGCGCCCGCCAGCGACGGCGGCGTGTACGACCGGTCGGCGGCCGCCGCGCGCACGGCTTCGAGGAGATGTTCGGCGCCCTCGGCCTTGGTGAGGTAGCTGAGCGCGCCGAGTTCGAGGCACTGCAGGACGGTCTCGTCGTCCGCCCGCATCGAATAGACGACGACGCGGCGGCCCGCCTCGGTGAGCCGACGCAGATCGCCCATCGCCGGGGTGGTGCTGTTCAGGTGCAGGTCGAGGATGACGACGTCGGCCTGCGCGCCTTCGCCGATCCAGGCGGCCCGCACGTCCTCGCCCTCGGCCACGACGGTGACCGGCGGGGTGCCCGAGGACAGCCAGTGCACGACCCCGGCCCGCACGGCCGGATGATCGTCGACGACCACCGCGGTCAGTTCGGTCGCGAACGCCATTTCGCCTCCATCCACGATCGTTCTCCCAGTGCGTGCCATTCGACGTCGACGGCGCCCGATCCGTTCGGCCGCGCGTCCGGTTCACCGTCCGTGATCGCCGCGACCCGGATTTCGTCGCCGGTGCGGAGCACGCTGACGCGCGCCTGCGACCGGGCGGCGACGAGCGCGGTCATCAGCGGGCTGGTCAGTTCGCGCCGGACCGCCGTCGGCACGGGCGCCGGTTCGCCGCTGACCGCCACCGTCACCGTCAGGCCCCGCCGCTCGGCGAGATCGACGCACGCCGACACCTCGTGCATCAGCGGGTCGGGCACGTCGTCGTTCTCCGCGAACAGCCGCCGCAGCTGTGTGGCGGCGAGCGCGCACCGTTGCCGGACCACTTCGTCACGCGGGTCCAAGGTGCGGTCGGCCAGTCCGGCGAGCAGTGGCAGCGTGGCGCCGAGCTGTCCGGCGAACCGGCTCTTCTGGTCGGCCTCCTGTTGCTCGGCGAGCGCCTTGCGGTGGGCCAGCCGGTCCCGTTCGAGCAAGGCCTCCGTGGCTTCGCCCGCCCGCCGGTTGACGACCCGGACCAGTGCCAGCGTCGCGACCTGGAAGGTGATCACGCTGAGCCCGACGATCACGACACCGCCGATCTCGAACCGGTCGGTGGGCGCGGACGCCACGAGCCGGGCGAGGGTGAGCGCGAGTTGCGCGCCGAGGGCGACGACGGCGGCCACCGGACGGTCCAGCAGCAGGACCAGCAGATGCCAGCCGGCCAGGCCGAAGACCCAGTGCCGCTCGCCGAACAGTTCGCCGGACGGCACCGCCCAGGTCGCGATCGCCGAAGCCGCCAGCACCACCGCGGCCATCGGCATCGCCGCGGGCCAGGGGACCGCCCGGCCGCGCAGCACCCAGAACGCCGCGACCACCAGCACCGCCCCCAGCGCCGTGAAGGCGGATCCGCTCGCGGTGCCGCTCACCAAGGGCAGGCTGAGGCCGACCTGGATCACCGCTGTGACGATCAGCAGCGCGATCCGGCAGCCGCCGAGGACCCTGTCCGCCGTCTCACCCATCGGGCCACACCAATTCCACCGTGGTTCCGGCCCCGGGCGCGGAAGTCACGTCGGCCCGGCCGCCCGCCGCGGCCATGCGCTCGACGAGCGATCCCCGGACACCTCGCCGGTGGGCCGGGGTCCGCGACGGGTCGAAACCGCGGCCCTCGTCCCGGACCGTCACGCGCACACCGGCGTCGACCTTCAGCCGGGCCTCGCCGACGCCCGCGTGCCTTTCGACGTTCACCAGCGCCTCCCGCACGGCCCGGACCAGCGCGAGCGCGGCCGCCGCGGGGATCGGCGGGACCGGCGCCCAGTGCGACTCGACCTTCACCGGGCTGTGCGCGAGCACGCCGCGTAAGGACGTCTCGAGGTCGACCTCGCCGCCACGGCCGGATTCGCCGGTCAGGATCGCGAGATCCCGGCGGGCGTACTCGGCGACCTCGGCCGGACCCGCGGTCTCCCCGCGCTGGGCCACGGTGAGAAAAGTGGCCGCCGCCGTGTCGTGCAGGACGGCCAGATACTCCCGTTCCTGACGTCGTCGTTCCACGGCAAGGGATTCCTCGCGCGCCAGCCGGGCCCTGCGAGCGCGGAGACGGTCGATCCGGCGCGTCGTGCGGGACAGCAGAAGGAAGGCGCCTCGCGCGAGCGTGGCTTCGAGCAGCACTCGCAGCACCACCGAGAGACCGTCCTCGAAGCCGAGCGGCACCACCTCGATCGCGAGCAGGCAGGCCACGGCGGGCACGGTGATCTTCGGCGGCCATTCCCATTGCAGGGTGATCGCGGTGACGGTGAGGACGTTGAGCGCCCACTGGTTCAGCTCGCCCGCCTCGGGCGCGGTCAGGAACTGGGTTCCGCAGATCGCCGCCGCGCGCACCAAGGTCAGCGCGAACGCCACCGGCCTGCCCCGGCCCGTCTTGCCAGCCAGATGCTCGGCCACGGCGGTGACCAGTGCGAGCGCGAGCAGGCCGAAGCCGAGCGGGAGCGCGCCCGTCGGTGTCGCGAGCACCCCGAAAACGCTGATCACCAGCAGCCCGGCACCCCGGGCCGGGCCGGCGAACCGGCCGACCACCGCCAAGAACTCCGCTTCTACGGAGGTCTCACGATCTGACGGCACGGGCAGCAGTCAAGCAGACGGCTTCAGGACCCGCAGGCCCAGGACCCGCCAGGTCAGGGCCGAGTTCGTGAAGGGTCCTCGCGGGACGATGACCGCGTCCGGGATTTCCTGCTCCACCAGTAATTTCATTCTCTATAAAGCCACGATTGGGTGGGTTACTACCCTCGCCCGGTCGGGGGTAATTTCGGATTCCGATTGTGTCCATCCGGTCGATGGGCACAAGAATCGCCCCATGCGTGCAAGGCGGTTCGCCTCTATTTCTGCCGGTGCCGCCGCGGCGGTGTGCGTGGCGGCCCTCGTGGTCGCCGACGGCGCGGTCGCAGCCCCGTTACCGGGCGGTCTGGGACCGTGCGTCGGAGCCGATTGTCCCGGTAAATACCCGCCGGTGAACAACCAGGACTACGCGGGACGGGACAACGGCATCAATGTCTTCGTCGGCGGTGAATTCCAGGTACGCGAAGCGGCGGCGGAAGCCGAAGGCCGAGTCGTCGTCCTCGGCAATTTCGACATGGCGAAACGGGAGGGCGTGTCCGCCATCTACAACGTCGGCATCGCCGGCGTCGGCTCGCGGGTCCCGCCCTCCGACGGCGCGGACTTCCTGACCACCGGCGGGAACGTGAGTGTCGCCTCGCCGCAACGGCTGGTCGCCGACGACGGCGTCGTCCGGCACGCGGGGGCCGTCACCGGGACGGTGGACGGAACGCTCACCAAGGATCCCGACGCCGCGAAGCCCTATGTCGGCCTGCGCGAGGATCTTCGGGTGGCGAGCCAGTGCTACGCCCGTGAAGGCACCACGCCCCGGCCTGCCACGGGCACGGCGCGCAACGAGGGATACCGCACTCTGTTCACCGGCGACGGGAAATCCGCGTTGCAGGTGTTCACCGTGGACTTCGACGTGACCGCGGCCAACGGCGGTATGCAGGGCATCGAGTTCGAAGGCATCCCGGCCGGGGCGACGATCCTGGTCAACATGGTCGGGGCGGCCCGGACGATCAACACCTTCACCGGCGACCCCGGCGACACCGACCCGATCAACAAGCTGCGGGAACGCCTGCTGTGGAACTTCCCGGACGCCACCAAGGTGAAGATCGCCGGTGGCGCCCAGTTCCAGGGAAGTGTGCTGATCGGCGATCCGGGAAGCACCGCGACGGTCACCGCGTCCGGGATGAACGGCCGTTTCTTCACCACGGGCACGCTGGTGCACTCCTCCGAGGCCACCGGCGGTGGCGGGCAGGAGTTCCACGCCTACCCGTTCAACGGCGACCTGCCCGACTGCGGCACCACGCCGACCACGACGCCGAGCAGCTCGACCTCCACGTCGTCGTCTTCTTCGAGCTCGACGAGCCCGACCACGACCAGCAGTTCGCCGACGAGCAGCAGTTCTACGACGACCTCGTCGTCGACCACCACGTCCTCGTCTTCGACTACCTCATCGTCGAGCACTTCGTCTTCGACGACTTCGTCCTCGACCACCTCGTCCTCGACTACCTCTTCGAGCCCGACGAGTTCCAGCACCACGTCCAGCAGCAGCACGACCTCGTCGAGCCCGACAAGTTCGAGTAGCAGCGCCACTTCGTCGAGCCCGACGAGTTCCAGCAGCTCGTCGTCCAGCAGCACGCCGTCGTCGAGCTCGTCCAGCAGCACTTCGCCGACCACCAGCAGCAGTACGTCGAGCACCACGCCGGGACCCGGCGTCACGGCGAGCACCACACCCGGGCAGCCGGGAGCGACCGCCCCGGGCGGCGGGCCATCCGACGGCGGCCCGCTGGCCTCGACCGGCAGCGAGGTCCGCGGCCTGCTGGTTCCCGGCCTGTTCCTGCTGCTGCTCGGTGGCGCGCTGGTGGCGATCACCCTCCGGTCGAGGCGCCGCGAGTCCTAGGCGAGCGCGGTGTCGATGATGTCGCGGCGGTCCGCCAGCAGGGCCTCCGCGGCGGTGCGGCCCGTCGCCGCCAGGTAGGCGTCGACGAGACGGTTGCCGACCGCGTACCCGGCGCCGGTCGGCAACCCGACAGGCGTGCCGCCGTAGCGGACGGCGCTCTCGTCACCGTGCACCCAGGCCACGAAGTTCTGCATACCGGTGATCTCCAGCCCGGAGACGACCTTCGCGAACACCGCGTCGTCGTGCAGATGCGGCACGCCGATGCGGGCGTAGCCGAGTTCGTCGCCGTACAACTGACGGGCGAACGCGTCGGCCAGCCCCTCGGACACGATCTGCTCGCCGACGGTGACCGTCGCCGGATCCCAGATCACCCCGCCGGGGCTGTAGCGGAGGTTGTGGTTCAGTTCGTGGACCGCCGTGGCCTCCAGCCGCGCCAGGTTCTCCGGATACGGCCAGAAGTTGAGGTAGATGTAGCCGGACATACTGCCGTTCGCCGACATCCCCAGGTTCGGCCCCATGAAGTGCGCGTCGCCGGGGTCACCCAGAACGGTGAGGACGGTGATGTCCGGTACCGCGAGCCCCGGCGTCGCCGCGACCTGCGCGGTGACGGCGTCTTCGAGCGCCCGCCGGATCCGGTTCCAGGCGTCGGCCTCATGCAGCGCTTCGAGGGCCTCCAGGCAGCGCTCCTCGTCACGGTCGAGCGGGAAGCCGGAGCTCATCGCGTGCATCGCGACGAGGTCGACGTCGCCGGGGAAGTAGCGGTACATCCCGGTGGCGGGTTCGACCATCGCCTTGAGCAGCGCGGCGCGGTCCGCCTGCGGCGCGCGGAGGATCCCGCGCATCGCCGGGTAGGTGTCGAGAACCTTGATCGTCATGGGAGAGACGCTAAAGGCTCCAGTGGGTGGAGACTCAAGCCCTCGTGAGTGGTAAGGACGGTTCTAACCGCGTGTCCTGTTTCAGGACTTCGTGAACAGATGTGTTTCAGGACTTCGTGAACGGTTTCTGGTTGGTGAGACGTTGGTAGCGTACTGAGCGGTCGAGT
>NZ_JBVILA010000055.1:0-17462 GCF_055580625.1 Amycolatopsis sp. NPDC031561 | reverse complement strand
CTCGGGTGATCGCCGCCCGATCACACGCGAACACCCATCCCGCCCGAACACGACACGTTCGACCTTCCCCTCAATAGAACCGCCCTTACCACTCACGAGGCCGTGCTGGGACTCGCCGGGGAGAAGGTGAACTGCGCGGGGTTCTGCGGCACCCAGAACGCCATCAAGGCGGTGAGGAACGTGGTGCCGATGAGGAAACCGAACGCCGCGGTGTAGGAGAAGGTGTCGGCGAGCCAGCCCATCGCCACCGGGGCGACCGCGCCGGCCACCTGGCCGCCGAAGTTCATCACGCCCATGCCGATCCCGGTGACCGCCGTGGGCAGCACGCGCAGCGGCAGGCCGAAGACGGCCATCGTCGCCATGCCGAACACCGCGAGGGCCAGCGTCTCGTAGACGGTGAACTCCACCGTGCTGTCGGCGTTCACCATCAGCGTCAGCAGCACCACGGTGACCAGCGCGATCGAGCTGAGATACCAGCGGCCGTGGTCGTGGAAGTAGCGGTCGAACAGCCAGCCGCCGAGGATGGTGGTGCCGATGCTGACCAGCATCGGGATCGCGGCCAGGACACCGGTCTGGCTCAGCGACAGGCCCCGCGTCTCCAGCAGGTAGCTGGGGACCCAGGTGATCATCCCGTAGTTCAGCATGTTGGTGACGCAGAACAGCAGGGTGAACTTCCAGACCACAAAGGACTTCAAGACCTGTTTGCGTGACACCTCGGGCGGCGCCGACTCGGTACGCGGCAGGCTGCTCAGCGACTTCGGCAGCGCCTTGGGCAGAATCGTCCAGACGGCCACGCCGATGATCGCGCCGATCCCCGCCATCCAGAAGAACGTGTGGCGCCAGCCGACCGCCATCAGCAGCGGGCCGACGATCAACGGCGCGAGCCCCGCGCCGATCCCGCCGGCGGACAGCATCACGCCGGTCACCGTCGCGCGGTTGCCGGGAGTGGTGCGTTCGGCGATGGCCTTGAACGAGGCCGCCGGGAAAAGTCCTTGGCACACACCGAAAAGGCCACGGATGACCAGCAGCATGCCGAAGGTGCCCGCCATCCCGGTCATCGCGGTGAACGCCGACCAGGCCAGCAGTGTCACCAGCATCGGCCCCCGCGAGCCGTAGCGGTCGGCGAGGAAACCCGCCGGGATCTGGCAGACCATGTAGACCAGCGCGAACACGGTCACGAGCCAGCCCTGCTGTGTCTTGCTGAGGTCGAACTCGGCGCCGATCATCGGCAGCGCCATCCCGATCGAGAACCGGTCTATGTAGTCGACCGCCCAGGCGCAGACCATCACCACCATGGTGATGAGTGCCGTCCGGTTGATCCGCCGCGCTGTCCAGGTGTCCTCGTTGACCACTGCCGTCATGGCGCCTCCGCGGAAACGTTGGGAGAGAAGAAGAACGACGCGAGCGTGGCGCCGATCACTCATTCTGAAACGCGTTCGGCGAGCGGAGTTCGTGCGATCAGACGAACATCCGCCGCCGTTTCGGGCCGGGGAGACCAACCCGCGCGGCGGTCAGGAGTCGTCGACGGCGGGCGGTCCGGTCCGCGCGTCGCGGGGCAGCAGCCGCAGTTGCAGCATGGCGGCGAACCGCTCCCCCGCGTCGTCGAGGTCGATCTCGCCGACCTCGGCGAGCCGCCGCAAGCGGTACCGGAAGGTGTTGGGGTGGACGTAGGCCGCGGCTGACGCGGCGCCGATGTCACCGAAGGCGTCCAGCCAGCACCGGAGGGTGTGCACCAGCTGTGACTGGTGTTGGGCGTCGTAGGCGAGCAGCCGCGCGACGGGTCCTGTCGCCACGTCTCCCCTCGCCGCGGCGAGATCGGCCAGTTCCAGCATGAGCGCGTCGACGTGGACGTCGTCGGCGGTCGCGACGCGTTTGGCGCGGGCGTTGGTGAGCAGGACGCGCAACGCCCTGTCCGCGCCGTCGCGTGAGGCGCGCAGACCGGAACCGTCGAGTGCGAGCGGTCCGATGCCGATCGCGGCCGCCGCGCGTCGGCCGGTGCGTTCCAGGAAGGTCGACGCGACCCGTATCGAACGTTCCTGGCAGTCGTCGTGACTGCCGGGCATCGGGACGATTCCGTAAGCGACGTCGCCGACGAGGGCGACGGCCGAACGCGGCTGGACGGCGCTGAGGTGCATGGCCAGCGCGTCGGCGACCCGCTGCCGTTCCGCGACGAGGCGGAGGTCGTCTTCCAGCGCGGGCGTGCCGAGCAGGCCCATGGCGAGCACGATCGACGGCTGGCCGAGCAGACCGAGCCGGGCGATGGCCTCCGGTGCCCCGGTGCCGCCTTCGAGCGCCGTGCTCACCAGCTCCGCCCGCAGCCGTCGTTCGACGTCGGCGCCCGCGCGCAACCGGAGCATGTGCAACGCGACCAGTTTGGCGGCGTCGATGAACGCCTGGGTCCGCTCCTCGCTGAGCGGTTCCCGGACCGCCGCCCAGATCGACCCGAGCACCTCGTCGCCGGCGCGGACGGCGAGCGCCACGCGTGGGATCGCGATCTCGTTGTCGTCGTACCGTTGCGGGTCGACGAAGACGGGCGTGTGGTCACGGTACAGCTTCTCGAAGACGCCGTCCCGCTCCAGGCCGCGGGTGAACCGCTCCGGCACCTGACGGCCGAGGATGGTCTCGACGCGGGACGGGTCCGCTTCGTCCTGGCGGCCGGAGAACGCGAGGACCCGCGAGTTGCGGTCTTCGATGGTCACCGGCGCGTCCAGCAGCGCGGCGACCGCGTTGGCGAGTGCGAAAAGATCACCCGACGGCATCCCGCCGAGGGTCTGCGGCGAGACCTCTCCGACGTCGCCCTCGGCGAGCAAGGTCCTGAGCATGGCGGCGAGCTGGGCCCAGGAGGCACCGCGCGCGAGCCCGAGCAGGGCGACCCCGGACGAGTCCGCGGCGCGTTTGAGTTCCGGCGTCGGGGTGACGGGAGACCGGACGACGAGCGCCGCCGCGCCGCTCGCACCCACGTCGTGCAAGAGGCGGACGATCTCGTCGGGCTCCCGCACCCCGACGCCGAGCACGACGGCGGAGGCGGGAAAGTCCGACTCGTCGTGCGGATCGTGGATGACCACCCCGCCCAGCTGCTTGCGGGTGGTCCGGCCGACCGCGACCGGCTCCAGGAGCACGTCCCCGAGGTCCTCGAGGACGCGTCCCAAACTCAGGTGTGGCTTGCTGGGCACCGGTGTCAGCACCCCCCGAAGTTAAACCCGGCCTCGCCGAACCGTTTGGTTCGATCTGACCAAATCTAACCCCGGATTTCGTGGCGCGCTACGAAGTGATCCACGCTTTCTCCGTGGTGACCTCGTCCAGCAGGCCGGGAATCGGAGTCACGCCGAGACCCGGTCCGGTCGGCACCGGCAGATGACCGGCGTCCAGCACGAACGGTTCGGTGATGTCCGTGCGGTAGAACCGGCCGGACGCCGAGGTGTCCCCCGGCAGCGTGAAGCCGGGCAGCGAGGCGAGCGCGACGTTGGCGGCCCGGCCGAGGCCGGTCTCGATCATCCCGCCACACCACACCGCGACCCCGTGCGCCGCGCAGACGTCGTGCACCCGGCGGGCTTCGAGGTAGCCGCCGACGCGGCCCGGTTTGATGTTGACGATCTGGCAGGCGCCGAGCTTGATCGCGTCCGCCGCCGCCCGCGCGGAAACGATCGACTCGTCCAGGCAGATCGGGGTCCGGATGCGCTTGGCCAGTTCCGCGTGGCCGAGCACGTCCTCCTCCTCGAGCGGCTGCTCGATCAGCAGGAGTTCGAACGGGTCCAGCCTGGCCAGCAGCGGCGCGTCGCCGAGGGTGTACGCGGTGTTCGCGTCGACCTGCAGCAGCACGTCGTCACCGAAGCGCTCCCGCACCTGGCGTACGGGCTCGACGTCCCAGCCGGGTTCGATCTTCAGCTTGATGCGGACATAACCCTCGTCGAGGTAGCCACCGACGACGTCGAGCAGCTGCGGGATCGAGTCCATGATGCCGACCGAAACTCCGCAGGCCACCGAGTCGCGAGTGGACCCGAGCTCGGCGGCGAAGGACCGGTCGTGCGCACGGAGTTCGGCGTCGAGGACAGCCATCTCCAGCGCGGCCTTCGCCATCCGGTGGCCCTTGAACTTCGCCAGCAGCGGCGTCACCTTGTAGGCGGTCAAGTCCTCGGCGGCCAGCAGGGCCGGGATCAGGTGATTGCGCAGCACGTGCTCGGCGGCGTCGTTGTATTCCGACGAGTAGAGCGGCGCCTCCATCGCGACGCATTCACCCCAGCCCTCGCCAGCCGGGGTCACCGCGCGGACGAGCAGCAGTTCTCGTTCGGCCTGCGTCCCGAACGACGTCCGGAACGGGGCCACGAGCGGCATCCGGACCCGGCGCAGTTCCACACCGCTGAGTTTCACGACTGCTCCTTCGAGATCACGTACCAGCCGGCACGATCGAAACCGGCGACCTTGGCGTTGTCCGCCATCAGTCCGCCGAGGACTTCGCGCAGGGCGACACGCCACGCGTTGCCGCGACCGGGATCGGTGCGGCGTAACCGTTCGATGTCCGGGGGGACCGCGACGAGCACGGTCTGCGCGTCGGTGGATCCGATGCTCGGTCCGCCGTCCGCGTCGACCGACAGCGCCTTCGTCACGCCCAGTGCCTCCGCCTCGATCAGGACGGGTCGGCCGGAGGCGGCGGCGCGGACGTCCGGGCTCGTCAGGTCCCAGCCGACCATCAGCCGGTCGGTGTCGCCCGAGCCGTTGATGCCGTCCTCCATCGGACCGTAGAAGTCGGGCAGGTACCCGATCGGCCGCGCGCCGAGTTTCCCCAGGTTGAAGTAGGCGTTGCGCCGTACCAGCGGGTCGAAGGTCCAGGTGATCAGCGAGACGTCCTGGAGCAGTGCCCAGCCGCGCTGGTGCAGTTTGAGCGCGGCACCGATCCCCCGGCCCGCGCCGGCGTCCGCGACCCCGGCGATGTGGCTGTGCAGGCTCGCTTTCCCCGGGTTGCCGAAGAAACCGAAGCAGGCCCCCAGGAGTTCGCCGTGATCGAACGCCCCCGCGACGTAGTTCCCGGCCGTGGACATCGCCCGGAGCAGTTCCGTGCTCACCGGCCGGGCGCCGGGCGCGAACTTCCAGATCGACTCGAACAGGCCGACCACCGCGGCCAGATCGGCGATTTCGGTGAGTTCGCGGATTTCGACGCCCGAAGCCGTGGCCGCGGCCCGTGCGGCGGCGACGGCTTCGTCGCGCACCTCCCGGGTGGCCAGGCTTTCCGTATTCGTCGCAAGATTCGTCACGGGACAATCCTTTCCCGGCGCGGCGGCCGAGTCACTGTCGTGCCGTACCAGATTCACCGGCGGGATTCGTCGCGCCCGACGGACCCCGCTTCGCGAGGACGTTTTCCACCAGCGCGGCCAGCAAAGCGGTGCGCCGCGGCAGTTCCGCGACGATGACGTGTTCGTGATCCGCGTGCGCCCCGCCGCCGACGGCACCGAGGCCGTCCAACGTGGGTACCCCCATCCCGGCGGTGTAATTACCGTCCGAGGCACCGCCGACCGACGCGGAGGTGAGCTCGCCGAGACCGAGTTCGCCCGACAATTCCCGGGCCAGCTCGAACAATCCCGCCGACGAGCTTTCCTCGAGCGGCGGCCGGTTGATCCCGCCCGTCACGCGAACCTCCGCGCCCTCCAGGACCGGACGGAGCTCCCGCATGGCGTGATCGACGCGGAGTTGCTCGGCCTCGTTCCACACTCGGACGTCGACGGCCACGCTCGCGGCCGCGGGAACGGTGTTGACCGTCGTTCCCGCCGAGACGACGGTGGGGGTCACGCTGGTCCCGGCACCCGGATCGGCGATCGCGGCCACCGCGAGGATCTGGTGCGCGATCTCGATCCCCGCGTTGATCCCCTTCTCCGGTTCGAGCCCGGCGTGCGCGGCACGGCCGATCACCTCGACCCGGTAATGGGAAACGCCTTTGCGGCGGCATTTCAGCGCCCCGCCGTCGGCCGACGCCTCCAGCACGAACGCCGCGTCACAGCCCGCGGCCGTTTCCTCGATCAGCGCGCGGGACGACGGCGAGCCGATCTCCTCGTCGCCGGTGACCAAAATGGACAGTCCGGCACGATCGGGGACCTCGGCGGCGGCGTGCAGCGCCATCACCACCCCGGCCTTCATGTCGAAGCAGCCGGGGCCGCGCAACACGCCGTCCCGCACGGAGAACGGGTGTGTCTCGAGCGAACCGTGCGGCCACACCGTGTCGTGATGACCGAGCAGCAGCACGCGAGACGGCCCGTCACCGAATCGCCAGCGCAGGTGGGTGACGCCGTCGACCACGATCCGCTCCGGCTCCACCCCGAGCAGCCTGCGGCCCAGGCCGGCCACCACTTCGGCACTGCGGGCCACCGCTTCGTGATCCGACGACGGGGACTCGCAGCGGACGAGGGTTTCGATGTCGGCGAGCAGTTCGCTCATCGCGGCTCACCCCGCAGCGGCTTGCCGGGGAACGCGTCCGTGCGCAGTTCGCCGTCGCTGACCACGGGAACACCGGAGACGAACAGATGCCGGACGCCGACCGAGGGCCTCGTCGAGTCGAAGTAGGTCGCGGCGTCGGTGACGGTCTCCGGGTCGATGACGACGATGTCGGCATCGGCGCCCACGTTGAGCCTGCCCTTGGCCAGTGCCCCGGGGGCGACCTCGTCGAGGACACGCGCCGGCAGGTACGAGCAGCGCCGGAACGCCTCCAGCCAGGTCCACGCCCGGCTCTCGCGCACCATCAGGCGCAGCGTCTTGGCGTAGGTCCCGGACGTGCGCGGATGCGTCGCACCGCCGGGCGGCAACGGCCATTCGGTGCTCTCGCTGGTGCCGTTCTTCCAGTACACGGGCAGGGCGTCACTGGCGACGATGGCGTCGGGGAACGCGAGCGCCTGGTGCAGCAGGCCGAGGTCGTGCGCGCTGCTCTCGTCGAGGAACTCCAGGATGCACGGCGCACCCGGGTCCTGTTCGCGGACCTGGAGCAGGCGGCCTTCGTCGGCGATGCGCTCCCCCGACTCCAGCATGATCACGCTGGACGGCGAAAGCCCCTTCATCTTGAGGCGCTCGGGCGAAAGGAAGGCCGCGCCGATCCCCGTGCTGCCCGCCCCGTACGGATAGGCCTCTACGGTCACCCGAGACCCGGCCGCCCGGCCCGCTTCGAGCGCCGCCAGCACCCTGTCGATCTGGTGGCCGGACGTGCTGTTCACGTGGCAATGGTGCATCGCGGCGCCGGTCTCGGCCGCGACGATCGCGATCTCCTCGGAACCGTCGATGGGCGTCGCCGGATCCACCTCGACCAGTTCACGGACGTGCGTGTACGTCGGCGCCCCGGCCTCCTTGGCGAGCCGGGCCAGCGCGAGGAACTCACCGGGGTCGGTGCCGGGCGCGTAGCCGAGGAGCACACCGACGCCGAGCGCGCCCGCGGCCAGCTCACCGTCCACAAGGGACAGCCAGGCCGCCAGCTCCTTCGGCGAGGAAGACCGTTGCCAGGCCGGGTTTCCGAGCACCGCCAGCCCGCTGTCGATGTTCGCGTCCGGCTCGATCCCGGCGAGCACCTGCGCTCGCGCGGCGCCCCAGGACGCGGAGAACCCGTAGTGCAGCGGACGTCCCGCCGCGGCAGCCTCGGCGTAGGCCCGCTCGATCGGCATCAGACCGGCTTCGAGGTCGAGCGCGGTCGTCACCCCGTCCATCGCCTGCAGCCGCTGGCCCGCGATGGTGTGCACGTGGCTGTGCAGGTCGATGAAACCCGGTCCCACGACGAGCCCGGAGACGTCGATCTCCACGTCGCCGGGCTCCGCGGTCAAACCTTCCCCGACGGCGGCCACCACCCCGTCGGATACCAGCACGTCGGCCGTACCGTCGAATCCCGTCGCCGGATCGATGACACGACCGCCACGCAAGAGTGTCCGCATACTTCGCCTCCTAGGATCGCCTCGTTCATGGCGACCCTAGGAGGTTTCGCGGACCGGCCGTTCGTACCGCGCGACGAATCCGGGCCCCTGGGTCCATCCGCCCACACGAACCGCTACCGGCCCGGGTTCGGGTTCCCAATGTCGCATCTGGGACGCTCAGCGACTCAAATGCGACATTGGGAACAGCGGGAGCAGCATCGTCCCCTTCATTGCATCCGGGGGTTGCGCGTCTCAGCTACCGGCCGTGGTGTTCGGCGATGATCTCCGCGTACCGGTGCCCGCTCGCCTTCACCGTCCGGACCTGCGTGTCGTAGTCGACCCGCACGAGCCCGAACCGTTTGCTCAGCCCGCTGTCCCATTCGAAGTTGTCGAGCAGCGACCACGCGAAGTAGCCCTTCACCGGCGCGCCCGCTTCGGCCGCCCCGGCCACCGCGCCCAGGTGTTCCTCCAGGTATGCGATGCGGTCGGCGTCGTCGATCGAACCGTCCTCGGCGACCTTGTCGTCGAAGGCGGCTCCGCTCTCGGTCACGTAGATGGCGCGGGCGCCGTATTCGTTGGCGAGCCGGTGGATCAGGTCCGCGAGCCCTTGACCGTGGATCTCCCAGCCCATCGCGGTGGTGGCGGCCCCCTCGACGGGCACCTGCCGGGCGCGGGGCGCGGGGCCGTTCGGGTCGTCCTCGACGATCTGGCGGAAGTAGTAGTTCAGCCCGTGGTATCCGACCGGGGTCGAGATCACCTCGAGGTCGTCGCCCACCACGGGCGGCTCGACGCCGTAGACCTCGATCATGTCCGCCGGGTAGCCGCGCCCGTTCGACGGGTCGAGCCACCAGCGGTTGACGTGCCCGTCCATCCGGGCCGCCGCCTCGACGTCCTCGGTCGCGTCCGACGCGGGCTCGATGCCGCTGAGGTTGACCACCAGGCCGACGTTGGCGGGCTCGGCGGCGTTCGCGGTGATCGCCTGCACGCCGAGGCCGTGCGCGAGCAGGAGGTGGTGGGAGGCGTGGATGGCCTGCTTGAGGTCCTTGATCCCGGGGGCGAAGCGCCCTTCGAGGTAGCCGAGCCAGGCCGAGCACAGCGGCTCGTTGACGGTGTTCCAGTCCTTGACCCGGTCACCGAGCCGGGCCGCGACGACGGCCGCGTACTCGGCGTAGGCGTAGGCCGTGTCGCGCTCGGGCCAGCCGCCGGTCGCCTGCAGTGCCGAGGGCAGGTCCCAGTGGAACAGCGTGGCGAACGGCCGGATCCCGGCTTCGAGCAGCGCGTCGACCAGCCGGTCGTAGAAGTCCAGCCCTGCCGCGTTGACCTCGCCTCGCCCGGTGGGGATCACCCGCGGCCAAGCGACCGAGAAGCGGTAGGCGTCCAGGCCCAGCTGCTTCATGATGTCGAGATCTTCCGGCCAGCGCCGGTAGTGATCGCAGGCGACGTCGGCGGTGTCGCCGTTCACGACGGCACCCGGGACCCGGACGAAGTCGTCCCAGATGGACGGGAGGCGGCCGTCGGCGTCGACGGCACCCTCGACCTGGTACGAGGCGGTGGCCGCACCCCACAGGAAATCGGCGGGCAGGTGCAGATTCAAGGCAGACCTCTCTTCGGCGATGCGAGTCATTTGACGGCGCCGGCGGTGAGACCGGCGACGAGATAGCGCTGCAGCAGCAGGAATCCGGCGACGACCGGGACGGACACGATCAAGGAGGCGGCCATGACCTGGTTCCAGTACACCTGGACCTGGGTGGAGTACTCCTGGAGCCCGACGGCGAGGGTCCGCGTGCCCGAGTCGGTCATCACCGACGCGAACAGGACCTCGCCCCAGGCCGTCATGAACGAGTAGATCCCCACCGCGACGATGCCCGGGGTGGCGGCCGGGATGACCACCCGGATCAGCGCGCCGAGCGGCCCGGTGCCGTCGACCATCGCGGCCTCGTCGAGTTCCTTCGGGATCGAGTCGATGTAGCCGGCGAGCATCCAGATGGCGAACGGCAGCGAGAAGGTCAGGTAGGTGATGATCAGCCCGAGCCGGGAGCCGTACAGGACGATGCCGGTGGTGTTGCCGATGTTGACGAAGATGAGGAACAGCGGCAGCAGGAACAGGATGCCGGGGAACATCTGCGTGGACAATACGGTCATCTTGAAGAAGTTCTTGCCACGGAAACGGAAACGGCTCAGGGCGTAGGCGGCGAAGATCGCGATCACCACCGAGAGGATCGCCGCCGAACCGGAGATGATCAGGCTGTTCACGAAGTACTCGGCGAGCGGGATGGTCTCCCAGATGTCGAAGAACGGCTGGATGGTCACCGTCGACGGGAACCATTCCCACTTGCCCTGCACGTCCCCCAGCGGCTTGAGCGACGACGAAACCATCGCGTAGAGCGGCACCAGGGTGAACAGGGCGAGGAAGCCGAGGACGAATCGGCGGGCCCACGGGAGCCAGCGAGGCTCAGACAACGGCGTTCCTCCTCCGCGCGGTCAGTCCCAGGTAGACGGTGCTGACGATCAGGAGGAACAGCAGCAACAGCACCGACATCGCCGAGCCGAGGCCGAAGTTCCAGGTCACGAAGGAGCTCTGGTAGATGTGGATCGAGATCAACGACGCCTCCTTCGGCGCGGACGCTCCGAAAAGGACATACGGCGTGTTGAAGTCGTTGAAGGTCCACAGGAACAGCACCAGCAGGAGAACCTGGTTGACCGGGCGCAGCATCGGCTGGGTGATCGCCTGGAACTGCCGCCACCAGCCCGCGCCGTCGATCGCCGCCGCCTCGTACAGTTCGCCGGGGATGTTCTGCAGCCCGGCCATCACGATCAGGAACGCGAAAGGCCAATTGCGCCAGACCGAAACGACCACCAGCGACCAGAAGCTGTTGTCCCCGATGAGCCAGAAGGAATCGGTGCCCAGCAGGCTGTTCACCAGGCCGGTGTCGCGCTGGAACATGAACGACCAGGTGATCACCGCGGCGTACATCGGCAGCGCGTAGGGCACCAGGAACAGGGTGCGGAGCACGCCGCGGCCCCGGAAGTTCTTCTGCATCAGCACGGCGGCCGAGGTCCCGAAGAGCCAGCAGAACCCGACCGAGAGGACGGTGTAGAGGACGCTGATCCAGAACGAGCCGAGCAGCGACTTCCCCGCCGCGGAGTTGAAGTCCAGGACGAACTTGTAGTTGTCCAGTCCCGCCGCCGGGGCGGACGAGAAGTCCCGGATGTAGAACTGCGTCAGCTTGAAGAAGCTCATCACGAGCCCGGCGATCATCGGGATCAGATGGACGAGCAGTTCGAGCAGGATCGCGGGGAGCAGGAGCAGATACGGCAGCGCGACCCGGCGCCGCTTGCGCCGGACGCGCCCGGGTCCTGGCGCCCCGGCCGCTTTCACGGCCGGGGCGTCGTCGAGAGCGGTCGGCATCAACTACCGGCCGCGATCTGCTGGTCCGCCTGGTTCAGCTGGTCCCGGATCTTGGCGCCGTCGACCGGTTTGCCCGCGGCGACGTCGGCGAACATCGCCTTCATCGCGGTGCCGATCAGGGTTTCGAACTGCGACTCCTGCGGGACCTGCGGCATCGGCTCGGCCGAGTTCGCGAGCACGCTCTGGAAGACCTTGACGTCCTCGGTCTGGAACGCCGCGTCGCTGTAGGCGTCCTGGACGGTCGGCAGCGACCCGTAGGTCTTGTTGAGCAGTGCCTGCTCCGGCGCCGAGACCATGAACTTCACGAAGTCCAGTGCGGCGTCGGGGTTCTTGGTGTTCTTGAACACCGACATGTTGATCCCCGCGACGAAGCTGGTGACCTTCCGGCCGTTCGGCGGCGCGGCGGCGGGCAGCGGGATCGGCGCGACACCGAGGTTGGCCATGTCCATCCCGATGTTCTTGAACGAGCCGGCGGAGGCCTGGTTCATGAACATCGCGGCCTTGCCGTCCGACAGGTCCTTGAGGGACTTGGCGGTGTCGGCGTACTCGGCGTTGGACGGGTTGACGATCTTGTCCTTCTGCATCAGGTCGACGAACTGCCGCACGGCCGCGACCGACGGGTCCGAGGCCAGTTGCGGCTTGCCCTCGGGGGTGAAGAACTGCGCGCCCTGCTGGGCTCCGAGGATCGCCGCGTGGTGGCTGTTCTCGGTGACCTGGCCCGCCTGGAGCGACAGGCCCCACTGGTCCTTGTCGGGTTTGGTGAGCTTCTTGCCGTCCTCGACGAGTTCTTCCCAGGTGGCCGGCGGCTTGGTGATGCCGGCCTCGGCGAAGAGCTTCTTGTTGTAGTAGAGGCCGTACGCCTGGCCGTAGAGCGGTACGCCGACCGGCGGCTGGCCGCTCGCCCCGGTGGCCGCCAGCGACGGGCCGACGAAGCGCGACTTGCCACCGACCTTCTCCAGCGCGGCGTCATCGAACGGCAGGAACGCTCCGGTCGCCTGGAGCGAGGCCGACCAGGTGTTGCCGATGTTGAGCACGTCCGGTCCCTTGCCGGAGGTCGTGGCCGCGAGGATCCGGTTGAGCAGATCCGTCCACGGGACGACCTCGAGCTTGACCTTGATCCCGGAAGCCTTCTCGAACTTGTCGAGTTCGGGCTGCAGGACCGCCTTGTCGTTGTCGAGACTGGTGCCCTGGTTGGAGGCCCAGTACACGAGCTCCTTGGGGGCACTGGACGACGTGTCGCCGCCGCCGCACGCCGTCGTGGCGGCGGCCGCCAGCGCCAGCACGAGCGCGGGAGCGATCTTTCCGATTCGCATCGATGGTCCTCGGGGTGAGTGGCCAAGTCGCATCCGCGCCTGTGACACGGGACACGCCTTATTTCAGGGCTTGAGTTAAGCCCTGACAAACCTCGCCGTCAAGTCCCTTGCCGTCAATTCGTGCCGAGCGATCGCCCGTGAGCGATTACCAGGTCAGCCCCGCTTCTCGTGAGCGATCATGGCAGACGCGGGCCACCCCGCGCCATGACCTTCACTTCCCGGTGAGCACGTCGAGAGCCTGCCCGCGGTGCGCGGCGAAGAGTTCGAGGGCCTTCTCACCGTCGCGCGCGCGAAGAGCCGACGCCAGCAGCCGATGCTCCGCCGGGATGCTCGCGAGGTAACCCTCGGCGTTCACGCCGATCCGGGTCAGCAGGAACAGGTGCACCTGCGACCGGATGGCCTGCCACGCCTCGATGAGCCGCCGATGCCCGGAAGCCGCGTAGACCGCGTCGTGGAAGTCGATGTCGCAGCGCACCATCTCGTGCTCGTCGCGCGCCCGGTCCATCCGCTCGACGACCTCGTCGATCGCGTCCAGGTCCGCGTCCGGCGCGGAAGCGACCACCAGCCGCACGGCCAGCTGTTCCAGCGCCGAACGGAGGCTGTCGAGTTCGGCGACGTCCACATCGGACAGCGTCGTGACGAGGGCGCCGCGATGCCATTCGCTACGGACCAGCCCCTCGCGCTCCAGTTTGAGCAGCGCCTCGCGCACCGGACCGCGGCTGACGCCCAGCGCTTCCGAGAGCTCCACCTCGCGCAGCTGCGCGCCGGGCGGGTAGGCGCCGCCGAAAATGGCGTCCCTGACCCTGTCGGCGACCTCGTCCGCCAGCCCTCTGCGGCGGGCGGGCACCACCCGGCCGGGTTCGCTCATCGTCATCCTCCCTCGGAAGGCCCGATCGTAGCGGCAGCCGTCTTGTCCTAATGTTAACATTCAGACATGACTATCCTCGACTCCCCCATCCCGCGCTTCCACCTCGCCATGCCGGTCGACGACCTCAACGCCGCGCGCACCTTCTACGGCGAAGTCCTCGGTCTCGAACAAGGCCGCAGCTCCGACACCTGGATCGACTGGAACCTCCACGGGCACCAGTTCGTCACGCATGTCGCCCCGGAGCGGCCGCAGCGGATCCACAACCCGGTCGACGGCCACGACGTGCCCGTCCCCCACTTCGGCCTGATCCTCACCGTGCCGGAGTTCGGGAAGCTCGCGGACCGGCTGCGCGCCGCGAACACCACGTTCGTCATCGAGCCCTACGTCCGGTTCGAAGGCCAGACCGGCGAACAGTGGACGATGTTCCTGCTGGACCCGGCGGGCAACGCTTTGGAGTTCAAGGCGTTCGCCGACGACTCGCAGGTCTTCGCGGCCTGAGCCTCACCGCGCGTCCGGGACCGGCCCCGCGAACAACTCAGCCAGATCCTCGAACCGCACCACCGCCACCGCGCCCACCGCGCCCACGGCGGCGGCGAGGGCAACGGCCGCCGGATCCGCGCCGTCCGCACCGGGCATCGCGGCGGCACCGGCCAGCGCGACCAGCAGCAGGAGCGCGTTGCGCACCACGTGCCGGGGTGCGAGCACCGTGCGCGCCGGACCGAAACAGCGGCACACCGCACCGGTCCGGCGCGCCACCGCCCGCCACACCGCCACGGTCAGCACCCCGAACAGCCCGGCCGCGAGTACCAGCCCGGTCAGCGCGGGCCATCGGCCGGCGCCGGTCGCGGGCAGAGCGGCGGCGGGCAGCAGCGAAGCCGCGATCGCGAACTCCGCCGCCAGGGTCGCCCCGGCGAACGGCCGCGTCCAGCGCGCCGGGATCCCGAACGCGGGCACCGACGCCACGAACTCCGCGTAGGCGGCTCTACCCCGGACCTTGCTGACCGCGGACACCAGCAGGACAAGTCCACAAAGGACCATCGCGAACACGGCGACGTACGTCATGACTCACCTCTGACCGATCGGCCGGAGCACGACGCCGATCAGCGCGTCCTCCGGGATGTAGCCGAGCCGCCGGGAATCGTTGCTGCGCGCGGGGTTGTCCCCGAGCACCAGCAGATTCCCCGCCGGGACGACCGTGCCGGGTACCGGGATCTGCGACGGCACCGGGTCGCCCGGCACCGCGACCGCGCGTTTCACCAGTCGTCCGGCGGTGGGATCGCCGGGTTTGCCCGGCCCGCCCTGCACGACGACGACCTGCCCGGTGCGCACCCGCTCCAGCCGCGATCGCCGCACCAGCAGCCTGTCGCCGGAGAAGTAGGTGGGCTCCATGCTCACCCCGCGTACGGTCACCACGATCAGCCGTCGGCGCAGCGTGACCAGCCACCCGACGACGGCGACCACCACCATGACCGCCGCGAGCACCACATACGTCATCGGGACACCACCTCGTCGTAGCCCGAAGCCTGGAGGCGGAACAGCCGCGCGTACTTCCCGCCCGAAGCGATCAGTTCGTCGTGCGAGCCGAGTTCCGCGACCCGGCCCTCGGCGAGGACAGCGATCACGGCGGCGTCCCGGACCGCGCCGAGGCGGTGCGAGATCAGCACGCTGGTCGCGCCTTCCCGATGCCGCCGGAGACTGCTGTGCACCTCGTGCTCGGCCTCCGCGTCGAGGCCCGAACTCGGTTCGTCCAGGATCATGAGATCCCGCCGGTCCCGCAGGAACGCCCGCGCCAGCGCGAGCCGCTGCCACTGGCCGCCCGAGAGCAGGACACCGGTCTCCGGGTCCTCGCGATCCGCTTCGTCGAAGAACATCCTGGACAGCAAAGTGTCGTAACCGCGCGGAAGCCCGGCCACGATGTCGTGGGCACCAGCGCGTTGCGCCGCCGCGGTCACGCGCTCGCGATCCTCCAGACAGGACACGTCACCGAGACCGATGTTCTCCGCGGCGGTGAGGTCGTAACACATGTAGTCCTGGAAGACCGCGCCGATCCGCGCGCGCAGATCCTCGACCGGAACGTCGCGCAGATCCACACCGTCCCAGAGGATCGCGCCGCGCTCCGGGTCGTAGAACCGGCACAGCAGCTTGACCATCGTCGACTTCCCGGCACCGTTCAGCCCGACCAGTGCCAGCGACCGTCCGTGCGGGATGGTCAGGTTCACCCCGCGCAGCACCCAGGGCTGGTCTTCGGCGTAGCGGAACCAGACGTCGCGCAGCTCGATACCCGAACGCAGCCCCGGCAGCTGCCGGGGTTCGGCCGGGATGGCGAGGTCCGGTCCCTGCGACTCGATCTCCTCGTAGTGGTCGAACAGCAGCGTCGAATGATGCGCCGACGCCAGCCGGGAAACGAGGCTCTGCAAAGCGGACTGCACCCCGCCGACCGACGCCACGAAGATGGCGATGTCGCCGAGCGAGAGCTTGCCGGTGGCGGCCAGCCACACCGCCCAGATCAGGCCACCGGCCGAGACCGCCGCGGTCAGCCCGGCCAGCAGGCCCTGCATCCGCGCGTCGCGGCGGTCCTGACCTTCGACGACGGCGTGCGCGGCGGTGAGCTCGACGAGCATCCGCCGCCGGAAGAGGTCGCCGAGTCCCAGCAGCCGCAGTTCCTTCGCGGCGTCCAGGCTCGCCAGCAGATCGGCGTAGAACACTTCGCGTCGTTCGGTGGGCGCGATCGACCACATCACCCGCGCCCGCGCCCGGCTCAGCCGCAGATGGGCGAGCAAAGCCGGCACGGCCGCGGCCAGCACGATCGCCGCCATCCCCGGGTTGATCACGAGCAAGGTCCCGAGGAATCCGGCCAGCGTGATCACCGACTGGAGCGAACCGAGCCCGTCGTCGACCAGCTGGCCGGGCCCGCTGCGGCCGGTCTGCTGGGCGAGACGGAGTTTGTCGCGGAAGCGCGGGTCCTCCATCCTCGCGATCCCGGCCAGCCTCCCCATGGCGCGGTAGAGCCGGTCCATCGTCACGACGGCGACCGAGCGGTCCAGCCGCTGCTTCAGGTACTCGGTCACGACCGGGAGCAGTCCCGCCAGCAGCCCGGCGACAGCCAGCGCGACCGCCCACGGGAGCAGCGACAGCCAGGCCTCGCCCGCCGCCAGCCCGTCGAGCAGGACCTTGGTGCTCCACGCGGTCGCGAGCGGCACGACACCGCCGAGCAGCGAAAGCACCATGTACAGCGGCGTGCCCACCGGGGCGGCCTGCCGGGTGAGGCGGACCGCCGCCGTCAGCAGGCTCAGGACCCGGCGGGCGCCGAGCGAGGTGTTCACAGTGCGGCCGGCACCGGCAGTGCCGACATCTCCCACCCGCTGGCCAGTACGGTCCGGTCGCCGTCGACCAGGCACAGCGCGGGATATCCGGAGGCACCGAAGGCCTGGTGCACGACACCGCCGTCGGCCTCGCGGATCACGTCGGCGACTTCGCCGAGCCGGACCACCATGTCCGCCGTCTCCTCTTCTGTCCCGGAGGCGATCGCGATCACCTTGCCGTCGAACCGGGTGGCGTACTCGATGAACTGGGGCATCCGCTCCTTGCAGGGCTCGCACGCCGGCGCGAAGAAGCCGACGAGCGCGCGAGTGCCGTCGATGTCCGCATTGGACAGATCGGCCCCGCCGACCGTGGCGGCCGTGAAGGTGCCGATGCTGGCACCCGCGGGGAGCGCGATTTCCGGGTCGATGGCGGCCCGTTGCTGTTGCACGTTCTTCAGGGTTTCGTTCTGCTCGCGCAGCCTCCGGATGATGCCGAAGCTGAGCAGCAGATCCAGCACGCAAAGGAGACCGACGAGCACGACGGCGGCGGTCAGGATGGCCATGGTGTTCTCCAGTGGAGGAAGAGGGACGGGCAGGGCGCCGGGGGGGGGGGGGGGGGGGGGGGGGGGGGGGGGGGGGGGGGGGGGGGGGGGGGGGGGGGGGGGGGGGGGGGGGGGGGGGGGGGGGGGGGGGGGG
>NZ_JBVILA010000054.1:0-20581 GCF_055580625.1 Amycolatopsis sp. NPDC031561 | reverse complement strand
TGCGACGACCGGTGATCCACCACGACCACCAACCAAACACATGATCAACAACCACCATCAAGATCACCCGACAAGCACACCGGTGGATCCAGGTTTGTCGTCCCGCAGTCCTCGCCAGACGGTGTGGCGGAGGCGGCCGCCGGTGCGGGTGAACTGCCGGTAGACGACCTCGCCGACGAGCACCGGGTCCACCCAGCGAGCCCGGGTGACGTTGGCGCGCGGCGGGTCTTCGGCGAATGGGTGCTGCGGCCGGGCCAGGGGTTCGAGGAGGGTGTGGAGGCGGGAGCGTTCGGCGTCGCTGAGGCTGGTGCCTTCACCGGACTAGCCATCGAGATGACAGATCCCAGCCCGCAGGTGTGCATCATGACCGACCCTTCTCCTCGACTCTGCATCCTCTGAGGATGCCCGCCGTTGACAGATGGATCTATACGCCGTGGTTGGTCGTGTAGTGGGTACGGAGTGCCGTTGATGTGGCTGATTTTCGTTCCACCTGAAGGAAGTAGTCGGATGTCGCTGACAGAAACGTTCAGGTCACGGACGTACAATATCGCTTCCCCGTACGTAACTGTTCTGTCGCACGGTCCGATGCAAAGAACCATGGCGATCCACGAGGCGTACACGCGCGAGATGTACGACAAATACGGCTACTTCGCGGTGTGGCTGCCGTCAGTTCCTCTGGCACTTGGTGATGTCGGCACGTTCACTGGGCATCGTTTCGACAAGAGAACCACGCTGGCTGATCTCGGGGTCTCGTTCCGGATCTCATCGGCCAGCGCCCGTGCCGACGTGGAGTACACATCCAGCGGCGCGGTCAGCCTGGTAGCCGATGGCGCGGTCGGTGTGACCCGGAGCATGCCCATGGCCTCGTTGTTGATCACCTTCTCTCGGGAGGGAGCGACGTTCTTCCAGGGGCGCGAATGCACCGAGCAGTCGATTGACAACGTGGCGGGGTTGGAATCAGCGCTGTTGCCGTTGTGTCACAACAGGACCTGGCGACCGAACTATGTGGTCGTAACCAGCCTGGTGTCGACCGGGCCGACAATGGTCCTTGTTTCGAAGGACAGCGGGGCGCGGGTGGAGCTCGCGTTGGACGCGGACGGTCTCGGTACGCCGTTGCCGCTTGCGAAGGCCGCTGGGAACTTCGTGGTGACCGCGAAGTCCGGTCTGGCTGCGAGCGTGATGACACCGGACGGCGCGACTCCGCTGTTCCGCGCCGCGTGTATGCGGCGCAAGCTGCTGGGCGGCCGCGAGCTGGAGATCCGCGGCGGGGAGCGAGAGCTCGACTTGGAACTGGCCCCCGTCGTGTGGGGCGATCGGGTCGCGGTATGACCGACAGGGACACGCAAACCGCCTGCCTCACCCGGTGCATGGCTGCCGCAGCGGCCATGGCGGGCGGTGACCCGGTCGAAGTGGAACACCTGTTACTCGCCGCCGCCTTCAACGATGACGAGGATTGCCGGTCGCGACTGGTGATGAAGCAGTTGGGCGCGCACCACTTCTTCACCGACGAGACCTACCAGCAGGTGGCGGAGGCCTTCGTTAACGCAGCGGAGTCCGACACAGAATGGACGTCCGAAGCAGCGGCTGTGCTGGAGCGGCTGGCGTACTGGGCGACTCGGACCGGCGACCATACCGCCGACACCGCGCACCTGCTGCTGGCGTGTGCGGAGCAGGAGCCGGCCAAACTGGCGATTGCCGGCGTCACACTGCGGGACGCCGTTCGGGCCGCGATCACCGTGCGGCACCGGGTGTCGCCTGCGGACCGGCAGCCCAGCGACCGAGGACCAATCCTGTCGCCGCGCCGCCGGGACCGGCCACTGCCCTACCAGTTCACCGTGCGACGCAAGGCGGACGCTGGGCCGAGCAAAGCGCGACATTTCGGGCTCCGCTCGCAGACTGCGAACACGGCCGGGCTGAGTGCCCGGATCCAGTTTCACATCACACAGCTGCACGTGGCCACGCTCATCGCGCTGAGTGTCGTGTCGTCGCTCATGCTGGTCGCGATCGCGCACGCCGCGCTCACGGTCACGTGGTGGGCGCTGTTGTGGTTGGCTGGCCAGTTCGGCAGACGGGCACTGCTACCCGTCGTGGCCAGAGTCGTGGTCGACGTGGCCCTGGTCATGGTGTCGGTGCCGCTCGGGCTGCCGTGGTGGCTTGCCGTTCTCGCCGTGCCGCACCGCGTGCTCGACATCGTGGAGGGCAGGCTGGGGCTGCTCGAGGTGCGTGGCGAGTCGGCCGACCCACTCCTGTCCGAGAAGGACGTCCGAGCCGACCACCGCGTCAACGCGAAGGCCGGTCGCTTCTTCACGATGCTGAAACTACGGCGGGAGCTGAGCACGCGATGACGGTTTCCACCTTCGACCCGTTCCGCCCTGTGTCCGAGCCGGAGCTGCGGGAGTGGCTGCGCGAGCGTAACGAGCGGGCGGCCGACGAGGTTGTGCTCGACTACGTCATTCCGCTGTCCGGCATGATCATGCCCGGCGCAGGGTTCGGCATGCGGCTGCGCGGGCTCACGCGGCTCGTCCCGTCGTTGCGGCTGACGCGGACGCACCGGACCCGTGATGGTCACATCGGCCTGCACGAGTGCGACATGATCACGGTCCTCGACCGCACTCAGCTGTGGCCGGTGCTGGCCACGCGGCTCGCGACGGCGGCGTTGGCCGTCGCGATGAGCCTGCTCATGGTGGTCCCCGGCTGGGTGGTGGCGGTGTTCGGCGCGACGGCGTGGCTCGCGACCGGCTGGCGCGCCCGGTTCGCGGTGCCTCTGCTGACGGTCGCGTTGGCGGTTCTGGCCCTTGAACGGACCTCTCTGGCGCTGTTGTGGGCGCCCATGGTGCTGCTGATGCTCCAGGTCCGCCTCGCCCTGCCGACGCTGACCACGGGGCTGTTGTCCCGCAAGGTGTTGACGAGCCCGGTGCGGTTCCTCGGCAGAGGGTTTCTGTTGCGCGCGATGTGGGACCGTACTGCCTCTTCGGTGTTGCTGGCGGTCGACAAGGCTACGCACGACGACCGGGCGCGGGCTGGGATTTTCGTCGACGACGCGGCGCACGGGGGCGTGGCAGCGGAGCTGCGGCCTGTCCTGGTGCAGTGCCAGGCGTTGGGGGCGGTGGGCCGGTTGGCGTTCCAGGAGGCGATGAAGCTCTCCGAGGAGGCACGCGACCTGGCCGTCAACGCGCCGGCCGAGATTCGCGGGTGGTGTGCGCTGCAGTCCGGGGACGTGCTGCTCGAGGCCGGGCAACCCGACGCTGCGCAGGCACGGTGGAAAGAGGCATTTCACCTGCTCGACGGCCGACCACGGGCCAGGTACTGGGCCACCCAGGCCGACCTCCGGATGATCGAGGCCCTGACCTTCGACCTGGCGGACACCGAACGCTGCCTTGCAGGGCTGCGGCGGCTCTACCGGGTCCGCGTCGCCGCGGTTCGCGACGGCGACCTGCCGTTGCTGGATAAGACGGAGATGTACCTGCTGCGCCTGATGAACGAGGCCGGCAACGCGGTCGGTGTCGTCGAACACCTGACGCGGCAACGGGAGTACGACGCCGGGCTGGTCCCGATCGGCGACCGGGTGGCCGACTACGCGGCGCGGACCCTGCTCCTCGCGACCCTCTACCTCGACATCATCGAGAACCCCCACCGGTATCCCGACACGATGAGTGTGGACGACGAGGGCAAGCGTCAGCGGTACCACCACGCGGGCACACTCATGGACGATGCCCTGCGACACCTCAGCAGAGCTGCGGAACCGGTGCTGGAGGCACAGGCCTACGCTGTCCTCGCCCACGTCCAGGCTGCGGCCGCCCTAACCGACGCCGCAATGGGCAACGCGCTGGAGAGCCTCAACATCGTCCAACGCGTCCGCTACCAGCTGCCGACAAGCCGGTGGCGTGCCCGCTGGGTCGCGGCACACGTGCACACCTACGCGCTCGCGCTGGAGCTCGCGACGGATCGTGATGCCGCACTGGTCGCCGAGCTGCTGGAAACCGTGCGGGCCCAGGCAGTCCCAGTCGAGGCCGGCGTGGCGGGCAACCGCCTGCGGTCAGTGTTCGACTCGCTCGTCACCACTACGAGGCTGCCTGGCGGCGTTGCCGGCGAGACGACCGAGGCTGCCAGTGATGAGTCGTCGGCCCACCAGGTGCTCCCTAGCTCGACGGCCGGCTGGTTCGAACACGACGACGCGCGGGTCAGCACCGGCGTCACGGTCGGGGAGACCGGCGGCGATCCCACCCTGACCGACCCACTGCGCACCGAGGCCACGATCCTCGTCGACCAGGCGGCCTGGGTAGGGGGCGACCCGGCCACCGCAGTCGACCTGGACCACGAGTTGACCACCATGGCACCTGGCGGTTGGTACTGGAGCTTCGCCCGCGTCGATGACTGGATCTATCACGCGGTGCGCAGCCCCCAGGGCGAGTGGACGGCCAACCGCCAGCCCTACAGTCCGTTCGCCGAGGCGTTCCGTGACCTGGTCCGTCACCTGCCCATCGAGCTACCCGACGCCGAGCCTGTGAGGACCAGGCTCCCCGGCACCGCACTCGTGGCGGAACACCCCGCCGAGCCGGTGGACGACGGCACAGCGACGGCAGCACAGGCGCTGACCCGAATCCTGGACCACCTCGGCTCCGCGCTGATCCCCTCGGTCCTCGCCAACGCGTTGAGCGCAGAAGGCCCGCCAGTGCCGCTGTCGGTCGCACCGACCGCCTCGCTGATGGTGGTGCCCGTGTGGGCACTGCGGATCAGCCCGCTACTGCGAGTCGCGGACGTGGCCGCGGTATGCCATATACCGTCGGTCGCCCTCCTCGCGCACCGGCGGCAGGTGGCCCACGGCGAGGACCGCGGCGCGAGAGTCGGCACCAACCGCGTGCTAGCGATCCTGGCGCCACACGAGCCACCGGACGATCTCTGGTTCCAAGACCTGCCCCACGCGGCGAGTGCCATACCACCGAACGCGGAGACCGTCACCGGACCGGTCAGCAAAGCAGACTTGGCCGCACTGCTCACGCGCCGCCGGGCAGGTGAGGGGGTGCTGTTCCTGGCTGGACACGTCGACCCGCCAACCGATGGAGAACCCGGCAGTGCCGGGTTCCGTCTCTCCGGGCGGGAACGCTTCGGCCTCCGCGACTTCTACCAGACCGACCTCGACGATCGGCCTCTCTACCGGATGCCAGACAGGGTGATCCTGGCTGGCTGCGCCAGTCTGGGGGTATACGGCGAGCAGGGGCAGTTGAGCTCGCTCATGGACGCGCCCGAATGGCTCGGCCTCGGCGCCGCAGCCGTCTACGGCGGTGCGCACCACGTGCTGTGCACGCTGTTCGCCGTGATCGACTCCCCGCACACCAAGCGCATCGACCTCGCGCTTGTAGAAGCCATGCGGCACAACATCGAGCCGGCCTGGGCCCTGCGCGCGGCACAAATGGCCGAGCTGCGGAGGTGGGAGACCGGAGAAGGGTCGATGCCCGCGGTCTTCCTCGCCTACGCCTACGTCGGCCTGGGTGCCGCCATGACCCATGGCGCGAACGTCCAGCCGTTCGTCCGTGCCGCGGAGCGGGTGGTCCCCTCCGCCGAGCCGCCCGCGGCCGAGCCGCCCGCGGCCGAGCCGCCCGCGGCGCAATCCCTCGACGCGATGCTCCCCGAGCCACGCGCGTTCCACGACCAGTTCCGGATGCTCGCTCGACACACCCACGACCAACAGGGAAACGGCGACCGGCTCTCCCCGAACGTGCTGCCGGACGGCGGCGTCGAACTCCATGCCGCGGACGGGCAGGTTGCCGCACGTGTCGCCGTGCGCGGCGCCTCGTGGGAGATCGACACCTTCGACGTGGTGCGGCTGACCACGCGTACAGAGACGGAGTGGCGGGTTTCCGGGGTGAGGCTGTTCGTCACCGACATGCGGCTGATTCTCTTGGCGGACAAGCCACTCAAGGACGGCAGGCGTTTCGCGGGGCATCTCCGGTACCCGTGGATCAGTTCCGTTGGGTATCGGCCGAAACAGAGCATCCTTAATGACTGCGAACTGGTTCTCTCGACACAGCAGGACATGTCCGAGGACCTGACGTACTTCAACCGCCTGGTTCTGGTCCTGTCCAGCGACATCGACAGCGGCCGACTGGCAAGAGAAGTGGTCGGCAGGCTCGCACGTCACCACCTAGCCCGTGGTAGTCTCCCTGCTGCCGTCGTGTCCGAGTTCGAGAAGCTGAGGGACGCCGAGCCACTGCCGGATCCCGTCAAGGGCTCGCACGCCACCTACTTCATCCCCGCCTTCAAGCCCCACCCGTACGGGGTTGACTACACCGACCACTCGCAGGAAAGCCAGTGGCTCGGCCCTAACCTGGGCGCATCCGACTGAACAAGGAGACAGGTTGTATCTGCAGGCCGAACGCGAGTATTAGAGGAGGCGAACAGGAATGACGCATGAGCCTCCGCGCGCTCGGAAGCCAGGGTGGCGGCGTCAAGAGCTCTAGAGCCGGAGAAGGGCGGCCAACCCCATGTCTGGTCGGCGAGATCCCGCGGTCGTGGACGCAGTGGCGAGGTACCGGCATCAACGCTGCTGGCGGCAGCGCGAGCTGATCACTTAGCCGTGCGTGGGCGCTCAGACCATCGGCCGAGTGCGACACCTGTGATCCTGAGGTATGCCTCCGCCGTTCTCCAAACTTGATCAGGGTTGGAGAGCGGATCCTTGCTGGTCGCACAGGCGAGGTGGTCGATAGTCCTCACCGAGCTTCGAGGGTGCGCGAGGCGTTGCGGTCCGACTGCTCAGCAAGTGCAGTGAGCCGGTGTTCATTCTCGTCCGCTCAACAGGGCTTCCAAGGCGGCCGCCGCGTGCCCCTCCCACAGCCCTGCGAGATACCCGGACCCATTAATCAGATACTTGCCTTCAATGTCCACCTGTGTTACTCGCGATAGGCCATTTGTCAAGCTGTTCCCCTCGGCGAGAAGTGCCGTGTAGGTAACGGCCTTTACCGCACTTTCATGCCGTCCCGGTTCGAACGAATGCCAAATGGGGAGTTGTCCTAGCAGCCACCCGTCGACCATGGTGTGACGTTCGATACGTCGGTCGTCGCGGAACCGGCGTTTCTCCCAAACAATGGTAGTCGTGTACAGCTTGTCCATCGGGATAGCGGCCTTTAGGAGGCGCTCACGTGCGCTGTCGGCAGAGAATTGAGAAAGGGTTGTCTCGTCTTTGAGATCTCCAGTTCCTGGCGGATAACGAGGTACGTGACATGCAGTGCAAAGGTCTACGTATGTAACCAGAGTGTTCCTGGCTTGATGTGACTGGCAGAAAGCTCTGCCGCACTGGTGGCAGCGCCCGATGGCTAAGACTCCGCATGAAAGCTCACAATCTGCAGCCATGCGACCTCCTTTATCGGACAGCTACGTCGGTGGCGCAGCATGGGACGGACGGCGGCTGGACGGCTCCCGGCTAGTCAAAGTCGGTGGGTGCGGCAGCCTCGTTACAGGCTAGCCGCCGGTCGGATCACCGAGTTTGGTCTGCAAGTCGGCGACGCGGCGGTCCTGGAAGCGCAGGTAGCCAAGACAGCAGACATCGAACTGGATGAGCTGGGCGCGTCCGCCGGCAGCCAATGCTGTAGCTGTCCGGAATCGGCCTATCCCACGCTGCCCGCCTGCTGGGTGACGTAGGTGATGTCGGCCGGTTCGTCCAACTTTGAACCGTATATCGGACCGTCCCCGGAGCAGATGTCATGTTTCTTCCTGGCTGCAGCTCGGCTGGAGCGTCGGGCGGTTCTAGCGTGCCGAATGTGTTCCCGTGTATCGCAGCCCTCGGCTGGCCTCTGCTCGTAGGGCACGCGATCCTGAGCCGCCTTGTGCCATGGGATCCGGTCGATGATGTCGGCCCAGTGCTCGGCGGCATCCCCGTCGCCGAGCGAACAGAGCTGAACGAATCCCGGCGACCGTCCGCGGCAGAAACGGTCATGTAGGGCGACCGAACCTATTGGGCGCGCTCGTCGCCAAGGCGGCCGCGGCAGTGGCTGACACCCGAGAGCCTGACCGTCATAGAGACGATATCGCCGTCTTGGCGAAGATCGCGCTCAACGCATCGGCTCACCGAGCCATGAGAGAATCGTGCAATCCGAAAGGACGCAGGCGCTTGCGTCTTGCCTTGGATGCGATGCCGCCTGCCTACCCCGCGTGGCAGAGGATTACCCAAGCCGAACTTGCTCGGGAGGCATTGCACAGGCTCGCGCACAATAGCGGAAGTTGAGTGGCGACATGGTGAAGCCGACAGTGAGCGCTACACATTGTGAGACTGAGGTGGCCATTCTGCATCTGCTGGCTTTGGTGAGGAAGATCGGTGACAGGCCATCGGCGGGTACGAGATAGTCGATCTTCGCTCGGCGCAGCGTGGTGATTATCGTGAGCAGCCCGGGGCCCTGCCGGCAACGCCTGACTTGCTTCCTCTGCGTTGAAGACTGTTAGTCAGCACTTGTAGTACTGCTCAGCAATACCAGTCTTCACGAACTGCCAATTTTCCCCATCTGTTGATGCTGGCGCGTAGACTGGAACGTCGCCAGAAGAAGCGTTCGATCTGAACGGACCGAACGTCTGCACGTGGACAGTCGTTTCGCCGGCGATCGCATAGCTGATGTTAAGGCTGAAGGTATAGTTCGCTTTGCAGCCATGGGCATCGATTCGGATGAGTCCCTGCTTATCTTGGCTCACTCCGAACCCTGGCCCGAGAGGCTCGTCTCGTACGAGCTTGGCATCAGGGTTGTTATTTGGGTCGAGAGAACCGTCGACTCCGCTGACAACCCCCTTGTCGACAAGCTTCTTCGCGTCCAGGTCAAAGTCGAACACTCGATTGCCCAGGCCGCCGCAACCTCCTTGGGGTGAATAGATCCAGGCGGCTTTCTCATGGGTGGGAGGCTTGAAGGACGGTGTGATATCGAGGATGTCAACTGTTTTCCCCGAGATTGCAGATAAGAAAAGATAGATGTATCCAGATAGGTAGAAGGCTCCGCCGCTCGCTGTGGCCTGTTCGCGCATGTCTGCGGCGCCGGCGGGGAAGGATTCTATCGAGGGCCCTTTGGTGGGCATGGCGACGGCGGTTCCACCGTCGCAAACGCGGGCGGTCGGCCACGTTGGCCGCACCACAAGAGTCGAATCAGGTGCCTGCTTGTTCGGGGCGGCGGTTATCGTGGGGCTCGGTGTCGGGCTGACTTCGGCCGCGTTGGGCGCGGAGGAGCCGGCTACCGGCGGCGCCGAGGTGGCTGCGGCTGGTGTCTGCGAAGGTGTGTCAGTCTGCTCAGCGAGCGAGTAGATAAGGCCCGAGCCGAGTGCTACAACAACTGTGATGGCCAGTGCTATTCGCATGCCGCGGGAGAGCCGTCGAGGCTTCGTCTGATCGTGGTGTGGAGACGGGTTGAGGAAATGTATGGCTTGGTCGCCTTCACAGCCGCCAGCTGCTGTGTTGTGGAACATCGGCACGTTGTGAGTATGTCCAGTGTCCAGATGTTGTGGTAGCGGCAGCCCTTGCTCGTTGAGTGCTGTCCAAAGGTGGCTGTAGATATGGCCGAGCGTGAGTTCGTCGGGGCCGCGAGGGATTCCATTGCGTAGAAGGTGTAGTAGCGCGCCGGTGAAGGCGGTGTTTCGCTGGCCTGGTGGAGCTAGCGCCATTTCGGTCGATGGCGTCGCTGCCAGAACGTACGTTCCGGCGATGTTGAGGCTGGGGGAGTTGCTCAGCGTCTCTGTCGCGCGGCCACTGAAGCAGCAGTCCAGTATGAGAATTCGGTGCCTGGCGGGGCTGTTGACGAGGATCTCGCGTAAAAGCTGGTAGCGAAGTGCGCTCGTCTGCAGTTCATCGGGATCGGTGCCGCTGAGGCTGAGGTAGAGCTCATTGTTGTGCGCAAGTAGACCATGGCCTGCGAAGTAGACGACCAGGGTGTCCTCGGTCGCCATCGCATACTGCCGCAGGGCTCGGGCGACCGAGAGGGCGTCAGGCGCATTGCGTATGGGCACGCACCGCGGACCCTGAAGGCCGAAGATAGCGGGGTCGGTCAAGACGGTAGCGAGGTCTGTGAGGTTGTTGTCTACAGCCGGCAGGCTGTGTAAATAGGTTTCATGCGCGTATACGCTTGTTCCTACGAGCACCGCGGCCGATAGTTGGAGGTCTGGTTCTGGCACTTCTGTGAACTCCCGCCCTGGTGACCCATGTGAGCGGAATGTCGTCCGAGGGCAGGGACGGTGTTACATCGGTGCTAACGCTGACGTCCTACTAGGCGACTGATAGTTGGCGGTTACCAGTGTGTTGGGAGCGAGGGCGATGCGAGCTCGGATCAGCTGCGGTGGCTCAGACCGGGATGCGCGAAGCCTCATGGACTGGCTCAGGCGGATCGAGGAGGTGCGTGGCCATGTCGACCTCGTTGCCGGACCAGTCCCGCCAGGTCGGATGGGTGGGATCTCTGATGTTGTGGGCATTGCTTTGAGCGGTGGAGGCGCTGCGACCGTGCTGATACGTTCCGTTTTTACATGGTTGGGGCAGCGACCGCGAGGCACTCACTTGATAGTGGACCTAGAGGAAACCGATGGTCGCAAGGTGCACCTCGAGCTGAGCAGCGCCGACAGCTGTGATGAAGCCATCAGCAAGGTCCTGGCCGTTCTAGAAGATCCTGTCTCGGAACTGGAGGCTGACTGATTAATGACTACCTCTTGCCCTGCTCGACCCGCAGGTCCACCACGTTGCTACGTGACGCTGGCTTCGCCGAGGTTGGAACGGCCTGGCAGACGGTGACGACAGTCTCTCCACGGCTTCTGGCGGCACCGGTTTACGGGTTCCAAGGAACTTTCTCGATCTCTCCGGTGAAGTGCACTTTCACCGCCGGGTCGCGGTGGGTGCCTTGGCAGCCGAGGATGCTGAGATGGAGGTAATGCCTGGCCAGGCGCCAGGCGTCGTACCACTCACCAGTACTGAACTTCGGCTTCGTCCGGCTCGGGTGCATGACCCCGTTTCGCATGCGAGCGAATACCTCGGGGCCATCACCCGCTGAAAGGCCGGTGAGCTTCGCAGCCACCGACGAGCGCTCGGTGAGTCCCGGCGGGAACTTCTCGCTGATCGAGTGCAGGGCAAGCAGTTCGCGCATGGACTCGTGCGCTTTCAACGGCTTATAGGTCTTTGCGGTATAGATGTGGCGGTCTTCGACGAGCTCTGACCACGCCAGCAGTTCCAGTCCGGACTGAGCCGACGAGACGGCAAGTTCGAGTGGATGTGGATCGTTCGCGTCGATCAGGTAGTAGATGGCCCGCTGAACGACTTCCTGCTTCAGCGGATCCGCCCAAGCCGTCGCTATGCGTTCGAAAAGCGCCTGGAGTTGATCGAGATGAAAGCCGTCGACAAGGCCAAGCGAGGGACGCCACGGTGAGACAAGCGGAGACGTCCATTCTGGCCAGACTGGCTCGCCCGCGTCGTTGTAGGCCACCGGCAGAATGGGAGAGGTCCAGCGGCCGCAAGCGAGGCTCAGTACATACCGCAGGACGTGGATGACGTTCTGAAGGTCTTCGGTACTGAAGTCGGTGCCGTCCTCCAGCTCGACGTGGCCCGTATGAGTGACCGCATGGCCGCCGTTGTCGCGCAGATCAACTTCGATCTCACGGTAGTTCCGGGGAGAGTCGAGCGTGACCTTCCAGCCGGCACCGGTCAGAACGGTACGTCCTAGTACTCCAGTCGTAGTTTGCGATGGTCATGGTTCGTGGGTTGATTGTTGCTGGTAGTGGCCTTGCTGGGCGTGGTATTGGTGGCGTCTGCGCCAGCTTGAGCGGCGGATCCGGTGCGCGGTATCGAGAACGGGTCGGCTGATGAGTGTGGTGAATAGGTGGTGGATTTCGTTGCAAGTCAATGAGATCCATCCGGCGGTTGAGGACTTGGGGTTTCGTTCGGTGGACGTGACAACGGCGAGGAAGGCGTGGGCGAGCAATGCCATGACCGTCCAGCGGTGCCAGGAGGTCCACCGTCGGACCTGGTGCTGATCAAGCCCGGTGAGGCCTTTGCTGGTCTGGAAGGATTCCTCGATCGTCCACCTGCGGCCCGCGACGTGAACCAGGATCCTTAGCGGCACGGGCTCGGGTGCGTAGCAGCGGTAGAACGCCAGCTCGCCGGTGGTGCGGTGGCGGCGGATCAGCAGCCACCGGTGCCCGTCGGTGTCGTCGGTGTCGATGTCGGCGAAAGCCCAGTCGTAGTAGCGATTCCCCTTCGCCCCGGCGCCGGCGGAGAGGCGTTGCCAGACGTGCTTGGGCAGCCTCGCGGCGACACCGTCAGCGCGCAGCACGCCTGCCGGCGTGCTGACCCGGCGGTCGCGGCCGATGGCGAGAACGTAGCCGACACCGCGCCTTTCCAGGTTCTTGCGGAGGCTGGGGTCGGCTCCGTAAACCTCGTCCCCGGCGACCCACTGCGCGCGGACGCCGGCATCGAGGGCGCGCCCGATCATGGTGGTCGCCAGCGCGGGTTTCGTCGCGAACGCGGTGTCGTCGGGGATTCCGGCGCCCGCGCGGCGGTCGGGATCGGTGGTCCAGGATTTCGGGAGGTAGAGGGCCCGGTCGATGAAGGCGTGGCCGGTGTCGGTGGCGTAGGTGAGGTAGACCGCGACCTGGGCGTTCTCGATGCGACCCGCGGTGCCGGTGTATTGGCATTGCACTCCGACGGTGTGGACGCCTTTCTTGAGGTCGCCGGTTTCGTCGACGACCAGCACGGCGCCGGTGTCGCCGAGGTGTTCGGTGACGTAGTCACGCAGGTCGTCGCGGACCTCCTCGGCGTCCCAGACTGCTTTGCGCAGCAGGTGTTGTATCCCGCCGGGGGTGTCGTCGCCGGGGTTCGACCCGGGCGATCCGGCCGGCGACCCGGCTGATCATCTCCTCGAACATCACCGCCCATCGGTCAGGGTTACGCTGGGACCGGCGGCCACCAGCCGATCAGGGTTAGTCCACACAACCGACCATGATCAACTGGTGGCCGCACCTGTCTACGGGCAGACCACCAGCGACATCACGAAGTCCGGCTGGAGTACTAGTGCATCGGCGGGCGCCACCGGAGATCATCGTCAGGGCTAGTCCTGCAAGGCAGAAGGGGGTTCGTCCTTGTGGATGAGGCGACGTGCTACGAACGGCGGTCAGCTGCCGTAATAGCGAATTGTTATATTCCTCGATCGCGGGAATGTCAGCTCGGTTCGATAACGAACCAGAGTTGCCTAAATTCAGACGTACTTCGTAGCCTAGATTCGATTGTGGCGAACTGACTGCGAGGTTTCGGAGGTCTGCGTGGAAGACGAGTCTGACGCCGAGCTGAATCACAGGATCAGGCAGTTTGAGTCGGGCGACACCACCCCGATAACACAGCCGCAAGCCGTTGAGCTGATGGTGTCGACGATTTACGGCAGTGATTCCTTGTCGGATGGACTTTCTCTTGAACTGCTCAAGCTGGCCGGAGGACTTCACTGGTCCCGAGCGAAGGCCATGTCGGCGGGTGCGGGAAGCGCGGAGATGGTACAGGCAGCCAAGCTGATGATGCGATCGTCCGGCGGTCCCATCAGCCTGGAGTTTGACAGGCACTACTTCGCTTTTCTGGCCGCTGAATTCCTGGTAGCCGCACATCCGAGCGCGGACGAGTCGCTCGGACAGCACGCGGTCGATTTCGCGTCGGACGTGCTGGACGTGCTCTACGACGTGCATCCGATGGTCCCGGAGATCCACGTGAACATGGCCGAGCTGTATAAGGCGAGGTTCAGCGCGCTCGGCCATGAGTCCGATCTCGACCACGCCGTGGAGCATATGCGGTCTTCGTTGACGTACGTTCCCGACGACGTCCCGGGCAAGGCATCACTGCGAGCAGCTTTGGGTGCTCTGCTGCAGACGAGGTTCGAGCTCGGTGGACGAGAAGAGGATTCGGCCGAGATGGCCGAACTCCGGTCGCACTCGCAGAGCGTGCCGAGCAGATCTGTTGTTTCTCAGCGGTTCGGATATGCCCTCCGAGCGCTGTCGGTCGACCGCGGCTCCATGGGAGCGATGATCGACCGGGCGGTCACCTTTCCCCGAGCCAAGGAGCTGGCGGAACACCTCTCCGAGACGGATGGCGGGGACCTCGTCGTAGAGACGATCCTGAAGCGGTTCAACGTCGTGGCGTTCGCCGACGCGGTGGCCGATACCGACCGCGGTGAGTACCTGGTGCTGCGTCTCGGGGACGGTGTCGGCGATTCCGTTGTCCGTTCTTTTCTGCTCGTGGGTGAGCTGGTGAACCAGCTGAGCTCTGGCCTGGCAGCGTCGACTTCCGGGCGCAAGCTGTGGAGCCGGATCGCGGGTTCCGAAGGCGGCCGGGACCTTGCCCTGGCCTTGCTCTACAGAGAGTGGAAGTGGGCTGCTCAGGTCTTCGTCGACCTGTTCGCGGCCGAGGGGGCGGAGGCGGCCATCAGATCTCTCGCTCATGGCGAGGAAGGCCATGAGCTGGCACGTCTGCTGGCCGATGACGATGACGGCATATCGCTCCTCGTCGAAATGGTGAAGGACAAGAGGTTCGTCGAGCTCTGTGCCGCGCTGCTGGAGAGCGAGTCCGCCAGGCGGTTCCTGGTCGACCTGAGCGGTAGTGCTGCGATGGAGGGCTGCGTCGAACAGTTGCTCTCGCGTGCAGAAGCCAAACAGTTGTTCAGCGAGCTCTTGTCGTCCGGCTACATGACTCAGGTCGTGGCTCCGAAAGCCGGTACCGCCGAACTATCCGCTATCTGCGAAGCGATCGCGGACAGTGGCAAACGACGAACCCTCGTGGACCGGCTAGCCGACGTCGTTGCTGGAGAGGAAGGCCGCGATGCCGAGGTCGACACACTGTGCACGCTGCTGCTCCCGTGTTTGCTCGCGCCCGCGCTGGGCGTCGTACTGAGCTCAGTGGGAGTGACCGCAACCGCGGAAGTCGTGTTCGTCGCAGCGGTCATCGCGGTGACGGAACGTCCGGTCAGGCCCGCCGGGCAGGTAGAGGACGAGGAGCCGGATGATGACCTATGGATCCCGCCCACGACGCATCAACAGCCGTCGCCGGACTCGGACGTGTGGATCAAGGTCATGGGTGACCGGCTGCGTGATGGTGTGCCGGCAGTGGAGGCGTCAGATGGCGAGAACCTGGACCGCCTCGCTGGCGCCGTTTACGAGTACATGGTTCGAAAGGACCTAGTGAACCCCGCGCCGATGTACCAGGACCGCGTGCTGTCCGCACTCGTCGCCGGCTGGAAAGCTGATGAGAAGGAGAATGTAGACCTCGCGGCGGTCCAAGACGCGGTTCAGGCCGCGCTGAAGCGAACGCCGAAGGATCGCTGGAAGACACTGCTCGGACAGCTTCTGCTCGGCCTCTCGGTGAACGGCATCTACGACGCCATCAAGGAACTCGTAAAGATGCTGATGTCTCAGGCGCCCAGTCCGGATGCGCAAGTTTACGAGATCGATCGAGGGCTTGCCCGGAACATCGATCGCTGGCGAGCCGGCGTCATCGACAGCCGGGACGACGGTCTCCCGTGGACGCCCGACGACGAGCTCGGGCTGATCTTCTGCCTGCACACGCTCAGCGTCGCGCTGATCGCAGGTGTGTACACGCGGCGGTACGTTCGGACGAACGACCTGGAGGAACCCAGCGTGGTCATCGCGAGGCTGCGGCTGAACCCCGAGATCGTGGCCGCTCATGCGCGAAGCCTCGGCATGAACGTCTTCTACACATAGAGGACGCAAGGGGACGCTTCCACTGTAGCGTCCCCTTGACCGCCTCTGGCCTTGCTCGTCGACGTTGCCGAGCGGGAAGTGCTCCCCCCGTCCCAGCGCTGGCGCAGGGTGGGCAAAGCGGCTCGGATGATCACGGTGACTAGGTGTCGTTCCCTGCAGTAGCCGTCGACGCTGCGCTTGCCGAGAATATCGTCCGTGCTGGTCAGGTGGCGTGGTGGTACTCGTTGAGGATGCCGCCCAAACGTGGGCGTCGGCGGACGTCGAGAGCGGTGATCTTGGCCTGGCTGGTGATCGGCTGTGGCAGTGGTTGTAGTGGTCGGGCGTTGGCGATGCCCTGGTGTGGCCGGTGCGAGTTGTAGAAGCTCTCGTATTCACGGAGCGCGTGGAGCAGATGCCGGTGGTTCCAGATCAAGGTGCGGTCGAGCAGTTCGTGTCGGCAGGTTTGGATCCAGCGTTCGACGATGGAGTTCATTCTGGGCGTCTGAACACCACTTAGGATGACCTGGATGCTGGCGTCGGCGAGGATGTTGTCGAACAGGTGAGGGAATTTGCCGTCTCTGTCGCGGATCAGGAATCGCGCTCGGCAGTGGGCGTCCTCAAGATCCATGGCGAGGTTGCGGGTGGCTTGGATCACCCATGCCGCGGTCGGATGTGGCGTCGCGCCGAGGATGCGGATCCTGCGCTGCGCGTGTTCGATCACCACCAGGACATACTTGCGGGCGCCGGTGAGGGTGACTGTTTCGAAGAAGTCGCAGGCCAGCAGGACCTCTGCTTGGGAGCGGAGGAACTGGGCCCAAGTGCTGGACGCGCGTTCGGGCGCGGGGTCGATGCCCGCGTCGGTGAGGATCTGCCACACGGTGGAGGCGGCGACTTTCACGCCCAGGACGAGGAGTTCGCCGTGGATGCGACGGTAGCCCCAGGTCGGGTTCTCCTTGGCCAGGCGTAGGACCAGCATTCGGATGGATCGGATGGTGCGCGGCCGGCCGGGACGTTTCGGCCGGGATGCCTTGGCGTGGCGTCGGCGGAGCAGGTCGCGGTGCCAGCGCAGGATGGTGTCCGGGCGTACTAACAGGCGGAGTCTGTGCAGGGTCTGGCGTGGTAGTCGGTGCAGGAGCGCGGCGAGTAACGCTCTGTCGGCCGGGCTGAACCGCACCCTGGTGCCGCTGAGTTGCCGCTGCAGCACTCCGATCTGGTGGCGCAACGCCAGGATCTCGATGTCTTTGTCGTGGTCGCTCTTGGGGAGCAGGCGTAGCAGGGCGAAGGTGTTGGTCAGGCCGAGGTAGGTCAGTCGTAAGAGCACGGCCGATCATCCTGCCGTGATGAGCGCCCGCCTCGGGATGGCCGGGCTGATGTCGCGCGAACGGGGCGTTGACCAGCACGGATGACATTTTCGGCAGGCGCAGCCTCACCCGCAGCCTCGTCACCCAGGCCGTGGCCGCCTTCACCACGCGCGGGAACACGGTCGCGGTGACCGGCCCGGACGCCGCCCGGATCGCCGCGGTCGCCGACACGGTCGGCGACCGCCGAGTCCTCTGCGTCGACCCCGAGACGGTCACCATCGGTGGCCACCGTGACCGGGTCGGCGGTGAGGCGGGCACGCCGGAACCTGGCTCGGTGGACCTGCTGCTGGCTGCCGAGTTGCCCGCGCCGTGGATCGACACCGACGGCGAGCCCTACACCACTTGGGCGCGCTGGTTGGCGCCCGGCGGGGTGCTCGTGGTGGCTACCCGAAACCCCGCCGGGGCGGGCCGGTTCGCCGACCACACCGGGGCGGTGGTCACCGCCGCGACCAACGCCGGGCTGAGCTACCTCCAGCACATCATCGCCGTGCTCGCCCACATCCAGGGCGACCGGCTTCTGATCTCGAGTCCGCCGGCCTCGGTCACGATGCCCGCCGACGCGGTGCACGCCGACGGGCACACGGACCTGCTCGTGTTCCACACCGACTTCGGAGGCGCCGCCTGATGAGTACCAACGAGCCGATTCCGCGGCAGGCGCTGACCCGTGGCAGCGATGCTCTGGTCGAGCTTCCGGTCACCGTGTGGCCGACCGCGCAGCAGGCCCCGCGCGCCCAGCGCGGCACCCGGTACGTGCCCGAGGCGACCGCGCATCCGGCGAAGATGCTGCCCGCCATCGTCCGCCACGCCATCGACACCTTCACCGCACCTGGCGACCTCGTCCTCGACCCGATGTGCGGGGTCGGCACCACCCTGGTCGAAGCCGTCCACAAGGGCCGCGACGCCCTCGGCGTCGAGTACGAGAACCGGTGGGCCAAGGTCAGCGAAGCCAACCTCGCACTCGCCGCCGACGACGGCGGAACCGGTCGGGGCGAGGTGCACGTCGGCGACGCCCGCCAGGTACTGCCCGACCTCGCCGACCGCTATGCCGGGCGGGTCGGATTGCTGGTGACCTCCCCGCCGTATGGGGCCAGCGTTCACGGCCAGGTGCACGCCCCCGGGCACCGCCCCGTGCGCAAGCACGACAACCGGTACAGCCGCGACCGCGCGAACCTCGCGCACCGCAGCCTGCCGATGCTGCTGCGCGGATTCACCGACATCCTCCGTCGTGCCGTCCCCTTGCTTCAGCCCGGTGGAGTCGTCGCCATCACCACCCGGCCCTTCCGAGTCGACGGCGAACTCATCGACTTCCCGTCACTCACGTTGGACGCCGCCATCAACGCCGGACTCGACCCGTCCAGCGCTGCGTCGGACTGCTGGCGGGACTGCGCGACGGTAAGCTCGTTCCGCGGTCCTCTTTCTTCCAACTCGACTACGTACGCAAGCTCCGCGACCGCGGCGTGCCCGCCTGGGTCATAGCGCACGAGGACATCTTGGTCCTGAGAGTCGGCCAGAAGACCGGAACGAGTTCTGTCGCGGAGCGGCCGACAGCCACCTAAGCAGGAGACGGTACCTGTTCTGCCGACGAGGACGTGTCCGCCCGACAAACACCGCGAGCAGGTCACGTCAGTAGGTGCCCTACCCCGACCCCGCGTTCCGTTGTGTCCCCTGCGTGCCGAGATGACCGGCGCGCAGGGGGCCGCGGGCCGTATCCACCGAGTCGTGGACGGGCTGAGCGATGCAGGACACCGCCGTTGCCGCGTACGAGCTTCGCCTGGCTGTGATGCCGGGCTGCCCCAACCTTCCACGAGGGATTGATGATGCGCGCGAAGGATGCGGAACCGCAGTCCATCGAAGACCACCTACTGTCCACTCTGTCGGCTGCCAGACCACAGACAAGTCAGCAAACGAAGAGTCTTCCGGTCGCGACGCTGCTCGAACCTGTGCAGAACGGCACGCTCTATTTCGTCGTGACAACGATCGACAGTCGCGGGCGACTGGCAGACCGGTCGCCCTTGCGCGTCCTGGGCTGGACTCCAGACTGCACGATCACCATTACGACGGTCGGCCGTGCGGTCATCGTTGCGACACGGTCAGCCGGGCCGGATGCCGTGACCCGCCAAGGCCACCTTCGACTTCCTGCGCGAGTCCGCCATGCGTGCTGCCTCGACACCGGCGCTCGTTTGCTCGTCGCGGCATCACCGGACCGTGACCTCCTGGCCGCTTATCCGGCTTCGTCAGTCGAGGCCAGCTTGCTGGCCTACCACAAGACTTTGCGCCATCGGGATGAGCGATGAGTGACGCCGAGATCAGCGCGGCCCGCCTGCTGCTCGCTCGGCTCGGAGTAACGCCCGAAGATCTCCTAGCCGCGCCCTCCGCTGCCCGCGAGTCGATGCCGCTTATTCGTGACTACGTCGAGCGTGTCTCCGATGCCGTTCCTGCCGGAACTCGTCGGGTCTACAGCACGTACTGGCGGCGGGTTGTGGAGGCGTGGGGAGATCGACGCATTGACGAGCCCACTCCGCTTGAGATCAAGCAACTGGCCGAAGACGTCAGGCACCAGGTCGTGGTCCGTAAGAACTCGAGAGGCGGGCGCACCGCGGCCGAGCACCTGATCGCCGCCCTACGTTGCCTGTACCAGCACGCCATTGCCGACGAACTGCTGAGTGAGAACGACAATCCTGCCAAGCGGGTCGCCAAGCCGCGAAGGCTGGCCAGCACCCGGCGGGCCATTCCCGACGTTCGACTGGCTGAGATCAACCACGTCGCTGGTAGTACCGGCAACGATCCCGAACTCGACCTGCTCCTGCTGCGCCTGCACACCGAGACCGCGTGCCGCCGTGGCGGAGCCCTCGCTCTCCGGCCGCAAGACCTCGATCCGGATCAGTGCCTCGTCCGGCTGCGGGAGAAGGGCGAGACTGTGCGCTGGCAACCGGTCTCGCCGACGCTGATGCGCCACCTGATCAGCCACCAGGAACAGCGAGGGGACGGAGACCGGTCAGCGCAACTTCTGCGCTACCGCAACGGCCAGCCGATTACCGCGAGGCGCTATGACCACCTGTGGCAACGCATCGGAAAACAGCTCCCGTGGGTTGCCACCCAGCAGCTCAGTACTCACTGGCTCCGGCACACCACCCTCACCTGGGTCGAACGTAACTTCGGCTACGCGGTTGCCCGCGCCTACGCCGGGCACGACGGCAAGGGTGACGCTGGAACGACGTCGACCTACGTCCGTGCCGACCTACACGAAGTCGCCGGCGCGCTCGCCGCATTGACCGGAGAACCACATCCGCTCGCTCCAGTCAGCAGCAGCGGGTCTATCCCATGATCGGTGTTTCCGGCGTTGTTGATCAGTAGGTTTCGGCTCCCGGCCAGCGGTCACCGAACGTGATGGCGAACGCGTTGATCACTGGCTTCCAGCGCATCGTCCATCGGGCGCGGCCCGTGCCGGTGGGGTCCAGGCTGCGGGTCACAAGGTACAGGCACTTCATCGCGGCCTGCTCGGTCGGGAAATGCCCGCGCGCGCGGATCGCTCGCCGATAGCGGGC
>NZ_JBVILA010000053.1:0-25086 GCF_055580625.1 Amycolatopsis sp. NPDC031561 | reverse complement strand
ATCACAACGAACACCCTGGTCACCACGCCGACAGGCCGGTCAGTGTTCACGATGTCCTGAAACATCGACTGTTCACGATGTCCTGAACTCAGACATCGCTTTACCGCGCGATTGGCCACTCACGGCCCGGCGACAGGCACCTAGGCTCGGGTGATCACCGGGAGGACACCATGATCACCATCGCGCCGCCGCAACCCGAAGACCGCGAAGCCTGGGAGAATCTCTTCCGCGCCTACATCGCCTTCTACGAACGCGTTGCGCCCCAAGAGGTCTACGACCGCGCTTGGCGCGAATTCCGTGAGGGACGACGGATGCACGCGCTCGGTGCCCGCCTGGACGGGAAGCTCGTCGGAATCGTGCACTTTCTGGTGCACCCCAGCACTTCCGCGCTCACCGACGTCTGTTACCTGCAAGACCTGTTCACCGCGCCGGACGCCCGTGGCATAGGGGTCGCGCGGGCCTTGATCGAAGCCGTCGCGGACTGGGCCCGTGACCGTGACTGCGAGCGCGTTTACTGGCACACCAAGGAATCCAACGCCACCGCGCGACGGCTGTACGACCAGGTCGCGATCAACCGGGGCTTCATCCAGTACCAGCTCCCACTCTGAGAACGGTGAAGGCCGCCTTCGCGAAAGCGGCCTTCACCCTACGCATCAGAGCTTCGAAGCCTCCGCCGCGAAGGCCTCGATCTTCCCGAAGTCCTTGGCCGCCAAAGCATCCTTCGGCGTCAGCCACGAACCACCGATACAGCCCACATTGGACAGTGCGAGGTAGTCCGGCGCGGTCTTCACGGTGATCCCGCCGGTCGGGCAGAAGCGCAGCCCGGGCAGGGGCCCGCCGATCGACTTCAGGTACGCCACGCCGCCGCTGGCCTCGGCGGGGAAGAACTTCAGCGCGGTCAGCCCGCGTTCGGCCAGCCGCATCGCCTCGGACACCGTGCTCGCGCCCGGCAGGAACGGCAGGCCGGTGTCGAAGGCGGCGTCGAGGACCGAGTCCGTGCAGCCCGGGGTCACCAGGAACTTCGCTCCGGCGTCGGCGGCCTGCTTGGCGTGCTCCGGGGCGGTGACCGTGCCGGCACCGATGACGATCTCCGGGACCTCCGCGGCGATCCGCTCGATCGAGGCGAGTGCCGCCGGGGTGCGCAGGGTCAGCTCGATCACGCCGATCCCGCCCGCGAGCAGTGCCCGCGCGGTGGGTACCGCGTCGGCGGCGTCGTCGAGGACGACGACGGGCATCACGGGGGACAGGCCGAGCAGGTCGGCGCCGGTGGTCACTGGGTTACCTCCACAGGGGTCAACGTGTGCGCCGGAGCGCCGAAGTGTTCCGGCGTGAGCGGTCCGAACACGCTCGCGCCCTGATCGGCGGGGCCGACCGCGCGGCGCAGCGCCGCGAACAGCTCCCGGCCGGTGCCGGTCCAGGATGCCTCCGAAGGCGGGGAGTCCACCAGTTCACGGCGGGCGAGTTCTTCGTCACCCACGAAGACGTCCAGCGTCCCGGCCTTGGCGTCGAGCCGGACGACGTCGCCGTCGGCGATGCGCGCGATCGGGCCGCCCACAGCGGCTTCCGGGGTCACCTGGATCGCCGCCGGGATCTTGCCGGACGCGCCGGACATCCGGCCGTCGGTGAGCAACGCCACCTGGTGCCCGCGGTCCATCAGCACCCCCAGCGCGGGGGTGAGCCCGTGCAGTTCCGGCATCCCGTTGGCCTGCGGGCCCTGCTGCCGGATGACCACGACGACGTCGCGGTCCAGCTCGCCGGCCGCGAAAGCGTCCTTGAAGGACTTCTGGTCGGTGAACACCCGTGCCGGGGCCTGGACGACCCGGTGCTCCGGGGCCACCGCAGACACCTTGATCACCGCGCGGCCGAGGTTGCCCGCGACCATCCGCAGCCCGCCGTCGGCGGCGAACGGCCGCCACGCGGGGCGCAGGACGTCTTCGTCGAGGCTGCGCGTCGGCACGTCGCGCCAGACGAGTTCGCCCTCGGACAGGATCGGCTCCTGCCGGTAGCGGTGCAGTCCCGGCCCGGCGACGGTCTGGACGTCTTCGTGCAGCAGGCCCGCGTCGAGCAGCGTGCCGACCAGGAACTGGATGCCCCCGGCGGCGTGGAAGTGGTTGATGTCCGCGCTGCCGTTCGGGTACACGCGCGCCAGCAGCGGGATCACCGACGACAGGTCGGAGAAGTCGTCCCAGGTCAGCTGGATGCCCGCGGCCGCCGCGATCGCGACGAGGTGCATCGTGTGGTTGGTCGAGCCCCCCGTGGCGAGCAGCGCGATGACGCCGTTGACGACGGCCTTCTCATCAATCACTCGCGAGACGGGCGTGTACTCCTCGCCGCGCGAAAGCTTCACCACTCGCCGCCCGGCCTCTTCGGTGAGGACGCGCCGCAGCGGCGAGTTCGGCTGCACGAAGCTGGCTCCGGGCAGGTGCAGGCCCATCACCTCGACGACCATCTGGTTCGAGTTGGCGGTGCCGTAGAAGGTGCAGGTGCCCGCCGAGTGGTACGAAGCCGCTTCGGCGTCCAGCAGGTCTTCGCGAGTCGCCTTGCCCTCGGCGTAGAGCTGGCGCACGCGCGCCTTCTCCTTGTTCGGCAGGCCCGAGTTCATCGGCCCGGCGGGCACCAGGATCGCCGGGAGGTGCCCGAAGGACAGCGCGCCGATCAGCAGGCCCGGCACGATCTTGTCGCAGACGCCGAGCAGCAGCGCCGCGTCGAACATGTCGTGGGACAGCGCGATCGCGGTCGACATCGCGATCACCTCGCGGCTGAACAGCGACAGCTCCATGCCAGGGCGGCCCTGGGTGACGCCGTCGCACATCGCGGGCACGCCGCCGGCGAACTGGGCCACCCCGCCCGCCTGGCGGACCGACCCCTTCAGCATGGCGGGGTACTCCTGCATCGGCTGGTGCGCCGAAAGCATGTCGTTGTAGGACGAGACGATCGCGACGCCCGGCGCCCGCGCGGCGCGCAGTGCCGCTTTGTCGACACCTTCCATCGCGGCGAAGCCGTGGGCGAGGTTGCTGCAGTCGAGTCCGCGCCGCACGGGACCTTCTTCGTGGGCGGCGGTGACGCGCTCGAGATACGCGGCGCGGGTTTCGGCGCTGCGGGCGGCGACGCGCTCGGTGACTTCGGCGATGATGGGGTGGACGTTCGGGGCGGTGCTCATTGTCCGGCTCCGGATCACAGGTCGTGGTGGTCCGCGGGACGGCAACGCTGGCGCCGCTGGGTCGTGACAGTGGCCACAGTAACCCAGGGGAAAGCCCGAATCAAAATCGATACAGAAGATCGACTCGCGTGACCTCCGTCACGCCACTGGGTTCTACTGTGCTACTTGTCACATTGCACAACGCGCGGCAGAGTCGGGATGGCGAGGATCGCTTGCCCTCTCAGGCTCAAGCGGCCAACCGAACCGACCATCGGGAGGTACCGATGTCCACCACAGAGATCGCCGAGCTTCGGCGAGCCATCGGTCAGCTGAGGCAGTGCGTCGGCGCGCTGCGGTCCCGATACGGCGACGCGTCGGCGGTACAACGCCTGGCGAACGACGTGGAGCGACTCGACATCGACGCGACCGATCTCGACACGACCCCGAACGCGGTGCCCGCGCAAGCGAAGGCCGCCGACCGTGTCCAGGTACCCGACACGCCCTACGACCCGGCGCTCTGGCACGGCGCCGATGACGAAGGCGTCGGCGGCTACAAGCGCGACCAGCGGTGAGCGCCCCCGCCGGCAAAGAGGCCGGACGGGGTACGGGGGTCCGCGCACCGTCGCGGGCCCGGATCGCCGAACGAACGCTGCGCACCGACCGGTGGTGGCTCTCCCCGCTGCTGACCGTCCTCGGCCTCTCCACCTTCATCATCTACGCGACGATCAGGGCCTTCGTGCGCACCGCCTACTGGGTGCCCGAATACCACTACCTGACGCCGTTCTATTCGCCCTGCGTCTCGGAATCCTGCGTCGAAGGCTCCCGGCACTTCGGGGCCTGGTTCGGCGAACTGCCGGGCTTCATCCCGCTCGGCTTCCTGGTCCTGCCGTTCCTGCTCGGCTTCCGGCTGACCTGCTACTACTACCGCAAGGCCTACTACCGGGCCGTCTGGTTCTCGCCGCCCGCCTGCGCGGTCGCCGAACCGCACGCGAAGTACACCGGTGAGACCCGGTTGCCGCTGATCATCCAGAACGTCCACCGCTACTTCTTCTACGTGGCCGTGGTCGTCTCGCTGGTCAACACCTACGACGCGATCACCGCGTTCCACGGCATCGACGGCGGGTTCGGTTTCGGGCTCGGCAACATCGTGCTGACCGGCAACGTGATCCTGTTGTGGGCGTACACCTTGTCGTGCCACTCGTGCCGGCACGTGACCGGCGGCAGGCTCAAGCACTTCTCGAAACATCCGGTCCGCTACTGGATCTGGACGCAGATCACGAAGCTCAACACCCGGCACATGGCGCTCGCGTGGACGACGCTCGGCACGCTCGTGCTGACCGACCTCTACGTGATGCTCGTGGCCAGCGGTGCGATCTCGGACCTGCGGTTCATCAACTAGCGGCGAGGGAATCTCCCGTCCCCGGCGACAAGCTTTGAGGTGGCTCTTTCTATGACCGAGGTCGAACGGCTCAACTACGACGTGGTGGTGATCGGTGCCGGCGGCGCCGGTCTCCGCGCGGTCATCGAAGCCCGTGAACGCGGCTTCAGCGTCGCGGTGGTGTGCAAATCGCTGTTCGGCAAGGCGCACACGGTGATGGCCGAAGGCGGCTGCGCGGCGTCGATGGGCAACGCGAACTCGAACGACAACTGGCAGGTGCACTTCCGCGACACCATGCGTGGCGGGAAGTTCCTCAACAACTGGCGGATGGCCGAACTCCACGCCAGGGAGGCGCCGGACCGGGTCTGGGAACTGGAGACCTACGGCGCGCTGTTCGACCGCACGAAGGACGGCCGGATCAGCCAGCGCAACTTCGGCGGGCACACGTACCCGCGGCTCGCGCACGTCGGCGACCGCACCGGGCTCGAACTGATCCGCACGATGCAGCAGAAGATCGTTTCGCTGCAACAAGAGGACTTCAAGGAGACCGGCGACTACGAGGCGAGGATCAAGGTCTTCGCCGAATGCACGATCACCGAGCTGCTGACCGAGGACGGCCGGATCTCGGGCGCTTTCGGGTACTGGCGCGAGAGCGGCCGGTTCATCCTGTTCGAGACGCCGGCGGTGGTACTGGCCACCGGCGGTATCGGGAAGTCGTTCAAGGTCACCTCGAACTCTTGGGAGTACACCGGTGACGGGCACGCGCTGGCGCTGCGGGCCGGGGCGACGCTCATCAACATGGAGTTCGTCCAGTTCCACCCGACGGGCATGGTCTGGCCGCCGAGTGTGAAGGGGATCCTCGTCACCGAAGGCGTCCGCGGTGACGGTGGTGTTCTCAAGAACACCGAGGACAAACGGTTCATGTTCGAGTACGTCCCCGACGTGTTCAAGGGACAGTACGCGGACAGCGAGGACGAAGCCGATCGCTGGTACACCGACCAGGAGAAGAACCGGCGCACCCCGGACCTGCTGCCACGCGACGAAGTGGCGCGCGCGATCAACTCCGAGGTCAAGGCCGGCCGGGGATCGCCGCACGGCGGGGTCTTCCTCGACATCGCCAGCAGGCTGCCCGCGGAGGAGATCCGCAAACGGCTGCCGTCGATGTACCACCAGTTCAAGGAACTCGCCGACGTCGACATCACGAAGGAGCCGATGGAGGTCGGCCCGACCTGTCACTACGTGATGGGCGGGATCGAGGTCGACCCGGACACCGCGTCGTCGAGCGTGCCGGGGCTGTTCGCCGCGGGCGAGTGCTCGGGCGGGATGCACGGGTCGAACCGGCTCGGCGGGAACTCGCTTTCGGATCTGCTCGTCTTCGGCCGCCGCGCGGGACTCGGCGCCGCGTCCTACGTCGCGGACCTGAAGGACCGCCCCAAGGTCGATCAGTCCGATGTGGACGCCGCCGCGGCGATGGCGCTCGCGCCGTTCGACCCACCGGGCGACGGCGTCGAGGAGAACCCGTACAGCCTGCACACCGAACTGCAGCAGTCGATGAACGACCTGGTCGGCATCATCCGCAAGTCGGAGGAGATCGAGCGGGCACTGGAGAAGCTCGGGGAACTGCGCGAGCGGATCAAGCGGGTCACCGTCGAAGGGCACCGGCAGTTCAACCCCGGCTGGCACCTCGCCGTCGACCTGCGGAACATGCTGATGGTCAGCGAATGCGTGGCGCGGGCCGCGCTGCTGCGGACCGAAAGCCGCGGTGGGCACACACGCGACGACCACCCGGGCATGGACGCCCAGTGGCGCAACAAACTCCTGGTCTGCTCGGCCGCACCCGGTGACAACCCGGTGGTGCCGGAGATCGGCATCGAGGTCAAGGCACAGACCCCGCTGCGGCAGGACCTGCTGGAGCTGTTCGAACTGTCCGAGCTCGGGAAGTACTACACCGACGAAGAACTGACTTCGCACCCCGGGGGTCCGGCATGAGCTACAAGGCGAGTTTCCGGGTTTGGCGCGGCGACGCGGATTCCGGTGAGCTGAAGGACTACAGCGTCGAGGTCAACGAGGGCGAGGTCGTCCTCGACATCATCCACCGGCTGCAGGCCACCCAGGCCTCGGATCTGGCGGTGCGGTGGAACTGCAAGGCGGGCAAATGCGGATCGTGCTCGGCGGAGATCAACGGCAAGCCGCGGCTGCTGTGCATGACCCGGATGTCGACCTTCACCGAGGACGAGGTCATCACCGTGACGCCGATGCGGACGTTCCCGGTGATCCGCGACCTGGTGACCGACGTGTCGTTCAACTACACCAAGGCCCGGGAGATCCCGTCGTTCACCCCGCCCCCGGAGCTGAAGCCGGGGGAGTACCGGATGCAGCAGATCGACGTGGAGCGCTCGCAGGAGTTCCGTAAGTGCATCGAGTGCTTCCTGTGCCAGAACACCTGCCACGTGGTGCGTGACCACGAGGAGAACAAGGAGTCCTTCGCCGGGCCTCGGTACTTGATGCGCATCGCCGAACTCGAGATGCATCCTCTTGACGTCGCCGACCGGCGTGACGAGGCGCAGGAAGAACACGGGCTCGGCTACTGCAACATCACCAAGTGCTGCTCGGACGTGTGCCCGGAGGGCATCCACATCACCGACAACGCGCTGATCCCGATGAAGGAACGCGTCGCGGACCGGAAGTACGACCCCATCGTGTGGCTGGGGAACAAGCTTTTCCGGCGGGACCAGTAGGTCGGCCTCGTGAGCGGTAAGGACGGTTCTAACCGTCCTTACCGCTCACGAGCCCTAAATCGTTTGCCCCCGCTCACCCGCCCGTTGCACACTACTCGCACCCCAGTCCAGGAGGAGGACACATGCCGCGACGCCACTACGCCATGGCACGCCTTCGCCTTGGCATGGAAGAGAAACACGGCTCCCCGCCGTCGTCCTAGTACGACGTCGTACCAGTGAGCCGCCCTTCGGGAAACCGAACCGGGCGGCTTTTTCATGATGAACCCTTGTAGCTCAACGGAAAGAGCACGGCACTACGAATGCCGGGGTCCAGGTTCGATTCCTGGCAGGGGTACTTCTGGAACGAAACGCCTTTGGCGCGCAGTGTGCGCCGGAGGCGTGTTCCAGGCCAAACCCCCGGCACGGCGGGGAAACCTGTTCCGTCGTACCGGTGCGGCGGTGTGGGGTCCGTGCGCTCCACACCGCCAGACGCGCACGGTCCGGCGACCGGCCGGGATTCATAGCCCCGGCCAGCCTGGCTCGACACCAGGGTGCGCGACTCAGGACGCCTTGCGGGCGCTGTGCACGTCGCCGCTTTCGTGGCGGTGCAGCACGATGTCCTGCAAGCCGTTTTCCCGCAGGGCTTCTTCCAGTGAGAGACCGTTCGTGGCCACGACCACGAGCAGTCCGCCGGGAGCGAGACTCGCCGCGATGCGGCCGAGATGGTCGGGGAAGTCCACGAACGCGGTCACGATGTCGAAGGTCCCCATCACCGGCAGCCGGGCGAGCCGATGGACCTCGTAGGAGATGCCGATCGGATCGCGTTCCTCTTCGCGCTGGGCCACCGCGATCAGGACCTGGTCCGCGTCGACCCCGACCACGCGGCGGGCGCCCTTGCCGCGGAACAGCCGTGGGAAACGCCCATCGCCGCATCCGACGACCAGGACCGACCTGCCCGTCAGATCCGGCAGCGCTTCGAGCAGCGTCGCGGCCTGGTCCGCCATAGCCCGACGCTAGCCGACGAGTTCACCGTCACGACAGGACCAAAAGGCCTAGCTCGATATGTGAAGGTCCTCGCCTCGCGTCTGGCGCAAGGCGAGGACCTTCACGGGCGAAGTGTCCGCTGAGCCGGAATCAAGGTGACGGCTGGTCGCGGAAAGGATGAGTCATCGCCGGCTTTCTCTTCGGAAATCGGTGATCATCCCTGCATTTTGCAGTGGACTATTTCGTCCACTGGTACCACCACTTCTGGTTGTCCTCCATGAAGCACGGATTTGTCTGATATCCCTTGAGATTGTGCCAATAGCGGTTGTTTTCGCAGCTGTCCCACGTTTCGAACGGGCCATTGGCGCCGCTGGCCTCTGTGGTGTTCACGCTCGCGAATGCGGCCGCAGGCGCGGAAAGCAAGCCGATCGAGACAACGGCAATACTCGCCAAGAGACGCTTCAATGAGATCCCCACCCTCGTTGATTTCCCAGTTCGACTGGTTCTGACGAAGAGTATCTCGCCGAATTGGGAAGATCATTCCGCTGAAAGGGCGACACTTTGCGCCAAGGGTGACCTGATCGTTAATTGTCAACCTGGATCAGTTTCTTTATTTGCGACCAACAATTCTTCCGAATTCCGCCGAGAATTTCTCTTCCTGCTCCGCTTTGAGTGCCGAAACGAAGGGGGCCTCACCGATTCCCTCAGTGAGGCCCCCTCGTGTCTTAAGCCAGACAGAGCTGGAGGTCAGGTGGCCGCAGAGCCCAGCATGGTCTCCTCGGCCTTGTTGTCGGTCAGCGCGATGTGCTTCTTGCTGCGCCGGTTGCGCTTCTCGAGGTACGTCGCCAGCGCCGTCAGCAGGAGGCACAGGCCGACGTAGATGCCGGTCGCGACCAGCGTCGAGGGCACGATCGGGCGGCCGAACTCGCCTTGCGTGCCGATGTAGCGCGCGTAGTACAGCAGTTCCTGGAACGTGATGATGAAGCCCAGCGCGGTGTCCTTGAGCAGCACCACCAGCTGGCTGATGATCGTCGGCAGCATCGCCCGGATCGCCTGCGGCAGCAGGACGAAGAACATCACCTGGGTCTTGCGCATGCCGAGGGCGTACGCGGCTTCCGCCTGGCCCTTGGGCAGCGCCTGGATACCGGCGCGGAAGACCTCGGCGAGCACCGAGCCGTTGTACAGCGTGAGACCGAAGACCACGCCGAGGAACGGGGTCATCGGCACGCCGACGGCCGGGAGACCGAAGTAGAAGAGGAACATCAGGATCAGCGCGGGGATGGCGCGGAAGAACTCCACGATCGCCCCGGAGATCCGGCGGATCCAGGCGTGGTCGGACATCCTGCCCGCCGCGAACACCGCACCGAAGACCAGCGCGAGGGCGGCCGCCACCGCGAAGGCCCGCAGGGTCTCGAGCACGGCGTTGAGCAGGTCGATCTGGACCTGCTGGTACTGCAGCCATTCCCACTTGCGCGCGGCGAACTGGCCGGTGTCGTAGAACCGGTAGACGACGAACGCGATCAGGGCGGCGATGGCGAGGACGCCGATGACCGCGTACAACCGGTGACGCATCCGGGCCTTGGGGCCGGGGACGTCGAACAGGACACTGCTCATCGGGCCACGCTCCAGCGCTTCTCCAGGCTCCGCTGGACGAAAGAAAGTACGGCGACCAGGATGATGAAGCCCAGCGCGACCCACAGGAGGCCGATCAGCTGGTTGTCACCCCGTTCGGAGAGGTAGGACCGGATCGCGCCCGCCTCGGCGACCGAGAAACCGGCGGCGATCGTGGTGTTCTTCAGCAACGCGATCAGGGTGCTGACCATCGGCGGCGCCACCGAGCGCAGCGCCTGCGGCAGGATGATCTGACCGAGGATCTGGCCGAAGGTCAGCCCCAGCGCGCGCCCGGCTTCGGCCTGGCCGACCGGGACGGTGTTGATGCCGGACCGGACGACCTCGCAGATGAACGCCGAGGTGTACACGGTCAGCGCCACGACCGCGGCGGTGAAGAAGCTGAGCTTGACGATGTCCAGCAGCGGGTAAGCGAACACGAAGAACGCGAACACCAGGGTCAGCGGAGTGTTGCGGATGAGGGTCACGTAGGTCGTGCCCGTGGCACGGAACGCCACGACCGGACTCACCCGCATCATCGCCAGAATCGTGCCGAGGATCAGGCTGCCGAAGGCGGACCAGATGAACAGTTCGATCGTGGTGAGGAAGAACGGACCGTAGAGGTCCAGGTTGTCGAGCAGGACGTTCATGGAGCCTTTCCCCGCTGCCGTCGACTGGAGGTGGGTGTGGAGCGGCCGGTGAACCCATCACTGGTCCACCGGCCGCGGGACTACATCAGTACTTCTGCAGGGTGGGCTTCTGCGCCGACGAACCCGACTTGCCGAGGGTGGCGTCGTAGATCTTCTGCCAGGTGCCGTCGTCCAGCGCCTTCTGCAGGGTGTCGTTGATCTTGTCGCGCAGGACCTTGTCGTCCTTGTTCAGGCCGATGCCGTACGGCTCCTTCGAGAAGGTCTTGCCGACGACCTTGAAGTTCTCGGAGTCCTCCGAAGCGAAGCCCTTGAGGATCGCGTCGTCGGTGGTGACGGCGTCGACCTCCTTGGTGGAGAGCTTCTCGACGCACTGCGAGTACTTCTGGAACTCGACGATGTTGCCGGGCTCGGTCAGGCCCTGGTCGCGAACGCGCTGGATCGGGGTCGAGCCGGTGACCGAGCAGACCTTCTTGCCCTTCAGGGTCTCCGGGCCGGTGATCGAGGAGTCGTCCTTGCGCACCAGCAGGTCCTGGCCTGCCTCGAAGTACGGGCCCGCGAAGGAGATCTGGGCCTTGCGCTTGTCGGTGATCGTGTAGGTGCCGACGTAGTAGCCGACGTCGCCGTTCACGATGGACTGCTCACGGGCACCGGAGTCGACCGTCTTGAAGGTGATCTTGTCTTCGCCGAAGCCGAGGCTGGCGGCGACGAGCTTCGCGATCTCGATGTCGAAACCACCGAACTTGCCGCTGGTCGGGTCCTTCTTGCCGAGACCGGGCTGGTCGTCCTTGACGCCCAGGGTCAGCTTGCCGTCGGCCTTCATCTTCGCGAAGACCGGGGAGCCCGCCAGGTCGACGTTCGACGCCACCGTGTACTGGGGCAGCTGCGCACCGGCGTTCGCGCCTTCGGAGCTGCCGCCGGGCGAGCTGGGCGTGCCTTCCTTGCCACAAGCGGTCAGTGCGAGACTGCCGACGAGCAGTCCCACCGCAAGGGTGCGGATCCTCATGTGAACCTCTCCTGTTTCATCCGTCGATGCGGCACGCGCCCGCGCCGCGGAAATGCTTAGTGGGTCAGGATCTTGCCGAGGAAGTCCTTGGCACGGTCCGTCTTCGGCTTGGTGAAGAACTCTTCCGGGGTGGAGTCCTCGACGATCTCGCCGTCGGACATGAAGACCACCCGGTTCGCCGCACGTCGCGCGAAGCCCATCTCGTGGGTGACGACGAGCATCGTCATCCCGTCCTTCGCGAGCGTGGTCATCACGTCGAGGACCTCCTGGACCATCTCCGGGTCCAGCGCCGAGGTCGGCTCGTCGAACAGCATCACCTTGGGGCGCATGGCCAGCGCGCGGGCGATCGCCACGCGCTGCTGCTGCCCGCCGGAAAGCTGCGCCGGGTACTTGTCGGCCTGGTTCGCGATGCCGACGCGTTCGAGCAGGTCCATCGCGGTCTTGCGAGCCTCGGCCGAGTTGACCTTGCGGACCTTGGTCGGCGCGAGCATGACGTTCTCGACGATCGTCTTGTGCGCGAACAGGTTGAACGACTGGAACACCATGCCGACGTCGGCCCGCAGCGCGGCCAGCGCCTTGCCTTCGGCGGGCAGCGGAACACCGTCCACGGCGATCTCGCCGGAGTTGATGGGCTCCAGCCGGTTGATCGCCCGGCACAGTGTCGACTTGCCAGACCCGGACGGCCCGAGCACGACCACGACCTGCCCACGCGGCACCTCGAGGTTGATCTCCTTGAGCACGTGCAGGTCGCCGAAGTACTTGTTCACGGCGGCCGCCTTGATCATCGGCGCCGCCACCTCCGCGGTCATCTGGCCTCCAGGAGCGTTCGTTTGCAGGGGACTGCGGGGTCAGGCACCACGCGATGGCGGAAACCTACTCCCGTCGGACCGCTTGTAAAGGCGGCTTGACCAATACTTAGGGTTTCAAGTCCGTATCGTTCCGAGCCACCGGACGGACGCGGTCCACCTCCGTCCGGTGCTGATCAGCCTAGACAAGGCAGGGGTGTCCCGTAACCGGGGTCACACGACATCTGTGACGCATCGTGACCGGACGGGCCGCTCACTAGGCCGGACGGCCCAGCGGTACGGGCAGCGCGAGAGGTGACTCACCCCATAGAGTCGTTCTTCAGTCGTCGCGGTGCGGGGACGGCGTGAAAGGGAAAACACGGGTGCGGGTACTGCTGGTGGAGGACGACGACCGGGTCGCGGGCGCCTTGACGCCCGCGCTGGCCCGGCGCGGCCTGACGATCAAACGCCTGGCCTCCGGCGCCGGGGTGCTCGATCTGGTGCACGAGGTCGACGTCGTCCTGCTCGACCTGGGGCTTCCCGATATCGACGGGATCGTCCTGTGCCGCCGGATCCGGGCGGTCAGCGACGTCGCGGTGATCGTCGTTTCGGCGCGGGGCGAGATCGACGATCGGATCCAGGGCCTGCGGTCCGGCGCCGACGACTATCTGGTGAAGCCCTACGACGTCGACGAGCTCGTCGCCCGCGTCGAGGCCGTGCGCCGTCGCCGGGGTGAACGCCCGGCCGCGCCCGAACCGGCGGCCGTCATTCGCGCGGGTGACGTCTCGGTCGACATCGGACGGCACGAGGTGCAGGTCGACGGGCGGCCGGTTTCGTTGTCCCGCAAGGAGTTCCAGGTACTCGCGCTGGTGGTCACCGCGCGCGGCGCGGTGTGCGCCCGCGACCACGTGCTCAGCGAGGTCTGGGGGCACCGGGGCCCGGCGGAGAGCCGCTCGCTCGACGTCCACGTCGCCACCCTGCGGACCAAACTGGGCAGGCCCGCGCTGATCGAGACCGTCCGCGGCGTCGGGTACCGCCTCGGCGGCGCCTACGGCCCGGCCGAAGAGGGCTGATCGGGTGCGCGTCCGGCTCCAGGCGATCGTGCTGACGCTGGTCGCGGCGCTCGTGTTCGGTCTCGGCATCCCGCTCGCGCTCAGCGTGGCGGCCAGTGTGCAGCTCGACCTCTTCCTCGACCGCCTCACCGACACCTCCCGGTTCGCGTCACTGGCCCAGCGCCCGCTGGTGGAGAACCGGCCGGACCTGATCGAGGACGAACTCCGCCGCTACACCGAGGTCTACGGGGTCCCGGTGGCGATCGCCGACCAGGACGGTGAAGCCGTGGCAGGCGGGCGTGCCGAAGCCGCGAAGATCAACCTCAAGGACCCCGTCATCGCCGCGCATCTGCAGCAGGCACTCGCGGGACGGCGGTCCGAGCCCGGCCCGCTGCTGATGCCCTGGGCCACCGAGCCGCTGGTGCTGGCCGAGCCGATCCTGATCGACGGCGAGGTGCGGGGCGCGGTGATCACCCTGTCCTCGACCGAGAAGGCCCGCGCCGATCTCTTGTGGTGGTGGCTGCTCATCGCGGCGGGCGCGGTGGTGGCGTTCGGGCTCGCGCTGCTGGTCGCGGTACCGGTGGTGCGCTGGATCCTGCGCCCGGTCCGACGGCTCGACGACGCCACCGGTGCCCTGGTCGCCGCCGTGGTCAGCGGCCGTGAGGTCGAACGGGTGGGGGAGTCGGGCGGTCCGCCGGAACTGCGGCAGCTCGAACGGTCCTTCGACCGGATGGCCGCGAGCGTCGACGAGGCGCTGTCGGCGCAGCGCGCGTTCGTCGCCGACGCTTCCCATCAGCTGCGGAACCCGTTGACCGCGTTGAAGATCCGGCTCGGCAACCTCGACGGGCACGTCGACGACGACCTGGCCGCGGCCGACCTCGAAGCCGCCGTCGTCGACGCGCGGCGGCTCAACCAGATCCTCGACGAACTCCTTTCACTGGCCCGCGCCGAAGCTTCGGGTGGCGAACTGGTGCCGGTCGGCCTCGACGAGGTGATCGGTGCCCGGGTCGCCGACTGGACCGTGGTCGGCGCGACGCGCGAGGTCACGCTGGTCTCTTCCGGACTGGGCGGCGGCCTGCGGGTGCTGACGCCCGCGCGCGGGCTCGAAGTGGTGCTCGACGCCCTCCTGGACAACGCGCTCAAGTTCACCGAGCCGGGAACCGAGGTGCGGGTCGCCGTCACCACCGCGGACGGGAAGGTGGACATCGCCGTCCGCGACCACGGACCGGGCCTGCGCGAAGAGGAACTGGAGCGCGCGGCGGACCGGTTCTGGCGGAGTGCCGCGCATCAGAACGTGCCCGGCTCCGGCCTCGGCCTGGCGATCGTCACCGAGATCATGGTCCGCTCGGACGGCTCGCTGCGGCTCGGCTCGCCCGAAGGTGGTGGCCTCGAAGTGACCGTGACCCTGCCGGTCGCTAATCCTTGAGCGACCGGAAGTACCGCAGAGCACCGGGGTGCAGCGGCAGGGGAGAGGTCTCGATGGCGGGGTGGACGTCGATCGACAGCGCCGCCCCGGCCGCCTTGCCCAGCTCGTCGCGTGCTTTGAACAGCCCCCGGACCAGCGCCTCGGCGACGTCGTCCGACATCGAGACGGGCACCACCAGGAAGTTCGGCAGCACGAGCGTGGTCACCGGGCCCGGCAGGTCGTAGGCCGTCGCCGGGATGGTCGCGGTGCGGTACACCGGGCTGGTGGCCCGCAGGGCGTCCGCGAGGTCGGTGATGTCGAGCAGCCGCAGGTCGACCGTCCGCGCCCGCTCCGTGATCGAAGGCGTCGGCACGCCACCGGACCAGATGACGGCGTCGATCTGCCGGTTCTCCAGCGCGGGCAGCGCTTCGTTGAGCCCGAGGTTGCGGCGGTCGATCGCGCCGGTCAGGCCGGACGCCTTGAGCAACTGTTTCGACAGGAACTCGACGCCGGAATCCGGCGAACCGATCGCGACCTTGCGCCCGCGCAGCTGCGCGAACGACTTGATCGACGAGTCGGCCCGCACGACGACGTGCAGGTAGTCGTCGTGCACACGGGCCAGCGCGGCCAGCCCGGCGGTGTTCTCGGTGGCGACGTCGGCGGCCACGAACGCGACATCGGCCTTGCCCGCGCGGACCCTGGCGATGTTGTCCGGGGAGCCCTCGGTCACCTGGACCTCGGGGCGTTCGGCGTCCAGCTCCGCGGCCCAGGCGTCGGCCAGCGGCTCGGCGAGCTTGTCGTAGACGCCGCCGTTGAGCCCCGCCGCGATGCGCACCCGCGTCCTCGACAGATCGGGTCCGCACCCGGTGACCAGGACGCAGACCACGGCCAGTCCCGCCGCCAGCACGCCCCGTCTCCTCATGAGGGTCGATCGTGCCATGGAACCCCGCCCGCGTACCCTCGAAGGCGAGATGAGCGCGCGCACATACCAGATCCGCACCTTCGGCTGCCAGATGAACGTGCATGACTCCGAACGTCTTGCCGGGCAGCTCGAGGACGCCGGCTACGTTCCGGGTGACGGCGAGGCCACACCCGACCTGATCGTGTTCAACACCTGCGCGGTGCGGGAGAACGCGGACAACAAGCTGTACGGCACCCTGGGGCACATCCGGCCGCAGAAGACCGCGAAACCGGACATGCAGATCGCCGTCGGCGGCTGCCTCGCGCAGAAGGACCGCGGCGAGATCGTCAAACGAGCGCCCTGGGTCGACGTCGTGTTCGGCACGCACAACATCGGCGCGCTGCCGACGCTGCTGGAGCGCGCGCGGCACAACGCAGAGGCCGAGGTCGAGATCCTCGAAGCGCTCGAAACGTTCCCCTCGACGCTGCCGGCGAAGCGCGACTCGGCGTACGCGGGCTGGGTGTCGATTTCGGTCGGCTGCAACAACACCTGCACCTTCTGCATCGTCCCGGCGCTGCGCGGCAAGGAACGCGACCGCCGCCCCGGCGAGATCCTGGCCGAGGTCGAGGCGCTCGTCGCCGAAGGCGTGCTCGAAGTGACCCTGCTCGGCCAGAACGTGAACTCCTACGGCGTCGAATTCGGCGACCGCCTCGCGTTCGGGAAGCTGCTGCGTGCCTGCGGTTCGGTGGAGGGCCTGGAGCGCGTCCGGTTCACCTCGCCGCATCCGGCGGCGTTCACCGAGGACGTCATCGACGCGATGGCCGAGACGCCGAACGTGTGCCACCAGCTGCACATGCCGCTGCAGTCCGGCTCGGACCGGGTGCTGCGCGAGATGAAGCGGTCCTACCGTTCGGCGCGCTACCTCAAGATCCTCGACCGCGTGCGCGAGTCGATGCCCGACGCCGCGATCACCACCGACATCATCGTCGGCTTCCCCGGTGAGACCGAGGAGGACTTCCAGGCCACGCTCGACGTGGTCGCGCAGGCGCGGTTCTCCAGCGCGTTCACCTTCCAGTACTCGATCAGGGCCGGTACGCCCGCCGCCGAGATGGACGGGCAGCTGCCGAAGGAGGTCGTGCAGGAGCGCTACGAACGGCTCGTGAAGCTGCAGAACGACATCTCCTGGGACGAGAACAAGAAGATCGTCGGACGGCGCGTCGAGCTGCTGGTCGCTTCCGGCGAAGGCCGTAAGGACAGCGAGACGCACCGTATGAGCGGCCGGGCCCGCGACGGCAGGCTCGTCCACTTCACGCCGGCCGGGCCGCTGGTGGACCGCTCGGTTCGGCCGGGCGACGTCGTCGAGACCGTGGTGACCTACGGCGCTCCGCACCACCTGGTCGCCGACGGCGACCTGTTGTCGCACCGCCGCACCAAGGCGGGCGACAACTCCGAGGCCGGGCTCCGGCCGAAGACCAACGGCGTGACGCTGGGCCTGCCGGGCTTCGGTGCCCCGGCCGTCACGCCGGAACCGGTGAGCGGGTGTGCACTGTGACCGAACCGAAGATCGACGAACTCGCCGCGGAGATCGACGAGGTCGGCGAGCGCGCGGCCAAGACGATCGAGCTGGGCAGGCGCGGATTCTCCATCGCGGTGCTGGCGTTCGTGCTGCTGGTCGCGCAGTTGTTGCCGTGGGTCGGCGAACACGCGGGCTGGGAGGTGCTGCTCGGCAGGGGCGGCGGGATCCCGCAGCTGTTCGCCGTGACCTCCACCGGCATCGGCGTCTTCGCCTCCGCTGTGGCGCTGGTGACCCGGCGCTGGTGGCTGGCCTGGGTCTGCGCCGCGGGCGGCTGGTTCGCCTCCGTCGACGGGATGCTCGCGATCTGGTCCCAGCAGTCTTCGCACGCGACCGGCGCGGCCGGTGGCGGCCCGGGCTTCGGGATGATCCTCGCCTGGTTCGCCACTGTCGGGCTGGCCATCTACTGGATGCGTGCCGCCTTCTCGCGGAGCTGACCCGGCGGCGCCGCTCGACCTCGCGTAAGCGCTATGAAAGGCCCGTTACTTGCAAAATTTGCAAGTAACGGGCCTTTCATAGCGCGCTCTGGGGCTTACCGGTCCGCGATGGCCGCTTCAGCCGCTTCGAGCCACTCACGCCACTGCGCGGCCTGCTCGTCCGCCTTCTTCGCCCGCCGCTCGTCGCCCGCCGCACGGGCCTTCTCCGCCTGCGACTCGAACTGCTCGACCCGCTCGCGGAACTGCGCCGCCCTGGCCTGCGCCTCCGGGTCGGTCCGCCGCCACTTGCTGTCCTCGGCCGACTTGACCGCGTCCTGCACGGCCTTCAGACGGCCGTCCAGTTCGCGGATGCGCTCGCGCGGGACCTTGCCGATCTCGTCCCACTGTTCCTGGATCTTGCGCAGGTGGTTCTTCGCCGCGTCGAGGTTCGAGGCCGGGTCGATCTTCTCGGCCTCGACGAGCAGCTCTTCCTTCTGCTGCGCGTTGGTCGCGAACTCGGCGTCCCGCTCGGAGAACACCGAAGACCGGCGCGCGAAGAACTTGTCCTGCGCGGCGCGGAAACGCTGCCAGAGCGCCTCGTCGCTGTCCTTGGGCGCGCGACCGGCGGCCTTCCACTCGGTCATCAGGTCCTTGTAGCGGCCCGCCGTGTCGCCCCAGTCCGACGACTCCGAGATCGACTCGGCTTCGGCGATCAGTTCTTCCTTGCGGTTCTTGGCACCCACGCGCTGCTTGTCCAGCTCGGCGAAATGCGAGCCCCGGCGCCGGTTGAACGCCTCGCGGGCCTTGGAGAACCGCTTCCACAGCTCGTCGTCGGTCTTGCGGTCGACCCCCTTGACGGTCTTCCACTCGTCCAGGATGGCGCGCAGCCTGTCGCCGGCGGCCTTCCACTGGGTCGACTCGGCGGCGAGCTTCTCGGCTTCGTCGGCGAGGGCCTGCTTGCGGACGACGGCTGCCGCGCGGGCCTCTTCCCGCTCCTGCTTGGCAGAGGCCAGCGACTTTTCGGCGTGGGCGATGACCTGCTCGATACGGGCGCCCAGCGCGGCGATGTCGCCGACGACGGCGGCTTCGGCGAGGCCGTCGCGCAGCTGCGTCGCCGTCGCCAGCGCGTGCTTCGGGTCGCCCGCGCCGGACTCCAGCCGCGTCTCCAGCAGCTCGACCTCGGTGCGCAGGTCGTCGAAACGGCGCGCGTAGTGGAGCAGTCCCTCGTCCGGGCTCCCGGCCTGCCAGACACCGACCGCGCGTTCGCCGTCGGGCGTGGTGACGTAGACCGTGCCTTCGTCGTCGACCCTGCCCCAAGCGGACGGGCTGGGCTCGGCGGGCGGCACGGGGGGTGCGGGGTGCCCGCCACCGAGCGCGTGCGGCACCGGGTGCGGCGCCGGGGTACCGGTGGTCGTGTTCTCCTGGGCCATCGCAGGCTCCTTATCGCCTGTACGCCCGCTGGCGCGGGCGCCCCGCCTAGCGGCGGGGCCGGGTAATGCGTTGCCGTCTTGCTTCGGGGGCATCAACCCCTTGCGGCATTCAAGCAGCTCAGCGTCCACCGTGGAACCGGATGAACCACCCGAGGGCAGTGATCCTACTTCCGGAGGACCCTCCGTGTCGGTGGGTTGCGGGTCGTTCGGGACGGGGAAGGTAACGTCGGCGGCCGTGATCCGCCGTGTCGCCGTGCTCCCGCACCCCCCTCTGCTCATCCCCGAACTGGCCGCCGGAGCGGCGGACGAGTGCGCCGAGCTGCGCGAAGCCTGCCTCGCCGCCGCGCGGAGCCTGACCAGCGCTTCGCCGGACTGGGTCGTCGTCGGCGCGGCCGCGGGCGCGCCCGAAGTTCCCGAAAACGCGAGCGGCTCTTTCCGGGGATTCGGAGTCGATCTCGGAGTCTCACTCAGCCGGGTGACAACGCCCGAAACGGAGCTGCCCCTGCCCGCGCTCGTGGCCGGCTGGCTGCGCGAGCAGGGCGGCGCGTCATCCGTCCGAGTCCATCTCGTCGACCCCGCGATCCCTCCCAGCCAGTGCGAACTGTTCGGCCGCGAGCTGGGGGAGCCCGCCGCGGTGCTCGTCCTCGGCGACGGTTCGAGCAGGCACGGTCCGCGTTCCCCCGGTGGTGAGGATGAGCGCGCGGAGGGGTTCGACGCCGCGATCCGCGACGCGCTGGCCAAGGCCGACACGGGCGCGCTGGCCGCACTCGATCCGGCCTTGGCCGCCGAACTCGGGGCAGGGGGCCGAGCGCCCTGGCAGGTCCTCGCCGGACTGGCGGACGGCGACTGGACCGCCGACGTCCTCTACTCGGCCGCGCCGTTCGGCGTCGGCTACCACGTCGCGGTCTGGGAGCGGGCGTGATCCGGCCGGTCGCGGTCGTCGGGCCCACGGCGACCGGGAAGACCGCGCTGGCGGTCGAACTCGCCCTCACCCTCGGGGGTGAGGTGGTCAACGCCGACGCGCTGCAGCTGTACCGGGGGATGGACATCGGGACGGCCAAGGCGACCGCCGAGGAGCGGCGAGGCGTGCCGCATCACCTGCTGGACGTCCTCGACGTCACCGAGACCGCCTCCGTGGCCGCATACCAGCGCGACGCGCGAGAGCGCATCGAAGACCTCCTCGCCGCCGGCCGCGTGCCGGTCCTCACCGGCGGGTCGGGTCTCTACGTCCAGGCCGTGCTCGACGACCTCAAGTTCCCGGGCACCGATCCGGACGTGCGCGCCCGGCTGACCGCCGAAGCCGACGAGATCGGCGTCGCCGCGATGCACGCCCGGCTCACCGGACTGGACCCGATCGCCGCCACCGCCATCCTGCCGACCAACACCCGCCGCATCGTGCGCGCGCTCGAGGTCATCGAGATCACCGGTGAACCGTTCTCGGCGAACCTGCCGAAACCGGGGCCCGCGCGCTACGACACCGTGCTGATCGGCATCGACCGCGAACCGGCCGAACTCGACGCCCGCGTCGACCGCCGCGTGGAGATCATGTTCGAAGCCGGACTCGTCGGCGAAGTCCGGACGCTGCTGGGCCAAGGCCTCCGCGACGGGCTCACCGCGTCGAGGGCCTTGGGCTACCAACAGGTTATCGCCGCCCTCGACGGCGACGAAGACTTCCAGGCCGCCGCCGAGGCCACCGCGCAGGCGACCCGGAGGTTCGTGCGGAGGCAACGTTCCTGGTTCCGGCGGGACAAGCGCATCCAGTGGTTCGACGGCGGTTCGGAGCGGCTGGCCGAGCGCGTCCTCGAAGTGGCGGCCCAGTAATCTTGCGCCCATGGGCGGCATCGAATTCCTTAAGGGACACGGCACACAGAACGATTTCGTGCTGCTTCCCGACCCCGACGGCCGCCTCGAGCTGACCGAAGCGCGGGTGGCGGCGCTGTGCGACCGTCAGCGCGGTCTCGGCGCCGACGGCGTGCTGCGCGTCGTGCGCTCGGCGGCTCTGGGTGTGGAGTCGGCAGGCGAATGGTTCATGGACTACCGCAACGCCGACGGATCCATCGCGGAGATGTGCGGCAACGGCGTCCGGGTCTTCGTGCGCCACCTGGTCGATTCCGGGCTGGTGACCGAGCACGACTTCGTCATCGGTACCCGCGCCGGCGACAGGCCGGTCCAGCTGCACGCGGACGGCTCCGTCACCGTGCAGATGGGACCGGCGGCGATCACCGGCACCTCGGTCACCGTGGTCGCCGGGCAGCCGTTCTCCGGTGTCGCGGTCAACGTCGGCAACCCGCACCTGGTGTCCGTCGTCGAGGACGACGTCGACGAACTGGACCTGCGCGACCAGCCCGACTTCGATTCCGACGTGTTCCCGGAGGGCGTGAACCTCGAGTTCATCAATCTCTTGGGGGACAACGCGCTGAAGATGCGCGTCCACGAACGCGGCGTCGGCGAGACACGGTCCTGCGGCACCGGCACGGTCGCCGCGGTCGCTGCCGCCCTGCACCTCGCGGGCACCGACACCGGCCGGGCGACCGTCGACATCCCCGGCGGCCAGGTGGTCGTCGAGATCCGCCGCGGCGGATCCACGCTGACCGGACCGGCGGAGATCGTCGCCCGCGGCGAACTCGACGAAGACTGGTGGGCCGGGCTCGGCCGTTAGCCGACCGCGATCGGCTCTTTGGGAAGGTCTCGAAGCTTCCGAAGCGGGGAGAAGACGACCCACAAGAGTGCCGTGGTCTCTCCTGCCACTGCGACCCACAGCGTCGCCCGGATCCCGATCGCCTCACCCAGGACACCGCCGAGCAGCCCGCCCAAGGGCAGCATCCCCCAGACGACGAACCGCACACTCGCGTTCATCCGGCCGAGCAGCCGGTCCGGGCAGACGGCCTGCCGGTACGAGACCTGCGCGACGTTGTAGACGATGATCCCGAACCCGGCGATCATCGTGGCCACCGGGAACAGGATGATCCGCCAGCCCGGCGCGGTCAGCGGCAGCAGCAGGTAGAACGGCCAGGTCACCAGGGGCACGAGCCAGATCGACCGGGCCTGCCCGATCCGCCGGGTGATGGCGTTGGCGAAGATCGCGCCCGTGATCCCGCCCACCCCGCCGGTCGCGAGCACGAGACCGACGGCCGCGGGGGACAGGCCCAGTTCCCGGTTCAGGAACAGGATCTCCACCGCGACGAAGACGCCGTTGAACAGGTTGGCCGTCGCCGTGCAGGCGACGATCGAACGCAACGTGGTGTCGGTGAACACGAACCGCAGTCCCTCGACGATCTGCGGGAGCAGCTTCGTGTCTTCGTGCCGCTCGGGAACTTCTTCGACGGTGCGGATCCGCAGCAGGAACAGCGCCGAGGTGAGGAAACCGAGCCCGGTCGTGAGCACGGCGTTGGCCGCGCCGATCAGTTGCACCAGCCCGCCCCCGACACCCGGACCGGCCAGGAACGCCACGGACTGGCTGGCCTGGAGCTTCGCGTTGCCTTCGAGAAGATGCTCGCGGCCGACGAGCGACGGCAGATACGACTGGTAGGCGATGTCGAAGAACACCGTCGCAGTGCCGACGAGCGTGGCGACCACGATGAGTTGGGTCAGCGACAGGACCCCGGCCCACCAGGCGACCGGGATGCTGAGCAGCAGCACCGCGCGGACGAAGTCGGCCCGCAGCATCAGCGCGCGGCGACGCATCCGGTCCACCCACACCCCGGCCGGGAGCCCGATGATCAGGAACGCGATGGTTTCGGCAGCGGTGAGCAGCCCCATCTCGAACGGCGTCGCGGCCAACACGGTGGCCGCGAGCAGAGGAATAACGGTGTGACCAGCGAACGCGCCCACCTGACTGGCCGTGTCGCCCGCCCAGAGCCGCCGGAAGTCCGCGTGGAAGAAGAGGGAGTCTCTGCGCACGACGCCACCTTGGCGCGAGTGATTGGAAACTGTCAATCACTTTCGCTCTAGGCTGTGCCGGTGCCTACCCCACGACGCGCCGCGACCGAGGCCGAGATCGCCGCGATGGCCTCCGGAATAAGGCTGCGCATCATCCGGTTGACGTACTCCGAGGCGCTGACCAACAAGGAACTCGCCGGAAGGCTCGATCGTGACCCGGCGACGACGCTGCACCATGTGCGCAAACTCGTCGACACGGGGTTCCTCGAAGCGCTCCCGCCGAGGCGCGGCACGCGCGGTGCGAAAGAAATTCCGTATCGCTCGACCGGGTTGTCCTGGCATCTTGATTCCCGCGACAGGGGGATCGATCAGGCGATCTTCGAGGCCTATCTGGCCGAGATCGCCGATGTGGGATTCGACGACGTGCAACAGACACGAATGGTCGTCCAGGTACCGGACGAGCAGATCGCCGAGTTCGAAACACGGCTGATGGAGCTCGTCGACGACTTCATCACCAGGCCGGTCGACCCGGACGCGAAACGGACGGCGATCTACCTGTCGAAGTATCCCAGCAGGTAATGAATTCGGTCCCGCCGCCGAAACGTGGGACCATGGAGGCACGATGACGGAACTGACACACAACGATCTGAACGACATGGACCCTTCGACCGGCGAATTGGAGCTCGAGGACCGCGCCTCGCTCCGCCGGGTAGCGGGCCTGTCCACCGAACTCGCGGATGTCACCGAGGTCGAATACCGGCAGCTGCGCCTGGAGCGCGTCGTTCTGGTCGGTGTGTGGACCGAGGGCAGCGCCCTCCAGTCCGAGGCCTCGCTCGCCGAACTCGCCCGGCTCGCCGAAACAGCGGGCTCCGAGGTACTGGAAGGCCTGGTGCAGCGGCGGATCCGCCCGGATCCCGCCACCTACATCGGCTCGGGCAAGGTCAAGGAACTGCGCGAAATCGTGGCGGCCACCGGGGCCGACACGGTGATCTGCGACGGTGAGCTCTCGCCGGGCCAGCTGCGTCAGCTGGAGGAGAAGGTCAAGGTGAAGGTCATCGACCGCACCGCCCTGATCCTCGACATCTTCGCGCAGCACGCCCGCTCCAAGGAGGGCAAGGCCCAGGTCGAGCTGGCCCAGCTGCAGTACCTGATCCCGCGGCTTCGCGGGTGGGGTGCGGCGCTGTCCCGGCAGGCCGGTGGCCGGGCGGGCGGTGCCAACGGTGGCGTGGGCCTGCGTGGTCCCGGTGAGACGAAGCTCGAAACCGACCGGCGGCGGATCAGCAAGCGCGTGTCGAAGCTGCGCCGTGAGATCGCCGCGATGGACACCATCCGCGAGACCAAACGCGGTCGACGGGTGGCCAACGAGGTGCCGAGCGTCGCGATCGTCGGCTACACCAACGCCGGCAAGTCGAGCCTGCTCAACGCGCTGACCGGCGCCGGAGTGCTCGTCGAGGACTCGCTGTTCGCCACGCTGGATCCGACCACCCGTCGGGCGCAGACGCCCGACGGCCGCACCTACACGCTGACCGACACCGTCGGTTTCGTCCGGCACCTGCCGCACCAGCTGGTGGACGCGTTCCGTTCGACGCTGGAGGAGGCGGCGAGCGCCGACCTGCTCGTGCACGTCGTCGACGGCGCCGACCCGACGCCGGAAGAGCAGGTCAACGCGGTCCGCGAAGTGCTCGCCGAGATCACGAAGCGCCGTTCCGAGCCGCTCCCGCCGGAGCTGCTGGTGATCAACAAGGCCGACGCCGCCGACGAGGTGTCGCTGGTCCGGTTGCGGCACCAGATGGCCGGTTCGGTGCAGGTGTCGGCACGGAAGGGCACCGGGATCACCGAGCTCGCCGAGGTGATCGCGGAGCGGCTGCCGAGGCCGGAGGTCATGGTCGAGGCGCTGATCCCGTACTCGCGGGGCGAACTCGTCTCCCGCGCCCACGTCGATGGCGAGGTGCTGGAAGAGGAGCACGTCGAGACCGGCACGCGGCTGCTCGTCCGGGGCAGGCCCGAGCTGGCCGCGGCGCTGAGCGACTTCCAGACGGACGGCTCGGCTCTGTAAGCAAGTACGTACAACCTCGTGAGTGGTAAGGACGGTTCTAACCGTCTGTCTGAGTTCAGGACATCGTGAACAGTCGATGTTTCAGGACATCGTGAACACTGACCGGCCTG
>NZ_JBVILA010000052.1:0-27181 GCF_055580625.1 Amycolatopsis sp. NPDC031561 | reverse complement strand
GGGTGTCGCGTTCAGTCCTGATGGGGCCCGCCTCGCCACAGCCGGTAGCGACGGTAGTGCGCGGATCTGGGATGTCGAGACGGGCGAGAACCTGCGCACCCTCACCGGACGTGCCGACTGGGTCCAGGGTGTCGCGTTCAGTCTTGATGGGGTCCGCCTCGCCACAGCCGGTAGCGACGGTAGTGCGCGGATCTGGGATGTCGAGACGGGCGAGAACCTGCGCAGCTTCACCGGACACGGCGGTTCGGTCCAGGGTGTCGCGTTCAGTCCTGATGGGGCCCGCCTCGCCACAGCCGGTAGCGACAGGGCGCGGATCTGGGATGTCGAGACGGGCGAGAACCTGCGCACCCTCACCGGACACGGCAGCGGCGTTTGGGGTGTCGCGTTCAGTCCTGATGGGGCCCGCCTCGCCACAGCCGGCAGCGACAGCAGTGCACGGATCTGGGATTCGGTCACAGGCCAGCAAGATTTGCTGATGGCTTCGTTTACCAGGACCTCAACGGCGTCATGGTCGCCGGTCGGGGATACGTTGCTGTCCACGACCGGCGATGCCTGGCTATTTCTGCGGGCGGCATGCTTCGACAGCCAGAACCGCTTGGTGGACCTTCAGCCGTACGAGCTCTACTACAACGAGTCAGGTTCGACCACGGCCTCCTAGGACCACATGTCGATTCGACTCGGCACGCAGTGCAGCCTCATCGATGGGCTGAACGCCAGCCAGGTCAAGCACTAGCCCAACTTGACGTGGTCGACTAGTTCACACTCGACCGGTTCCAGCACATCGTGTTCGCCGCCCAAAGAAGCCATGGCCTAAGGTCGTCGTTTCGGCGCCGGTGTCACTTTGCCTCGGACGTGCTGGTGACAGACTTGAGTATTCGTTGGGCGCATTTCGCACCGGGACATCGCTGCCGTGGGTCTGCGTTCAGCCCATGTGCCCATTACAAGCAGGATCGACGTGCGTCGGGTTTCCGGTGCGGGTGGCGTCTTCGACGGTCATCGCGCTCCTGGTCGTTGTGGTCGCTGGTGATCGCCCGCTGCGTAGCGGGCCCAGGCGGAACCGGCTCGGATGGCGAGGTTTTCGGCGGTTTGAGGGTGGTAGCCGAGCATTCCGGCGACGACCGCCGCGGGCGCTTCGAGCAGGAGCTGGCGGATCGTGGCGGTGCGGGCGTCAAGGCTGGGCAGCCCGAGCTTGCGCAGCCTCAGGCGCAGTGAGGTGGTGTGCATCGGTTGCCCGGCGCGGCGTCCGGGGAACAGATGGCGACTGGTGGGGTTGCTGGCGGAGAGCATGTTGGATCGGTTGTCGACGTAGTCGAGGAGCACCTCGGCAAAGGGGAGTGGCACCGGGATCGGCGGATCGCCGAGCCGGAGCAGGACCTGGTCGTCCTCTCGCAGGACGTCGTCGACGGTCAGCTGGGCGATCTTCACCAGCGGTTGGGCATAGAGCAGGATCAGCAGCGCGAGGGCCCGGTCGCAGGCGGGAACGGTTTCGTCGGTGAGGGCGCGGCGAATGTAGGCCAGCCGTTGTCGCTGGCTGAGCCGGGCTCCAGCGTTCGTGGCGACGGCCGGGAGCCGCAGGCGCGGTAGTTCGTGGTAGGTGATGCACCAGCGCAGGAACGCGCGGGAGTGACCGCGTCGGCCGAGATCGGTGGCGAGCCAGCGGTCGATGTCAGCCTGGCAGCAGGTTTCGAGGAGCCGGCCGTGGTCGGTGAGGTGGTTTAGGAACTGCGCGGAGATCCGCATCAGGTGCCGGGCGCTGTTCGCGCGGCCGGAGTTGATGGGCTCCTTCTCCGCGGTCTTGCGCAGTTGCCGAAGGACGTGCCAGGTCGCGAAGCGTTCGAGTACAGCACGGTGTTGAGGGTTCTCGACCGTGGCCAGCCAGCCGGGAAGCCACTGCTCGAGCAGGAACAGGAACCGGTCCACCGGCGGCAGAACGTCGGCGTCGACGAGCAGATCCCGCAGGTGGATCACAGCCCGCCACGGCTGGAGCGTGGCCAGTCCTCCGTGGGTGAGCGGCACGTCGCCGCCGGCCAGCGCACGCAAGAGCGGCGGAATGTGCGGTTTGGACAGCCACAGCAGCCCGGCTCGGGGGCGGGGCATCGCACGGAAGGACTCGTAGAACGGAGAAAGCTCGGGTCGGATCCGGCCGGTCCCGTCGTCCAGCAGAGCCGCGAGCCGTTCGGAGAGAACGCAGCGCGCGCACGCGCCGACCTGGTAGCCAGGTCCCTCCTGGCCGCAGCGGCCGCAAGTAAAATCGCCGAGCCCGCCCGCGCAGTCGGTGCACAACCGCGTACCTGCCGCGCTGATCCCGGGCAGCAGCCGCTCGACGCCGCAGCCGCCGCAACTGCCCCGCGTGTGCACGGCGTCGTCGTAGCAATTCACGCACACCGGGCCTTCGGGCCAGCGAATCCGGGTCCTCAGACGCGGATCCCGCAGCCTAGTTTTCTCCACGTCGGTGCACACTTCCCGGCCGCAGCGGGCGCAGACCTCGCCGGGAAGGGTCATTCGGTGGTGGTGATCCGGGCGCGTGCGGGCCGCAGCTCGGCGACACCGGCCGACCGGAGCCGGTCGGCAGTGCCGGTCTTGCGGATCCCGACGTTCTCCGCGCCGGTGACGATCAAGTCCGCCGGAGTGGTTCCGAAGATGTCGCACAAAGCCGCCAGTACTTGAAGCGACAACCGTTCCGGTGTGCCGGTCGCCAGCCGGTGTACCTGCGAGACCGACAGGTAGATGCCGCGTTCGTGCAGCGGGTTTACCAGCTCGGTGGTCTGGTACATGCCGTGTTCGGCCATGATCTCGCGCAACCTCCAGGTGTAGCTGACCGACCGCTTCTTCTCTGTCATGGAATCTCCTCATTCCCAGCCCAGGGCTTTGTTGATCGTTCCGTCCAGCACGCGGCGCAGCGTGCGCGTGCGGAAATCCGAGGACACGCACGTGTAGATCGAGGTCGTGCTCGCGTGGTCATGGCCGACCTGTTCCTGTACGAACCGCGGGTCCCAGCCGTCCTCGATCAAGTGTGTGATGTACGAGCGGCGCAGCGAGTGGAAGTCCAGTGCGGGATCGAACCCGAGCGCGTCTCGGTAGGTCGCCAGCTGCCGGTTGAGCTGGCTGTTGCCGATCCGCATGCCTCGCTCCGACGGCCACAGGGCCGGGTTGCCGTCCACGCCGAGCAGCGGACGTACCTCGGTTGACCATTGCTCGATGACCTCGGGCACCCAGCCCCAGACACACAGCACGCTGCGCCGTTTCGGCGGCGATCCCTTCTTCGCCTTGCCGTGCCGGACCTGCAGCACACCGAACTCGCCGAACTCCGGCCCGTGCGGGTTTCGGCCGAAGTCGGCGACGTCGAGCATCCGCGTCTCGTTGCGGCGCAGTCCGAAGCCGTAAGCGACCTTGAGACACGTCGCGTCCCGGAACGCTGTCAGCCAGCCTTTGCGGCCCGATGCCCGCTTTCGGGCCACCTCGTCATCGGCGTAGTCGAACAGCTGTTGCAGCTCCACGCGGGTGAAGGCGCGCTTGCTCGCGTCCGCCTCCGAGTCCTCGACATGCACCGCGGCGTTGACCTCGTTGATCACCTGCACCGGATGCGTGCCGAAGCGGCGCTCACACTCGGCCGCCCATCCGTACGCCGGATCGGTGATGAACGCGCAGAACCCGCGCAGCGCTCCCTGGTAGTTGCGCACCGTGGATTGCGCCAGATGTCGGACTGCACGCAGGTCGGCGAACCATTCGTCAGCCAATCGCGGCGCCCACAACCACGGATAGGTGTCGCAGTGCTCGGCGAAAGCCCGCACCACCCGACGGTCACTCTCCACTGTTGAACGCGCCAGGTTCCTAGCCAGAAGCTGGTTCCGCCAGCCGTCCAGCATCGCGGCGAACAGCTGCTCCTCCGGATGTAGAAGCGGCACCCCGGCGACCAGTTGCAGCCCGGCAGAGCCCGTCGGCAGGTCATCCAGACCCACGAAACTCACCTCCATCCGGTCGCATCCAGTGCGATGATATCGCATTAGATGCGATCGTGCCTGGTAGTGACCTTTGGCGAGCCCGCCGCACGGCACTGCTTAGACCGCCGCGGCATGCACTACCCTCGGCCCCTCAAAGCCGTGTTGACGCCCGCGCAAAGTGCTCCACGAACGTCGGCTGTCGGCCGCGCTAAGCGTTGCGCGTGTTCGCATCAGATGCGATTCGCCCCGGATTCAGATGATCTGCAAGACGTGCTGTGTGCGGTAGTGGGCCTGCTGGGTGGTGAGGTGGTGGCGGTGGGGGAGTGGTCGGCGGTGGCGCGGTGGTGTGGTGATGTCGGGCGGGGTGGCGTGCGGGAGGTGAGTGGGCGGGTAGGTGAGTGGGGGTCGGTAGGTGAGTGTGCCACGCCGCGTGCTGGCCGTCCGGCGGGTTAACCTCGGTGCCGCCTGCCGGAGTGAAGCGAAGGCCGGTAGCGCCGAGGTTAACCCTGGTGACCAAAACAAAAAGCGGCCCGTCAGCCTGTGGCTGACGGGCCGCTACGCTTCCGTGATCGTGGGCCTACTGGTTCGCGGGTTCCGGCTGGGTGAGGTGGGCGATTTCGCGTCGGATGGTGTCTGCGGTGACCACTTCGGACACGGTTCCTTGTGCGGTGGTCCATTGGGTGTGTCGGGTGAGCAGTACGCGGAGGTAGGCGGCGACTGCTGCGGGTGCGTTGGTCGGGATGTGGTCGGCGTCGGTGAGCTGCTGGTCTATCTCGTCGAGTACTTCGCTGAGGGATCGCACGGTTTCGGCTCCTGCCGGGTGGGGCCTGGCACCCGTGCGGGTGCCAGGCCGTTCGGGTGTCAGGCTGCGGCGAGTGCTGGCGCGGTGCGCGGGCGTGCCTGAATGCTGCGCAGAACGTCTACCGCGTCGAGTCCGTACAGGGCGTCTATGATCGCGTTGCCCGGATTCGGGCGCTGGGCGGCGATCGCCACTTCCTGCCGGATGACTTCGAGGGGTACCCGGTCCCGTTCCTGGCATTCGAGGCATCGGTCGTCGTTGCTGTCGGGGGCGTGCTTTTCCAGGATGGGGCGTTCGAGGTTGCACGCGGAACAGTGCGCGTTCGTCGCGATGGGGATCAACGCCATGGTGTCGTAGTCGTTGTCTGTCACGCGGCGGCCGGTGAGGTCGTCGACTCCGTCCCGGGTGTCGTCACGGTCGCGCGTGCGCTGCCGTTCGTCCTCGTACCGGTCTACGGTGCCTTCGTTCTTGCGGACTATCCCGGCGTTGGGGATCGCGCGCACAATGGCGCGGTAGTGCTCGTCGTATTGCTGTTCGAGTTCGCCGACAACGGTTTTCGCTTGCGCGCGTTTCTCGGCGGTCTGCCGTTGCCGCTTTCGCTTGGTCGCTTTGGCTTCCGGCTGTGCTGGGGTGGGGGTGGTGTGCTGCTCGGGTGTGGGGCGTTGGGCTGCTTCGGCGTCGCGTCGGCAGTGTTCGGAACAGTAGTTCATGTCTTCGGTGAGTTCGCCGTCACAGTTGCCGCACCGGTGTGGCTCGGCGGGCGTCTCGGCTTCGAGTTGTGCTTGTCGCTTGGCGGTGCGGGCGCGTGCGATGTCGGCACGTGCTTTGCTGGCGTAGACGCAGGCCATGAACAGTGTCCGGTTTTGTTCGTCAAGCTTCGGCCACACCCGGTAGCCGGTCTGGATGGCGTCCGCCACTGCGGGGTGGTCGGCGCTCGGGTTGGATAGCAGGACCGAGCACGCCATGTACGCCTGACGGTGCGCGCCTTGGGTAACGGCGTTGAGCCACTGCAACGCGGTAGCGGCGTCCTTGACTCGTGGCGGGGTGGCGCGCAGCATGACGGTGATGTCGTTCGGTTCTGTCGCCGTGATCGCGTTGCGGGACTGTGTGGAGTAGACGCATGCGCTGTAGAGCTTGCGCTCCAGTTCGCCGTAGCTGTCCCACTCGGCGTGTGCGGTGCGCACACCGGCCAGAATGTCGGCGGTGATCTGGTGGTCGGTCTTGAGCGCTGCGGCGCACGCGGCGAGGATCGTGGGCGGCTGCTCCGAGCTGCTGACGAAGATGCGCTGTAGTTCCGTCAGGGCGGAACGGACGCGCGGTGGCTGTGACTGCAACGCGATGACGATCTTTTCCACGCTCGCGCGGTGTGTTTCATGAATGGTCGAGACCATGATGAGTGATCCTTAACTGTATTTTTTGTAGCGATCGGGCTTGGCTTCCCGATTGCCTTGCATGATTAATGCTAGTGGGTGTTTCCGCTGGTCACAAGCCAAAACAAGTGCATTCGAGTGCTCTTTTATGGTGAATCTACAAAGCGCAAACTGTGATTGTCGACGCGCTGTTAGTGGCTTTTCTGTCGCGTAAACCCGCGTGGCGCTCGTGCATGCCTGCTGATGATTTAGTCGCGTTGCGGTAGAGGCGACCGGGTGCTGAGTGGGTGGTGGGTGGCCCCGGCGCACCTCGGGGCAGGCCCCCGGCCTGCCCCTTAATGCCTGTCCAAGGGAGCAAGGGGACCCGAATACAAGGGTGGGGCCTCAAGATGTTTTTTGGCCACGCTTTTCGGTCAAAAAAGATCTTGGGGTGCCCTTGTATTTGGGGCAGCGACCGGCACAATGCCGGGGCCACCCACCACCCGCGGACGGGACAGGCGCGATGAACCGTGCCACCGTCAGGATGCGAACAGGACAGCCGAGTGTCGGCCGATCGGAGCACTGGCCGGCTCCGTCGGCACGGTCAGCGACAGCTATCCTGGCGCGAGCGCTCCGCAGGCCCACTGTGCCTTTTGGCGGAGCGTCAGCGGGACCGCCGCGGCCTTGGCAGACCATCGCTCGCGGTGGGAGCCCTTCGGGGCTGTCGCGGCGGCTCCGCGCTTGACCTGATCGCAGGAGCGTCCGAACAGAACTAGTCACACTGTGCCAGCTGTCGCGCCGACAGCGTCGCGGCAGCCACGGCGGTAGCCTCGGAGGTATGACCGCAGCCCTCCCCAGCGGGGAGGTTCGGCATGGCGAAGAACACGGCGAGGCGACGACGGTCCACGGCGGCGCTGGAGCGCTTGGAGTCAGCGCGGCGGCGCCGGGCGGAGCAGCTGGAACGTGAGTGGGAGAACGAGCGCCGGATCGACGAGGCGCTCGGCCCGTTCGCGGAGGCAGCGGCCGCGGTCGAGGCCATCGAACGCAAGCGTGACAGCCGGATTTCCGCGCTGGAAGACCAGCTGGATCGCAAACTCGCGGAACTGGACCGGCAGAAGGACGTCAAGACCGGCGAGCACCATCGGCGGTGTGACGAAGTCCGCGCGGACGCGGAGATGGAGATCGCCGAATGGCGTGAGGCGATGAGCGCGGCGGTGCGCCAGATCCGCGCGGCGGAGGTGACGCTCAGCGCGACGGCGGCAATGCTGGGCCTGTCCGTCAAAGCCGTGACAGTCCTTCTGCGCGATAGCGCCCACGACGAGGCGGAGGCAGCGGCCCAGGGGGACGCTGCCTCGGTGCCGGTACTGGACCCGGTCAGCTCGTCCGGGGGCGACGACGTCGACAGCGTCGAAGGCGAGATGTGGAGTCGGGCCGAGCCTGAGTAAGCGGAGAGCCGAGGTTTCCGGTGACGGCGCCAGACTTATCGGGGTGGTGGTCAGCACCTGGACCGGTGCTGACCACCACCCGGTGTCGGGTTAGGGGGTCGCGATGTGCTGATGCGCCCGGTGCGCGGCGGCGCGGCGGGCGTGCTGTTCGAGCGTGCGCCGCTTGCGCCAGCGGTAATGGACGACCATTCCGGCGAGACCGCAGCAGAGGATGAATCCGATCGCCCACCGGCTGGGCGCCGGGCTGGTGGTGAGCTCCTCGAGCCCGCCGATGAAGAAGAACCCGGGCATCATGATTAGCCCGGCGATGACGAAGCGTCGGTACCGCTGGGTCAGCGTGGGGCGGATCGTGTTGCGGGTGCCGTGGGCGACCACAAGACCGGTGAGTGCGCCGAGGACGAGCGCGCCCGGCAACGCGGCCAGTTGCGCTGGATTGGTGAGGACGGTCGCGAGCATGGCGGCGTATCCGATCGGGACGGCGCCACAGAACACACCGGCGCCGGCGGAGAGGGCCAGGCCGGACAATGTGACCCCGTAGCGTGCGCTCATCATTCGAGCGTAAAGCACCCGAAGCACGCTTGAGGGTGATCTTCCAGCCGGTGGCCGCCGAGGTGATCGCGTCGGGTGGCCCGGTTGGTCAGTCACGGTTGAGCCTCATCGCGCGTACCCACGCTGGTCGGGCGGGAGCGCCTCGGCTAAATACTCGCCAGGGCGTAGCCACAGATCCTCCCAGCCGTTGACGGGACCGCGGCCAGCGTGGCGCAGCAGGTAGACGGCGAGGTATCCGAGCGCCCTGCGCTGGAACGGGATCGTGGCTTCGGGATCTGGCTCGAGCTGGCGCCACAGACGCTGCGGGTCGTCCGGGATCGAGCCCGTGGCCACAAAGACATAGGAGTCGTCCTCGGCGCCGGTGTAGAAGTGAGCGGCGATCGTGCGAACGAATGCGTCGCAGGCTCGACCTTCGAGGCCGGTCGGGGATTCGAGGTGTGTGTGAAGGGCGGCTTGGATCAGGCTGGCGTCGTCCACGGAGTCTCCGAGAGTGTGAGGACAAGGGGCGTAAGAAGAGGCCGGTGGGCCAGCCGGAACGGCTGGCCCACCGGCCTCAGGGCGGGTTGGTGTCCGGCCGGTGGGGAAGTCCCGTCCGGACACACGACCCGGTCTTAGAACGGCGGCTCGCTCCCGCCACCGACACCCGCGCCGACGAGTTCCTGCTCCTGTTCGGGCGCCGGCCCCCACACGTCCTCGGCGGGCGCGGCCGCGGTGGTCGTGGTGGTGGTCTGGGCGCTCTGCGTCCTGGTCACCTTGTTCACCTTCGCGGTCGCGTAGCGCAAGGACGGACCGATGTCGTCGACGTCGAGTTCGACCACGGTCCGCTTCTCACCTTCGCGGGTTTCGAACGTGCGCTGCTGCAACCTGCCCTGTACCACGACGCGCGCGCCCCGCGTCAGCGATTCGGCGACGTTCTCGGCGGGCTGCTGCCAGATGGTGCAGCGCAGGAACAGCGCCTGCCCGTCCTCCCATTCGCCGGTCGCGTTGTTGCGCTTGCGCGGGGTGGACGCGACCGTGAAGTTCGCGACCGCTTTCCCGGAGGGGGTGAAACGCAACTCCGGGTCGGAGGTGAGGTTTCCGATGACAGTGATGACGGGTTCGCCAGCCATGGTGTTCTCCTGGTTGCTGGGTGAGTGGAACGCGGCGCAGCCCTAGCGCTCCCGGGCCGGGGGTCGTTCCCGGACCGGCTCGTCCGGCCGGTGTGGACCGGCCTGTACGGAGCAGGTACGGGCGGATGTCGGGTGAGCGGCCGGTTCACCCGGGCGGATCGGGCTGGAACTCCGGGAACGCTGCCCCCGGTCTGGGGGTGCTTGACTTTGTGCGGTCCACACATCCACGACCAGGGGAGCGCCAGACAGACGATGTGGGTGTGGCGGTTGGGGGCGGGGAAACGCCCATCGGGCGTTTCCCCGCCCCCAACCGAGTTGGAAGTGTCCAGGCTTTGGCGGTGCAGGCACGGCGGCGTCGGCTCAACGGCGGGAGACCGAGCGGTGCTCGTGACAGAGCGAGCACGGGCCGAGTGGAGCCGTAGGAACCAGCGAGAAACCAGTAGACCTAAGTGTTCGACGGCGTGTTGTCGGCGCCAGTGCTTGCAGGACCGTTGTCCGGGAACGCGGTGGTCTCGAGGACGTCGGCGGCGGAGGTCACCAGGATGGCCTTGCCTTCGCGGATCAGCGCGTGGCAGCCAGTGGACATCGCCGACGACACCGGTCCCGGCATCGCCATCACGACCTTGCCCAGCGCTCCGGCGGTACCTGCGGTGTTCCGCGCGCTGCTGCGCCTTCCCGCCTCGACTACGACCGTCGCCGCGGTGAGGGCCGCGAGGAGTCTGTTCCGGACGAGAAATCGGTGCCTGGCAGGTGGGGTGCCGGGCGGGTATTCACTCACGAGAGCGCCGGTTGCCGCGATGCGGCCCAGCAGGGTCGCGTGCGCCGCCGGATAATTGACGTTGATCCCACAGGGAAGCACAGCGACTGTCGTGCCGTTCGCGTCCAGAGCGCCCCGGTGGGCCGCGCCGTCGATGCCGTACGCCGCCCCGGAGAACACCGGGATTCCGCGGCTCGCCAGGTGATACCCCAGTTCGGCCGCGTTGTGCTCGCCGTACCCGGTCGCCGCGCGGGCGCCGACGATCGCGATCGCCTGGTCCACCGCCTCGTCGAGCCGGGCCCGGCCGCGTACCCACAGCGCCAGGGGAGCTGCCCTGCCCCTGTTACGGGCGGTAGCTAGCGAACGCAATTGCCACGCCGGCCATTCGTCGTCCTCGGGAGTGACGAGCCTCGTCTCGTCGTCAGCTGCGCACGCAAGATCGCGCCTGGCGTGGCCGTGGTCGCGACGTGCGAAGGTCTCCTCCCGAACTGCCGGTGGGCATTCAGCGCGTTTGACCCGTTCTGCGGCCTCGACTGGCCCGTACTCATCGACGAAAGCGAGCAACGCTGCTGCGGGCGGCTCCGCCACACGCAGCAGATACGCTCGCGCGATCCTTGCATCCTCAAAAGTCATACCTGCCACATCCTTCTGGGGCTGTCCGGCGGGAATCACCGTCAGGCGGACGGTGAGACATCTGCAATGCAGGTGCCTCACCGTCGGCGTGGCGGGCTAGTGATCGACGACTACGGCATGACGCCAGCAATCCGGAAGTGGACCGTCACGGGCGAGAAGTTTGTCGAGAGCGGCGACCGACACACGTCGTTGAGCGAGGGCCCGAAGCCCGCCTCACTTCGCCCTCGTCTTCATCGTCCGTGTCTTCCGCACTGTCCAGCTCGGCGGCGCCTTCGTCGTAGTCCAGGAGCACGTTGCGGATCTCCGGTCACTCTGGACTGGGCTACACCTCGGCTTAGTCGAGGTTGTCCGCGGTTTCCGCCGGTTCAGTTGCCAGAGCCCCTTCTGTGAGCTTGAGCGAGTCGAGGCCGGCGCGTGCTTGAGCGCCTGCGTGGTGCGTCACCGCCTTCAATTCGAGTGGCGGCAGTTGACAGTCGATAGCTTCACGGAGAAGACGAATTAGGGGCAGTCGAACGGTTCCAGCGTCGGCGGCGATCCTGGCGCCGGCGCCTCCTCCCAGCATGTAAGCGTGCAGACCTGCTATTGCAGCGAGGTGGCTCGCGCACGGCTCGGGAGCGAACCGCCACAGATAGGTAGTCAGCGACTCACCTCCCTGTAGGAACGTCGTTGCCCTGTCACTGAACGTTGCGCTGCGGAATAGTTCGACGCTGAAGGTGGCGATCAGGTCAGCGATCTCGTGGTCCTCTGCTGGCAGGACGCCGGTCGCTGCCGCAGAGATCGCGTCCTCGGCGCGGGCAACTCGCTGGAGCGCGACGTCGGCCTGCGTTCGGTCGGCGTGAGATTGCTCAAGAGCGGAGGCGGTCAGCGGTGCCAACCGAGCCCGATCAGCAGGATCGGCAGGAGTGAAGATGGCCGCGAGGTCGTCGCGAGAGCGCGCTGTGACAAGTCCTTCCGCGACCATGGTGGCGGCGCCTGGGGTGGCGAACGGGTCGGGAAGTCGGCCCGTTCGTTCCTTGGTCAGGTAGGATTGCCACGCGGCGCCTTCGGTGAAGTCGGGAACATGCGCGACTTCGCCGATGCGGAGGCCGTGCTGCTGGATCGCCTGTGTGAGAGCGAGCAGTTCTGTTCGATACGGCAGCGCGGAACCTGTCTCAGGCGACGACGGGCACACGGCGAGGCCAACGACGCTGGTTACCGGACCATCCATCACCCTTCGGGTCAGGTGTCGTGCGAGTGCGACAGGATCTTGCCCAAGACCGTCGAGCGGGACCCTCGCGATCATTTCACTGCGGTTGGGCCGGAGCGGGTCGTTACCGATAAAGATAAGTACAAAGGACTCGTGCGGGACGAATCCGAGTAGACGCGGTATTGCCGCGAACACGTCGCTCGTAGTTTTTGCCTGAACTGTTCGAGGCACGATTCTGGTCCTTTCGGGGAAAAATATTATGAAGGGTGATAGGATTTGCGGCGCGGTGGCTGCTCCGTGGCGCGCTGGATGTGAGTACGCGCGACGGTGCGCTGACGAGGTCGGGTCGTCCGTAACGTGGCTCGGGCAACGATCCTCGCTTCTGGGATGTGCGAGGTGCGAGCGGAAAAGCGCAGGTAATGGCTGTCGGCGTGGGGTCAGGTGGTGACGTATCCGTCGGGAAGTGGGCAGGGGCAAAAGCGAATGTCTGATCCGCATTCGCCGCATGGAGCGGTCAGGAACACGCGGTAGCAGCCCTGGACGCAGCCTTCCTCGTCGGCGCCGCATACGGGGCACGATCCACAGGCGAGGCAGAGGCCCTTTTCGGGGTCGATGCTGTCGGCGATGCCACAGCATGCACAGCCTTCATCGAGTCCCCACCACGCGGTGCGTCCCGGCGATGAATAGGAGCTGTGGTATTCGAAGTCGTAGTTGGAGTACCAGGTGTCGCCGTCCCAAACGCCCGCGCGTTCGTTGAAGATGTAGCCGCTTCGGCGATAGCGGGGATCGACGGTGAGGATGACGACTTTGTTCAGTCGGCCGAGCCATCGTTCGATGAGATTGCGAGTGTTCGGGTCGTCGAAAGAGGAGAACGGTCGGCGGGGGAAGATGTCGTCGGCGGCGATGCGAGTGTCTGAGCGGTCGTCGCCCTTGGCTGGCTGCGCTGCGGCGGGAAGGACCCCGTTGTGAGCCAGGACGGTCCGCTCGTCCGCTCCTACGGGGAACGGGTGATTGTTGGACTCATTGACTGACCCGTGCGTGGCGAACCGGCTATGGAACAGCGCGGGGCCTTCGGGATGGAGATGGCGAAGGGCTGCGAACTCGTCGATGACGGCCGAGGCTTGCATGCCGCGGCCCGAGATGATGTGCGCGTTCGCGACGATGGCGTACCCGTGGCCATGGTCGTTGAGGGTCGCTCCGTTTCCGAGCGCGTCAACGTTGGGCTGGATTCCCTCGGGAAGGTACGTCAGCATGCACATGCGAGGCTCTCCAGTTCGCGGGTCAGCGGCGAGTACTTCTGGCGCGTGAGGAGCCATTGCGTGAAGCTGTTCCAAGTCCAGGCCCCACGCTGGGTGATGTCGGAGATGGTCAGGTCGCGGGTGTAGCTGACGGAGGCGTCCGCGAACGCGAGCGCGGCCTTGACTTGACCGGCATCGAGACTGGAGGCGAAGACGCGCAGTTCGAGGGTGTCTTCCGGTAGGGTGTTGATCGCAAGACTTCGGCGGGGGATACGCTCGCCTTTGCAGGTCTCCTTGACCATGAGGCGTTCGTGGCTGTCGAATTCGGCGTAGTCGGATTGTCGCCTGGCAAGTACCTGAACATCGGAAGAGTTGCGATAGATGAACTTCATCCACCGATACACGTGAGGCGTACCGGCGAATGCGGCGCGGCTGATGTGGACGTGCATGCCGATGCCGTCGCCGGTGCAGCCTTTGGCACGCAGCTTGCTGAGGAGGTGCCAGGGAAATGAGTCGAGCGCCCACCGGTAGGACATCGGGTGGGTGACGAGCTCGAAACCGCGGGCGATGGATCCGTCCTCTTTGAGATACCCGAGTGCGCCGAGTGCGCCGGTCGCGTCGTCGACGCACTCGGCGAGTTGGCCACGAGGGACGTTGATCTCCAGTTCCATGCCGAGGTAGCGCGGACCGATCCCGTGGAAGATCGGCTCAGGTTTGAAGTGGTACTGATGAATTAAGTTGTAGCCCGCCTGGTCGATGTGGGTTACGCAGTAGTCGCCGCGGTCGATGAGCCTTTCGCAGCTCTGGCACTCGTAATAGCCGTGGTCGCGGGCGCACCTATAGCAGAATGCATGCGTGATGTCGCGGCTATCGACAGCCGTGCTGTACTCGTCGAATAGATTGCACTCATCGCACAGGTGATAGTGCTGCGCGCAGCGGAGGCACAGTTCGCGGTCGTCTGTCGCGAGTGATGCCGCCTCACCGGTTTGGCGAGTGCGACACTGGGCGCACGTGAACGGGCGCGGTCGCAGCGCGGAATGAACGCTGCACGTGTCTCCGGCGCTGATGAGCGTTGGGCAATCCTCGCAGGGATAGAGGCTGTGGGAGTCGGCACACGCGACGCACAGATTCCCGTGATCGTCTGTGGGCAGAATCGGTGTGGCAGGGAGATCGCAGTAGCCACAGGGTTGCATGGCGCCGACGCAGGTTGCGCACACCCTTTGCCCGGCGGCGGTTTGGTGACGCTCGGAAGTGGAAGTGGCGCACGCATCGCATCGCCAGGTGACGTGGTCGGCGGAGATCGTCAACGTTCTTTCCCTTCGGGCAGGACGAAGAGCCCTCGCGGGCTAGCGGGCCCGCGAGGGCAGATGGGGGTGAAGGTGGTGAAATTCGATTTTCGAATGCGGATGCCGCGTTACGCGTGCGGGTGGTTGCCGATGCTTGATGTGCCTAGGTGGCTAGTCGTGCTGACTGCGCCTAACAGATCGGCTTCTGCGGTGGTCTGTTCCGCCGAGCATGACTAGGCAATTTCCCATACCCAGCCTCGCCATCCGATGGCGTACCTGCCGTCGGCCGCGGGTGTGATGTGATCGGGGCGGTAGCCCTCCATGGCGGCGAAGTTGCTGTCGACGACGATGAGGGTGTCGCCTTCCCAATACGTGCGGCTGTACAAGTCATCGATCGTCAAATGAGCGTAGTTCAGCCAGGCGCCGATGATCTTCGCGATTTCCAGCCTGAAGTACGGGACCGCGGCTCCGTTCCACGGCTTATCGTCCACGATGGCGGGGAACGAGACGTCGGAATCTCCGAGCCTGACAAGAACTTCTCCGGTTTCGGGAAGCAGGTTCGACGGAGTGAGCAGCTTGCGGTGGATCGAGGTGATCGCCGAGGCGGTCGTCGTCGGGACGGACAGCTGGAGAAACCACGTCTTGTCACCGTGGAGTTCGTAGAGACTGTCGTCGTCGGGCCAGACCGTGAGAGCGCGCTCCCAGCCGGCTCCGGTTGTGCGGATGACGAGGGGCTGATTGTCCGAGCTGTTCCGGTCGAGGGGCTCCAGTTGAAGCTCCATGCCCAGGGAGGGGATGTTGGCGATCCATCGCTGCATCGCGCGGAGAACGTCGGCGCGTAGGCGCGCTTGTGCTCCGAACCGCGAGGTGGCCAGTGGGATGTCGTCGATGCGGGCGGGGAAGCTGGGGTGGTCGTCGGGATCGATGCCGTCGACGACGAGTTCGACGTAGTGTTCACCGTGACATGCGTGCAGCATGGCGGTCTCCAGGAGGTCGCGGTCGATTGAACGGGATGACCTGACTGCGTGATCAGGTGGTGTGCCGGGCCGGTTGTGACGGTTGCCGTGTCAGGTATCGAGTCCGGTGTCGAGGGCTTCTCTAACGAGGCGGGCGATCGACTTCGGCGGAGGGCGTGTGAGGCTCATGCGCGAGACGGGAATCAGTCCGTTGACGGCGAGGGTCCACCGGCCGCCGGAGGTTGCGGTGTGAGTGGATTCGCTGCGATAGATGACGATTGTGTTGTTCCCGTGCCGCGGTCGCGCGTGTGCGGTGATTCTCAGGCCGACGAATTCGTGATCTCGCCGTCCGTGGAGTTCCTGGTAGAGCACGGAGATCGGTGCCGCGCGGAGTTCGTGACACAGCTCGTGGAGGATTCCTCGTGCGACCGACCATGCGGCTGGGTCAGCGGGGCTCCAGCTACGCGGGATGTTGCTGTGGACGGATGCCGACAGGTTGTAGTGCGGGTGTGCGCTGCTGCCGCATTCGCTGTCGTCGTATTCATTCATGGCAGGCCGCCTGCGTCCGGAGTGCTTCGGTGAGGGCGTTGGTCAGGCGTGAGCGGGCCTTTTCGCGAAGCGTCGCCTGTGTCTCGGGCCGGTAGTGGTCGAGGCCGTCGTAGAGCGGTCCGCACGCGGCGAGCACAGCGGCGTCGGTGCACTGCCCGTCCACGGAGAGGTCGGGGTAGGCGGCGTCGACGACGCGGAAGGCCTCGGTGAGTCCGTGGATGTGCGCTGATCGATGGACTTGCATGATCAATGCAGCCTTGAAGGCGGGGGTGAGCTGAGTCTTTTCTCGGGAGGCAGCGGAGAAGTCGGCGAGCGGAATTGCGTTCAGTTCGGCCTTGAACAGGCGGCAGGCCCGATCGAACGCGTCATCGTCTGCGGCGCCGGCGAGTGTTGCAGTGGTCACGATGCTCCTCCGGGTCGTTGTGGGTGAACGCGGCCTGGCAGCACATCGGGGCTCGGGCGCCCTGCAGGCACCAGCTCGCGCGTCGCTGGATGGCGGGCGCCCGGGGCCCGATGTGCTTTGATGCGGCGATCTCGCCCGCGCGGCGTCGGAGGTACAGCGAATCCCGGAATCTGTTTTCTGAACCTGTCTGCGGGTGCGTCGGCGGTGCTAGTTCAGCTGTCCGCCGATGTCGCCGCCGGCCTTGGGCAGGGGAAGACCGCATACGTAGCAATCGGTGCCTGGCTCACCGCTGTGTGAGCCGAGGCCCCGCTCGAAGGGCTCGTAGGGGCATCCGCGTTCGAGAGCCTCGGCCAGTGCCGCTGTTCGGTCGGCCGGGAGGCAGGCTTCGCAGTGACCGTAGGTGTCGGCGATCTGTCCGTGGATCCGGGTAGAGCATTTCCGGCAGGAGAGGCCGGCTTGCTTGAGGGCGAGCTCGAAGTCGATTCCGTGGCCGTCTTGCTGGCGTTGTTCGACGTGCAGGGGAAAGGCGCGGACCTCCTCGGTGCTGGTGAAGCGGCGCCATTCCGCTTCGGTGAGTTCGCCGACGCTGAGGTGGTGCCTGGCAATCCACCAGTGCTCTTCTGTCCACATGAACAGGGGGATCCCGTAGCGGTCCGCGATGTGTTTGATCGCTGTTGCGCCGTCGAGGTGGGTGAGTGTCTCGGTGGCGTTGAGGCGCAGGGCGGTGAGCGTGGTCGGCAGGTCGGGGTTGGCGATGTCGAGGGCGGCGATCAGTGTCTGCTGGCGGACGAGGTTGTCATCTTCGTCGAGCGCTTCGCGTAGTTCGCGGAGGATCCAGTAGTCGTCGTCGGATTCGTCGTCCTGGCTCGCCCTGTTCGCCCAGTCGCGGATGTTGTCGATGGGAGTCGTTCCGCAGCGGTCGGCGAGAACAGCGTGCGTGGCGACGGCATGGGCGTGGTCCAGGACAACCGCGATGGTGAGAAGGGCGCGGCCCCACCGTGTGGCGAGGGCCGGCGTCAGTTCCCGGCCGTGGGCGTCGGTGTCGAGACTGGCGGTGAAGGGCGCGTGGTAGTGCAAGTTCAGCCCGGGCTCGAGTGACCACGTGGAGGTGGTGGCGTTGTGGCTGGTGGGATCGAGCAGGTCGACGGACAAGGTGGAAGGGAGGGGTTGCTGGGTGTAGAACTGCCGGGCATAGCCGAGGAGTCGTGCAGCGGTGGCGCGGGCGGTGTGACTGTCGTAGGTGACCGGCAGGCAGGTGTCCGCGGCTCGGACCAGTTCGACGTAGGGGTGCTGGTTGAGCGGTGGCAGTTCGTCGCGCCGGAGCAAGAGCCCATTGGACGTGAGGACATAGCGGGCAATGGTTAGCGGAGCGGGCTGGATCTCGACGCTGCGGGAGTCGGTGGTGGACACAGCTCTCCTTTGTGGATGGATGTCGTCGGCGCGCGCCGGGTCTTGTGACTGAGTTGCGTCGGCGAGGAGGCTTTCGGCGTTGCTGCACGACGCCACTGGGGTGCGACAGGGCGGACGGCAGAGGTGGGCCCGGCGGGGCTCAGTGGCGCGGTGTGTAGGGGCGGTCGCTGAGTACTCGGTGGGTGCGACGGCCTTTGGCGATGCCGTCGCGAATGGTGGTTGTGATTTCGTTCCAGTTGAAGTCGGCGATGTCGAGGTGGTGGCGGGCCGCCTCGATGAGGTGGTGTGTGATGACGGGCTCGGTGATCCAGCCGTTGGCGAGCAGTTCACCGAGCGCGGCCGCTGCCGCGTAGAGGGTGATGTGGCGCTGTCCCTCCTCGGCGGTCGCGACGTTGCGCGACTCGGCGGAGACGGCCGCCTCGACATAGGCGACCACCCGCCTGCTGGTTTCCGGAAGTACCGGCGCGGACACCGGACGTGGTGGCGGCGGTGGCGTGAGCGCCGTGACGAGCCAGCCTGGTAGTTCTGCGATGGGGAGGTCTCGGATGATGATGTAAGGGACCCCATTGCTCCCGGTGGAGCCGGGAGCGGTGACCGCGGAGCCGGGACCGCGGGTGTCTGTGCGCCACCCGAGTCCGCGTCCGCGGGCTCCGATCGTGCTCCGGAGCGTCGTTCCCCGCGGTCGACGAAAGTACCGGTGCTCGCCTCCGCGCGGAGTGGCGACAATGAGGGTGTTGACGGGATCGGGTTCGCGGGCGCGTGCGGCGAGCAGGGCGATGACGTCGGAACCGTGCGCGACGCCGAGGTTCGCCCAGGGGGTGGGGATTGGCCCGTGTGCCGCGTCGAGGTCCAGCACCAGCAGGCCGGATGGGCCGCATGCGATCCCGACGTTGCTGTCGGGGAAGCGGGTCCACCAGCGTTTGACCGTTTCGGGGTCCAGGGTCGCGCGCTGTTCCCATCGCTTGATGGCTGGTCGCTTGCTCCTCGGTGCCTGGGGGAAGACTCGCCAGCCGCGTCGGATGGCGTCGAGCGCCGAGTCGTGAGGTGTGACGGGGTCGGGAGTGTTCGGGGAGCCCGAGACGGGCGTGGTGGTCGCGGTCACGGGTATCTGTCCTCGGGCGCGGGGTCGATGACCATGGCGGTGGCGTTGTCGGTGCCGCCGAAGTACCTGGCGGCGACGGTGAGTTTGTCCGCGCAGGTACGTGAGTCGGTGAAGGTCCGGGCCGCACGGGTGATGGAGCGCAGCGGGACCGGTTTGTGGATGCCGTCGCTGGTGAGGATGAGTCTCCGCCGGGGCCAACGGGTGGTGGTGTGACCAATAGTCGTGGCGCTGGCGGTGTCGACCGAGCTGGTGACGATGTGATCGGATCGGCGCGCGAATGTCTCGAGTTCGTCAGACCGTCCCTGATAGGAGGCGGCCAGAGCGGTGCGCAGGTCCTGCCCGCGGGTGTGGTCGACGGTCAGTTGTACGCACTGGTCTGTTTCGGCGCGGTACTCGTAGGCGCGGCAGTCGCCAACCCAGGCCACGTCCCAGCCAGCGCCGTCCGGAGTCTGCAGTGGTGCGGCCACGACCATGACGGTGTCCTCGTCGGGAAGGCCGGGTAGAGAGTCGGTGGCGGCGAGAAGACCGGCGGCGGCTCCGTCACGGGCTGCGACTCGGGCGGCGGTCGCCGCTGCCAGGACTGCGGCCTCGGCGGCTAACGGACGATCACCGATGCCGTCGGCTACCGCCCAGGCGTGGTCTTCGCTATTGAGGGAGACATGGACCGCGGTCGCGTCGGCTTGGTGGCGGCGGCCGCCGATGCGGGATGCCCAACCGGGGTAGAAGACGTCGGCGTAGGCGGTGCGGCGATGTCGGCGAGCCAGGACTCGTGCGTCGTGCAGGGATTCGGCGCAGTCGGTCCAGCCGCAGCGGCAGACCGCGTGCGCCCAGTGCGGGCCCGCCGGTAGTTCGGTGTATGGCCAGATCGGATGATGCTGGGCGGAGAACGCTGACGTCGGATGGGCCTGCGTCGGGGAGGCTGCTCGAGGGAAGTGCACGACGGTCTCCGTTCGGAGTTCCATGGCAAGGCGGGCTGAAGGCAGTGCTGAGCCACGTTGAAGCGGGGTGTGGACGCGGCGGACGTCCACACCCCGCAGAAAAAGCGACGACGAGGGCGTAGCTACGCGACAGCCTCACTGTCGGCGGCCTCGGAGTCCTCAGTGGACGGAGATGGAGAGGCATCAGCGACGTCGCTGGACAACTCGATGGCGGACGGGTCGACAACCTCGTCGTCAGAGCCGCCCTCCTCCTCGTCCTCGCCGCCGCCAACAGCGGCGACGACGGCTTCGGATTCCTCGCCATTCTGGCCGTTGGCGATGTCCTCGGACGCGGGGTCGGGACCGAGCTTCTCCGCGATGACGTCTTCGACGCGCTGGGGCTTCAGGACCCTCATTTCGATCGAGGAAGATTCGTAGCCCCAGCCTTTGATCGCGGTCAGGTACTCCTGGTTCTCCGGGTACGGAGTGCGCCACGCGTCGCGGTGCAGTTCTTCCTCCATCGCGCAGAGCGTCAGGAACACGTCGTAGCGGGTCGCCTTCGCGGCTTTCGCCGTGCTGATCAGCTCGGCCAGCGGCCTCCGGCCGGAGTCGCCGGTCTTCAGCAACGTGTTCGCCAGCTTGTGGTTGCGCTCCATGGCGCGGCGCAGAGCGCGCCCGCCTTTGAGCTTCTGCGTCGCGAGGAATACCTGGGCGCCCTTCAGGGCTGCGGACTTCGCGACGAACTGTGCCAACCACTCGTGACGCTTCTCGCCGGAGCCGTCCCACTCTGCGTTGCTGTCCCGGACCCAGCGGTGCTTGATCGCGTTGGCGCGACGCTGCCACTCGGCGGCGGCGTGGGCGTTTCGGGCGGCATAGAAGGCCGCGGGGTCGGGATCGTTCTCGTCGTCGCTGGTGTATGGAGTGAAGTCGGAACGCCCGGCGGGCGCATCGGACAGGGCGTGGTCGTGTTCCAGGAAGTCCGCGCAGCCGTACTCCGCGGCCACGACGGTGTTCCCGTCCCGGTAGTCCTCGTACAGCCAGGCGGCGTGTCCCGGGCAGCTGCTGTGCTGTTCGACGGTGATCTCGCTGCCGGGCTCGCTGTCGGGGGTGAGGCGGAGACGGTCGAGCGACCGCGCCGGCCCGGTGCCCGCGTCGATCGTGTCGTCGAGGATCATGACCTTCGCGTCGGTCAGCTCGCGAGTGAGCTGCTCGGTCAGGGCCCGGACATGCTCGGCTTCGGCGTGCTTGCGGCGCTGGACGTCGGCGAATACCCGGAAGTTGTTCGGCTCGGCGACGGCGAGCCGGATGAGTTCCTTCGCGTTGACGAGGTCGCCGCGGGCCTCGAATTCCGCGACGACGGCGGCCTGGTCGAGCGTCAGGTCGTAGCGGTCGGTCGCGGCGCGAGCCAGGTCACTGGCGCCGACCTTGAGGACGTTCTCGACGTACTCCTTGCCGCCTTTGCCGCGGCCGAGTTTCCGGGCGATGCCGGTGGGCTTGAGGTCGAAGGCGGACAGCTGCTGGAAGGCGTTGTACCTGTCGCCGAGTGTCAGTCCCTCGCGGAGGTCGTTCTCGTTGATCTGGCCAACAATGCGGTCGATGCCGGCCTTACGCTCGTCATCAACCGGCGGTGCCTGCATCCACACGGGAACCTTGCAGTCGGCTTCACGGGCGTTAAGCACCCGGCGCTGACCCATCGTGATGATCACCGTGCCGTCGTCGTCGCGATAGCCCTTGACGGGCGCGTCGATGCCCCGCTGTTTCATGTCCTGGATGGTGGCGGGGTCGGTGTCGGCGTTCTCGGTCCGGACGTTGACACCGATGACGATCTCGTCCGGGTTGCACCAGACGATGGTGCCGTACTCGGCCTCCCACTCCGCGCGGCGGACGCGCAACTCCTCCTCCGTCAGCGCGTCGGTGGAGACGGACTCGTCGACGTGGACGACCTCGGGAGCGACCGTGTCGCCGGAGGTGATCACGGGCTCGTCGGTCCGGCTGTTGTCGTCGCGCTGGGCCGGGATTTCCACAGTGCTGGTCACTGGGGCTCCTTCACAGAATCCGGCCGGTGGCAGCTCGCAGCTACCGCCGGCCTTTCGCCCGCGTGTCTCTGAGCTGATCCGTACTGATGAGGATCGGGACGCGGGTGTCCCGGTCGGGACGCACTCGATCCAGCGGCGCCGCCTGCAGCGAGAGGAAGCCCGCCTTTCTGCGAAAGGTGCCGTTTCTTGAGAGTGCGGGCTTCCTCCCGTGCCAGGCGCCGCTAGAGTGCGGCGTTCCGACCCGGGGCACCGGCGTTTCAGGCTCATCGGTCTAGTCCGCTTGCTCTTGTCCTAGTTCGCCGGAGCCGTGGCTGGCTCCGATCTGAACGCGTGGTATTTACGGGGCGCTCGTGCGCCGCGGCAACCGGAGACGGGAACTAAGCAGGCCGAGCTGCTCGCTCACGGACGGGCAAGCCGGGGCCGGTCAGTTCACCTGGGGTTGTCGTCGATATCGTGATCGGCCTGGCCGCGGGCCATTCTCGGACGGCTCTAGCGTTGCCTGGATCTTCTGGTACCAATCCAGTGCGAAACGCTGGCAGTTGGACTCAGTGCGATGGCTCGGACCGCATCCAGGGACATAGCGACCGCGTCGGCTCCACGCCATCGAGTCCGAGCTGGCGAGTGCGGTGGCATACCGGTTAAGTCCGGTGATCTTGATGCCGAAGCCGTGCAGGTTGAGCTGGCGTGCGGCAAAGGTGCGCACGATCTGTTCGACGTCGGTGCTGCTCTGGCGCCGACACACCGAGCCGATTCCCACCAGTGGCTCGGCGGCCAGAGCGATCCCGGCACGCTCGTAGAGGTCGGCGCAGCGCTGGTGTGTTGACCGGACTAACAGAGGTCCGTCGGCTTGCGTGGTTGCCGTACTGGCCATGTTGAATGCTCCATTGTGGAGATTGATCAAGGTGTGATTGGCGACTTGCCGACGGATGGGATGCGCGTTCCGCGAGCGGGTGCTGTGGTGAGTGGCCGGGACGCAGCCTTGCCGTGGTTGGTCGTGGACGGGCACGGGGTTGAGGTCGCGGAGGTCAGCGACTATCTCCGGCACGCGGTGGCAACCGACTTCAGCGCGTCGAGCGTGAAGTCCTACGCGCAGGCACTGCTGCGGTGGCTGAGGTTCCTATGGGCGGCCGACGTGGGCTGGGATCGGGCTGACCGTGCTGAGGTGCGTGACTTTGTGCTGTGGATGCGGACGTCCAAGAAGGATCGGACGCGCCGAGTTGACACGCCTGAGCCGGGCAGCGTGAACGCACGGACAGGCAAGCGGTACCTCGCCGAAACTTTCGCGCCCGCGACGACCTATGTTCGAGCCCTGTCCGTCCTGCCTGACAGGCTCCGTCGCCGAGGACGTTCGAGGCGCAAGACTCCAGCGAAATAAGCGTCTAACGTCGGTAGTCCGGAGAAGATCGCACAGCTTGGTCGCTCGAGCCCCGCTCGGCCATCGTAACGTCCGGCACCCACCTAATGGCGGCTTCCCCCCGGAAGCGATGCTATAGCAGCATGCGGGCCTATGACGCGACGAGTCCAGTGGCTTCTCGTTCTGAGCCTGGCGTGCTTGTTTGTTCTCGTGCTCGCCAGTCTCACGATGATTCCCCAGCTGTTGTACCCGCGTCTGACTGATGCGGAGTTGCAGGCAGTAAGGAGCGCTGATGCACGCATCCAGCTGCAACAGGCACAATCGCAACTGCAGAATGGCACCCGGTCTGCGCTCCTCCAAGCGATCGCTGGCCTGCTGGTGGTTGCTGGTGCGATAGCGGCATGGCGTCAGGTCCAGGTCAACCGTGAGGGGCAGATCACCGAGCGCTTCACGCGTGCCGTTGACCAAATTGGCAGTGAGAATATGGACGTGCGGATCGGCGGTATCTACGCCCTCGAACGAGTCGCCAGAAACTCTGCCCCAGATCGTCCGCAGATCCAGTACATCCTCGGGGCATTTGTCCGTGGTCATTCGCCGTGGCAAGGTGCCCTGAAGGATGGCCCAGAACACCCGACATCCGATGTCGACCAGACGCTGCCTTGGTTGTATATCAGAGCACCCGACGTTCAGGCAGCGATGAACGTCCTCGGTCGTCGGCCAGCGGCGCCTGACGCCTTGCGTCTCTATCTTTCCCGGGTCGATCTCCGGAGTGCGAACTTGAACGGCGCCAAGCTGATGGATTCGGCCATCCGCCACTCGAATCTCGCGCGTGTCTGGTTGGCTGATGCGCGGCTGGACCGGGCCGAACTGCAGAGGACTGACTTGCGACAGGCAAGGGCGGTTAGGGCGTGCTTCGCGAATGCCAACTTGCGTGAAGCACATCTTGAAGGAGCAAACTTGCGTGGAGCTGACCTTCGCGGAGCTGACCTTCGAGGTGCGGATATGCGGGCGCGTCACCTTGATTTGGCGATATTGACTGGCGCGTTGGCCGATGTGACCACCATCTGGCCTCCCAACTTCGACCTGAGCCAGGTTGTGCTGGGTGACAATCCTGCGGCTCTCGACGAGTCGCCCCCACCCGACATGTGAACCGTTAGTCCGGAGAAGGTAGTCCGACGGGGTCCAGCCTTGCAGCGTGGGAAGCCAGGGGACTTCGGGTGCGAGTTCGCGGAGACGGACGAAGTTGTCCACCGTGCGGCTCTGATGATCATGGACTGTCAGGCCGGTTCGCTGAAGGATGTGTTGCTCGCACATCCAGTCCTGTGCCGCGGCCCAGGCGAGGTTGCCGATCTCGTCGGCGTAGCGGCGGACGGCGCGGACGTAGTCATTCGGGTTGGTGTGCCAGCGCCCGTGGAGTTGCAGTTCGGTGAATCCGCCCTTCCCCAGAACCGGCTGTCTCATGAGACAGCGCATTGGGCATATGCAGGGAAACAGCGTGCTGATTTGCAGGTCAGATGCGAACGTATCCAGTCCCCGGCTTGTGACACGGGCAGCGTCGGGACTCGGCTGGGCTCGATGAGCTCGCTGGGCGCAGCCTGGCGAGTCCGTCGGTTCGATGGAAGCCGCAACGGTTGTAAGTAAAGCAGCTTGGGTGTCGACACTTGCGCCGACTGGGTGTTGTGGCGCCGCGTGCCAGCGCCGTCGTAGCGAGATCGCTGATTCGCCGACCTCAATCGCGATCGACTGCCATGTCGCGCCGTCCTGGTGCAATTGCGTAACCTGCGTGATGAGCAAGCCGATTGCTGTTTACGGTCCTGTTGCGATGACGCTGCTCGTGCGGTCTGGCCTAGGACGGCAGGACACGTGAGCTCTTGTGAGGCGAGCCGCCTCGGCGTGGTCATCGGCGCTATCTGTCAGCATTCTCAGTTGGAGCGGAATTCAACCGTGCCGCCAGGTCTTCGAATATGCTCGTCACGCTGGACTCGCGTTGGGCGATGCGGCGCAAACGGGCGGCGCCTGCCGCGCGCTGGATTGCTGTGCCGGTCCGGGCGGCTAGCTCGATCGCCACTCGCGGGTCTGTGTCGGACTTGTTGCGGGCTGTTGATGCGGCTGCAGAGATGGCTGCGCGGGCGGCGAGGAGGTATGGGCCGACGAATGGGGTCTGCAGGAGGTTTGGCGCGGCGCGCAGTAGCTCGTCCAGCGAGTCGGTGTCCAGTCGTTCCAGGCAGTGCATGGCTTGATCGGCGGCGATTAGCGGGTCAGTGACCGCGTCGTAGACGTCGTCGATCGACCCGATGGCAGACTGGCGGATCAGCCGCAGAATACCGAGGTGCTGGCGGGCTATCGGGTGCTCGCTGGCGGCTTCCAGCAAGGTGATCGTCCGGGGCTCTGAGATGAGGCCGGGGTGTTTCTTCAGGAGAGTGCGGGATTCTTCCCAGGTTGACGTTGCCAACCAAGCCCCTAATTCTGCGTCGTGCGTGTGCGTCGCACGGTGGGTGGCTAAGGTCGCGTCCAGCCCGCCGATGCGAACCTCGGCCAGCAGGTCATGCAACTCGCTGAGGCCGTCGAATTCTGGGTAGAGGAATCGGGCCAACGTGACGCCAGCCTTTCCATCGTCGGTGAGCAGCGTCGTTGCGTTGTCCCGGAAAAAGGACTCGCGGGTTCCCCACTCCTGGCTGCTGAGCCACTGATTCAGCAGGAGTAGCAGGGGCTTCGGTAGGTCTGCGCAGGCCCAGGTCGGCAGCCGCGCACGTATGGATTTCGCCTTGTCGGGAAGCATTTCCATCATCTCGGCGACTGCGGCGCGGATTCTTTGGCGGGCGGCACCACTGCGTATGGGAAGGTCGGGCTCAGCGGCTGTTGCCGCGGCCAGCTCTAGATCGTCGAACACACTGCCGATATCGGACGAATGAGAAGCGGGATCGACATCCAGGTCCCGCAGGCGCCATTGAGCACGTATGATAATCAGTTCAGCCTGAGGCCCCGGACTTAAGCCACGCCATGCAGCCAAGAAGGCCGTCAGTGCACCGGCGCGGTCCCCGAGCGCACTGCGCATGTTGGCTTGGTTGTTCAACGAGCTGGCGAGGTCGGGAAGGAAGGCTCCGGGGTTGTTGTTGGCGAGTTGCCGTCGCAAGGTGACGGCTTCGTCGATGGCGGCCAGTGCGCCGGTGTGGTCCCCGAGCGCACTGCGCACGGTGGCTTGGTTGTTCAACGAGCTGGCGAGGTTGGGAAGGAAGGCTCCGGGGTTGTTGTCGGCGAGTTGCCGGTAGTGGGTGACGGCTTCGTCGATCGCGGCCAGTGCGCCGGTCCGGTCACCAACCTCACTGCGCACGGCGGCTTGGTTGTTCAACGCCATGGCGAGGTCGGGGAGGAAGGCTGCGGGGTTGTTGTTGGCGAGTTGCCGGTAGTGGGTGACGGCTTCGTCAATGGCGGCCAGTGCGCCGGTGTGGTCCCCGAGCGCACTGCGCATGGTGGCTTGGTTGTTCAACGAGCCGGCGAGGTCGGGGAGGAAGGCTGCGGGGTTGTTGTCGGCGAGTTGCCGGTAGTGGGTGACGGCTTCGTCGATCGCGGCCAGTGCGCCGGTCCGGTCACCAACCTCACTGCGCACGGTGGCTTGGTTGTTCAACGCCATGGCGAGGTTGGGGACGAAGGCTGCGGGGTTGTTGTCGGCGAGTTGCCGTCGCAAGGTGACGGCTTCGTCGATGGCGGCCAGTGCGCCGGTGCGGTCCCCGAGCTCGCTACGTCGGTTGGCTTGGTTGTTCAACGCCGTGGCGAGGTTGGGAAGGAAGGCTGCGGGGTTGTTGTCGGCGAGTTGCCGGTAGTGGGTGACGGCTTCGTCGATCGCGGCCAGTGCGCCGGTGTGGTCCCCGATCTCACTGCGCACGGTGGCTTGGTTGTTCAACGAGCTGGCGAGGTTGGGGAGGTTGGGGAGGAAGGCTGCGGGGTTGTTGTTGGCGAGTTGCCGGTAGTGGGTGACGGCTTCGTCGATGGCGGCCAGTGCGCCGGTGTGGTCCCCGAGCGCACTGCGCATGGTGGCTTGGTTGTTCAACGAGCTGGCGAGGTTGGGATGGAAGGCTGCGGGGTTGTTGTTGGCGAGTTGCCGGTAGTGGGTGACGGCTTCGTCGATCGCGGCCAGTGCGCCGGTGCGGTCACCAACCTCACT
>NZ_JBVILA010000051.1:0-31607 GCF_055580625.1 Amycolatopsis sp. NPDC031561 | reverse complement strand
GTGTCCCGAAAGCCATGTTCCCAACCTTCACCGTTGCGAACGAGGCCTTCACAACAACCGACACCGCAAACGGCACGAGCACGCCCCGTTTGCCCTTCCCCTCAATAGAACCGGCATTGCCACTCACGACCCCCTCGCAAAGCGTGCATATAGGGATCAATCAGACACCCAGTCGCCTGGAAGTGTCCCGTGTGGACGGTCAGGGCACGACCGGCTCTCGTTGGCCGGTCCAGATGCGCGACGCCGAAGGCTCCCTTCGCCGCATCGGACGCGGTGAAGGGAGCCTTCGGCCCGGTACGACCCCCTCAATAGCCCTCTTTGTCACTCGCGACCCCGTCTCGAAGGGCGCAAAGCACCCAAACTGGACATCTGCATCGCGAGATTTGTCCCTTAAGGACAGTCGAGGAGCTTCAGGCGTCCAGGCAACGAACGAAGCCCCCGCGCCACCCGGCACAGCGTCGTGACCGCCGATCAACCGGTCATGGTGGTGCCAGCACTACCACGAGTCTTCCCTCACGCGGGATCGATCCGAGCCCTCGTCGACCGTAGGTTTGACGAGAGAGATCAACACCGCTTAAGGGGAAATGATGAATTCAGGGGGCACGTGCGCCTTGGCACTGGAATCCGTGAGCAAGGTCTACGGTTCCGGTGACGGCGCGGTCACTGCTTTGAACGGGGTGACCGTCGGGGTGCGCAAGGGCACGTTCACCGCCGTGATGGGACCGTCGGGATCGGGCAAGAGCACCTTCCTGCACTGCGCGGCCGGACTCGACCGGCCGAGCTCGGGACGGGTTCTGCTCGGTGACACCGAACTCAGCAAGCTGCGCGAGAAAGCGCTCACTGAGCTGCGGAGGACCCGCATCGGGTTCATCTTCCAGGCCTACAACCTGTTGCCGTCGTTGAACGTGCTGCAGAACATCACGCTCCCGATGCGCCTGGCCGGGCAGAAGCCCGACCCGCAGTGGCTGCGCGAGATCGTCGAGGGAGTCGGGATCGCGAAGCGGCTCGAACACCGCCCGTCGGAACTCTCCGGCGGCCAGCAGCAGCGGGTCGCGATCGCCCGCGCGCTGGTCACCCGGCCGGAGGTCGTCCTCGCCGACGAACCGACCGGGGCCCTGGACACGCGCACCGCTCGCCAGGTGCTCGACCTGCTCCGTTCCATTGTGGACGACATGGGGCAGACGGTGCTGATGGTCACACACGACCCGGTCGCGGCCTCGGCCGCGCACGGTGTGCTGTTCCTGGCCGACGGCAAGCTCGCGGGTCACCTCCCGCAGCCGACGCCGGAACGTGTCGCCGAGCGCATGACCCACCTCGGGGAGTGGTGACGTCATGTGGGATTTGGCATGGCAGACGATCAAGACCCGCCTGAGCGGCTTCGTCGGCGCGTTCATCGCGATCCTCTGCGGCACGGCGCTCGTCGCCGGCTGCGGCATCCTGATGGAGTCCGGGCTGCGGGCCGGTGTCCCGACACAGCGGTACGCGGACGCGGCGGTCGTCGTCGGCGGACAGCAGACGGTCGACCCGCTCGGGGCCGGTCCGATGGAAACCCAGCAGGTCGGGGAGCAGGCCTCGGTGCCGGTGACGATCGCCGGGACGATCACGTCGGTGCCGGGTGTCCGCGGCGTGGTGGCGGAGCAGAGCTTCCCCGCCACCGTGGTGAAGGCCGACGGCCAGGTACTGACCGGGCCGGAGGGCGGCCAGTCCCTGGGGCACAACTGGGACGCCGCCGCGCTGGCGCCGTTCTCGCTGCGTGACGGCGAGGCACCCACACGTGCCGACGAAGTGGTCCTCGACGCCGACTTGGCCGCCCGGAGCGGTGTCGCAGTCGGGCAGCAGGTGAAGATCGCCGTCCGTTCGACGCCGGTGGAGTTCCGGCTCTCCGGGATCGCCGCCCCGAAGTCGGGCGACGGCCTCAGCCGTCAGTCCTCGGTGTTCTTCTCCCAGGAGAAGGCCGCCGAGCTCGCCGGGACGCCCGGCCAGGTGCACGCGATCGGCGTGCTGGCGGATCCGGGTGTCACGCCGGGCGACCTCGCCGACCGGATCGGCGCCGCGGTCGGCACCGGCAAGGTGACGGTGACGACCGGGGTCGAGCGCAGCACGGTCGAGTTCCTCGACGTCAGCCAGACCCGCATGATGCTGATGGCGCTCGCGGGCTCGTTCGGCGGGTTCGCCCTCCTCATCGCGGTGTTCGTCGTGGCCAGCACGCTGGCGCTGGTCATCAACCAGCGTCGCCGCGAGTTCGCGCTGCTGCGGGCGATCGCGGCGACACCCCAGCAGATCCGCAAGCTCATCGGCGCCGAGACGATGCTGGTCGCGTCGGTCGCCGGGGTGCTCGGCAGCGGTCTCGGCGTGGCCGTCGGCTTCGGAATGAAGAACGCCTTCGCGGCGATCGGGGTGATCCCGCCGGACTTCGAGCTGGCGCTCAGCCCCATCCCGCTCGTCGCCGCGCTGGCGCTCGGCCTGGGTACGGCCCGGCTGGCCGCGTGGTCGGCATCGCGGCGTCCGTCGTCGATCCGCCCGGTGGAGGCGCTCGGCGAGGCAGCGGTGGAGCGGCGTGAACTCGGCCGCGTGCGCGTCATCGTCGGCGGCGCGCTGGTGGTGGCCGGTCTGGCCGGCTCGATGGTCCCGATCTTCCTGCCCGGTGAACCGGGGCTCGCGGCTTCGTCGGCGTCGGCGCTGATCATCGTGATCGGGCTGGCCGTGGTCAGCCCGAAGGTGGTCGCGTTCATGACGAAGCTGATCGCGCCGGTGCTCAATCGGACGTCGCGGATCAGCGGCTACCTGGCCGCCGCGAACAGCCAGGCCAACTCGCGGCGCCTCGCCGCCGCGGTGACGCCCGTGATGCTCGCGGTCTCGTTCGCCCTGACGATGTTCTACAGCCAGACCTCCGCGGCCGCCGCCCGGCAGGAAGAGACCGTGAAGTCGACCACCGCGGACCACGTGCTCGCCAGTACCACCGGTGGCCTGTCCCCGGAGGTGGCCGAGGCCACGCGACGGATCCCCGGCGTCGCCGCCGCGACCCCCGTCGTGCACACCGAGGTGATGAACACGGTGCAGGAGCAGGAGAGCTTGCGTGTCGAGCGGTACGGGGCGCAGGGGCTCGACGGCACACAGGTCCGCGGGAACCTCGACCTGGGCGTCGTGTCGGGCAAGATCACCGACCTGACCGGGAACACCGTGGCGATGAGCGAGCGGGAAGCCGACTGGTACGACAAGAAGATCGGCGACGAGGTCGAGTTCTACTACGGTGACGGCGCTCCGGCGAAGCTGAGGCTGGTCGCCACGTACACCCGCGACCAGGCGTTCGGCCGCTACGTGCTGCCCGTCGAGCTGGCCAGGGCGCACACCGGTGACCGGATGGACGACTCGGTGCTCGTGCGGCAGCAGCCCGACGCGGACTCCGCGACCGTGACCGCCGCCCTGCGCGACCTCGCGGCTCGTTATCCGGGCCTGGTCGTGACGCCGGGATCCGCGGTCGCCGCGCCCGCGGGCGGTCAGCAGCAGGTCCAGTTCTACGTCAACCTGGTCGCGGTCGGCGTGATCCTCGGCTACGTCGTGATCTCGGTGGCCAACACGCTGGTGATGAGCACGGCGCAGCGGTCTCGGGAGTTCGCGCTGCTGCGGCTGATCGGCACCACGAAACGCCAGGTCGTCCGGATGATGCGGTTCGAAGCGCTGGCGACGGTGGGGGTCGCGGCCGTGCTCGGCACGGTGGTGGCGGGGATTCCGCTGGTACTGCTGAACCTCGGCCTGCGAGGCACGCCGCTGCCGTCCGGCACGATCGCCGTCTTCGGCGGGGTCATCGCCGGGGCGATCCTGCTCGGCCTGGTCTCGCTCGGCCTCGCCACCCGGGTGGCGCTGCGGTCCAAGCCGATCGAGGCGATCGGCCTCCGCGAATAGCCGGTCCCCGCCGTCCGGTCAGCCCTCCGCGGCGGGCCGGACGGCGGGGATCTTCCCGCCGCGGAAGGCGTCCACGAACAACCGGTGGTCCTCCCGTGACTGCTCGGCGTAGGCCATCCCGAACTCGGTCAGCGTGCGGACGAACTCGTCTTCGCGGTCACCGATCACTTCGGCGATGGCCGCTTCGCTCTGGAAGTCGACGAGCGTCTGCTCGGAGTCCGAATCGGACACACAGTGCATCTTCGCGGTGGCCCGGCCGAGATAGTCGAGCACGGGCCCCATCTCCGCCGGTTCCGTCAGATCCGACCAGTCCAGGTCGTCGACATAGGGCGACAACTCCGAGACGACGAACCCGGTCCCGTCGATCTCCGTGTACCCGAGCCAAGGATCCGCGTGCGCCTGCAGCGCGCGCTGCGAGACGGCGGTGCGGTGCCCCTCGTTGGTGAAGTAGTCGCGGATGCTCTGCTCCGACACGATCCGGCTCGGCGCCGCGACATTCCCTTGTTTCATCGACAGGACGACGTCGTTCTCGAGCGCCTGGGTCCGCCCTTCGACGAGGATGTTGTACGCGGGCAGCCCGGCCGAACCGATGCCGAAGCCGGTCCGGCCGACGATGTCCTTGACCCGGTAGGTGATGCTGCCGAACCGCTTGTTCTCCGGAATGGTGTCCAAATAGGACTCGAAGGCGGCGATCGCGGTCTTGCGTTCCGCCTTCTCCAGGACCCGGACCCCCGGCCCGTGCCGGAACCTCCGGTCGTAATCCTCCACGGTGGTCACTTCGTCGAGCAGGTCGATCCGCGTCTTCAGCCGGGCCCGGAGCAGCACGTTGTGCAGGATGCCCTCGGTGCTGTCCAGCTGGAGCCGGACGAGTTCGTCGCCGGGGCGTTCGGCGTACTCGCGGACCTGCTTCACGTAGGCGCGCAGGTAGGTGCCGATCAGCGTCTCGATGTCGTCGTCCGAGATCGCCTTGCTCCACGCCAGCAGCGCGACACTGGCCGCGAGCCGTTTGAGGTCCCAGGTGAAGCAGCCGAGGTAGGCCTCGTCGAAGTCGTTGACGTCGAACACCAGCGTCCCGGACGAATCCATGTAGCTGCCGAAGTTCTCGGCGTGGAGATCGCCCTGGATCCACACCCGGCTGGTCTCGTCGTTCGCCCACGGGTCTTCCTCGTGCGCCATGTCCGCGTAGAACAGGCACGCCGAACCGCGGTAGAACGCGAACGGGGCGGCCGCCATCTTGCGGAACTTGCGGCGGAACGCGTCGGCGTCCGCGCGCATGAGGTCGTCGAAGGCCTCCACCAGCACTTCGACGATCCGCGCCTGCCGATCGTCCTCGCCCTGCTCGCGGATCCACTCGACCACACCTGCCATCACGACCTCCAGACGGCTCTCACGGTGCCACAGGTCGGTTCGCCGGGCAGATCAGATCTTGCGGAATCGCGCGTCCAGCAGCGCGAAGGCCCCGAAAGCGGCGATCCCGGCCGCGAGCACGAGCAGCATCGGACCGCCGTAAGGCTGGGCGACGAGCGTCTTCAGCGCGACGTCGAGCCCGCTCGCCTTGGCAGGGTCGTAGGTGACCGCGGCGATGACGGTCAGGACGCCGATGGTGCCGTACGCGGCGGAGAGCGCGATCCAGCCGACCTGGCCGAGCCGGATCGTCGTGGTGCGGGTCGTCCCTGAGGCCTTCCCGAAGTCGAGCTCCCGCACGAACGTCTTCCGGAACCCGCGCTGGGCGAGGAACACCGCCACCGCGACGACGCCGATCCCGACGACGGTCACCAGAACCTGGCCGTAGGACTCCGCGAGGATGTCGGCGACCAAGGAGCCCTGGCCGTCGTCCGCGCCCGAGATCGCGACCTTCACCGCGCTGTAGGAGACGAGGCCGTACAGCACGACCTCGATCCCGCTGACGATCCTGCGCACCGTCCGCCGCCGCGCCTTCACGTGCCGGTGCCCGGTGAGCGCCTCACTGAGCTGCCACAACGCCAGTACGGCGAGACCGGCCGCGATCAGCCACAGCAGCCACGCACCGCCTTCCGCGACCACCACCTGCAAGGCGCCCGCCTTGTCCGCCTTGGCCTTGTCGCCGAGGGCGACCTGTGCCGCGAGCCACGCGACGAGCAGATGCACGACGGAGTAACAGACGAGCCCGCCCCGGGCGATCAGGTCGAACGTCTTGCTGTCGCGCATCGGGCGATCCTTGTCGAGTGGCCGCCCGTTCACCAGGGCCGCCCGGCCCAATGTGTCCGATCTGTCAGCTTTCGCGACCGTCCAGCCAGCCGTACCACTCGTCGAGGCCCGTGCCCGTCGTCGCGGACAGGCACAGCACCTTCGGCCGGGGGTTCACCCGCGTCAGGTCCTCGGTGAACGACTCGACGTCGAAGTCGACGTACGGCAGCAGGTCGATCTTGTTGAGCAGTACGACGTCCGCCGTCCGGAACATGTGCGGGTACTTGAGCGGTTTGTCGGCGCCCTCGGTGACCGACATGACCACCACCCGCGCGGCCTCGCCGAGATCGAACAGCGCCGGGCAGACGAGGTTCCCGACGTTCTCGATGAACACCGTGGACCGCGGTGGCGGCGCGAGGGTGTGCAGCGCCTTGGCCAGCATGCCCGCGTCGAGATGGCAGCCGGCCCCGGTGTTGATCTGCACCACGCGGCAGCCGGTCGCCCTGATCCGCTCGGCGTCGAAGATCGTCTCCTGGTCGCCTTCGATCACCGACATCGGCAGGGTGCGGCCGCGGTCGACGATCGTGCGCGCCAGCAGCGTCGTCTTGCCGGAACCGGGGGAGCTCATCACGTTCAGCGTGTGGATGCCCCGCGCGGCCAGCCACGTCCGGTTGTCCGCCGCCAGCCGGTCGTTGGCCGCGAGGATGTCCTGTTCCAGCAGCACGGTCCGGTCGGGTTCCGGAGGTGAGTGCCCGTGTCCATGGCCGTGTCCGTGTTCATGTCCGTGCCCGGCCGACGACGGATCGATCACCCGGACTCCGGCGTCGTCCGAGCACCCGCAGGTTGCGCACATTCGCCTCGCACCTCCACAGATTTGATCCGGAGTTCCTGCCCGCCGAGCACCCGCAGGTTCGCGCCGCCACAGCGGGGGCACAGGGGGATCCGGGGATCTTCGACGGTGAATTCCCGGGCGCAGTCGCGGCAGCGAGCGCGTCCCGGCGGTTCGATCACTTCCAGTACCGCGTCCCGCAACGGGGTGCCGTCCACGATGACCTCGAAACAGAACCGCACCGAATCCACGACCACGCCCGAAAGCGCCCCGATCTCCAGCGTCACCTTGCGGATCGGGGTTTCCCCCAGCCGCCGCGTGATCTCCTGGACCGCGGCCTGCGTGATCGCCAGTTCGTGCACGGGGCGCCCCCCTTCAGCAGATCCGCGGCAGGGGATCGCCGACCAGCAGATCGCAGATCCGGGTCCCGCCGAACACCGTGTTCAGCAGCACCAGGCCCGGTGGATCGGCCTTGACCCGGCCGATGATCGCCGCTTGCGCACCGAGTGGATGCGCGCGCATCGTGTCGAGCGCCAGATCGGCCTGGGCACCGTCCACGAAGACCACGATCCGGCCCTCACAGGCGACGTAGAGCGGGTCGATGCCGAGCAGTTCCGACGCGCCGCGCACCTCGTGCCCGACCGGGACCTGGTCCTCGTCGACCACCACGGCGACGTCGGCGGCCTTCGCGGCTTCGTTGAGGATCGTCGCGACACCGCCCCGCGTGGCGTCGCGCATCGCCCGCACTCCCGGCGCCGCGTCCAGCAGGGCGGCGGCGAGACCGTGGACCGGCGCGGTGTCGGACACGAGATCGGCCTCGATGTCGAGTTCGCCGCGCGCCAGCATGACGGTGACACCGTGCTCGCCGATCGGGCCGGACACCAGGACCGCGTCGCCGGGCCGGATCGTCGCGACGCCGAGCTCGTGCGGGGTGCCGAGCAGGCCGACGCCGGCGGTGTTGATGTAGCAGCCGTCGGCCTTCCCGCGCTGAACGACCTTCGTGTCGCCGGTCACGATGGACACCCCGGCGGCCTCGGCGGCGAGCTTCATCGACTCCACGATCCGGACGAGGTCCGCGACCGGGAAGCCTTCTTCCAGGATGAAACCCGCCGTCAGGTACAGCGGTTTCGCGCCGGACACGGCGAGGTCGTTGACCGTGCCGTTGACCGCGAGGTCGCCGATGTTCCCGCCGGGGAAGAACAGCGGCGACACGACGTACGAATCGGTGGTGAGCGCCAGCCGTGAGCCGTCGATCGTCAGCCGCGCCGCGTCCTCCAGCGGTTCGAGCAAGGGATTGCGGAACGCGTCGAGGAAGATCGCCTCGATGAGGGTCTGGGTGGCCTTCCCGCCGGAGCCGTGCGCGAGGGTGATGCGCTCCTCACGGACCTTCGGGCGGCGGCGCCGGGCCTTGTCGATCCGGTCGAGCACCCGCTGTTCGCGGTCCGACGGCAAGCCTGGCAACCCTGTCGACGTGCTCATCGGACGCTCGCCTCGCGCACCCTGGTCCGGGTGAACCGGCCGAAGTTGTAGTAGGCGGCGCAGGCGCCCTCGGGGGAGACCATGCACGTCCCGATCGGGGTCTCCGGGGTGCACGCGGTGCCGAACACCTTGCACTCCCACGGTTTCAGCACTCCCTTGAGTACCTCGCCGCATTGGCAGGCCTTGGGGTCGGCGACCCGCACACCGGGGACCTCGTACTTCAGTTCGGCGTCGAACCGGGCGTACTCGTCGCGCAGCCGCAACGCCGAATGCGAGATGAACCCGAGCCCGCGCCATTCGAAGTACGGCCGCAACTGCATCGTCTCGTTGATCGCACGCAGCGCGGTCGGGTTCCCTTCCCAGGGCACCACCCGCGAGTACTGGTTCTCGACCTCGGAGCGGCCTTCCTTGAGTTGCAGCATCAGCAGGTAGATCGACTGCAGGATGTCGAGCGGTTCGAACCCGGCGACCACGATCGGCTTGCCGTACCGCCCGGCGATGAACTCGTACGGACGGCAGCCGATCACCGTGGAGACGTGGCCGGGGCCGATGAACCCGTCGAGACGCAGGTCGGGGGAGTCGAGGATCGCCTTGATCGCGGGGATGATGGTGATGTGGTTGCAGAAGATCGAGAAGTTCTCGATCCCTTCCGCGGCCGCGCGCAGGACCGTCATCGCGGTGGACGGCGTGGTCGTCTCGAACCCGATCGCCATGAACACGACCTGCTGGTCCGGGTTCTGCCGGGCGATCTTGAGCGAGTCGAGCGGCGAGTAGACCATCCTGATGTTGGTGCCCTCGGCGTTGGAGTCGAAGAAGTTCCCGTCGCTGCCCGGGACGCGCATCATGTCGCCGAACGAGGTCATGAGCACCCCGGGACGGCGGGCGATGCTGATGGCGTCGTCGATGCGGCCCATCGGGATCACGCACACCGGGCAGCCTGGGCCGTGCACGAGGGTGATGGCCTCGGGAAGGTAGTCCTCGAGCCCGTGTTTGTAGATGGTGTGCGTGTGCCCGCCGCACACCTCCATGAACTTGTACTCCCGGCCGGGTTCGCACAGACCGGCGATCTTCGAAGCCAGCGCCCTGGCCTTCTCGGCGTCGCGGAACTCGTCCACAAAACGCATGCCGCCCCTCCTAAACGATCTGGGAATCCCGTAGTGCCGCCATTTCGTCCTCGTACGCCTTGCCGATGCTTTCGAGGAAGTCCATCGCGGCCTTCGCTTCGGCTTCGTCGATCTTCGACAGTGCGAAGCCGACGTGGATGAGCACCCAGTCGCCGGGGGCGATGCCCTCCTCCGCGACCAGCCCGATGTTGATCGCCCGTTTGACCCCGCTGACGTCGACCCGCGCCAGATCCGGCCGGTCGGACAGGATCTCGATCACTTCTCCGGGAATGCCAAGGCACATGGCGGCACCTGCTTCCTCCTCGCTTCGGAGCTCTCCTTGACGAGATCGGTGACCACGCGGGCCGCCGTGTCGACCGCGGCTTCGACAGCGGGGCTGAGCCCCATCCGCTGCTCCAGGACCGCGGGTTCGCAGCCGACCAGCAGTACCCGGCCGGGCTCCCCGCCGAGCAGGGCGACCAGGTTCAGCACGACGTCGGGCTGCATGCCGTGCGCGTCGAGCGCCTCCGCCTGGGGTGGTCCGTCCGGTGGATCCAGTTCGACGACGTACACCGTGCCGGGCGGGTCGCCCCGCATCGTGGCGTCGACCAGGATCGTCAGCCCGTAGCCGCCGCTCGCGAGATCGTGGGCCAGGTGCATGCCCCGGATGCCGTAGTCGGCCACCCGGACGTCCTCCGGCAAGTCCTTTGTGGACAAGCGCCGGGCGACCTCGACGCCGAACCCGTCGTCGCCGAGGAAGACGTTCCCGACACCGGCCACCAGCACGCGGGGCGTCATAGCGGTTCCACCTCGTCGGCGCCGAAGTAGCGGTACCGGCCGTGCTGGGCGTAGAGGTCCGAGCCGAGATCGTCCTCCAGTGTCACCGCGAGATGGCAGACGTCGTCGACGTCGAACAGCACCGCTCGCACCACCGCGACCCGCCCGGCAAGGAACATGTCGTGCGCGTCGGCCCGTTTGACCGGCCGCAGCCGGACCCGGCTGCCCTCGCCGACGGCCACTCCGCCGACGGTGACGGTGGTGGGCTCCGGCTCCGGTTCGGGGGTGCCGGTGACCGAGCGCAGGTAGCGGATCGTGCCGTGCAACCGGTCGAGCAGATCCGGTGACAGGCCGTCGACGCGGTCGAGGAGTTCGGCGGCGCGGGCGTCCGTGGCGCGGGCCTGACGTTTCTCCTCGTCGGTCAGCGTCATGGTGCGCAGCGTGAGGATCTCGTCGATTTCCAGGCCGTCGTAGAGGGTTCCCGGGCTTTCCTCGGCGATCTCCGGATGATCGTTGAGAATGATGGGGGTGCACAGGACGGTGTCACCGACGAGGACGGGCCACAGCCGCTCGTTGACGCACTCCTCGGTCACCCGCGCGGCCCATTCGGGCGGATCGGCCGAGGACAGGAAGTGTCCGTCCGAGGTGGACAGCAGGGCGTGCGCGGCGATCAGCGAGTGCGCGAGCGCGTCCGGGCGGGTCGCCCCCGGCTCGGCCCAGCCGGAGGTGTTCTCCACCCGCAGGCGAAGTTTGAGGCCGCCGAACGGGTCCGGCAGGTCGACAGCGCGGATCCGCAGCTCCCCGGACAAGCCGGCGCGCCGCCGGACCAGGCGAGTTTCGTCGCGGACCTGCTCGACGTCCTCACCGCCGCCTACCTGGAACGGCACCCTGGTTTCGGTGCGCAGCGCGGAAAAGGGAACGACGGTGTCGACCTCCCGTTCGACGGCCTCCTCCCAGGTGGTGTACTCGACGCCGTCGACGGTCGCCGACGGCACGGGCCGCCCGGCCACTTCGACGACACGCTTCTGGAGTTGCAGGAATCGGAGCAGCACCCGCAGCACGCCGTCCGGCGCGGGCTCGGCGATCAGTTCGGCCTGGGACCACTCGTGTTCGCCGGTCCCGCCCGCCGCGTAGGCGGGCGGGGTCAGCACTCCCCATTGGAACCGGACCTGGTTCTTGGCCGCCGACGCGCGGTACGGGTACAGGAGGTAGCCCTCGTACAGCACGGCGTCGGCGACCGCCCTGGCCCGGTCCGGCGCGGTGGTCACGGCGTGTCCCGGAGTCCGGCCACGGTGAGCTCCCACAGCACGTGGTAGAGCGTGGTCTGCGCTTCCTGGACACGGTGTACCGACGGCGACGGCACCACGAACAGGTAGTCGACGCTGTCCAGTTCGGCCATCTTGCCGCCGTCGTAGCCCGCGATGCCGACGGTGAGCAATCCCAGCCTGCTGGCTTCGTCGAAGGCACGCAGGAGGTTGGCGGAGTTCCCGCTGGTGGACAGGCCGACCGCGATGTCGCCCGCCCTGCCGAAGGCGGCGATCTGCCGGGCGAACACCACGTCGAAGCCGATGTCGTTGCTGAGCGCGGTGATCACCGCGATGTCGTTGGTCAGCCCGAACGCGGGCAGTGGTGGCGAGTCCCCCGCCGGATTCAAGAAGAGACTGGCGAGGTCCTGCGCGTCGGTCGAACTGCCCCCGTTGCCGAAGGTCAGCAGCCTGCCGCCGACGGCGAAGGCGCCGGTCATCGCTCGTGCGCACTCGAGAAGCCGCTGCCCGTCCCTCGCGAACACCGACGCGCGCAACTCGGTGATCTCCCGGGCCTTGTCCACAGTGGATCTCCGGACCTGTTCGAGCAGGGAGTCCACATCGGACGAGTCCGCGTACAGGAACGGGTACAGGGCTTGGACCTCGGTGGCGGGACCGTCGCCGTTCATCGGGAATCGCCTCCCAGCACCGCGATGGCCTCCCCGGCGTGCACGAGGACGGTGTCGCCGACGTGGGACGCGACCAGCGCGACGCTGACCTCCTCCTCGGTCCCGGCGTCGGTGCGGACGACGGCGAGGGCGTCGTCCAGCAGCCGCATCACGGTGACCGGGACGGCGGTGTCCGAACAGGTCACGCAGACGTCGTCGTGGCAGTCGTTCATCGCGCCTCCTCGTCGAGAACGCCAGGCTGTTCCAGGAACACGTGCACCAGCTCCCATAGCACGTGGTACATCGTCACGTGCACCTCTTTGACCACCCTGGGATCCACGGAGGCGGCGATCAGCAGGTGGTCGGCGGCCCGGCGGGCGGCGATCGCCCCGCCGTCGCCGCCGACGAGGGCGACGGTCAGCATGCCGAGCTCGCGGGCCCGCTCCAGGCCCCGCAGGACGTTGCGGCAGTCGCCGTCGGTGGACAGGCCCAGCGCGATGTCGGGGGGTTCGGCGAGGAACCGGATCTGATGCGCGAAGATCTCGTCGAGACCGGCCCGGTTGGCGACCCCGGTGAGCGTGGCGACGTCCGAGGTCAGCGACAGCGCGGGCAGCGCCCGTTTCCCGACGATCACCGGATGCACGAACTCGACGGCCACGTGCTGGGCGTCGGTGCTCGGTCCGCCGTTGCCGAACACGACGAGTTTCCCGCCGCGGTGGAACCGCTTCGCCATCGCGTGGCAGGTGCGGGCGACGTCTTCGGCGTGCTCGGCGAGATCGTCCAGCGGGCGGGCGCGGTCGCGCACGAGGGCGTCGACCACACCGAGGCCGCCGGGACGTGACAACTCTGTCACGGGCGGAGTCCTTTATGTGGTGGGAAAACAGATCAGTCCGCTAGGCGGAGGACCCGTTGGTACCGGGCCGGCCGCCCGTTCGTTGTCTGCCGGGCGCGAGGAAACCCTCCGGCAGGCCGGGGCCGAGAATTCCGGCTGTCCGCCAGATCGGGGCGGAAACCGGTTCAGCGGGCGGCACGTCGTCATGCCGCGCCGATTCAGGTAGCCAGCTCTCCGGATTCGCCGTCAGGCCGAGCAGATAGGTGACCGAACAGGACAGCGAAGCGGCTAGCTCTGGCAGCAGACCGAGGTCCAGGCCGCGCCCGTTCTCCATCGCGCTCAGCGCGCGGTTGGTCGTACAACTCCCGTGTTCTTGCAGGCGTACCACGACTTCACGCTGGGTCAGACCCAGGGAAAGTCGTCGCTCGCGCAGCCGCTGGGCACAGATCCAGTGTCGTTCGCGAGCGGGATTCGGCTTCGGCGCGCTCATCGGACACCTCTGTCCCGAGGGAACGACACAAGTGTTCGCCGCGATCTCCGATCCGTCAACCGGGCATCTCGGTGAGACCCGCGGCCGGATCCGGCATGTCGGCGAGGGGGTGAATCTCGTACCGCGCGAAGTTGTAGACCGGCGACATCGCGAGCAGCCGTTCGAGTTCTTCGTTGGAACCGACGTCGTAGATCCAGGCTCCGCCGTGCTGCCCGACGAGGTGGTAGCGCGCGAGCACCTTGCCCTTTTCCTCCAGTGGCCCGGCATAGCGCGGCATCCTGGCGACGGCGGCGGCCATCTCGCCCGACAGCAGGGCGAGCTCCATCCGGAACAGCACCAGGAATTTCATCCGTCCACCATCCGGCGGCGGCGCGGGCACTGTCAACAGCCCGGTTTCAGGTGAGCGGCGATCTTCCGAACCGTTCCTGGAGCCGCCGCAGGTCCCGCAGCCTCGGTTCGGTTTCGCCACCGACCCACCGCCCGACGGTCTTGACCGAAACACCCAGCTGACGTGCGGCGGCCTCCTGCGTGAGCCCTTCCCGCTCCAGTACCTCGGTCATCCAGTCGGCGAACGACCCGGGCGCCTCGGAACCCGGTCCCGCCGTGGGGGAGTCCGACTTCAGTTCGGTCACCTGGGCGAGTGTCGGTTCGCCGGGCTGCCCGGAATGCGAATGCAGGACGTCGACCTCGACGTGCTCCGGGAAGATCCGGAACGAGATCTGGATGGTGCCCGTCGGGCCCGCCGCGTCGAGAAGCGCGCGGAAGACCGTCTGGCTCACTTCCCGATTGTCCCCATCGGTGAGCGGGGAATCGGCGAGACAATGGCGGACGAATTCGCGGATTTCCGGAATCGAGGAAGGACGGGCCGGGAAAATCTTGGAAAGCACGACGACCGGGAGTAGCTCAATGGGTACTCCCGTACCTTCGAAATTCGGTACGTCCACGAGAATCCCGTCGTCGGGGCCGCTTCGGTCAGCCTACCTGCGCGGGCTTTGCGTCCCAAGCGAAGAACGCGGAGACAGATCTGTCCTGTCGTCTTGCCGATGTTGTCCGGCGAGGTCTACCGTGACAGTGTTCGTGCCGCGGAAAGCCTCGCTCTTTCCGAGGTCGTTTCCCGTTCTCCACTTTCCACGCTCGCGTGTCGGCCCTTGTCGAACCCGCCGGGCGTTCGCCGACTTCGAATGCGGCCTCGGGCCGCGAGGAGGTGGTCCTCGATGACCACGGCCGAAACGACTGACGAACCCGTCGTGCACATCCTCTGGATGAACGGTGGTCTCGGCTGCGACGGCGACTCGGTCGCCCTGACGGCCGCCACCCAGCCGAGTATCGAGGAGATCGTGCTCGGCGCCCTGCCCGGGCTCCCGAAGGTCGCGGTTCACTGGCCGCTGATCGACTTCGAATGCGGGCCGGAGACCGGCGCGGACACCTTCATCGAGTGGTGGCACAAGGCCGACCGGGGTGAGCTGGAGCCGTTCGTGCTCGTGGTCGAGGGCTCGATCCCGAACGAGAAGATCAAGTCCGAGGGCTATTGGTGCGGTTTCGGCAACAACCCCGCCACGGGCCAGCCGATGACCACCAGCGAATGGCTGGACCGGTTGGCGCCCAAGGCTTTGGTGGTCCTCGCCGTCGGCACGTGCGCGACCTACGGCGGTATCCACGCGATGGCCGGGAACCCGACAGGGGCGATGGGCGTGCCCGACTACCTCGGCTGGGAGTGGCGGTCGAAGGCCGGGATCCCGATCGTCTGCGTGCCCGGCTGCCCGACCCATCCGGACAACCTCTCCGAGACGATCCTGTACCTGCTGTACCAGGCCGCGGGGCAGGCCCCGATGATCCCGCTCGACGAGGCGCTGCGCCCGCAGTGGCTCTTCGGCGCGACCGTGCACGAGGGCTGCGACCGTGCCGGCTACTACGAGCAGGGCGAGTTCGCCGACGACTACGGCTCGCCGAAATGCCTGGTGAAACTGGGCTGCTGGGGTCCGGTGGTCAAGTGCAACGTCCCGAAACGCGGCTGGATCAACGGCGTCGGCGGCTGCCCGAACGTGGGCGGGATCTGCATCGCCTGCACGATGCCCGGGTTCCCGGACAAGTTCATGCCGTTCATGGACGAGCCGCCGGGGTCGAAGGTGTCCGCCGCGGCGAGCACGGCCTACGGGACGGTCATCCGCGCGCTGCGCGGGTTCACCATGAGGACCGCCGACGAGGAACCGAAGTGGCGCCACAAAGGGAATTCACTGACCACCGGCTACAAGTCCAACTGGTGACGGAGCGAGGAATCCAGCGATGACCGATACCCAGAACCCCGGCCTGGTGGAGATGGCGTGGGATCCGATCACCAGGATCGTCGGCAGTCTCGGGATCTACACCAAGATCGACTTCGCCAAGAAGGAGGTCGTGGAGTGCCACAGCACGTCGTCGATCTTCCGCGGCTACAGCATCTTCATGAAGGGCAAGGATCCGCGCGACGCGCATTTCATCACCAGCCGCATCTGCGGTATCTGCGGGGACAACCACGCGACCTGCTCGGTGTACAACCAGAACATGGCCTACGGGGTGCGCCCGCCGCACCTCGGTGAGTGGATCATCAACCTCGGCGAGGCCGCCGAGTACATGTTCGACCACAACATCTTCCAGGAGAACCTGGTCGGGGTGGACTACTGCGAACGGATGGTCGCCGAGACCAACCCGGGTGTCCTCGAACTGGCCAACCGCACGGAATCCCCGCACGCGGCCGAACACGGGATGAAGACCATCGGCGACATCATGCGGTCGCTGAACCCGCTGGAGGGCGAGTTCTACCGCGAGGCGCTGCACGTCTCCCGCTACACCAGGGAGATGTTCTGCCTGATGGAAGGCCGCCACGTCCATCCGTCCACTTTGTACCCCGGCGGTGTCGGCACGGTCGCGACGGTGCAGTTGTTCACCGACTACCTGACCCGGCTGATGCGCTACGTCGAGTTCATGAAGAAGGTCGTGCCGATGCACGACGACCTGTTCGACTTCTTCTACGAAGCCCTGCCCGGCTACGAGAAAGTCGGGCAGCGGCGGATCCTGCTCGGCTGCTGGGGCAGCCTCAACGACCCCGACCATTGCGACTTCAGCTACGAGAAGATGGAGAACTGGGGACGCAAGATGTTCGTCACCCCGGGCGTGGTGGTCGACGGGAAACTCGTCACCACCAGCCTGGTGGACATCAACCTCGGCATCCGGATCCTGCTCGGCCACTCGTTCTACGAGGACTGGGAAGACCAGGAGATGTTCGTCAAGCAGGATCCGCTGGGCAATCCGGTGGACCGGCGGCATCCGTGGAACCAGCACACCATCCCGCGGCCGGCGAAACGTGACTTCGACGACAAGTACTCGTGGACGATGTCGCCACGCTGGTTCGACGGCAAGGACCATCTCGCGCTCGACACCGGCGGAGGCCCGATCGCCCGGCTGTGGGTGACCGCGCTGGCGGGACTGGTCGACACCGAGTACGTGAAGTCCACCGGGCACAGCGTACAGATCAATCTGCCGAGGACCGCGCTCAAACCCGCGAAGAGCTACGAGTGGAAGATTCCACAGTGGAGCAACGCGCTCGAACGCAACCGCGCGCGGACGTACTTCCAGGCCTACGCGGCCGGGCTCGCGCTGCACTTCGCGGAGAAGGCCTTGGCCGAGATCCGGGGCGGGAACACGAAGACGTGGGAGAAGTTCGTGGTCCCGGACGAGGCGGTCAGCTGCGGGTTCACCGAGGCCGTCCGCGGCGTGCTGTCGCATCACATGGTGATCAAGGGCGGCAAGATCGCGAACTACCACCCGTATCCACCGACGCCCTGGAACGGCAGTGTCCGCGACACCTACGGCACCCCCGGCCCGTACGAGGACGCCGTGCAGAACACGCCGATCTTCGAGGAGAACCCGCCGGAGAACTTCAAGGGCATCGACATCATGCGCGCGGTGCGGAGTTTCGACCCGTGCCTGCCGTGCGGCGTGCACATGTCCCTCGGTACCGGGAAGGTCCTCACGAAGCACCACACCCCGCACGCGTTCAACGGCGAGTACTGAGGGGGTCGGATGCCGACCACGGCGAGCGACACCGGTGACCGGATCGAGGCCTTGCTCGGCGAACTGCCCGACGGACGGGGAAAGCAGGTCGCCGAGGAACTGGTCCGGGTCGTCGTCGGGATGTACGGCGAAGGACTGGAGCGCATCGCCGGGCTGGTGACCCAAGACGTCCTGCTCCGGCTCGCCGGGGACGACCTGGTGGCCGGCCTGCTCGTCCTGCACGACCTCCACCCGGTCGACGTGGACACCCGGATCCAGCGGGCGCTGGACGAGGTCCGGCCCTATCTCGGCTCGCACTCCGGCGGGGTCGAGTACCTCGGGGTCGACGCGGACGGGACGGCGAGGCTGCGGCTGGAGGGCAACTGCCAGGGCTGCCCGTCCTCGACGCTGACCGTGAAGATGGCCATCGAAGGCGCGATCACCAGGGCGGCGCCCGAGGTCGCCGGCGTCGAGGTCGAGGGGGTGACCCCGGAGCCCGAACCGGTGCCACTGCTGCAAGTCGGGATGGGCCCGCCGGACGGCTGGCACGCGCCCGAGCCGTCCGGTTCGCGGTGGAGCGCGGTGCCGGAACCGGGGCCGCCGACCGGGCGGCCGGTGACCGTGTCGATCGACGGCGTCGACGTCCTGTTCTGCTCGGTGCGCGGCACGCTTTACGCCTACCGGGACTCTTGCGGAGCCTGCGGTTCCGGTCTCGCCGAGGCCACTTTGGCGGGCTCGGTCCTCACCTGTGCGGGGTGTGCCGCCCGGTTCGACGTCCGGCTGGCGGGCAAGGGACTCGACGACGGTAGCCGTCACCTCGACCCGTTGCCGCTGCTCTCGGACAGCGACGGGGTGCGGGTCGCCCTGCCCGCGGCGGTGACGTCGTGAGCGGGCACACCGGGCTCCGGCGCTTCGTCGAGCCGGAGAAACCGCCGCCCGCCCGGGCGCCGGAGCCGGAGCGCTGCGAGCTGTGCACCGAGCCGACCGGGCCGGGGCACGGGCACATCGTGGACACCGAACGCCGCGCGATCCTGTGCGCCTGCCGCGGCTGCTTCCTGCTGTTCAGCAGCCCGGAGGCGGGCGGGCGGTTCCGGGCGGTACCGGACCGCTACCTGCACGACACCGGACATCCGCTGACGAGCGCCGAATGGGACGGGCTCGGCATTCCGGTGGGCGCGGTGTTCCTGCTCCGCGGTGACGAGGGCGTCGCCGCGTTCTACCCGAGCCCGGCGGGCGCGACCGAATGCCTCCTGAACCTGGACGCCTGGGCCGAACTGGCCGCGACCCATCCCTTGCTGGCGGCCGCGCGGCCCGAGATCGAGGCGATCCTGGTCCGCCGCACGGACACGACGGTCGACGCCTTCCTGGTACCGATCGACGTCTGCTACCGGCTGGTCGGGCTCGTCCGCGTGTACTGGAAGGGCTTCGACGGTGGCCAGGAGGCCCGCGAACAGATCGACCGGTTCTTCGGCGACGTCCGGGAGAAGTCCCGCGACTTCGGTACGGGGTGAGCCGTGGCGGACCTGGTCTTCGACTGCCTCGACGCCGCGCCCGAACGGTACGGCGTGGTGCCGAGCCTGAACCTGCGGCTGCGGATCGGCGAGGTGACCGGCGAACGGATCGAGGCGATCGCGCTGCGGTGCCAGATCCGCGTCGAACCGCACCGGCGGCGCTACTCGCCGCAGGAAGCCGAGCTGTTGCGGGACCTGTTCGGCGACACCGCGCGGTGGGCCGACACGGTGAAGCCGATGCAGTTCACGACGTTGACCGCGATGGTCCCCGGGTTCACCGGAGCCACCACGCTCGACCTGCCGGTACCGGTCACCTACGACCTGGAGATCGCCTCGACGAAGTACTTCAACTCGGTCTCCGACGGGGTGATCCCGCTGCTGCTGTTGTTCAGCGGCACCGTTTTCAGCATGCGCGAAGGCCGGATGTCGGTCCAGCAGGTCCCGTGGAGCAAGGAGACCTCCTACGGCCTCCCGGTGAAGGTGTGGAGGGAGACCGTCGACCTGCACTTCCCGGGCAGCGCCTGGCTGCGGCTGGACCGGGAGACGCTGAACGCCTTGCAGCGGTACAAATCGCGGCACGCGCTGCCGACCTGGAGCGGCACCGTGGCCGCCCTGCTCGAGGCGGCCGAACAGACGGAAGGGTCTGCGAAATGACGATTCTCGGTTACATCTTCCTGGCCATCCTGGTCCTGCTCGCAGGCGGGATCGTGGTTCTCTTCGTCCTGTCAATCCCCGATATCCGGCGCTATCTCGCGATCAGGAGGATGTAGGTCGCGGGCCGCGGCGACGGCCGCTTGACCGAGACTGATCCCGCCGTCGTTCGACGGCACCTTCGTATGGGTGAGGACCCGGAAACCGTCGTCGGTCAGCAGATCCACGGACCGGTCGAGCAGCAGCAGGTTCTGGAACACCCCGCCGGAGAGCGCGACCGTGCCGACGCCGGTCCGTTCGCGCAGCACGGCACAGCAGCGCGCGATGCCCTCGGCGACGCCGTTGTGGAACCTCGCGGCCACGACGGCGGGGGAGCGGCCGCGCGCGAGGTCTTCCGCGACGGCTCGCACCAAATCGGTCCCGGCGACCACCAGCGGTCCGGTTCCGGACAGGCCCACCGGGTACGCGCCCCGTTCGGCGGGGTCGGCCAGCTGCTCGAGTTCGATCGCGGCCTGCCCTTCGTAGCGGACGGTGTCGCGGACACCGAGCAGGGCCGCCACCGCGTCGAACAGCCTGCCCGCGCTGGAGGTGAGGGGAGCCGCGACCCCGCTCCGGGCCAACCCGAGCACGCCGGACCACGCGGACTCGTTGCGCGTGCGGACGGCCGACAGCGGCGGAGCACCGGCGAAAGCCTCCTCCAGGTAGACCGCGGCCATCCGCCACGGTTGCCTGATCGCCGCCGCGCCACCCGGGAGCGGAACCGGCGCGAGGTACGCGAGCCGCTCGAACCCGACAAGGTCGGCGAGCAGGAATTCCCCTCCCCAGATCGTGCCGTCGGTGCCGAACCCCGTGCCGTCGAAGGCGACCCCGAGCACCGGCCCGGTCTCGCCGTTGTCGGCGAGGCAGGACGCGATGTGCGCGTGGTGATGCTGCACGCCGGTCAGGTCCACGCCGGTCTCCTCGGCGAGACCGAGCGCGTACTTGGTGGAGAGGTACTCGGGATGCAGATCGTGCGCGACCAGCTCCGGGTCGATGTCGAAGAGCCGTCCGAAGTGGACGATCCCGTCGGTGAACGAGCGGAGGGTCTCGAAGTTCTCCAGATCGCCGATGTGGTGGGAAACGAACGCACGGCCGTCTTGGGCGAGGCAGAACGTGTTCTTGAGACCCGCCCCGCAGGCGAGTACCGGCCGCCGTGCCCGCCGGGGAAGCCTGATCGGTGCCGGGACGAACCCCCGTGACCGGCGGAGAACGGTTTCGCGTCCTCGCCACGGCCGGACGACCGAGTCGTCGGTGCGGATGTGGATCGGCCGGTCGTGGGTCAGGTAGGCGTCGGCGATCCCGCGGAGCCGCTCGAAAGCGTCTTCGTCGGTGAAGGCGATGGGCTCGTCGGAGATGTTCCCGCTGGTCAGCACGATCGGCGCGCCGACGGCGGCGAGGAGCAGGTGGTGCAGGGGCGTGTACGGGAGCATCAGGCCCAGGGACCGGGTCCCCGGCGCGACCGACGCCGCCACCGGAGCGCCGTCGAGCCGGGGCAGCAGCACGATCGGCCGTCTTCGGCTCTCCAGTGCGGATCTCCCGGTTTCGTCCACTTCGCACAGTCGCGCGGCTTCGTCCACATCGGACACCATGACGGCGAAAGGTTTGTCCTCGCGGTGCTTGCGTTTCCGCAGGGTCGAGGCCGCGGCCTCGTCGCTCGCCAGTACGGCCAGGTGGTATCCGCCGAGTCCTTTGATCCCCACGACCCGTCCTGCCGTCAGCAACGCCGCTGTCCCGGCGACGGGATCACCCGCGAGCTCTGCTCTCGCGGCGTCCAACAGCCGGAGCCGGGGACCGCAGTCCGGGCAGCAGACCGGCTGGGCGTGGAACCGCCGGTCGGCCGGGTCGTGGTACTCGGCCGCGCACGCCGGGCACAGCGCGAAACCCGCCATGGTGGTGAGCGGACGGTCGTAGGGCACGTCCCGCACGATGGTGAACCGCGGGCCACAAGCGGTGCAGTTGACGAACGGGTAGCCGTACCGGCGGTCCGCCGGGTCGGCAAGTTCGCGCAGGCAGTCGGCGCAGGTGGCGCTGTCCGCGGAGACCGGCGTGCGTTTCGTCCCGCCGGACTCGCTGGCCACGATGGCGAATGCCGGACGGCCGTCCGGCTCGGCCTCGGTCGTGGTCACCCGCTCGATCTCGGCCAGCGCGGGCGCGTCCCGGCTGAGGGCGGACAGAAAGGCGCCGACTTCGGCGATCGGCCCTTCGACCTCGATGAAGACGCCGTTCCCGTCATTGCCGACGAGACCGGCCAGGCCGAGCCGGGTGGCGAGACCGTGCACGAAGGGCCGGAACCCGACGCCTTGCACGATCCCTTCGACCCGGACGGCGCGCCGAATGTGCGCCTCCACCCGGCTCAGTGTTCCCCCTGAGCCGCCCGGCCGCACCCCCCGCGGCCGGGCGGCTCACCGGAGTTGGCGAACGTCTCGGGCAGACGTGCCGCCAACCTGCGGGTCGCGAGGGCGCCACCGAGCCAGGCGCCCGCCACCGCGTTGACGAGGGCCACCGCGAGCGTCGCCGCGCCGAACCAGGCCGGGAGCGAGTCCCCGGCGAAGGTCAGCACCGCGGCCATCGCGGTCGTCGGCGCGGTCGCCCACAGCTGGATCTGGAACGCCGCGAAGATCCCGGCGGTGTTCTCCCCGGCGTCCGTGGCGTTGACGCGCCGATGCGGGTCGACACCGGGTGTCGCGCCGAGCACCGACATCACCAGCGCGGTGCCGCAGCCGACGCCGAGCAGCGCGATCAGCACCGCGAGGATCGGCACGGCGTAGTCGAAGATCCCGGTCACGGCCATCATCGCCGCCGACAGGACGAGCGCGGGCAGTCCGAAAAGGACGGTGATGCCGATCTGGCGGCCGCGGATGTCGGCGCGCACCGACTCCGGGCTCTCGGCCACCACGAGCTGCCACAGCGCGGTGCCGTCCTGGCCGTAGAGGTTCGCGCCGCTGAGCGCCACGGTGAGCGCGACGGCGACACCGGCCAGCCCGGCGACCTCGGGGACACCCGCGATCGCGCCGTAGACCGCGATGAACACGCCGAACCAGATCGCCGAGCGCACTTCCAGGCTCCGCCACGGATCCCGCCACCAGGTGCGGATCTCCTTGCCGACGACGGCGCCGAGCGGGCTCGCGGGCAGCCATCCGGCGCGGCTGCCCAGCGGACGGCGGCGACGCCGGACGGTGCGATCGCCGACATGCGGGGTCAGGAGCGCGATCGCGGCCAGCTTCACCACCACCGTGGCAACGGCGAGCAGGGCGAGCGAACCCAGCGAGGGCAACGGCCGTCCGGCCGCCATCTCCCCGGCGGCGCGCAGCGGCAGCCCGAACGGCGTCCACTCCAGTACCGCCCTGGCGGGGATGGTCCCGAAGCCCTCGCGCAGGAACGCCGGGATCGACTCCAGCACGGGGCGGACGACGACCCAACCCGCCGTCATCGACGAGAGCAGCAGGCCGTACTGGACGGCAGCCAGTTCCACGCCGAGGTGGGTGCGCATCGCCGCGCCCAGCAACGCGTACACGGTCCGCGAGAGCGCCACCACGAACCCGACCAGGAGCACCGCGCAGACGAAGCCGGTGACGGCAGCGGCGATCGCCGTGGCGGAGGTCGCTTCGGCGAGCGCGTACGGGATCAGCGCCAGCGCCGCGATCGTCGTCACCGCGCCGCCGACCCCGGCGAACGCGGACGCCAGGAGACCGGCCCCGAGCCCGCGGCGCGAGAGCGGCAAGAGGGTGAAGTACTCGGGGCGCAGCATCGCGGCGCCGGAGGTGAGGACGGGGCCGATCATCCAGCCCGCGGTCCAGAACGTGAAGACCAGCAGCAGCACGTCGGTGCGGGCGGCGGGCTCCGCGACGAAGACGACCGCCCAGGTCGCCACGGCCGCCAGGATGCCCGCGACGAGGCCGAGCACTCGTTTCCAGCTGTGCGTGTGCCGCTGGATCGCGAGCTTCAGCCGGATCAGGTCGCCAACCACAGCAGGTCCTCCTCCCCGACACCGCGCTCGCCGACGAGCCGGACGAAGACGTCTTCGAGTGTCGAATCGCCGCGCACTTCGGCGAGCGTGCCGCTCGACACCACCCGGCCGTCCGCGATGACGGCCACCCGGTCGCAGAGGTCCTCGACCAGCGACATCACGTGCGACGAGATGACGACGGAGCCGCCGGCGGCGACGAACCGCAGCAGCATCGCCCGCAGCACCCGCGCCGAAACCGGGTCGACGGCCTCGAACGGTTCGTCGAGCACGAGCACCTTGGGCGCGTGCAGCAACGCCGTCGCGAGGCCGATCTTCTTCCGCATCCCGGTCGAGTACTCGATGACGAGCACGCCGCGTTCCTCGGCTTCGTCGAGTTCGAGGATCCGCAGCAGTTCGGCCGCCCGCGAGCGGACGACGGCGGCGTCCATGCCCCGGAGCAGCCCCCAGTAGGTCAGCAGTTCGGCGCCGGTCAGGCGTTCCGGCAGGGCGAGGCCGTCGGGCAGGACCCCGAGGATCGCCTTGGCCCTCGCCGGTTCCTTCCAGACGTCGATGCCGTGGACCACGGCGGTCCCGGAATCCGGCCGCAACAGCCCGACCGTCATCGCGAGCGAGGTGGTCTTTCCCGCGCCGTTCGGGCCGACCAGCCCGGTCAGCGCGCCGGTCGGCACGGTGAGCCCCACCCGGTCGGCGGCGGTCTTCCCGGAGAACGTCTTCGTCAGCCCGTCCAGCCGCAGGGCGGGCACCGTTTCGGTCGACATGGGCTCACGATGGCCGGAGCCGGGGGTGCGGCGCCTCGGTCCGCGGGGCAGACCCGATGGCCAAGTGGCCGCGAAGATCGTGGCCACTTGTCCGGTCCGTCCTTATCTACACTGCGAGGATGGCCGTGACGGTGGACCGCTGGATGCTGCCCGGCGAGCTCGCCCGCGCCGACGAGCCGGGGGAGTCGTCCGGCAAGCGCACGCCCCGCGACTGGGCCGTGGACGTCACGATGTTCGCGATCGCGGCGCTGGTCTGGTTCCTCGAGTTCGAGTACTTCGTGCTCCCGAACGTGCTCGGACTGCCGCCCTGGGCGCAGGTGGGCGACGCGGTCGCGGGCGCGGTGATCTGCCTGGCGATCTGGTGGCGACGGCGGTTCCCGGTCACGAGCGGCTTCCTCGCGGCGACGGCCGGGGCGCTGGCGAACACCGCCGCGGCGGCGATGATCCTGCTGCTGTTCTCCCTCGCGCTGCACCGGGGCTGGAAGCCGGCGGTCCCGATCACGTCGGTGGCGGTGCTGATCAGCGTTCCCTACATCCACGCGTTCTTCCCCGGCGCGGCGGGCCAGCCGCTGCCGTGGATGATCAGCCTGGTGCTCGGAGCGGCGCTCGTGGTGACGGTCGGGATCGGGGTGCGCGCCCGCCGTCAGGTCGTCCTCGCGCTGCGGATGCGCGCGGACGCCGAGCGGCGGGGGCACACGCGCGAACTGGAGGAGAGCCGTCGTGCCGAACGCCAGCGCATCGCGCGCGAGATGCACGACGTCCTCGCCCACCGGATCTCGCTGCTCGCGGTGCACGCCGGCGCGCTGGAGTACCGCACGGCCCAGGCGGAACGCGGCGCCGCGCCGGAACCGTCGGCGGCCGAGGTCCGCGACGTCGTGGCGGTCGTGCGGTCCAATGCCAACCAAGCGCTCGAAGAGCTGCGCGAGGTGCTCGACCTGCTGCGTCAGCAGCCCGACGGTGAAGACGGCCGTGAGGCGCCGCAGCCGACGGTGGCCAGGCTGCCCGCGCTCGTCGACGAAGCCCGGCTCAGCGGCCAGCAGGTCCGGGCCGATTTCCCCGCAGGACTCGAAGACCTGCGCCCACAGGTGCAGCGCACGATCTACCGGATCGTCCAAGAAGGACTGACGAACGCGCGCAAACACGCTCCCGGCGCGGCGGTCGACGTACTGGTGAGCGACGCCGTGGCGGGAGAAGTGCTGGTCCAGGTGGCCAACGCCGCGCCGATCGGCGTCACCACGAGCGAGATCCCCGGCGCCGGAGCGGGACTGACCGGCCTCGCCGAGCGGGTCGCGCTCCACGGCGGAGACCTGATCAGGGAGATCGCCGACGGGGAGTTCCGCATGCGGGCTCGGATACCGTGCGCGTCGTGATCAAGGTGCTCGTGGTCGACGACGACCCTCTCGTGCGTGGCGGACTCCGGCTGATGCTGGGCGGGGCGACCGACGTCGAGGTCGTCGGAGAGGCGGCCGACGGCGCCGACGTGACGGACGCCGTCGGCCGGCTGCGGCCGGACGTCGTGCTGATGGACGTCCGGATGCCGGTGCTCGACGGCATCGCCGCCACCGCGGCGCTCGGCAGGCGCACGGGGGAACCCGCGCCCGCCGTGGTCATGCTGACGACGTTCGACGCCGACGAGACCGTGCTCGCCGCGCTGCGGGCCGGTGCGGCGGGGTTCCTGCTCAAGCACACCCCGCCGGAACGGATCGTCGACGCGGTCCGGCGCGCGGCGGCCGGGGAGCCGGTGTTGTCGCCGGAGGTCACCCGGACCGTGATCGCCATGGCGGCAAGGCAGGGACCGGACCGCGGTTCCGCGCGGACCCGGATGGAGCTGCTGACCGAACGGGAACGCGAAGTCGCGCACGCCGTCGCCGAAGGGCTGAACAACGCGGAAATCGCCGAGCGGCTGCATCTTTCGCGCTCCAGCATCAAGGCGACGATCTCCAGCGCGCTGACCCGGCTCGACCTGACCAACCGCATCCAGCTGGCGATCGTCGCGCATGAGGCAGGTCACTCTTGATCTCCACCTTGGTAGAGGGTGAAACCTGGGGTCACCAACTGCTTCAAGGAGTGAACATGAGCGAGGACAAGGGTTTCTACTCGATCATCGAGTACGCGGTCGACGGCCCCGAGACCCAGGCAGCACTGGTGGACGCCTTCGCCGACATCCAGGACCGCTGGGTCCGATTCTACCCGGGGTACGTCTCGGCGCGGTTCCACGCGAGCATCGACGGGACGCGGGTCTTCAACCTCGTCAGCTGGGCGAGCGAGGCGGACTACCGGCATTTCGAAGAAACGTCGGACACCGCGGGCCGTATCGAGGCCATCCAGGCGGCCCTCGACGGGCTGCCCGGCGAGGTGGAGTCGCGGGTGAGCGCGAACCCGCGCTACCGCGTCGTCCGGGAGATCGGCCCCGGACCTCGGGTGGACGTCTGATCGCGGCGGCCGGGAGGGCCGAAAGTCCCGGTCCGAAAAGGACCACGGCCACTCCCGGCGGCGCCTCCGGCGCGACAGGCTGAGGGACCCTCTCCGGCTAGGAGCCGCGATGATCCTCACTGAAGCACCGGTCGTCACCGCCGCGCTGGAGGCCGCCGTCCGCGCGCCGTCTCCCCACAACACGCAGCCCTGGCTGTTCGAGGTCGGGCAGGACGTCATCGGCGTCGTCCTCGACGAGGATCGGGTTCTCACGGTGTGCGACCCGGACCGGCGCGAGGCGCGGTTGTCCTGCGGCGCGGCGCTGCTGAACCTCGAACTCGCGCTCGCCGTCGCCGGCCGGTCCTGCGACGTGGAGTTGCTGCCGTCGAAGAACCGGCCGGAACTGCTGGCCAGGGTCGAGGTCGGCGCTCGGCACCGGGCGACGGCGGCCGAGCGGCGGCTGGCGGCGTCGATCCGCGCGCGGTACAGCAACCGGCGGCCGTTCGCCTCGACCCCGGTCCCGGCCGGCGCCCGCCACGCGGTGCGGCAGGCGGCCCGCGAAGAGGGCGCGAAGCTGATCCTGCTCGACGAGATCGGTCTGCTGGAGGCCGTCGCGGGGCTGATCCGGCGGGCCGATCACCTGCAGACACTCGACGAAGGTTTCCAAACCGAACTCCGTGCGTGGACCAGGGCAGACGGCAGCGACGACGGTGTCCCGGCCTACGCGGGCGGGCCCCGTCCCTCGGGCGGGCTGTTGCCGGTGCGGCATCACGGGGAGAGCGACCAGGTCCGGGAATTCGAACGCGACCCCGTCGTCGCGGTGCTGACGACGCCGACCGACGGGCCGCTCGCCCAGGTCCGGGCCGGGCGGGCGATGCAGCGAGCACTGCTCACGGCGACGTCGCTCGGTCTCAGCGCGTCGTTCTACTCGCAGCCCATGGAAATCCCGGCCGCTCGCACCGTCCTGCGGTCGCTGCTCGGGGAGACCGAGCACCCGCAGGTCGTTTTCCGGCTGGGCTACGGCTTCCCCGGCACCACCACGCCACGCCGTGGAGTCGACGACGTCACCAGGACCGGACCGTAAGCGCGTTCATCACGCGCGGCGGCGATAGCGGGCACGGATCCCGAGGGCCACGAGAAGTCCGAGGACGGCGAGCCCGAACGGCCGGAGCGTGACCGTCCACGGCCAGGCCGCGCCGTCGAGCGTGAGATGCGAGGACGGGTACTCCAGTGTCCTGGTCGTCCATCGCGTGGTCGCGGTGTCCGTGATGCGCGCCAGGTCTTCGAGCACCGCGTCGAACGGGAAACCCGGTTCGGTGTGCAGGTACACGGGCGAGTGCCCGTCGGCCACGTGCCTCGCGGCGGCGTCGGCACCGGGCACGATCAGCCGGTCGAAATCGCTCGTCATCGCGGCGCGCGGGGCGAAGTTCAGCCCGTGCCGGGACAGGATCGGAGCGCCGTCCAGACCGACGGCCGTCGTCTCGACCGCCAGTGACTCGCCGTAGGTGTCGAACACCGCGGCGAGTTCCAGTTCGCGGATCCCGGTGGTCAGCAGGACACCCAGTCGCGGTTTGTCCCACCGGAAGGCGGTGTTGACCGCGACGACGGTGTCCGCGGCCTCGAAGGTCTTCTGTGTCATCGGTGTGCTCGAGCCGGGGGAGTAGTGCGCCCAGCCGACCGCTTCGGCCGCCTTCCGCGCGGTTTCGGTGCCGGCGATCCGCTCGGTGATCCGCAGCGCCCCGTCGATCCCGGACAGGATCCCTGCCGTGGTCACGATGTTCCCGTCGTCGACGTAGCGTGTGCCGCGAATCCAGTCCACGGCGGGGAATTCGTCCTCGAAGCCACCGATGCGGAACCAGTGCGCGGTGGCGTGGCGTCCGTCGAGGAGCCCGGCCGAGGCGAGCAGGCCCGAGCCGTTGCAGACACTCATGAGCAAGGCGCCCTTCGCCGACTGCTGCCGGAGCCAGTCGGTCACCGGCCGCGTGGTCGGCTCGCCGAGGTCGGCAACGCGGGCACCACCACGACATCCGGGGCGGCCGACGACAACAGGCTGTCGAGGTCGGCGAAACTCAGGTCGGGGATCAGGTCGAGCCCGCCGGTCAAGGTGACCGGCCGTGCCTCCGGCGCGACGGTGTAGACGTTGAACGCGCCGGTCACCGCCAGGACTTCGTAGGGCGCGAGGGTGTCCGAGACGACGGCGCCTTCGTTCCCCACGACGACCACCGCGGTCGGCTTGGCGGGATCGTGCGCGCGGCGGACCGGTGGTGGCGTGGCACCGCCGGTTCTCGGTGTGTAGCGGTTTTCGAAGCTGGCGCCGAGCGTGACACCGCCGAGCGTGAGCGGCAGGGCCAGCGAGGCGACGGTGAACGCGAGCACGGTCAGCGTGACACGGAGGAAAGTGCGCATCGTCAGGCTCCGTACTCGGCGCGACGGCGGAGCATGGCGGCGAGCATCGCGGGCACCATCAGCACGTGCCCGGCCGTCATCAAGGTCCCTCCGGAGACCAGGCCGGTCCAGAAGAAGGGCAGGAAGAGGACGTAGGGCAGGTACATCGCGGCCGACATCTCCGCGATCGAAGCCCAGCCGTGGCGCCGGATCCGCATCCACAACGCCATGCCCAGCGACATGTTCGTCGCCATCACCAGCGCGCTCGCGGTCACGTTCTTCGCCAGATCCGGCCACAGGAACGACCAGACCGGTTCGAGGACGATCATCCCGGCCACCATCGCGAGCAGCATCTCCACGGCGTGGCGGGCGAAGTGCAGGACGGCCCGGTCGCGGGTCTTCGGTTCTGTCGTGTGCTTCATTTCGGCTCCCTCGGTCGGTGCGACGGGAGCAATGTTCGGGCGCGGCGGGGCATGTCGGCAGGTGCCGGAAGTCATGTGCGAGGTCATGTGACCCCGGTCAGAACAGGCCGAGTTCCCTCGCGCGCAGCGCCGCCTGGGTCCGGTCCCGCACCTGGAGCTTGGCGAGCACGCTCGTCACCAGGTTCTTCACCGTGCCTTCGGCGAGGAACAATGTCCTGGCGATCTCCCGGTTGCTGCGGCCGTCCGCGAGAAGCCGGACGACTTCCAGCTCGCGCTCCGAAAGCGGACTCTCTCGGGGCGGGTCAGCGGGCAGCTGGGCCACTTTGGCGACGAGCTTCGCCGCCACCGACGGCTGAAGGACCGACTCACCCCGCTTGGCCGCGACCAGTGCTTCGACCAGCCGCGCCGACGAGACGTCCTTGAGCAGGTAGCCGACAGCGCCGGCCCGCAACGCGGCGAAGACGTCCTCGTCGTCGTCGAACGTGGTCAGCGCCAGCACGCGAACGCCGGGTTGCTCGGCCCGTAACCGGGCGGTGGCCGCGATCCCGTCCAGTACCGGCATCCGCAGATCCATCAGCGCGACGTCGGGACACAGCTCGGCGCAGAGCCGGACGGCTTGCTCGCCGTCGCCCGCCTCGCCGACGACTTCGATCTCGGGCTGAACCTCCAGCAAGGTCGCCAAGGCTTCGCGGAACAACGCCTGGTCGTCGACGAGCAGCACGCGGACGCTCATCCCGGCACCTCCACGGTGAGCGTCAAGCCGTGCCCCTCCGCGGAGTCGACCGACACCCGGCCGCCGAGCCCGGCGACCCGCTCGCGGAGTCCGAGGAGCCCGAAACCCTTGTCCGGTGGGGAATCCCCGGTCAGCCCGAGACCGTCGTCGCGGACTTCCAGCCGGACCCGATCGGTGACGCCGTAGTCGAGCACCACGGTCGCGGCCTTGGCCCGCGCGTGCTTGCGCACGTTGGTCAGTCCCTCCTGGGCCGCCCGGAACAGCGACTCCTCCACGTCGGCGCGGGTATCCCTGGCCGTCCCCTTGACCTCGAACCCGGTCGGCACGCCCGCCGCCGACGCCTCGCCTGCCAGGGCGCGCAACACGTCCGCGAGCGGTTCCGAACGCGGCTCTCGCAACGCCGACACCGACCGGCGGACCTCCGCCAGCGCCTCGCGCGACTGGTCCTGCGCCTTGGCGAGCATCCCGTCGGCTCGTTCCGTGTCACCGGTGCCGATCACCGCGCGGGCGGCCTGCAGCATCATCTGCACGACCGTCAGATGATGGCCGAGTCCGTCGTGGATGTCGCGCGCGACCCGGTTGCGTTCCTGGGTCGTCGCGAGCTGCTCGGCTTGGGCGGCGTAGTCGCGAAGACGTTCGTGCGCCTCGGCCAGCTCCTCCCGTGCCCGCTTCTCCCGGACGATCAACTCGGTCACCACCGCGGCGAACACCATGACCGCCAGCGTCCCGAGTCCCTCGCGGAGTCCGTCCAACGGCGACATCGGCAGATGGATCAACGGGATCAGCACCGCGACCCCGAACGCCACGGGCAACGGCAGCAGCAAGACGGTGTGGCAGACGAGCACCACGAGAAGCAGAACCGTTCCGACAGCGGCGCCCGAAAGCGAGAACAGCGTGAAGCCGAGAGGTAACTGAACGCAGACATACGCGATTGCGAGGGCACGCCCGCGTTTCTGTACCCAGGGGAACCCGACGATCGCGATCGCCGCGTAGACCAGCCCGACGACGAGCGTCGGCAGCACGAGCGTCTCGTAGTTGGCCGAGCCAAGGGGCAACGTCACGTACGCGACGAGGGTCAGCACGGCCAGGGCCCGGTTCACGGACCCACAATAAGCGCAAGTAGTCCTCTAGGGCGTGTTTTAGAAGTGTGTCTTGGTTTGAGATGATCTTCGTGTGGGGCGTGGTGACCTGACGAATGAGCAGTGGGCG
>NZ_JBVILA010000050.1:0-32354 GCF_055580625.1 Amycolatopsis sp. NPDC031561 | reverse complement strand
ATGCCGAAGGACCTACCTTCATCTCCAGCACAGCATTGCACTCAAGCGACTCTGGCTTCTACATCAGAACCTCTCAATCGCATTCGGGACACACGATGCTTGGTGCACAGAAGCACAAGGTTGTCGATTTTGGTTTCGCCGTGGTGTTCCCAGAAAACGATGTGGTGAGCGGTGCAGCGCTGCACCGGCATGTCGCAGCCCGGGAACGCGCACCCACCGTCCCGGATCTTCAAAGCATGCTTCTGCGGGGTGGTGGCGGAGCGACTGGACCGCCCCATGTCGAGGGCTGCCCAGCACCGGAGAGGACAATGGGCCGGATCCGGGCATCGCAGGCGAGGATCCGCACGTCGGTGGCGCTGATCGGGCCCACCAGATCCAAGTGGGCTTCGCCGATATCCCGGATCAGGTCCTCGTAGGACATGGTCACCAAGATGTGGGTGGCCTCCCCCGACTGCCCGGGAAGATTGCGGCTGGTGGTCTTGAGCCGCACGTAGTCGGCGAAGGCATCCCCGTAGCGTTCGTCCTGACTACGGGAGTCCCGGACTCCGTCGATGGCCTTATGCGGTTTCGCCATCGGATCCAGATCAGACTTCAGCCGGGCGTAGGTCTCCAGGTCGAGGATGCCTTTCAACCCCAGTGTGCCGTTGCGGTGCTTGACGAACCGTAGTTCGGGACGGGCGTCTTTCGGGTTCTCATCCCGGGGTTCTTTCCCGTCCGGATCCAGTTCGTCCAGCAACCGTCGTCCAGCTTGGGCGATCTGACGTGGCCCAGCATGGCGGGCCAGATCCACCAGGATCTTCTCCCCGCCCCGAACGTCCTCCTCTGGAACAAAAGACGGGATCCGGGCCAGGGCGGCAATGATCGCGTCGATCTGTGAACCGCCGATCGCGCCTTCCGCGGAAGCCTCAGCGGTCAGCGGCGCGAGAGGCGGACTGGGGTCGCCGCCGATCGATGGGCCGGGATAGAGGGCGAGAACCCGGTCGGCGCGGGCATCGGCTTCCTTGACGGTCAAATGGAAGTCCTCGTAAAGCATCGCCGACAACGTCGAATGGCCACTACATCCCCGAACACCACGGATATTGATTTCCGCGAGTATCGCGTTCTGCTCAGCATCCAGTTGACGCTTCAGGACTTCGAGTTCCTGTTTGCGGGCATGCAATGTCGCCGTGTCGAGGCGCCACCACTCGGCGGGTGTCGTCTGGGATCTGTCATCGCTGGCCACAAACGCAACGCTACCCGTAGTCGAACATGTGTTCTATAGCATATTCATGTGACACCCACGCGGGCGATAGGTCTCTTACGTTTCCACTGCCGTGCTTGGGTGGCGCTCTCGCGTGATCAGAGGGATATCTCGCGGTGGGATCCGGTCGAGGGTGTGTCGTCCCGTCGGATCACGCGAAACGGCCAAACCGCAGCCCTGGCTTCGAGTTGCCGTCCCGCCCATCGCCTCTAGGTTGACGGGTATGTCGATCAGCGAGGCCCGATGAAAGGGCCCGGACTCCTCGTCGTCGTACTGGTGGTTCTCGGCGGTGTCAGCGGGCTCGGGTTCCTGCTGGGGCTGGGCAACGCGGCCATCCTGGCGGCCCTCACCGCGCTCTTCTGCCTCATCGCGGCGGTCGGCGGGCCGCTCTGGGCGGATCTGCGGCTGCTGGCGTGGTTCGCGCCCGCGTTGGTCCTCGCGGTCGGCGTGCCACGGTTGCTGGGGGCGGTGTCGCAGTGGGCCGCGATCGGGCTGCTGGTGGTGATCGTGGTGATCGCCGGGTTGCTGCCCGCGCTCGGGGCGCGGTTCGTCACGGTCGGGCTGGGGCTCGGGATGGCGTCGCTGTTCGGGTACGGCTTCCAGTTGACGGGGACGGCGTCGGCGGGGCAGGTGCTCGGCGCGCCCGCGCTCGCGGTGGGGGTCGTGCTCCTGTTGCGGGTGCTGATGGGTGCGAAGGATCCGGCCAAGCCGACCCGGGACGCGCTGGCCGACGCGCTCGCGGCGGGCACTTCCGAAACGCAGGAGCGTGCGGCGAGGCTCTGGCTCGCGGACCGTCCCCGGCGCTGGACGGCCGGGGTGCTCGGCGGCATGTTCCGGTATCGGGCGGCGACAGGGTTGCTCGAGATCCGCGGGAAACGGTTGGACAACCCGGAAATCGGCGAAACCCTCGACGCCGCCAGGGAAGAAGCCAACAGGCTCGCCGACGCGGTGCGCTCGGCGCAGGCACCGGAAGACGTCGAGCCGGTGCGGCGCAAGGAACCCGCCGAGTTGCCCGGTGCCACGGCGAGGCTCGTCACGGCGCTCTGGGACTCTCTCGAAACCGTCCGGGCGGCGGCGACCGAGCGCGACGAGTCGCGTGTGGACGTTCCGAAGGGACTCCGGAAGGAGCTGCGCCGGATCGAGCTGAGCGGCGCGTTTTCCTGGCAGTCACCGCAGTTCCGGCACGCGATCCGCTGCGGGCTCGGGGTGGCACTGGCGCTCGTCGTCGCGAGTTTCCGGCCCGGCGACCCGCTCACCGTGTCCTTCCTGCTCGGCACTTTCGCCATCATGCAACCGGAATGGCGGGACAGCCTCAGCAAGGCCTGGCAGCGCATCGGCGGTTCCCTCGGCGGCGCCGTCGTGCTCACCCTCGTCCTTTGGCTTCTGCCGCAAGGGTTTCTGCTGCCGATCGGGCTCGTCGCGCTACTCGGCGGATTCTCCGTCATGCAGACGCGCCCGGCGGTGTTCAACGGTTGCATGGTGCTGATGTCGGTCGGCATGAACGCGACGACCAGGCATCTCGACCCGCGTTACGTGCTCGTCGAGTACCTGCTCTTGATGGTCCTCGCCGGCGCCATCGCCCTGCTTTTCGGTTTCGCCGCGATCCCCGGTGTGCCGAAACCCGGTCCGGCGGAACGCTTCGGGACCGCGGTCGGCGCCACCCGCGCCCTGCTCGGCTCAGTCGGGCGGAAACTGCGCGGGAAGGACGTCGATCCGCGGACGCTCGGCCGCGAGTTCCGCGCCGCCGCCATCGCGCATCACGGCTTGCTCGCCGCGGAGCCGGGCACCAAGGAACCCGCGCCGGGGCAACGGGACGCGCTGGAGAACGCGGCCGAGGCCTTGCGCGGCCTGTCCGTCACGGCGTCGTCGCTCTTGCTGCGTCCCGGCTCGGCCGGAGCCGCGGACGCCGTCGAAGAGGCGGCACGGACACTCGGGACCGAAGAAGCGGCCGAGATCCCTGTGCCGCGGGATGCCGACGAAGAACAACGGCTGGTGCTCGACACGATCGCCGCCGACGTGGTCGCGGTCGGCGAGGCGGCTCAGACGCTCAAAAGCGCCTAGCTGTCCGCTTTGGTCTTGTCGCGGTGCTGCCCGGCGATCTCGGCGTCGGGCGCGCACAGCGCGCACGGGGTGAACCCGAGCTGGCGCGCCTCACCGATACCGAGTGGGATCGTGTCCCGGGTTTCGAGCCACGCGCAGGTCGTCACGTGATAGCGCGGGTATTCGTCCACGACGACGACCTCGATTTCGAGGTCCGAGACGATCGCCACATCCGCGGGATCGCTCTTCTCCTCGCCGGGGTCGCCGTTGCGCTGAGGCTCCGGAGCTTCGTCCGTGTCGCTCAGCTCACCGGCGGTGGGCATCAGGACGGTCTGCTCGGCGTCCTCCGGCTTTTCCTCTTCGTCCGGCTCGCTCTTTTCGGCTGAAGCCGAATCGTCGGCCTCTTCCGAGTCTTCCGGTTCTTCGGACTCGGCGGGGGCGGCGGACTCGGCGGCCCGCTTCTTCCGGCGGCGCAGCCAGTCGAAGACGAGCAACAACCCGGCGACGACGGAGAGGCCGATGGAGATCCAGGCCCACAGGGAGTTCGCGGTGATGAGCGCCGCGACGAGCAGCCCCAGAGCCGCCAGTACCAGTACTAGGACGATGTAGAGCACGGTGAATTACAACACGAGGGGCAAGCGAAACGGCCCCGACCCTCCGGAGAGTGCCGAGGCCGTTCCACTGTGTAGAAATTCGAACAGTGTAGAAAATCAGCCCGCTTCGGCCCGCGGACCGAACGAGTAGCCCTGTCCGCCGCCCGAGGACGACGCCGGCTGTCCCGAGTTCGACGAAGACGCCGAGGCGGGAGCGGCCGAACCACGGTCGTCGAGCTCACGCAGCTGGGACTCGAGGAACCCGCGCAGCCTCGTGCGGTACTCCCGCTCGATCGTGCGCAGCTCTTCGATCTTCTTGCCCAGCGAGCCCTTCTCCGCGTTCATGTTGTTCATGGTCTCGGTGTACTTGCGCTGAGCCTCGCGCTCCATGGTCGTCGCCTTGTCGCGCGCCTGGCGCTCCAAGGTCTCGGCACGGGTTCGCGCGTCGTTCAGCATGGTCTCGGCACGCGTGCGCGCCTCGTTCACCATCGAGTCCGACTTGGACCGCGCGTCCGAAAGCAGCTGCTCGGACTTGGTCCGGGCTTCGGCGAGCATGCCGTCCGACTCGGTCTTGGCCTCGGCGGTGAGCCGGTCGGCCATTTCCTGCGCCAGTCCGAGCACCTTCGCGGCCTGGACGTTGGGCTCCCCGTTGTCCGGCACCATCGAGTGGGCCTGGGTCTGCTCCATCGCCGACTGCGGCGGCGGCACCGGGGCCAGGCGACGCGACGGTTCGTCGCGCACCTGTGGCGGCGGGCCGACTGGTCCCGCCTTGGCGTTCTCGAGCTCACCACGGGTGGTCTCAAGCTCGTTGTCGAGCTGTTCGACCTGCTGCCGCAGCTCGTTGTTGTCCTCGATCAACCGGGCAAGCTCGGTCTCCACCAGGTCGAGGAACGCGTCCACCTCGTCCTCGTTGTAGCCCCTTTTGCCTATGGGCGGCTTGCTGAACGCGACGTTATGCACGTCAGCGGGGGTCAACGACATCAGATCACCTCACGCACTCCATGGCCTGCAGGTCCACCGGGGTTTCCCCGAAAATCACCCTGGCGTTGCCAGCTGCATCGCAAAGAACACAACCAACAGCAGCACCATAATCGATAAGTCCAGTCCGACGCCGCCGATTCGTACGGTCGGGATGATTCGTCTGAACAGACGAACCGGTGGGTCGGTCACTGTGTAGATGGTCTCGAGCGTTACCGCAACCCCTCCGGCAGGACGCCACTCGCGAGCGAAAGCACGCACGAGTTCGACGACGATCCGTGCCGTCAGCAGGAGCCAGAAAGCGAACAGCACGTACCAGACGACCAGCAACACAGCATTCACGTAACCACTCTGCCATGCCCCGCGTCAAAAGACGCAGTTGACGGCCTCGAGATGCCGATGAGTCGACAAAATCACATCCGGCTGCGCTCAGCGGTCACCGGGTGATCAGCCGCGCAGGAATAATCCGCCTTCGGCAATCCGCCGACGGTCTTCCGCGGTGACGTCCACATCGGGCGGTGAGAGAAGGAACACCTTGTTGGTGACCTTGTCCATCGACCCGCGCAACGCGAAAGCGAGCCCCGCGGCGAAGTCGACGAGACGCTTCGCGTCCGCGTTCTCCATCTCGGTGAGGTTCATGATCACCGGGATGCCTTCGCGATAGTGCTCGCCGATCGCCCGCGCCTCCGCGTAGCTCGTCGGGTGCAGCGTCGTGATCCGGCTCAGCGGGTCACGGACGGCCGGACGGACCGGTTCCGTCACCGGACGCAGCCGGGCGACCGGTTCGGGCTGGCGATCGATCGCCAAGGCCCCGTGGACCGCCGGCTCCGGACTGGGCACGGAGCGTGACCGAGTCCGGGCGACAGGCTCGTCATAAGTGTCATCGACTTCCCGGTAGCGTCCACCCCGCGACCGGGCCGGTGGCTCATCGTCGTAGTCGTACTCGTCTTCGGCGTAACCTCGCCGGTAGTCATCCTCGACGTCATAGCCGTCTTCGTCCGCGGGCACCATCCCGAAGTAGGCCTTCAGCTTCTGCAGCGCGCTCATGCCTCTCCCTAGCCTTAGCCGCGTCCCGCACCGTGCTCCCCCGCCCTCGCCACCACTCCCCGTAACGACGAGACGGTATTCCCTAGGGCGAGGCTAAACCGCGTCCACCGAGCAACGCGGTTCCGACACGCACACAGGTCGAGCCGTGCGCGATCGCCTGCTCGAGATCATTGCTCATTCCGGCGGAGATCTCACGGGCATTTGGGTGATCTGCCCGAAGACGTTCCGACGCACGAGCGAGCTTCTCGAACGCCTCTGCCGGGTCAATACCCAGCGGAGCGACCGCCATAAGCCCCTGGAGGCGAATATCACCCACATGGGCTATTCGCTCCGCCAGCTGGCCCAACTCGTTCACCCGAGTGCCCCCGCGCTTCGGATCGTCATCGAGACTTACTTGAATGAGGACGTCCAACGGCTGATCGCGTTGCCCGGAATCGAGCGCCGACCTGGTCGCCTTCGCGAGCGCTTCGGCGAGGCGTTCGGAGTCGACGGACTGCACCTCGTCGGCCCAGCGCACGACCGAGCGGGCCTTGTTCCGCTGGAGACTGCCGACCATGTGCCAGCGGACGCGGGCGTCCGGGCGCAGACCGGCGACCTCTTCGGCCTTCGCGCCCGCTTCTTGATCGCGGTTCTCGGCGAGGTCGAGCGCGCCGAGGTCGGCGAGCAGCGCGGCGTCGAGCGCGGGGAAGGTCTTGGTGACCGCGAGCAACCGGACGTCGTCGCGGTCCCGGCCGGCGGCCTTGCACGCGGCGCCGATCCGTTCTTGCACTTCGGCGAGTGAGGCGGCGAGTTCCGCCTTCCGCGCGTCACTCACGACGCGTCCAGCCACGTGATCCCCGCGATCCGGCCGGTGGTGCCGTCGCGGCGGAAGCTGAAGAGCGTCTTGTCTTCGTTGGTGCAGCGCGGATCGACGCCGATCTTGCCGACGCCGAGGTCGGCGAGCTGCCGCCAGAGGCCGGCGCGGAGATCGAGACCCGGGGTGCCCTTCCGGGTTTTGCAGGCGCTGCCGGGCACGTGCTTTTCGACGTCGGCCGCCATGTCGGCGGGGACTTCGTAGCAGTCGCCGCAGATCGCGGGGCCGAGCAGTGCTTCGGTGCGGGCCGGGTCGGCGCCGAGCGAACGCATCGCCTCGACCGCGGCGGGGACGACGCCGACGCGAGCACCGACGCGGCCCGCGTGCACGGCGGCGACCACACCGGCTTCGGCGTCGGCCAGCATGAGCGGAACGCAATCGGCGACGAGCACCACGAGTGCGAGACCCGCCTCGGCGGTGACGAGGGCGTCGGTCGCTTCGGCGGCGGAGGTCTCGGAGCCGTCGACGACGGTGGCGGTACGGCCGTGGACCTGCTCCATCCACGCCAGCCTGTCCTCGGTGAGGCCGAGTTCGGTGGCGAGACGTTTGCGGTTGGCGAAGACGTCGCCCGCGTCGTCACCGACGTGATCACCGAGGTTGAAGGTGTCGTAAGGCGGCCGGGAAGCCCCGCCTGCCCTTGTCGTGACGACCCGCCGTACCCGCACGCAATTCCTCCTAGACCTGAGTGAAGGCCCCCTTCACTACCTTCAAGGTAGTCAAGGAGGCCTTCACGGAACGTACTAGCGAGCTACCGCCGCATGAACGGGGGAACGTCGACTTCGTCGTCCGACGGGTCGTCGTGCACCGGGGTGGCGCGGCTGGGCAGGCTGCCGTGGGTCGAGTTCGACCCGATCGGCGAGTACCCGCGCGAACCGCCGCCGGACTGCGGAAGCCCGCCGGTCAGCGAGCCGTTGCCCTCGTTGCGGGAGGACGGCATCGGCGTGTGCGTGCGCGGCGGCGCGACCGGGTAGCCGTTCGAACCCGTCGAGGGCACCGGCGTGGCACCCGAGGGCGGGCTCTGCACCGGCGTCGCCCCGCCACCGTTGACCTGACCCGCCTGGGCGGACGCGGTCGAGTTCGACCGGGAACCGAAGGTCGACGGGTCGAGCTTCTTGTGGGTCGGCGTGCCGGCGTCGAAACCGGCCGCGATCACGGTGACCCGGACCTCGTCGCCGAGCGAGTCGTCGATGATCGTCCCGAAGATGATGTTCGCGTCGGGGTGCGCGGACTCCTGCACCAGCGACGCGGCCTCGTTGATCTCGAACAGGCCGAGGTCCGACCCGCCCGCGATCGACAGCAGCGCGCCGTGCGCACCGTCCATCGACGCTTCCAGCAGCGGCGAGTTGATCGCCTTCTCCGCAGCCTGGATCGCCCGGCCTTCGCCGCGCGCCGAGCCGATGCCCATCAGCGCGGAACCCGCGCCGGACATGACGCTCTTGACGTCGGCGAAGTCCAGGTTGATCAGACCCGGCGTGGTGATCAGGTCAGTGATGCCCTGGACACCCGAAAGGAGGACCTCGTCCGCCGAGCGGAAGGCGTCCATCAGCGAGACGCCGATGTCGCCCAGCTGCAGCAGCCGGTCGTTCGGGATGACGATGAGGGTGTCGCATTCGTTGCGCAGCTGCTGGATGCCGTCTTCGGCCTGCTTGCTGCGGCGCTTGCCCTCGAAGGTGAAGGGGCGGGTGACGACGCCGATGGTCAGGGCGCCGAGTTTGCGGGCGATCTGGGCGACGACGGGAGCGCCACCGGTGCCGGTGCCACCACCCTCACCCGCGGTCACGAACACCATGTCGGCGCCCTTGATGACCTCTTCGATCTCTTCACGGTGGTCCTCGGCGGCCTTCTGCCCCACCTCGGGGGCGGCGCCGGCACCGAGGCCGCGGGTCAGTTCCCGGCCGATGTCGAGCTTGACGTCGGCGTCGGACATGAGCAGTGCCTGTGCGTCGGTGTTCACCGCGATGAACTCGACACCCTTGAGGCCGACCTCGATCATGCGGTTCACGGCGTTCACTCCGCCGCCGCCGATACCGACGACCTTGATCACCGCAAGGTAGTTGTGCGGGGGCGTCATCGGAGCCGCCTTCCTGATCGTGTGTGCTCGTGCTGCCCGCCGGTCGCTGAGCCTGGGCCGAACCCTCGATCTGAACCTCAGAGTGAGAGTTATGTCAACTGCCGACGTTGAAGCAGGACGGTATGCACCAGGCAGGCTCGAATCCAGTAGCCACGCCGTGTGTCGCAAAGGTGTTTTGCCACAACATCTTCCCGGGCGCAAGAGTGAGCCCCGGAGGAAGCGCCGGACGGCGGCCTGCTAAGGACCGGAGATCAGGTCGGCATGGACATGACCATGACGACGTCCTGCGACGGTGATCCGGTCGGTGATCCACCCGCCTGCTCGACGCTCAGCGCGAACTGCTCGGCCCCGCCGAGTCCGTCGGCGACCAGCAGCGCACCGTCCTGACCACCGGAAATGAGTCCGGCAGGCTTCGGTGCGGCACCCGGGGACATGAACCAGGCCTGGTAGGTCCGGCCCGGGTCGTTCCTCCGCAGCTGGGCAGCCATGAAGACGAGCCGGTCCTTCGAGCGCGACATCATCACCGTCCCCCCGCCCCCGACGGACGCGTCGGCGTGGCCGGTCCGGAGATCGGCGGCCGCGAGGACGTCGGCGACCGGCGCGTACCGATCCGCGGCCCGCGCCGCCTGTTCCCGCGCGGCGGTCAGCTGCGTGTGGTTGTCGTAGGCGATCCCGCCGAACACGGCGGTGCCCGCCAGCCCGACGATCGCCGCCGCGGCCGCGGCGATCGCCCAGCGCGGGGCGCGGCGGCGGTCCTTGACGCGCTCTCCGGTTTCGAAGCGGGTCTTCGGCGGCTGCTGCCGGGTCGCCATCGCCTCCGCGAGCACCCGGCGCTTGAGCTCGGGCGGCGGGTCTTCGGCCAGGGCGGCACCGAGCCGGGTCGCGGTCATCTGCAGTTCGAGGACCTCTTGTGCGCACGAAGCGCACTCGCCGAGGTGCCGCTGGAACTGGGCACGCTCCAAATCGGACAGTGCGTCGACGGCGTAGGCCCCGGTGAGCGTGTGCATTTCGGGCATCGTCATGCCGTCACCCCCAAACAGTCCCGGAGCCTGATCAGGCCGTCCCGGAGTCGAGTCTTGATGGTTCCGTGCGGGGTCTGCAGCACCTCTGCGACCTCGCGATAGGTATAGCCCTGGTAGTAGGCGAGCAACACGGATTCCCGTTGCAGCTCGGTCAGGCTGGTCAGACAGCGGCGCACCTGCGAACGTTCCCAGCGGGCCGCGACGGCCTCGGCCACCTCGTCGAAGGGCCGGGCCCGTGCGGCTTCGAAGGTCGCCTTGACCTCGCGGTCCGAGCTGGCCCGAGCCGAACGGACACGGTCGACGGCACGGCGGTGCGCGAGCGTCATGGCCCAGTTCAGCGCGCTCCCCCGCTCCGGGGAGTAGCGCGCGGCAGTGCGCCACAGCTCCACCATGACCTCCTGCGTGACCTCTTCCGACTGCGCGACGTCACGGAGGATTCGCCGCACCAGGCCGAGGACCGGACCGGCGAGCCGGTCGTACAGCACGTCGAAGGCCCTCTCGTCCCCCTTCGCGACCCGGACGAGCAGCTCCTCGGACGTCGGGCCCGCCGGTTCACCGTCCGTCTCGGGAACGGGCGCCATCCGGCGTGGACGTGCCGATTCATCCATCAAGCCTGCCTCCGGCCGTCTGTGGCGTCCGCCGGGTCAGCGGAGCCTTCTTCAACCACAGTTTGACCCCGTGCCGCCGGATCAGCGCGGAGACCCGGTGCGGCATGAGCGGACGGGTGATCAGCATGTGCACGAGCCATTTGACGGTGGCGGGGCGCCGCACCCCGCGCAGCGACGCTGTCAGCGGCGTCTCCCCGCCCTGGCGGAGGGCGATCTTGACCGAGAGCAGCGACTCCGGCCGCGGCACCTCCATCCGGTACTCGCCGTCCATCGACTGGAACGGCGAGACGTAGAACTCCTTGTCCGCGTGGGCGTTCCCGTCGGCGTCGGGACGCAGGAGATACGCGTGCCTGCCCCGGTAAGTGTTGTGCACCTCGGCGACGACGCATTCGAGTTCGCCGTCGGGCCGGTGGCACCAGTAGAGGGTGATCGGGTTGAAGTTGTGCCCGAGCACGCGCGCGCCCGCCAGCATCAGCACCCGGCCGCCTTGAAGATCGACGTCGCGCGCCGCGAGCCAGCGGTCCAATTTGGACCGGATGCTGGAGGTGTCTTCGGGCGCGAAGTGGTCTCGCGAGTCGAAGCGGGCGAAGGGCTGGAGCCACTTCGGAAGCTTCGGCGGCGCGTCGAGGTCGATGAGCCACAGATAGACCCGGTGGGCGAACGAGATCGGCGGATCGTTGCGCCGGACATGCGCCACCGTGGAGTCGTAGAGCACGGCCATGACGGTCACCATCGCACCCCGAAGTTCTCGGCCGCGCGGACACCGGACGCGCAGCCGTCCTCGTGGAATCCCCACCCATGATAGGCGCCCGCGAAGGCGACCGTGTCGTCGTTCAGCTCGGGCAGGCGGCGCTGGGCGGCCACCGATTCCGGGGTGTAGACGGGGTGTTCGTAGGTCATCTTGGCCAGCACCGAACCGTCGGCGGGGGCGGTGCCGGGGTTGAGCGTGACGACGTAGCCGGTCGGCTCGTCGAGCCGCATCAGGCGGTTCATGTCGTAGGACACCTGGACCGCGCCATGGTTGGCATCACAGAACGGGGTGGCGTAGTTCCAGCCCGCGCGCGCCGCTTCCGCCGTCGGGAGCACTCCGGTGTCGGTGTGCAGCCAGGCCTCGTTGCTGGAGTACCGGAACGAGCCGAGGACGTCGCGCTCGGCCTCGGTCGGCGACGCGAGCAGCTTCAGCGCCTGATCCGCGTGGGTGGCCAGGACGACCTTGTCGACCCGGTGCCGGGTGTCGGCGTCGTCACGGACCTCGATCCCGCGCGCGGTGCGTTTGACCGAGCGGACCGGTGTCGACAGGTGCACGGCCGTCAGCTGCTTGGCGGCGAGGTCGACGTACTCGCGGGAGCCGCCGACGACGGTGCGCCAGCTCGGGGACCCGCCGACCGACAGCATCCCGTGGTTGCGCAGGAACTCGAACAGGTAGCGCGCGGGGTACTTGAGCGTGTCGTTCCGGTCGGCCGACCAGACGGTCGCAACGACCGGGAGCATGAAGTGGTCGACGAAGTACTTCGTGTACCCGCCGATCGCGAGGAACGCGCCGAGGGTGACGTCTCCGGCCTCGGGAGAGTCGAGGACGCGCTTCGCGTGCAGGTGGAAGCGTTTGACGTCGGCGAGCATCCGCAGGTAGCGCCCCCGGGCGAGGTTGCGCGGCTGGGCGAACAGGCCCTTCAGGCCCTTGGCCCCGGCGTACTGGAGGCCGCAGCCGTCGCAGCGGATGCTCATCGACATCTCGGTGTCGCGGGTGGCGACGCCCAGTTCGGCGAACAGCCGGAGCAGGTTCGGGTAGGTGCGCTCGTTGTGCACGATGAACCCGGAGTCGACGCCGACGGTGCCGCCGTGCGCGCTCGGGACGTCGTGGGTGTGCGCGTGCCCGCCCAGCCTGTCGTCGGCTTCGAACAGCAGCACTTCGTAGCGGCGTTGCAGCAGGTAGGCGGCCGTGAGGCCGGCGACGCCGCTGCCGATGACTCCGATGCGTTGACCCTTGGTGTGCACGAAAGGGATTCGGAACAGGGGCCGGGCCGGATTGGACCGGGTGAACCGGGGCGTCATCCGACCCATCCTTTACCTGTCCGGGGTCGAATGACGACTATGCCGAACAGTCCCGCGTCTCGCCTAGTCCCGTTCGTCGAGCGGCTCCTCGGTGGCTCCCTCCCGGTCGGTCTCCGCACCTGGGACGGCGTGCGCGCCGGGCCGCCGGACGCCCCGACCGTGGTGCTCCGCAACCGGCGCGCCCTGCGCCGTCTCCTCTACTCCCCCGGCGAGCTGGGTCTCGCGAGGGCCTATGTCTCCGGTGATCTCGACGTCGAAGGCGACCTCGCCGACGGATTCCGCCGGATCTGGGCGCTGACCCGGTCGGGCGCCGTCCGCGGCGCGAAGCTCGGGCCCCGTGAATGGGCCGAAGCGCTCCGGCTAGCGGTGAGTCTCGGCGTCGTAGGGCCGCCGCCCAAACCACCCGCCGAAGAGGCCCGGCTCTCCGGGAAGCTGCACACGCTGCTCCGCGACAAGTCGGCGATCGCGCACCACTACGACCTCAGCAACGCCTTCTACCAGCTGCTGATGGACGAATCGATGGCCTACTCGTCGGCGTACTGGACGTCCGAGGACGACGGCTACGACCTCGAACAGGCCCAGTGGGACAAGCTCGAGCTGATCTGCCGCAAGCTCGGGCTGCGGCCGGGGATGCGGCTGCTCGACGTCGGCTGCGGCTGGGGCTCGCTCCTGGTCCATGCGGCCAAGCACCACGGCGTGGACGCCGTCGGCATCACGCTTTCGGCGGAACAGCTGCAGCACATCCGCGGCCGCCTCGCCCAGCACGACCTGGAGGATCGCGTCGAGGTCCGGCGGCAGGACTATCGCGAGCTGACCGACGAGCCATTCGACGCCGTCGCCACCATCGAGATGGGTGAGCACGTCGGCGAAGAGAACTACCCCGAGTACACGCGGACGCTGTACCGGATGCTCAAGCCCACCGGACGGCTGGTCCTGCAGCAGATGTCCCGCGGCGCGGTGGCCCCGGGCGGCGGCGCGTTCATCGAGCGCTACATCGCCCCCGACATGACGATGCGGCCGCTGAGCCGCACGCTCGGGCATCTGGAGACGGCCGGGTTCGAAATCCGCGACGTCCACGCGCTGCGCGAGCATTATGTGCGTACGGTCCGGGCATGGGAGAAAACGCTCGAAAGCAACTGGGACGACGTCGTGGCGCTGATCGGTGAATCCGGCGCGCGGGTCTGGCGGCTCTACCTGGTCGGCGGCGCGCTCGCGTTCGAGGAGAACCGGATGGGCGTGGACCAGATCCTCGCGGTCCGCTCGTCCGAACAGGGGTTGAGCGCGCTTCCCGCCACCCGGGAGTGGTCCTGATGTCCCTCGGGGGGACCCTGCTCGTCACCGCCGGGGTGACCCTGCTGGCGGTCTTCGTCACGTTCGGCATCGCGCTGGCGCGCAAGCGGTACGACACCATCGACACGTTCTGGGGGCCGGGCTTCGCGCTCGTCGCGCTGGTCGCGGCCCCGCTCGGGGACGGATCGGTGGCGCTGCGAGTGGTCGCCGCGGCCTTGACCGCGATCTGGGGCGTGCGCCTCGGCGTGCACCTCCACCTGCGCAACCACAAGCTGCCCGAAGACCCGCGCTATGTGCGGATGGTGGAGAACGCCGGCCCGAATCCGGCGCTCAAGCTGTTCGTCCGGGTGTACCTGCTCCAGGCGGTGGTGCTCTGGTTCGTCTCGCTGCCGGTCCAGTTCGCGATGTACGGCGATTCCTTCGGCGTGACGGCGTGGCTGGGTGTCGCGGTGTGGCTGGTCGGTTTCGGGTTCGAGACGATCGGCGACGAGCAGCTGCGCCGGTTCAAGGCCGACCCTGACAACAAGGGGAAGGTCCTCGACAGCGGGCTGTGGCGCTACACCCGGCATCCCAACTACTTCGGGGACGCGTGCGTGTGGTGGGGCCTGTACCTGCTGGCCTGTTCGAGCTGGGTGGGGGCGGCGACGATCCTGTCGCCGATCGCGATGACGTACACGCTGGCCAAGGGCACCGGAAAACCCTTGCTGGAGAAGGGTTTGCAGCGTTCCCGGCCGGGGTACGCGACGTACGTCGAGCGGACCAGCGGGTTCTTCCCGCTGCCCCCTCGCCGCGTTACTCCCCGGTAAGCCCGTCGATCGATTCGCGCAACAGGTCGAGGTGTCCGGCGTGCCTGCCGGTCTCCTCGATCATGTGCGCGACCACGAACCGGACGTTGACCTGGCGATCGCCGCGGAAGGCGACCTCGTCGTCCAGCCCCATCCGCGCGACGACCTTGCGGCTCCGCTCACACTCGGCCTCGTAGGCGGCGATCAGCTGCTCGATCGGGGTCTTCATGGCGACCCGGAACTCGGCGTCGGGGTCGGCCTCGAGCGCTTCCTTCCAGAGGTCCTCCTGGCCGTCGAGCACCACGTTGAACCAGTACTGCTCGACCAGGGTCAGATGCCCGAGCAGCCCGGCGATGGTGGTCAGCTCGCTGGGCACGAGCGGCCGCCTGGCCTGCTCGTCGGTGAGGCCGGAGCACTTCCACACGACGGTGGCGCGGAGGAAGTCGAGAAAGCCGTTCAGCTGGGTGCGCTCGTCGCCGGTGAGCGGCGGTTCGGGGCGCTTCGGTTCGTCGGTCATGGTGCTGCAGTCTGCCGGTTTCCTCGGATGATCCGCTAACGAGTTACCCGCGCCGGGCTGTCCGCCATCTGCCGCACGTCCGTGGTCCATGTCCGAGCGGGGTCCCATCGTTCGAGTGAAACCGACGGCAGTTAGCGCCCCCGAAACATGACGACCACCCGCTCGTCATGTCAGGCTGGTGCAGTTGTGCACATCGCCCCCCGGTTCCGAGAAAGGTCACTGATGTCAGGCCCCCAGCTGAGCGCACTCGATGTCGCTTTCCTTTGCATGGAAAGCGAAACGACGCCCATGCACATGGGCGCGGTGGTCACCTTCCGTCCGCATGGGCAGGTGCACGCGCGTAAGCTGACCGCGCTGCTGGCCGAGCGGGCCGCACGGATCCCGAAGCTGCGTCAGCGCCCCCGCACCGCGCTGTTCCCGCTCGGCGCCGCCGTCTGGGCGGACGACCCGGGTTTCGTTGCCAGTGAACATATTTCACATCACCACCTGAGCTCCCTGTACGAACCGGATCCGCTCTCCGCCTACGCGTCGCGCTGGATGGGACGACCGCTCGACACCGGAAAACCCTTGTGGGACTTGCATCTCGTCACCGGCCTGCCGGACGGCGAGTTCGCGTTGCTGTTGAAACTGCACCACGCGCTCACCGACGGGGCGGGCGCTTACGCCGTCGCCGCGGGCCTGCTCGACACGGTCCCTCGCGCCGTCAGGCGCCCGCACAGCGGTGCCGTACCTCCCGCGCCGCGGTCCCCTGTGGACGCCGTCAAGGACGCCTTCGGTTCCACCCTCGCCCAGGCGGGCGAGTCGGCGGGGATCGCTTCGTCGGTCGTCCGCGCGACCCGTTCACCGCTGTCCCCGATCAGCGCGCCGCCGTCGACCGAGCGACGGCTCGGCCTCGTCCGGCTGGACACCGGCGAGATCCGGCGGATCCGCCGGACCCATGGCGGGACCGCCAACGACGTCGTGCTGGCGATCCTCGCCGGCGCGCTGCGCGAATGGATGATCAACCGCGGCCAGCGGGCCGACGACCGGACCCTGCGGGCGCTCATCCCGGTCAGCGTGCGCGGCCGGTCCGCCGAGCAACTGGGCGGGAACAAGCTGTCCGGCTACCTCTGCGATCTGCCGGTCGGCCTCGACGATCCGGTGAAGCGGCTGCTGGCCGTCCAGCGCGAGATGAGCCGGAACAAGGCCGCGGGCCCCGGCCGGGGCGCGGGCGCGTTCCCGCTGCTCGCCGACCGGATGCCGCCGATGCTGCACCGGCTCGGCAGCAGGGCCGCCGGGCTGGCCGCACCGCTGCTGTTCGATCTCGTGGTCACCACGGTGCCGGTGCCGCCCAACAGGCTCACCCTCGACGGGACGCGGCTCGAAAGCGTGTACCCCTTCGTGCCGCTGGCGCCGCGGCAGGCGGTCGGGATCGCAGTGGCGACCTACCGCGACTCCGTCCACATCGGACTGCAGGCGAACGGGGCCGCGGTTTCGGATGTGGGCTCGCTGCGGGACGGCGTGCTCAAGTCCGCCGCGAGGCTGCTGGACACCGCTTAGCGCGGGAGGCGCCGCCGTCAGCCGCGAAGCATCTCCGCGACCAGGAACGCCAGCTCCAGTGACTGCTGAGTGTTCAGCCGCGGGTCGCACGCGGTCTCGTACCGGCCCGAAAGGTCCAGATCCGAGATCTCCTGCGCGCCGCCGAGGCATTCGGTGACGTCCTCGCCGGTCAGCTCGACGTGGATGCCGCCGGGGTACGTGCCAAGCTTGCGGTGCACCTCGAAGAAGCCCTGGACCTCGTCCACGATGCGGTCGAAGTGCCGGGTCTTGTAGCCCGTCGACGCCTCGTGGGTGTTGCCGTGCATCGGGTCGCACTGCCAGATGACCTTGTGCCCGGACGCCTCGACCTTCTCGACGATCGCGGGCAGCACCTCGCGGACCTTGCCGTTGCCCATCCGGGCGATCAGCGTCAGGCGGCCGGGCTCGTTGCGCGGGTCGAGCCGCCGGACGTATTCGACGGCCTGTTCGGGCGTGGTCGTCGGGCCGATCTTGAGCCCGATCGGGTTGGCCAGCAGTTCGGCGAACGCGATGTGCGCGCCGTCGAGCTGCCGGGTCCGCTCGCCGACCCACAGGAAGTGCGACGACAGGTTGTACAGCTTCGGGTTCGTCGCGTCCGCGCGATCCATCCGCAGCATGGAGCGCTCGTAGTCCAGCAGCAGCGCCTCGTGGCTGGCGAAGATCTCGGTGGACTGGAGCGAGGTGTCGGTGACGCCGCAGGCCGACATGAACCGCAGGCCGCGGTCGATCTCCGCGGCCAGCGCCTCGTAGCGCTCGCTGGCGGGCGAGGACTTCACGAAGTCCTTGTTCCAGTCGTGCACCTGGTGCAGATCCGCCATCCCGGCGCCGGTGAGCGCGCGGACGAGGTTCATCGCGGCACCCGCGTTGGCGTACGCGCGGATCATCCGGCCCGGGTCGGGCACGCGGAGTTCGGGCTTGGCGACGAGCGAGTTGATGATGTCGCCGCGGTACACCGGCAGGCCGAGCGCGTCGGTGGAGGCCGAACGCGGCTTCGCGTACTGGCCCGCGATCCGGCCGACCTTCACCACCGGCAGGCTCGCGCCGTAGGTGAGGACGACGGCCATCTGCAGCAGGGTGCGCAGGTTGGCGCGGATGTGCGGTTCGGTGTTCGACTCGAACGTCTCCGCGCAGTCACCGCCCTGCAGCAGGAACGCCTCACCGCGGGCGACCATGGCGAGCCTGTCGGAGAGCCTGTCGATCTCGGCGGGGACGGTGATCGGCGGCACACTCTCCAGCACGCCGCGTACGCGCCTCGTCAGCTCGGGGTCCGGCCATTCGGGCTGCTGCGCGGCGGGCCGGGAAAGCGCGTCGTCGAGCCGGTTGCGCAGCTCGGGCGGCAGAGGAGGCAGTTCGGGGAGCGTGTCGACGGGAACGTCCACTGTCCAGTTCACCGGCCCAGGATATGCCGAGCCGAAAGCCGCCCGCCCACCGGGACAAAAGTCCCAAACGGTGGACGGGCGGCGGCGAAGATCAGGCGGCCTGCGCCTTGTTGTAGAGGTTCTGCGCGTCCGTGCCGAAGTACGGACCGAACATGTACCCGGGCAGGAAGGTGTAGCCGAAACTGTTCACCGACGCCTGGACGCCGGTACCGGTCGCCTCACTGAAGTTGAGGAACCACGGGCCGCCGCTCGAACCGCCGGTCATGTTGCAGTTCATGCCGTGGTCCTTGGTCAGCAGGAAATCGGTGAACGTGCTTCCGCTGCAATAGATCAGCTTCGTGCCGTCGTACGGCGCCGCCGCCGGATACCCGAACGTGTACATCGACTGGTTGCGCGCCTGGTTGAACGCGATCCCCTGCGCGCCGACGACGTCGGTCAGCTTCTGCCCGTTGAGCGGGTTGACCACGGCCGCGCCGATGTCGTAGTTCATGTCCTCGCTCGCTTCCCACTGAGGAGTGGTCAGCGTGCTCTTCGCGGCCCAGGTGCCGTAGGGCGTGTTGCCGTTGTCATAACCGGGCGCGAAGGTCCAGTTGGTGTGCCAGGCACCCTGGTACTTCACGCAGTGCCCGGCGGTGATCACGACACTGCCGTTCGTGCTGGTGACCGCGTCGCCGGAGCACGAAGCGTTGCGCCCGCCCATGATGAAGAACACGCGGCCGGCGGTCTGGACGACCTTGCCCGCCCCCGTCCACGCGCCGCCGCCGTTGGGAATGCTCTGGATGATCGTGCTCTCACCCTTGGCGACGTCCTTGGGCGAAAGGTTCGGGGCCTTCACCAGCTGCTCGATCGGCACCGCCGACCGCATCCGCTCAGGCGTCCAGTAGGCCGCCACCGCTTGTGCGTCGACAGCCGCTTGATGGTGGACCGGTCCGGCTTGGGCGGGACTCGCGACCGCTGTCAGCGCCGTCACCGCCAGCCCCACGAGCGCCCCCAGGATCCCCATCCGGGAAACCGTCCTCTTCATGGCGTACCACCTTTCGCCACCGGTGAATTGCCGTATGACTTGTACGGCAATTCGAAAGTATTTGTCCGGCTACCGGGCGTACAAGGGACCGTTCGGCCGCATCCGTGGCGGTGCATGGGCCGTTCGGCCCAACAATCAGGCGCAGTGGGAATCGGCGGCGGGAAGGACACCGTCCCGCAGATCTTCCGCTCCCCCAGCGCTTCGCGGATCCGGTCCATGTCGCGGGCCGTGTTCGCGGTGGTCATGTGCGGCAAGAGATCCGCGGTCTTGGACGCGACGCTGCCCCCTACCGCGTCGGACCGGAGCCTGACTCCGGCCCTCCATCTTGGGTGGGAGCCGCCCCCTGCCGTTCGTCATCCCCGCCGGGTGTCAGGAAAGGGGCTTTCAGGACGAAAAACGTCTTGAAAGCCCCTTTCCTGACATCTCTGCAGTGCTCAGACGACGGCGAGCGGAAGCGCCGTCGGGTGCACCGGCGAGGGCAGGTCCGAAGCGCCGGTGAGGTAGGCGTCGACGGCACTCGCCACCGAACGTCCTTCGGCGATCGCCCACACCACCAACGAGGCACCGCGGTGCGCGTCGCCGCAGACGAACACGCCGGGCGAGGAGGTCTGCCAGTCCACGCCGCACGAGAGCGTGCCGCGTTTGGTCAGCGAAAGCCCGAGCCCGTCCAGCAGCGGCATGTGCTCGACACCTTCGAACCCGATCGCGAGCAGCACGAGATCGGCGGGCAGTTCCTCGATCTCGTCGTTGACCGGGAGGACCTCGCGGCGGCCGGTCTCGCGATCCTTCTGGACCTTGACCTGCTGGAGTTCGACAGCGCGCACGTTGCCGTTCTCGTCGCCGACGAAACGCTTGACCGCGACGGCGAACTTGCGCTCGCCCGCCTCCTCGTGCGCCGGGTAGGTGCGGAGGATGTAGGGCCAGGTCGGCCACGGCGAGCGCTCGTCGTCCCTTGTGGACGGTGGCGTCGGGTACTGGTCCAGCTGGGTCACCGAAAGCGCGCCCTGCCGGGTCGCGGTGCCGTACGAGTCGGCCCCGGTGTCACCGCCGCCGATGATGACGACGTGCTTGCCCGCCGCGTCCACCGGCGACGGGCCGTCGCCCTCGACGTACTTGTTGGCCGGGACCAGATGCTCCATCGCCAGGTGGATACCGGACAGCTCGCGTCCGGGCGTCGTCGTGTCGTCGCGGCCGCGCAGCGCGCCCACGGCGAGCACCACCGCGTCGTAGCCCGCCCGCAGTTCCTCGACGGTCAGATCGACGCCGACCTCGCAGCCGGTGACGAACTTCGTGCCCTCCTTGCGGAGTTGCGCGAGCCGCCGGTCGAGGACCTTCTTCTCCATCTTGAACTCGGGGATGCCGTACCGCAGCAGGCCGCCGAGCCGGTCGTCCCGTTCGTAGACGGTCACCTCGTGGCCGGCGCGGGTCAGCTGCTGCGCGGCGGCGAGCCCGGCGGGACCGGAACCGACGACCGCGACCCGCTGTCCCGACGACACCGCCGAGACCTGCGGCTGCACGTAGCCCGCTTCCCAGGACTGGTCGGCGATCGTCTGCTCGACCCGTTTGATCGACACCGGCCCGCCGGACAAGGGCGAGATCGACAGGACGCAGCCCGCCTCGCACGGCGCGGGGCACAGCTTCCCGGTGAACTCGGGGAAGTTGTTCGTCGCGTGGAGCCGGTCGCTCGCCGCGGCCCAGTCACCGCGGCGCACCAGGTCGTTCCACTCCGGGATCAGGTTGCCCAGCGGGCACCCGGAACCACCGGAGTGACAGAACGGGATGCCGCAGTCCATGCACCGCGAAGCCTGCTTGCGCACCTTTTCGTTGCGCTCAGCGGGTTCCACGTCGGCGTAGACCTCGCCCCAGGTGGCGAGACGGTCCTCTTTGGACTTCTTCTTCGGCTCTTCGCGTTCGTGCTTCAGGAAACCCGTCGGATCAGCCACGAGCGGCCTCCATGATCGCTTCGTCGACGTCGCGGCCCGCGGCACGCGCCGCCTTCGCCGCGTCAAGGACACGCTGGTAGTCGCGGGGCATCACCTTGGTGAACGCCGCCGAGCGGCGCGGCCAGTCACCGAGCAGCGACGCGGCCACGGCCGAACGTGTGAGGTCGTAATGCTTCTGCACGGTCTTCTTGAGCCAGGCGAGATCCTCCGACGACGGCGTCAGAAGGTTGACCATCTCCTCGTTGACCCGGCCGCGGTCGAGGTCGAGCACGTAGGCCTCGCCACCGGACATGCCGGCCGCGAGGTTGCGCCCGGTCGGGCCGAGCACCACGGCCTGCCCGCCGGTCATGTACTCGAAGGCGTGGTCGCCGACGCCCTCGGCGACCACCACGGCGCCGGAGTTGCGCACGCAGAACCGTTCGCCGACCTGGCCGCGCAGGAACATCTCCCCGCCGGTGGCCCCGTAGGCGAGGGTGTTACCGGCGATGGTCTGGCCTTCCGCGGCGAACTTCGCGTCCGGATGCGGGCGCACGATGATCCGCCCGCCCGAAAGCCCCTTGCCGACGTAGTCGTTCGCGTCGCCGACCATGTCGAGCGTGATGCCGCGCGGCAGGAACGCGCCGAGCGACTGCCCGGCGGAACCGGTCAGCATCACGTGGATCGTGTCCTCTGGCAGGCCTTCACCGCCGTAGCGGCGCGTGATCTCGGAACCGAGCAGCGTGCCGACGGTCCGGTTCACGTTCCGCACCGGCAGTTCCAGCCGGACCGGATGCGCGTCCTCCAGCGCCGCCTCGGCGAGCTGGATCAGCGTCCGGTCGAGTGCGTGTTCCAGGCCGTGGTCCTGCGTCCGGGTGCGCCGCTTCGCCCCGCCGTACGGGGTCTCTTTCGGCATCTCGAAGATCGGCGACAGGTCGAGCCCGGAGGCCTTCCAGTGCTCGATCGCCTTGTCGGTGTCCAGGATCTCGGCGTGGCCGATGGCCTCGTCGAGCGTGCGGAAACCGAGTGCCGCCAGCGTTTCCCGTACTTCTTCGGCGACGAACCGGAAGTAGTTGACGACGTGGTCGGCCTGGCCGGTGTACCGCTTGCGCAGATCCGGGCTCTGGGTCGCGACGCCGACCGGGCAGGTGTCGAGGTGGCAGACGCGCATCATGACGCAGCCTTCGACGATCAGCGGCGCCGTCGCGAAGCCGTACTCCTCCGCGCCGAGCAGCGCGGCGATGACGACGTCCTTGCCGGTCTTCATCGCACCGTCGACCTGCACGGTGATCCGGTCACGCAAACCGTTGAGCAGCAACGTCTGCTGGGTCTCGGCGAGCCCGATCTCCCACGGCGTGCCCGCGTGCTTGAGCGAGTTCATCGGGGAGGCACCGGTGCCGCCGTCGTGGCCGGAGATCAGCACGACGTCGGCGTGCGCCTTGGACACGCCCGCCGCGACCGTGCCGACGCCGAGCGAGGACACCAGCTTCACGTGGATGCGGGCGTTCTCGTTGGCGTTCTTGAGGTCGTGGATCAGCTGGGCGAGATCCTCGATCGAATAGATGTCGTGGTGCGGGGGCGGCGAGATGAGCCCGACACCCGGCGTCGAGTGCCGCGTCCGCGCGATCCACGGGTAGACCTTGTTCGGCGGCAGCTGCCCGCCCTCGCCCGGCTTCGCGCCCTGCGCCATCTTGATCTGGATGTCGTCGGCGTTGACCAGGTACTCGCTCGTGACGCCGAACCGGCCGCTCGCGACCTGCTTGATCGCGCTGCGCCGGGTCGGGTCGTAAAGCCGCTCGGGGTCTTCCCCGCCCTCGCCGGTGTTGGACCGGCCGCCGATGCGGTTCATCGCGATCGCGAGGGTTTCGTGTGCCTCGGCCGAAATCGAACCGTAGGACATCGCGCCGGTGTTGAAGCGCTTGAAGATCGCCTCGACCGGCTCGACCTCGTCCAGCGGGACGGGTTCGCGCGCGCCCTCGCGGAAGGCGAACAGCCCGCGCAGCGCGCCGCCCTGGCGGTAGAGGCGGTGGACCTCGTCGGAGTACTGCTTGTACACCTCTTCGCGGCCGGTCTTCGTCGCGTGCTGCAACAGGAAGACGGTCTCCGGGGTGAACAGGTGCAGTTCGCCTTCCCTGCGGTACGCGTACTCACCGCCGGTCTCGAGTCCACGGTGGACGCGATCGGTCGGGTTGTCCGGGTACGCGCGGCGGTGGCGCGTGGCGACCTCTTCGGCGAGCACGCTCAGGCCGACGCCGCCGAGTTTGGACGACGTCCCGGTGAAGTACTCGTCGAGCAGATCCTGGCTCAGCCCCAAGGATTCGAAGACCTGCGCCGCGGTGTAAGCGCCGACGGTCGAGATGCCCATCTTCGACATGATCTTCAGGACGCCTTTGACGAGCGCCTTGACGTAGTTCTGGATCGCCTTGGCGGGCTCGATACCGGTGATGGCACCGGTGGAGATCATGTCCTCGATGGTCTCGAAGGCCAGGTACGGGTTCACCGCGGCGGCGCCGTAGCCGAGCAGGACGGCGACGTGGTGGACCTCGCGGGCGTCACCGGTCTCGACGACCAGCGCGACGCGGAGCCTTTCCTTGGTGCGCACCAGATGGTGGTGCACCGAGGACACCAGCAGCAGCGACGGGATCGGCGCCATGCGGTGGTCGGAGTCGCGGTCGGACAACACGAGCGTGCGCGCGCCCGCCGCGATCGCCTCGGAGGCCTCGCGGCGGACCCGTTCGATCGCGGACGCCAGCGCGTCGGCCCCGCCGTCCACTTCGTACAGTCCCGAAAGGACACTGCACGCGAAGCCGGGAAGGTCGCCGTCGTCGTTGATGTGGATCAGCTTGGCGAGTTCGTCGTTGTCGATCACCGGATACGGCAGCTGCACGTGGCGGCAGGAGGCCGGGCCGGGGGCGAGCAGGTTCCGCTCGGGGCCCATGATCCGGCTCATCGAGGTGACGAGCTCTTCGCGGATCGCGTCCAGCGGCGGGTTGGTGACCTGCGCGAAGTTCTGCTTGAAGTAGTCGTAGAGCAGCCGCGAACGCTGTGACAGCACTGCGGGCGGGGTGTCCGAGCCCATCGAGCCGATCGGCTCCATGCCCTTGATCACCATCGGCGCGAGGAGGATCTTCAGCTCTTCTTCGGTGTAGCCGAAGGAAAGCTGGCGCCGCAGCACGGAATCGTGACTCTGCACGATGTGGTCGCGGTCCGGCAGATCGGCGATCTGCAGCAGCCCGGCGTGCAGCCAGCCCTCGTACGGGAGTTCCTTGGCCAGCTCCGACTTGACCTCTTCGTCGTCGACGATCCGGCCCGCCTCGGTGTCCACCAGGAACATGCGGCCGGGCTTGAGACGACCCTTGGCCACGACGTCCGCGGGGGCGACGTCGAGGACCCCGGCCTCACTGGCCAGCACGACCCTGTCGTCGGCGGTGCGCCACCATCGAGCGGGGCGCAGGCCGTTGCGGTCCAGCACCGCGCCGACGAGCGTGCCGTCGGTGAAGGTGACACAGGCCGGGCCGTCCCACGGCTCCATGAGGCTGGCGTGGAACTGGTAGAACGCACGACGCTGGGCGTTCATCCCGGCGTGGTTCTCCCACGCCTCGGGGATCATCATCAGGACCGCGTGCGGCAACGACCGCCCGCCGAGGTGCAGCAGCTCCAGCACCTCGTCGAACGAGGCGGAGTCCGACGCGTCGGCCGAGCAGATCGGGTACAGCCGGGTGAGGTCGCCGGTGATGAGGTCCGATTCCAGCAGCGCCTCACGGGCGCGCATGCGGTTGCGGTTGCCGCGGATGGTGTTGATCTCGCCGTTGTGCGCGACGAACCGGAACGGATGCGCCAGCGGCCACGACGGGAAGGTGTTGGTGGAGAACCGGGAGTGCACGAGCGCGATGGCGCTGGCGAGCCGGGTGTCGGTCAGGTCGGTGAAGAAGAGCGGGAGCTGCTCGGGGGTCAGCATTCCCTTGTAGACGATCGTCCGCGAGGACAGCGACGGGAAGTAGGTGCCGCAGCCCGCGGTCACGCTCTCGTTCTCGACGCGCTTGCGCAGGCAGAAGGCAAGGCGATCCAGTTCGAGCCCGCCGGGGCGGCTTCCGCCCGCCTCCTGGGCCGCGACGAACAGCATCACGAAATGCGGCATCACCGAACGCGCCGTCGGGCCGATGTCGGCGCGATCGGCGTCGACAGGGACCTCTCGCCAGCCGAGGACGTCGAGGCCCTCTTCGGTGGCGATGCGCTCGATCAGGGCGACGGCCTTGCCGCGCTCCTCGGCGTCCGAGGGCAGGAAACCGATCCCGGTCGCGTAAGTCTGCTGACCATCGGCGCCCGCCTCGGGCAGGGTGAAGTCCGCTTCCGCGCGCAACAGCTCGTCGGGCAGCTGCACCAGGATGCCCGCGCCGTCGCCACTGGTCGGCTCCGCGCCCGCGGCACCGCGATGGTCGAGATTCGTCAGCGCGGAAAGACCGTCGGTGACGATGCCGTGCGACCTTCGTCCGCGGACGTCGGCCACCATGGCCACACCGCAGGAGTCCTGTTCGGATTCGGGATCGTAAAGACCTTGTTTGCCGGGAATGGCGGAGAAGATCATGAAGGGACCTCCTTCGTCGTCTGTGCTCAGCGGCCGGACGGGCCGGCCGGGGGAATGCGCACGGGACGACGATGGCCCGTTCGTTAGCGCGACTTTAACACCTGGGAAACACGGCGGCATCAGTTCGGCGGGCGCGAAAGCCACCCGATGGGTAACGATCTGGATGTCCGGAACGACTGAGTTCCTGATGGGGTCACGATAGTTCGTCCCGCTAAGTATATGGCCTGTCGCGGGATGTCGAGAGACGCGGTGAAGCGACCCTAGTCACTCCCGGCGCCCTCCGCATGTCAGAGCCCAAAAAGTAGAACGTGTTACAGTTCCGCGCATGATCCTGGACCGCTTCCGGTTCACCGACCAGGTCGCCGGAATTCGGACGGCTGGACGTGGTGGTCGACAAAGTCGGTGGCACCTATCCCCGGTCCCTGCTGGAAACGACCGCGGATCTCCTCGAAGAAGCCTTTCGCTTCAACGTCCTCCACCGCGCATGCGCTGACCGTCGCGGCGGCACCGTCCTTGCTGGAGGCGGGCGCGGGCCGGTACGTCACCGGCAAGATCATCGAAGTCGACGCATGCCGGCAGGCCCCGAACCTGGAACTGGGCCTGCCCGATCTGTAGGAGGCGAACGCCGTGCGCGTGGTCCAGTGGAGTACCGGGAACGTCGGCCGTCACGCGCTGGCGGGGATAGCCGCGCGGCCCGATCTCGACCTGGCCGGGGTCTGGGTTTCGAGCGAGGCCAAGGCCGGTGTGGACGCGGGGGAACTGGCCGGGCTCGGGCGTTCGCTCGGTGTCGCGGCGACCACCGACGCGGACGCGCTCATCGCCCTGAAGCCGGACTGCGTGCTCTACACGGCGATGGCCGACGACAGGCTCGTCGAAGCCGTCGAGGACCTGAAACGGTTCCTGCGCGCGGGGATCAACGTGGTCTCCAGCAGCCCGGTGTTCCTCCAATACCCCGAAGGCGTCGTCCCGGCGGAGATGATCGAACCGATCCGCGAGGCGGCCCGGGAAGGCGGCGCTTCGCTGTGGGTCAACGGCATCGACCCCGGTTTCGCCAACGACTGGCTGCCGCTGGTGCTCACCGGCGTGTGCGAACGGATCGACGAGGTTCGCTGTCTGGAGATCCTCGACTACTCGACGTACAACCAGGCCAAGGTCCTGTTCGACATCATGGGCTTCGGGCGGGAGATGGACGACCTTCCCTTGCTGCTGCAGCCCGGAGTGCTGTCGCTGGCCTGGGGCAGCGTCGTGCGGCAGCTCGCGGCGGGGCTGGACGTCGAACTCGACTCCGTCGAGGAGGTCTATGAACGGCTTCCGGCGCCCGAGACGTTCGAGATCGCCTCGGGGACGATCAAGGAGGGTACGGCGGCGGCGCTGCGGTTCGAGGTGCGCGGTATGCGCGGCGGACGGGCGGTGTGCGTACTGGAGCACATCACGCGGCTGCGCGGCGACCTCGGCCCGGAGTGGCCGCAGCCGTCCGGGCAGGGTTGCTACCGCGTCCAGGTGACCGGGGAGCCCAACTACGTGCTGGACCTTCGGCTGGTCGGGAGCGACGGCGACCACAACACGGCCGGGCTGAAGGCGACCGCGATGCGGCTGGTGAACGCGATCCCGGCGGTGGTGGCGGCTCCGCCGGGGCTGCTGACGGCGCTGGACCTGCCTTTGGTGACCGGACGGGGCCTGGTCTCCCCCTGACGCCCGAGCCAGTCCGTGAGGGCCTCCTTGAGGGACCCAGGGTCCCTCAAGGAGGCCCTCACGGACTTGCGTGACCCCGGCCCTGCCGGAGGTACGCCACGCGCTGCGCTACTTCTCGGAGTCGGGCTTCGGGTCCTCGGTCGCCTTGTCGGCGGCCGAGTCCCGGACGGTGTCCGGAGCCGCCCCCACCTCCGCGTGCTCCTCGTCCTTGGCCTCGGCCTCGGCAGGCGAAGCGGCAGTGCCGGAAGCGGCAGCAGTGTCGGAGGAGGAGGCAGCGGCAGCGGAGTCCTCGCGTGGCACGTCCTTGCTCCACAGCGTTTCCGGCGCTTCCCGCGGCCCCCGCTTGGCGGCCACCACGAAGTAGGCGATCGCCGCGGCGAACAGCAGGATCGACGTCCACACGTTGACCCGCAGGCCGAGGATGTGGTTCGCGGTGTCGGTCCGCATCATCTCGATCCAGAACCGGCCCGCGGTGTACCCGGCGACGTACAGCGCGAACACGCGGCCGTGGCCGAGGCGGAACTTCTTGTCCGCCCAGATGACCAGCAGCGCGACACCGAGGTTCCAGATCAGTTCGTACAGGAACGTCGGGTGCACCGGGCTGTCCGGCAGCGGGACGTGCCCGATGGCGATGCCGTTCAGGAAGTCGTCCGGGTTGGTCGGGTTGTAGCGCTGGTAGATCTCCAGGCCCCACGGCAGGTCGGTGTGCGCGCCGTAGAGCTCCTGGTTGAAGTAGTTGCCGAGCCGCCCGATGGCCTGCGCGATCACGATCCCCGGCGCGAGCGCGTCCGCCATCGCGGGCAGCGGGATGCCCCGGCGGCGGCAGGCGATCAGCGCGCCGACGGCGCCGAGCGCGATCGCGCCCCAGATGCCGAGGCCACCGTCCCAGATCTTCAGCGCGTTGATCGGGTTCTTGCCCTCGCCGAAGTACAGCTGGTTGTCGGTGATGACGTGGTACAACCGCCCGCCGACCAGGCCGAACGGGACCGCGAAGACGGCGACGTCGATGACGGTGCCCTTGGTGCCGCCGCGGTTCACCCAGCGCCGTTCGCCCAGCCAGATCGCCACGATGATGCCGGCGATGATGCAGAGCGCGTAGGCACGGATCGGGACCGGCCCGATATGCCAGACGCCCTGGTCGGGACTGGGGATGGTCGCGAGGAACGCTGCCGAGGCGGTATTCACGGAGGCCACCGTAGCGCTTCATCCACTTCTTGGGGGCGTCAGCCCTCGACGGCGGCCAAATAGCCCGCGATCAGCGCCGAAGCGACGTGCCCGACTGCGGCGTCCGGCGGCAGGAAGACCTCGTCGTGCAGGCTCGGCGCGCCCGCGGTGTCGCCGAGGCCGACGAACATCATCAGGCCGCGCGTCACTCCGCAGTAATGCGCGAAATCGTCGGCGCCGAACGACCGGAACTCGGTGTCCACCCCGGCTCCGGCGCGGACGAGCCGCCGGTGCGCGCGCTGGGTGAGCCCGGCGTCGTTGTGCAGCACCGGTTCGCACGGGGTGATCTCCAGTTCCGCCCGGCAGCCGTGCGCCTTCGCGGTGCCGTGGACGATCTCGGCGAGCCCCTCCAGCGCGAGGTCGCGGTCCTCGGCGCGCATCAGCCGCAGCGAGCCCGACAGGCGGGCCTCGTTCGGTACGACGTTCGCCGTCTTCCCCGCCTCGATCCGGCCGACCGAGCAGACCGCGCCGAACACCGGGTCGACCCGGCGGCTCGCGAGCTGCTGCAGGCTCACCACGATCTGGCTGAGCGCGAGGATCGGATCCCGCAGCAGGTGCGGGTAACCGGCGTGCCCGCCCTGGCCGCGGACGACCACGTCGAACTCGTCGGTGGAGGCGTTGACCGGTCCCGGCACGGCCGACACCACACCCGCCGCGAGCCGCGGCTGGACGTGCGCGCCGATGACCGTGCCGACGCCGTACTCGGTGAGCACGCCCGACTCGACGATGTCCAGCGCGCCGGACGGCGAGGTCTCTTCACGCGGCTGCAGGAGCGCGAGGATCGGCCGCGGCACCCCGACGGCGACCGCGGCGCGGCAGGTGGCGACGAGCGCGGCCATGTGCACGTCGTGCCCGCACGCGTGCATCAGCGGCGTCTCCGAGGCCCACGGGACCCCGGTCCGCTCGGTGACCGGCAGCGCGTCCAGTTCGGTCCGCAGCGCGACGGCGGGTCCCGGCCCGGTGCCGGGGAACAACACGGCCCGCCCGGTCTTGGCGATCCGCACCCCCTCGCCGGCCCCCAGCGCCTCGACGAGTACGGCCGCGGTGTCCTCTTCGTCCCCCGAAGCACGAGGATCGGCGTGCACCCGGTGCCGCAGCCCGATCGCGGACGGCAGCTCAGCCTCGACGGCCGCCTCCCACCGGTCCTGCAGTTCGTCCAGTTCCGTCATATCCCCTCCAGTCCGTACACCCGTTCGGCGTTGCGGTGCCCCACCAGGGCCGTGATCCGGCGTGCGTCCACTTCGGACAGTACGTCGGCGGACAGCCCGGCGTACAGGAAGTCCGACAGTCCTTGCCGGAACAGCCCGGTGCCGAGGTGGTACAGCTCGGCGAGCCCGAACGCGTCGGTGGAGAACAGCAGTTTCCCGAACGGCACGATCTCCATTGTCTCCGCGATGATCGCGGGCGCACGGTGACCGGCGTTGTGCGTCGCGAGACCCACGTCGACGAACACGTGCTCGAACACCTGCGCCAGATACGCGGCGTTCCGGTGGAAGGGGTAGTTGTGCAGCAGCATGATCGGCACCCCGCGTGACCGCGTCGCCCGCAGCAGCCCGGTGAGCAGCAGCGGATCGCAGCGGTGCAGGTCCACGTCGGAGTCGCCGAAACCGACGTGGAACTGGACCGGGAGGGCCAGGTCGAGCCCGGTCCAGATCAGGAACCGGTGCAGGACCTCGTCGGCGAGCCGGACCGGTTCACCCGCCTCGATCCTGGAGAGCCAGCGACCGGCCGCCTCGGTGACCTCGGCGTCCGTCGGGCGCTCCCCCGCCAGGTCGAGGCCGACGCGGTAGGCGGCGATGGACTTGAACCCCACCGCCGTCGTGGCGCGTTTCGCCAGTTCCGCGGTGAAAGCGGCGGCGAACCCCGCGGCCGTGCTCGACTCCACGACGACTTCGGCGACCTGTTCGAGCCGGACGATGTCCCGCGCGCGGGCGGCGGACAGGGCCGCGAACTGCTCGGTCGTGGTCAGCGTGTCCGGCAGGAAACCACCGTCGAGCAGGAACTCGGTCGTGCCGGTGGCGCGCAGGAACCGCGCGTTGACCTCGGTGGCGCCCAGTTCGGCGCGACGGGCCAGATAGACCTCGGCCGGGACGTGCGGCGGCAGGTCGAGCACCGGCGCGCAGCGGGCACGGACCGCGAGCCCGATCAGCGAGTCGAACAAGGTCGTGCCCAGCGACGAGACGGTGTCGGCCTCGGTGAGCATCTGCTCGAACTCGATCCGGCCGAGATCGCCGGTGACGACACCGTGGCAGTGATGGTCCACCAGCGGCATCTCGGCGACGAACGGCAGAAGTCCGGGTCCCGGCATGGCACGTCCCTTCCGATGATCGACGAATGCGCTCACCCTAGGGCCGGAGCCGGACGTGGCAAGGGGCTCGCGATGAGGCCAGGATGAGGAATCATGGTGAACCGGGAAGCACTGACCGCCCGCGCGACCGCCCTCACCGGGGAACTCCGGGCACGGGGTGTCGAACTCGTGGCGCTGACCTTCGTGGACAACGCCGGGATCGCGCGGGTCAAGGCGGTGCCGCTGCGCAAGCTGGCGTCCGCGGCCGCCTGGGGTGTCGGTGCTTCGAATTCCTTCGACTTCTTCGGTTCCGACGACGGCATCACCGGCGGTGAGCATTCGCTCGGACCGGTCGGTGACGTGCGGTTGCATCCGGATCTCGACGCGCTGACCGTGCTCGCCGGGCAACCCGGCTGGGCGTGGGCGCCGGTGACGAAGCTCGACCAGGAAGGCGAGCCGCATCCGCAGGATCCGCGCGCCCTCCTCATGACCGCGGTCGACGGGCTCGCCGCACGCGGTCACCGGGCGCTGATGAGTTTCGAACTCGAATGGGTGGTCACCAGCGCCGACGCCCCGGACGATCCGACGTCGGCCACCGCGGGCCCGGCCTATGGCTACGCCCGGCTTTCCGAGCGCGCGGACTACCTCCGCGCGCTCGTGTCCACTTTGGACCAGCAGGGCGCCGGGGTGGAACAGATCCATCCCGAGTACGCCGACGGACAGTTCGAACTGTCCGTCACCGCCGCCGATCCGGTGCGCGCGGCCGACGTCGCCGTCCTGACGAAGGAGACGATTCGCGCGCTCAGCCACCGGCACGGGCTGAAGGCGTCCTTCACCCCGAAGTTCGCGCCCGAGGGCGTCGGCAACGGCGGCCATGTGCATCTGAGCGTCTGGGACGGTTCCCGGAACCTTTTCTCCGGCGGGGAAAGGATCTTCGGGCTGACGCGGGTCGCGGAATCCTTCAGCGCGGGCATCTTGCGGCGGCTTCCCGCGCTGCTCGCGATCGGGGCGCCGTCGGTCGTCAGCTATCTGAGGCTGGAGCCGCACCATTGGGCCGGGGTGTACACCGCGTGGGGGCTGGAGAACCGGGAGACGCCGTTGAGGCTGGTGCGCGGGGTCGCCGGGAACCGGGACGCGGCGGCGAACCTCGAGGTCAAATGCTTCGATCTGACCGCGAATCCGTACCTGCTGGCGGCCGCCCTGCTGTTCGCCGGGATGGCCGGTACCGACGAGGAGGCGGCACTGCCGGAGCCGGTGGACGTCGATCCGGGAACACTCACCGGCGAAGAACGCGGTGCACGCGGAATCGAGCGGCTGCCGGTGAAACTGGCGGACGCCGTCGCGGCGTTCGAAGCGGACAAGGATCTGGCGGCCGCTTTCGGCGCGCCACTGGCCACGACGATCATGGACGTCCGGCGGGCGGAGATCGAGCGGTTCGCGCACGCGAGCGCGAAGGAGATCACCGAGGCACAGCGGTGGCGGCACTGACCCTGTAGCGGGGGGGGGGGGGGGGGGGGGGGGGGGGGGGGGGGGGGGGGGGGGGGGGGGGGGGGGGGGGGGGGGGGGGGGGGGGGGGGGGGGGGGGGGGGGG
>NZ_JBVILA010000049.1:0-32791 GCF_055580625.1 Amycolatopsis sp. NPDC031561 | reverse complement strand
TTGCCGTCGCAAGGTGACGGCTTCGTCGATCGCGGCCAGTGCGCCGGTGCGGTCACCAACGTTACTGCGCATAGTGGCTTGGTTGTTCAACGAGCTGGCGAGGTCGGGGAGGAAGGCTGCGGGGTTGTTGTCGGCGAGTTGCCGGTAGTGGGTGACGGCTTCGTCGATCGCGGCCAGTGCGCCGGTGCGGTCCCCGACCTCACTGCGCATGGTGGCTTGGTTGTTCAACGCCATGGCGAGGTTGGGGAGGAAGGCTGCGGGGTTGTTGTCGGCGAGTTGCCGTCGCAAGGTGACGGCTTCGTCGATCGCGGCCAGTGCGCCGGTGCGGTCACCAACGTTACTGCGCATAGTGGCTTGGTTGTTCAACGAGCCGGCGAGGTCGGGGAGGAAAGCTCCGGGGTTGTTGTCGGCGAGTTGCCGGTAGTGGCTGACGGCTTCGTCGATCGCGGCCAGTGCGCCGGTCCGGTCACCAACCTCACCGAGTCGGATGGCGAGATTGTTCGACCAGGCGGCGCGTGCTGCGAGATTGTCGTTGTCGGTGGAGGTGGGGTCTGGTTCTGCTGTGCTGTGCTGTGTTGCGGTTAAGGCCAGGGCTCGGAGCGCCGCATGTCCTGGGGGTATAGCGGTAGCGATCTGTGCCAGTGGCAGGGGGGTGTCATTGTGTTCGGCGAGCTCGGTCAAAACGACGGAGAATGGGCCTCCTTGGTTGAGGGCAACGGCCAGGCCGGCCGACCATAAGTAGGTGTGGTGTGCCAGCAGCCGCTGGGTCAGCCCTAAGGCACCGTGGGTGTCCTGCTCGGCGGCGCGGGTGAGGACGGTGCAGGCGCGGAAGCCTTCCCTGATCGCGGCCTGCGCGTCAGCTAATGCATCTGGGTCTTCGGGACGCTGAGCGAGCCTTTGATCGGTGGTCGGGTCGGGTGGGATGCAGCGATCCAGCAGAGCCGGAGTGGCGGTGAATTCTCGTAACACCAGTCGTTCACCCACGGGATCGGGCCGGATCGCGAAGCCTTCGTCGGCGGCATCGGGGGTCAGAAGCCCGGTCAGTACGTCGATGAAGGTGGCCCGGTCGAGGGTCGGCAGAATTAGCTCCTCGATCGCCGTGAGACTCCGGGTCGCTCGATCAGTGGTGGACGGTTCGAGGAGTGTCAGCACGGCCCCCGCGCGGGCCAGCAGTTTTGAGTCATAGTCGGGCAAATTGCGTTTGACGCATGTTCGCTGCCAGTAAGCAAATTCCCGATGCAGGATCAGGTCGTACAGTGTGTCGCGCTGGGTCGGGAGAGCGTCATCGGCGGTGCCCGCGGCGGCCAGATACGCCTGTAACACCAGGTCCAGGGTGGTCCAGCGCGGGTTCGGGGGCGGTTGTTCGATGGTGGTGCTTACCATGCCGGGTAGCTGGGCGAACCGTTGCGCGGCGCGGCGGAACACGCCGGCCGAAGCTGGATGTCGCCGCGGGAGGGGAACGAGGCGTGGCGCGGCGATGCTCAGGCCGTCACGCTCGGCGTCTCCGGTGATGGTCGTGAGCCAGTCGCCAATCGCGCGGGCTGTCAGCAGTACCCTGGTGGGTGATTCCCGGCCACGGAGTGCCTTGAGGATAGCGAGGATATCTGCGACGCCAGTGTCCTCGACGTAGTCCACGACGACCAGCACAGGCGATTCCACGCCCGCGAGCCAGGCCAGGTCCTTGTTACTCGGCACTGGTTTCTTGGCCAGGAACCCGGTGTACCAGCCTGCCAGGTGCAGCCGGCGGCACAGCTCGGCGGCCAGGTGGGTTTTGCCAGCGCCTCCCACTCCGTGCAGCACGGCCAGTTCCACGCCGTCCGGGGTCGAGATGTTTGCCTCAGCCCACTCCAGTAGCAGATCCAGTTCATCGCGGGTGTAGAACGGCACAAGGCCCTGCCTGGCCTTGATCTGCGTTAGTGGGCGGGCATCTGGATTTGGCGTGATGTAGGGGTCGGTCAGTGGCTGGAAGTTCGGCCGCCCCCAGTCGATCAAGTCAACTGCGGGAATAGTGTGCCGGGACAGCCCGACGTCGATGCTTAGTCCCCACTGCCACCTGCCGACGGTCATGGTGGTTGCTGCGATCATCTCGGCACCGTCAGCGACTGCGGTGGCCCAGTCTTTTGTCGGTGCGGACATCTTTGCCGGCCAGGTTGCGCCAGCGACGTCGATCGCGAGGAAGGAACCGCCAGCGTCGACTGTCGCACGGATCTCCCCTAGCAGCGGGAACCCGTCCTCGGTCACCGGTGCGGTCACCTGCACTATGTTCTGGAACGGGGCGCTGCCTTCCGCTGCAGACCATGAGCCGTCCAGCCAGATCAGCACGATGGCATGCCCGGGCCCGCCGTGCCGTGCGTCTAACACGACGATGATCGGATGCAGCCCGGCGTCCAGACAAGCCCCGGCGTAGGCCACGCAGATGTCGAGGCAGGTGGCGTGCCGTGGCCGGGCCAGCACCTGGTCCACCGGGCGGACGGTCTGTAGCCCGTCGCCGCTGGTGGTTGGCTCGCCCACGTAGCGCACGTCGGTGTCGGCGAACACCTCGTAGATCAGCCGCGCCTTCTCGGCCGGTGCCGTGCTCCGCGGCCCAGGTAGTCTCCTGGCCAGTTTTGCCGGCAGCAGCTTGCGAGCCAGGTCCTGCTGGACATATCGGGCCAGCTCGCCTGGATCCGCGGCCCGGTCCCATCGCCATCCTGTCATGGCTCGATCACCCCGATGATGTCCTCGCCGATGACCCGGTCCACCTCGGGCACGTGATCAAGCTCGACCCGCAGTCGGTGCGCCCCCGCTGGCAGAGCGGGGATCTCGACTCGCCACCTTCCGTTGTCCCACTCCACCGGGAGGCTGTCGGGCATCTCGGTCGTTGTGCCAGGTTCGGCGATCACCCGGATCCGAGCTTTCACCTGCTGCGGGTCGGCTCCGCACAACTTCACGGACGCCGTCGACGGCACCCCGGCGGCAGTGACGTCATCCACATCGAAACCCACCCACGGCCGGTCCGGCCCCTGTTCACCGTGCACGGCATCCAGCGGAGCCGCCTCGAACCGGGCGACGAACTCGACCACACCGCTCGCGGACGCGATGGGCAAGTGCGGTTCCGGCCACCAAGTTCGGTGATAGACCCCATCGTCACCGTCAGCCGAGTACTCCACCGGAGTGGCAGAAACGGCGGGCACCGTGCCGTCCCCGCCCTCCCACCCCTGGCTCGGCAGCCACTCCGCGTCTGCCCGGCTCACCCGAACACGCTCCCCGTCGACCACCGCCCGACCTGCCGTCGCATGCCCGGTGGCATAGAAGGCCATGAATCGCGACCTCGCCTCCGGCGTCGACTCGAATAAGTCCCTGCAGCCCGCCTCGAGCTCCAAGTGCCGCTCATACGCAGCTTTCGCGCGTAGACTGAATGACTCCGGCACGACCGACACCTCGTGCGGATACACCGGGCCGCCGGCGTCCAGCACCGCTGGATAGCGTGGCAACAACTCCCAGGTGGAATCCCAACCGGACACCACCTCAGCGGCATCCTCCAGTAGCTGGCTCGACATTGCAGCCACCGATGTGGGGCCCAGTCGGACACCATTGAGAAGCCAGTCGATCGCCTTCGGCGCGCCGCGATGCGGCGTGGCCACCGTGATCAGGGACCGGCAGATCCGGTGACCGCCCAAGACCGCCCACCACCAGCGGGCCACCACGCCACCCATCGAATGAGCAACCACAATCACCTGCCGATCACCCACACGGCGCGCGATCTCCGCCTCCAGCCGCTCGGCGTTGGATGCCATCCCCTGGCGGAAATCGTAGGGAAACAGCAACACGCTCGCCCCAGGCCGAGGGGCCCTACCCGGATGGACAGTGTCGATATCGTCGGGTCCCAATCGGAACTTGTTCATCAGCTGCTGAACTAGCCGGTCATACCCCGCGACCTTCTTCCAGGGCAGCACCCTCATGCTCGGCAAAAGCCCGACCGGTACTACCGGCTCGGACATCGCCAAGCCGGCTGGAGCGAATCCTGACCGCACTGTTCTCTGCAGGTTCTGTCCCCACAAGGGTCGGCCGTCCGGGTCTTCGAGGACGCTTCCGCCGATGCCTGGAACGATCACTAGCAGATGCTTCAGGCCCATCAGCCCTCCCAGCCGATCAACTTGTTCACCCCCTTCAGTCGTTCGTCCAACGACACGGGTTACCGGCTGTGTATCACGGTTCGGTCGGCCGCATGACGAACCAGGCCATGCGAATCAGTGGTAGTAATTGACCAACTTTCTCATTTCTGAGATACGGGTCTTCGCGACGCCGTGATGTGCCTGATGAAGCCGCATGTTTCACATTATTCGAAACTCGATAGCTCTGGTCACGTGATATCACTATCCAGATCGTTCCGAAGATCGGCAGATGAGGAAACTCTTCGGTCCGTGAGTTCTCTGAAGGAGTCCGCTGCGGGTGTTCGGAGTGAAACGACGGTGCCTTTGCGGCCGAGTTGTTGGCGCAGGGCGGTGTTCTCAAGGTGCAGGGTGGCGATGACGGTGGCTGCTGCTTCGAGGCGTCGGCGGAGCTGGGTGCATTCGTCAGTTTTCTTGGTGAGGCTGGCACGTAGCGAGTGGGTCTCCTGGTCGTGGCGTGTCTGCTGGGGCGTTCGCTTGCCGACGGCGTCGAGAGCGGTGTCCCATTCGGTGAGGATGGTCCTGGCGCGGAAGAGGGCTGCGTGACTGACTCCGGCTTCGCGTCCGAGGTTGGCTTTGGTCAGGCGGCCGTCGGTGTGCTCGGGGTGGCTTCGAGCAGGCGTTTCATGGCTTCCCGGAGCGCTTTCTCGGTGTGCGGTGAGACGACGTCGCCGCTCGCGGGGGTCACGATTTGGCCTTCCGGAGGACGGTGCGGACATCGTCGAGTTCCCGTTGCAGCGCGGTCTTGCGGGTGGGCGCGATCTTGGGTGTGTCGAGGAGTGTGAGCAGGGTGTGTTCTTCGGTTCGCCAGGCGGGGATGTGTTCTGGGCCGAAAAGGCTGTTGCCGCAGCGGGCGGGTTGGCAGCGGTCGACCAGCGGCCCCTGATGTCCGGGCGGGATGATGGTGTTCTCCAGGCATTTGGCGCCGACGGGGTTGGTCTCGTCAAGGGTGCAGTGGTTGAGCTTGCCGAAGCGAATCGAGATGCGGGCCTTGCGGAGCAGGTCGTACTCGATGCGAGCGTCGCCGTGCTGGGTTTGCTCGGAGACGCGGGTGAAGCTGTCGAAAGTGTCGCGCAACCGGTCGGCCGCCGGTCCGTAGCCGATGGTGTCACCGCGGCGGTGGGCGTCGTAGAGGTCCTGCAGGCGCTGGAATCGGGTGCTGGCGAGGGCGTCGTCGAGGCGGCGGGCCCATGCTGGCGCGGTTCTGGTGTGGCCGGGGGTGGAGCGGTTGGCCAAGGCTCGGGTGGCGACGTGCTTGAGCTGGATGCCCAGGGCTATCTCGGAGCCGGGGTGGTCACGGGCGAGCATCGCCATGGTGCGCCGGAACATGTGCGGGGTGATCTTGCTGTCCGGGATGGCGGGCAGGCCGTTGTAGCGGTGCGAACCGTTCACGCGGCGGATGAAGGAGACGATGGCGTGCTGGCTGGAAAAACCGTCGTCGTCGCTGCCGTCGCGGACCCTGCCGAACGCCAGCTGCGGGTGTAGGGACAGCTGGGAGGCGGTGAAGATCGCTTTGGCGGCCGGTTCGATGATCCACCAGTGCTGGGTTGGCAGGTCGGGGTCGCGTTTGCGTTTGGTGGAGGTGACCGAGGGGGCGCCGTAGTGCTTGACGACGCTGTTGTGGGTGATCTGCCGGATTACTGGTGGAAGGTACTTATTCCGACCATGCACTATTCCTCACCCGAGACAAGGACCTGGCTGGCGCTGGCGTGGCGGTCGCGGATGACAGCGCCGGTTGCTGGGCGGCCAGCACGTCGCACCGTCGTGCGTCGTCGACTCCCGCCGCCGCTCGAACGTTCTCTTCTAGCCGAGTAGCGTTCACTCGCCCGACGTCCGCCACTGTCGAGAGGAGGGTGGCAGGCGGTCAGGTGCTGTCGTCGGAGAGGAGGATGCCGAGTTCGACGCGCCAGTTGGTCTTCATGAGCTCGGATCGCGGGTCGGTGAGGTAGACCTCGTACCGGCACGCGAAGTGGTGACCGGCGGGCTCCGTCCACCCGTCGAGCGTGATGCCGTTGTCCCGCACCCATTCGAGCAGTGTGGTGCGCGCGGCGTGCGTGGTTGATGTAGGTGAGGCTGGCGTACCGGCCCGCTGGCAGGACGCCCGCGCGTACGCGGTCGTCGCCCTCGATCGGCTCTTTGGTGACGACACGGTTGTTAAAGAGATGGCGGATTTCGTGGAGGAATCATTGGAGCCAGGCCTATCAGGGCAGTTTGGCTCGGTTCGTGACGGTGATGCTAGGCAGGAAGGCGCGAGTGGGCGCTTGAAGATCGCGACTGCCTGTTCCGCACATCAACCGACTTCCTGATCACGGAAAATCCCGGCCGTGGAATTGGTGAGCAATTGACGTGAAGGTTTCAGAGGGCGTGTTGTGCCCCTCGTCGGCGGAGTCCGTACCGCCGATCGGCGGTATTTCTATTCGTCGGCTTTGCGTTTTCTTGACCTGGCTTGGACATGGGCAGATGCTGGGCGCGTCCCGGCATCCCGCATGAGGGAGGCTGCTGTGTCGGTGTCGCAGTCCAGTCCGTTCGTCTCGATCACGAGTTTCGAAGTCGACGACACCCAGGAGGCGCCACGGCTGGTCGATCTTGCGCCGATTTATGGCAGCCCTTTCCTGCGTAGTTATCGCGCCGACGAGGAGAATGGGCTCGCGGATCTCGAAGATCAGGAATACGTCGGTTTCCTTGGCGAACTCTACGTCGAGGAACTCGACGACGCCCTCTTCCAGCTGGCCGCGGAGTCCGCCAGGCACTACGGCGATCTCTTATCGGGGGAAGACGGCACGGTGCTCACGGAGCCGCGGGAGGCGCGAGCACAGGTCGAAGCCCGCTACCTGCCGCTGATCCGCGAGCTCGAGGCCGCGATCGACGCCATGGCGGATGCGGCGGGTGACCAGCAGCTGCGATCGTTGTCGGAAGCCGAGGCCGCGACGATTCTCGATTCCGTGGCTCGGGCGGCGACCGTTCCGCCTGCCTTTGAGTTCCTGTTCGGCGGGATCGGAAAGGTATTCAAGAAAGTGGCGGGCAAGGCCGTCAGCCTGGCCAAACGCGGCCTCAAAGCGGTGGCGAACATCGCCCTCGGACCGTTGCTGCGGAAGCTGAAGCCGATCGCCGTTGCCCTGCTCAAGAAGGCGCTGAAGATCGGGCTCAAATGGATTCCGGCGGAGCTGCGTCCAGCTGCGGAGCGGCTGGCGCGTCGGCTGCCATTCCTGCGTGAAACCGACGACACGGCGGGGGACGCTACCGGTGATGTCCGCGGTTTGCAGGAAGAATTTGACCTCCAGGTGGCGGACACGGTCTTCGCCGACACCGAAGCGGTCATAGAGCAGGAAACCGCAACTTACGTCCGCGAGCCCGAGTCGGCGCCTGACCCGGTCGAGGAGCTGGGCCGGGCCCGCGAGCGGTTCATCTCCCAGCTCGCCGAAGCCGAGGACGGCGCCGACATCACGCCAGAGATAGAAGCGTTTCTCCCGGCGATGCTGCCCATCCTGCGACTCGCCCTGCGGGTGACTGGCGGCCGCTCCAAACTCGTGAAGATCCTGTCTGGGATGCTCAACGGGCTGCTTGCGAAGGTCGTCGGCAAGGAGACCGCCAGACCTATGTCTCGGGCCCTGGTGGAGGCGGGCCTGAAGCTCATTCAGTTGGAGGTTACGCCTGCGGACGAGCGGCGCGCGGCGGCCACGGCGGCGGCCACCGTCGTCGAGGACACCTTGCGCAAGGTGGCCGATCTGCCCGAGCATGTGCTGAGCGATGAGACGCTGCTGGAGGGCTACCTCCTCGAAGCCTTCGAGCAGGCTGCGGCCCGCAGCCTGCCGCACGTGCTGACCGAGGAAACCTACCTGCAGCGCCCCGAGCTCCGGCAGGACCGGTCGCTGTGCGGGGTGTGGGTGCCGCTGCCGCTGCGCGGAGTAAAGCGCTACCGCAAGCACACGCGCATGCCGTGGGTCACCATCTCGCCCTACCACGCGGCGCACATCCGGAGCTTCCGCGGTCTTCCGCTGAGTTCCGTGCTGTACCAACGGTTCGGGCGGCCGCCCGGCGCGGGCATGCGCGCCCGTGTCCACCTCTTCGAAGCCATTCCCGGCACCTCCGTAGTGGACATCGCGCAGGGAGAACGCGGCGTGCCCGGGATCGACGCCGCGCAGCTGCATCCGCTGACGCCCGAGGCCGCTGGCCTGCTGCTTGGTGAGCCGGCGCTTGGCGAGAACACCGATCCCCGCTACCTGGCCAGCAATCGCCTGCTCGGCGTGGGGCAGCGTCTTTACTACCTGGAAGTCGCCGACGTACCGTCACAGCAGCCGACGCTGCCGTCCCGGCCGACCGAGGCCACCGTGACGTTGAGTTTCCCGGATGACACGGTCGTCACCGAGCTGTTCCTGAGCGAGGCTGACGCCCAGGCCGTCGCCACCGGCCTCCGCCGCGGCCTGTCCGCCGGGCGCGTGTTGGCCCCGTTGGTCCCTGGCCTCCGACAGCGGATCGGCGCCGCACTGGACTGCCATCGGCTGCGCGTCGTGCACGGTGCGATACCGCCTCGTTGGGCCGCCATCGCGCTGCGCCGGGTTTCCCCGGCTACGATCGCACGGCTGGCCCAGGATGTAGAACAGGGGTTGACCCGGAGCCTGGCCGAGCTGATAAAGGACCAGCGCGACGCCTTCGTCACCGCGACCGAGGCGCCCGCCGATGGGGTGACGGTGCGTGCCGTCCTGGTCTCCCCGCCAGTGCTGCCGGAGGTTCGCGCCGCGCTGGGCGCCGCGCCGCGGGCACTGCGCGGGTCCGAGCAGTCGCCCCGCGTAACGGTGAGCGCCGGTCATGGACGCCCCTGATCGGGTTCAGCTGGCCCGCCAGATCGGCCACTGGACGGCGGCGGCCGGGCGGCTCGGCGCCCTCGACGACCATGCGGCGGCCGCCGCATGGTCGAGCCTTGAGCGCTACCTCGGTATCGCGGTCCGGGCTGCACTGGCGTCCACTGTGGACACGCTCGTCGCGCGGAGCGCCGGGCTCCGGGCGGCGCTCGCCGGGGCACGTACGCCCGCTGAGCTCGTAGCTGTGCGCCGTCGGCTGCTCGACTTCCGGGAGTCGTACCTGCGCGCCGAGACCACAGTGGACTTCTACGCGGACGCGGTCAACACCCGTACGAACCCGCGGATCGCCGCGCTCCTGCAGGCCTGCGACAGCCTGGCGTACCGCAGCATGGCGATGGCACTCGACCCACTGCGCAAGCAGACGCCGTCCGTGCTGACCTATCTGGACAACGGCGTCGGCGCGGCGATTCTCAAGGCGGGACTGCGGCTGTGGGACGCGGGCACGGAAAGCCCGGCTGCCACCATCAAGATCGTGCGGCACAGCCTCCTGTGTCCGACATCGCTCATCCACGAATGCGGCCACCAGTTCGCACACCAGACCGGCTGGAATCCGCAGACGGCGGTGGCGCTCAGGAACAGGCTCGCATCGGTTCCCGACGTCCGCGACGTCTGGACCGGCTGGACGTCCGAGATCACAGCCGACGCATTCGCCTTCGTGCATACCGGCTACGCGGCGGTGGCCAACCTGCACGACGTGCTCTCCGGCGGTGAACGGTTCGTCTTCCGGTTGCCACCCGGCGATCCGCACCCGGTCGGTTACCTGCGGGTGCTGCTGAACACCGCGATGTGCCGCCTCGCCTACGGTGCCGGACCGTGGGACGCGCTGGAGCAGACCTGGCGGGCCGACCACCCGCTGGAAGCCTGTCCGGATCCCGAGGTGCGCGACCTCGTCGAGGCGTCGCTGCCGGTGCTTCCGATCGTCGCCGCTGTCCTGCTCACTGAGCCGTTGGACGCCTTCGGTGGGCGGTCACTGAGCGCGCTGGTCCCGCCTGAGCGGGTCGCGCCGGACGCGCTCGAATCGCTGGAGAACCGGCTCGGCCCGGCGTTGTACACATCGATGCACTGGTTGTGGACGGAAGGGCTGCGACTGCTGGCGTTGAGCGGGTGGAAAGCGGCGACACAGCCTGAGCGGGCGGTCGAGCTCGCGACGGAACAGGAAGCGTGGATGACCCGGCTCGGGGGCGGTGAGCGTGCGGCCTGAGGCAGGGGACACCGACAACGGAGTCGAGGAGGACGGATGGCCGAAGAGAAGAGCACCGCGAAGAGCACGACGACCAGACCGGCGAGAGGGACGAGAGGGTCGGCGGGTACCCGGACGGACCCCCCGACCGCTGTCGACCTCGCGCGGGAGCGCTACGGCCGTCTGACCAAGGATCTGCGCGACGTCCCGGAGACCGACCGCACGCTCTGGTGCCTGCCGGATCTGAGCTGCCAGGCGCGAATCGCCGAGCTCGAAGGCGCGTGCAACGCCAACAGCGACATCTGCGTCGGCGTGATCGTGGACCAGGCCGGGAGGTCGTGATGTTCCGACAGCTGGCCGCCTCGGTCCCCGGCGGCGCCGAGTTCCTCTTCCGGCTGCACCCGGTCGAACTCTCCGCGCTGCTTGACGAGGCATGGAACTTCCGCGTCAACGACCGGACCAAGCCGGTCGGCCACCCCGACCACCGCAGCGACCTGCCCGGCCTGCCCGAGTACCTGCTAGAGGTGTTCCCCGGGTTCGACCGCAACAAAACGAGGCTCACTAGTTTCGACGGTGAGGAACCCGAATGTCCCGACGGGTTCGTCCGCTGGGAGCACCTGATCTACGCGTACATGATCGAGAACACCCGGGTGCTCGACATCTTCCGCCGCGTAGTCCGGCTCTATCGCGAAGGCGAAGAACTGGGCGTGCCGACCGACGGCAGCGAACACTGGCTGCGCAACACCGAAGAGCTCTTCTACCGTGACCCAGCGCCGTTCTTCATTACCGCGTTGACCAGCCAGGTCCGGCCACAGCTCGACGCGATCTGGCGCAATGCCTACTACCGCCTGTTCGGGATGGATCTCAACCACGGTAACGAAGACGGTTCGCCGTATCCGTACCCGAAACCGGCGGCCGCCAACACGCAGTTCGTGAACATCTTCGAGGAGTTCCTGCGCGAGGTGTGGATCGGCATCATCAATGTCAACAACGACAGCGGCCCGAACCCCACCGACACCGCCAAGATCGAGGATCTGGCCGACCGGCTGGCGGGCATGCTCACCACCCGCGGGCTGGGGTCGAACATCTCGCGTGAGGCGTTCTCCGCAGTCGCGACCATGTCGTGGTTCCACCTGACGCTGGACTTCGACTCACCGATCGTGCGCGCGCTGAAGGCCCAGGCGACGAGTCCCGAGCAGCGGCTGTTCATGATCGCCGAGAGGGTGAAGCTCCCGGCGCACGCGATGTCCAAGAGCTTCTTCGACATCGCCGACGCCATCTCGCGACTGCTGACCGCGATCGAGACGGGCATCTTCAGCGTGCTGGGTTCGGCGCCTGCGTTGTTTACCGGGCCGATCTCCGATGACGTCCGCAAGGTGATCACGCACTGGTCGCTCGCGACCGGGCACGATCTCAAGGCAGGCAAGGTCGCCACGAGCTGAACCCGAACCCGCGAAGGAGCAATCGATGTCCACCGTGGACACACCGTTTGCTGACGAGGCCGCGCTCGACCTGCCACCGGGAGGGCAGTCCGAGGCTGAAGCGGAGACTCCGTTCGCCGAGCACGTTCCGGAGTTCCTCGCACTCGAACCGGACGAGGAGATCCCGTGGACCGACAACGCGGAGCAGACCGCGTTCCGGGAAGCCGTGCTCAAGGCACACGTGGAGCGCAGCTCGAAGCGCGGGCAGCCCGGACACGATCTCACCGGCCCGGAGCTCGCGCGGGTCACCGGGACCACGGTATCGATGCGCCGGGACGCCGCCGAACAGGCAGGGCGGCTGCTCGCGGCCGCGAACGAGGCGTTGGCACAGGCCAGACAGGCCGGGCACGAGGACGCCCTGAAGACCCGCCGCATCTCGGCGTCGAGCGGCTACCGAGGAAGCGAGTACCAGCGCAAGGTCTGGCGCCGGAATTTCCCCGGCTACTACCGGCGGACCGCCCGGCAGCGAGAGGCACTGAGCACAGGACCCCACAGCGCCGAAGCGGTGCGATACATGCTGGAGGTCTTCCACCTGCCGAGATGGCTCGCCGCACCCGGGTTCAGCAACCACCAGGCCGGGATCGCCATCGACTTCCAGCAGGAGCGTGAGCGGGCGCCGATCCGCAACTCCAGCAGGCCGGAGGCTCTGGCCGCGTGGCGGCGGACCTGGTTCCACGGCTGGCTCACCGAGAACGCGGCACGCTTGGGTTTCCAGCCGTACACGCGGGAACCGTGGCATTGGGAGTACCGCCCCGGTGGAGGGCCACGGTCCGAGGTCAGCGCCGAAACGTGGGACGAGCCGGAGTTGTCCGATGCGGACGTATACGAGTCCGGTGAACCCGAGTCCGGTACGGACGTTGCCACCGAGGAACTTGAATCCGATGATATTTCCGCGGAGGAACTCGAGCAGTCACAGGGCGACCGGTTTCCCACCGACGCCGAGCCCGTCGACATGCTTACCGAGACCGATGACGACCAGCTGCGTGCGACCCTGCAGCTGGTGCGGCTCGAACCCGAGCTGCAGGTGCCCGGGTTCCTCGACTGGATCTGGGGAATCCTGTCCTTCAACCTCGGCCAGCCGCTGCAGGTCGGTTCCAGCGGTAGCGCCGTCCGAGAGTTGCAGCATGCGCTGGGGCGGCTTGGGCATACCGTCACGGTGGACGGGAACTTCAGTGCACCGACCCGCGACGCCGTCCGGGCTTTCCAGCGGCGCCATGGTCTTTGCCCGCGTGGGGTGGCAGGCAGCCAAACGAAGGTCGCGATCGTCCGAGCACTCACCCGGCTCGGCAACCCGGCGGCCGACCCGTTGCCGGAGGCCATCGTCCGCGTTGCCCGAGCACAGCTTTCCCGGTGGCGGACCGGGGCGCAGTGGCTGCACGAAACGGATCGGGCCGCCACTCCTATTCTTCAGGAGTATTATTTGGACGGTTGTTGCACGACCGTGGCCGCGGCCGATCTCCAGAGCCCCGCGTGGCAGCAAGACAACTACTGGAGCGCGGTGTTCGTCTCCTGGGTGATGCGCAGCGCCGGCGCGGGCCAGGACTTCGCCTACTCGACTGCCCATCGCGTCTACGTCCGCGCCGCTCGGAACAACCGCTGCACCAACAACACGGCGAACCCTTTCTGGGCCTACCGCGCCACCGAAGTTGCGCCGGAACTCGGCGACCTGGTCTGCCGAAGCCGGAACTCGCCACCCGTCACGTACGAGAACATCATGCAACCGGTGAACTGGGGCATGCACTGCGACATCGTGACGGCCCCAGCCAGCGCCGGGCAGATCATGGTGACCGGCGGAAACGTCTCCATTCCTGGCGGCACCCCGAACCAGGGCCTCACCGTGGCTGACCGTCCTTTGCGGGTCCTACCCAACGGAATGTTGGACCTGCAGGGCAACCAGGCCAACCTGACGGCAATCCTCCGCTGCCGAGGCCGGGCCGCCAACGTCCCTCAGCCCTGCTGACTGCCTGGGTTCAAGAATCCGTACAACCTTGCAACCACAAGCTTTTCAGACGAGCGCTGCAGAAACGCACTCGGGACTGTAAGCGAACAGTGTTTCCGGCCGTGGTTGTCAGTAGGTCTCAGCGCCCGGCCAGCGGTCACTGAAGGTGATCGAGAAAGCGTTCAAGGCGGGTTTCCATCGCATCGTCCACCGGGCTTGCCCGGCGCTGGTCGGGTCCAGGCTCCGGGTGACCAGATACAAGCATTTTAACGCAGCTTGTTCCGTCGGGAAATGACCACGTGCCCGCACCGCACGACGATACCGCGAGTTCAACAACTCAATCGCGTTCGCGGAACACAACACACGCCTGATCTCCACATCATAGTCCAAGAACGGGATGAACTCCTCCCGCGCGTTGCGCCACAACCGAATCATCGCACCATATTTACCACCCCATGTCTCCTCCAGTTCATCCAACGCGGCCGCCGCCGCAGCCGAGTTCGGTGCCGTGTAGATCGGTTTCACATCCTTCTTCAACGCGTCCCAGTCCCGCTTCGACGCGAGCCTGAACGTATTCCGCAGCACATGCACCACACAGGTCTGCACGATCGCCGCCGGCCACACATTCCCGACCACCTCGGGCAAACCTTTCAGCCCGTCGCAGACCACGAAGAACACATCGCCCAGCCCACGGTTCTTCATGTCCACCAACACTTGCATCCAGAACTTCGCACCCTCGCCACCCTGACCGGCCCACAGCCCGAGCACACCTCGGCGGCCCTCCAGCGTGACACCGATCGCAGCGTAGATCGGCCGGTTCGCGACCTGACCATCCCGGATCTTCACGTGCACCGCGTCAATGAACACCGCCGCACACACCGAATCCAGTGGCCGCGACTGCCACTCGCTCATCTCGCCGATCACCTGATCGGTAATCGGGGACACCGTCTCCTTCGACACCGACGCACCATAGATTTCGGCGAAGTGCGCCGAGATCTCGCCCGTCGTCAACCCTTTCGCATACAACGACAACATGATCTCATCCACGCTCCCCAATCGACGTTGCCGCTTTTTCACGACCACCGGCTCGAAACTCGAATCCCGATCCCGCGGCACCGCGATCTCCACCTCGCCCACCGCGTCCGAGACCACCCTCTTCGACCGGGTGCCGTTCCGCACGTTCGCGCTGGCGCGACCCGGCTCGGCCTGGTGCTTCTCGTGGCCCAGATGCTCGGTCATCTCCGCGTTCAACGTCGCCTCGAGAACCGTCTTGGTCAGCTGTTTGAGTAGCCCGTCCGGGCCGGTCAGGCCAACCCCTGCGCCTGGGCTTGCGCGACCATCGAGGCCGACAGCTCCTCCTGCGCCGACCGCGGCTTCGCCGCCTTGCTCTTACCCGTCGATCGTGAAGTCACAACGTCCAGTGTGATCACCACCGTGCCCATCCCGCCGAGCTCACGCCCGGCGTGTCGGGCCGGAAACACCGTTACTGGGACAGTCCCTCCAGAAAGACTGGAGAACCACCGGAGTCGAGTGCCCATTCGGTGATGGCGCGGGCAGCGTGCGCCTGTGGCCGAGCCGGCCATGTGACACCAGCAGTGGAATGTCTGGTAGGCGGGTGAGCCAGATGGGCTGATGGACGCCGAGGTAGAACTTCACTACGGGGCCCGTCTCCGGCGCGCGAGGTCGAGCAGCGTGACCGTGAGAATGGTGGTGACGGCTTTCCCGACGAGTTGTCCGGCGAGCTGGTCCCACGATCCGAAGGCCAGGGGAAGGAACAGCACGGTGTCGACAAGCAGACCGGCTGCGTTTGACAGGCCCACGGCTGCGAGTTGGCTCCGTCGTTGAAGCGGGGTGTAGACGGCGAGGTCGACGAGCTCGGAGACAGTGAAGGCCGTAGCACTGGCCAATGCGATGCGTGGTTGCGCGGTCAGGCTAGATAGGGCTGCGCCGAGGGCGACGGCGAGAAGTGTCGTCCGGGTTCCAGGGGCGTCTTGTAAGAGATCCCTCATGGTGAGGACGAGTCCGGTGACGAGTGCTCCGGCAGGGATCCGCAGGCCTGCGATCGCGACCGAGGGCCAGAGGGAGCTGGCCCAGTTCGCGGTGGCGATCGTCATCGCGTATCCCGCGAACAGCACCGTGCAGGCGAGGGACAGCTTGTCGGCTCTCACGCCGGGCTCGCCGGGAAGTCGGCGTGCGTCGCCGGCACAGAGGCGGAAACGGTCAGGCAGCGCCCGCGTGAGGAGGGACGCGGATCGGGAGGCTCGCTCGGTGATGTCGTCGATTGCGGGCGAGGGGCCGGAGGGGACGGGGGGCCGGGGCCCGAGTGCTAACCGACGACGGCTGCCGTGGCGTGGTCACTGGCAGCCTTCGAAGCCTGTGTGGCGAGTAGATCAGCGAGGGCTAGCGCGATGTCTGGGCGGGTGTCGATGCTCCACCGGACGACATGCTCGCCTTTCCGCCACAATGGCTGGATGACCTGAGCCGTCGCGAACAGTGGTTGCCCGAACTTTCCGATCCCGGTCGACTTCCCGTTCGCCTTGACGTCTGTTCCCAGCTTGAGCGCGACCGATTCGAGGACACTGCGCAGATCGGTGGCATCGCGACGGCGACGGTCTGCGAGATCGCGCGCGTCGTCGAAGAACCGGCTCACCTTGGGCAAGAGGCGCCGCCGCAGATCCATTCCCACGTCGTGTGATGGCCGTTTCGGGGACACGGTGACGAGGGGACGGACGGTCCGTTTGGGCTAGTGCGCGCGCAGATCGCTGGACAACCAGGTCTCGAATACGAGCCGTTGCCCGCCTGTTCGCTGCTCGAGGGAAACAGCGACTGAGCCACCTTCCGGCCCTGACAGTGTGGCGACCTCGCCGGTACTGCGTGGAGTCGAGATGTGCCACGGTGGTCCCAATACATCGGCGACGTCGCGCAGATACTCGCTGAGCGCGGTAGCGGTGCTCTCTTTCCGATTGCTCATGTCTTGTCCTTCAACTGCTGGGTGGCGCTAGCGACTGCTATCAGGAGGGCAGTAGGTGATGCGCGGCGAATCCGCGGGCCAGGGCCGTGTACTTGACCGCTGTCAGGTATTCGAGCTTCGCAGGATTCGAGGTGGTGTTGCGCGAGTCTCGCCGTTGACGGGCGAACGCGGATCTGATGGGCCTGCGGCATGGGTGGCTAGCCAAGGTCCGTCGTTGATGTCTTCGGCGCCTGAGGAACATCCCCGCTGCGGGATAGCGCATAGATCATCTCAGCGAGGCTGAAGGCCAGTTCCTTAGTGGTGTCAATCGTCCACACCACCTGGGAGTTGGACTGGACGCGGAGCCGGCCGCCGATCGGCAGCGAATGGCGACCTCCTCCGAAGTCCATCGAGTCTTGAGCGTGCGTGAGGTGGTCGGCGTTCGGCAGGATGCCGAGCAAGGTCTTGACCGTGTGCGACTTCTCGGCCTCACGGAGCTCGTGGCGCAGTTTCGCGTCAGCGGCGGAGACCATGCCTTCGCGGTACGCGGGTAGCAGACGCCGGGTGATGTCGCCCGCAATCCGCGCGGCAGCCTTGTCGGGGCTGACGGTGATGAGGTGCAGAGGTTCCTTATGGCGCGTGAACTGGCAGGGGAGAGAGCCGTAGACCTCGAATCGATTCCGTGTCGATGTCGTGGTTCCTGGCCGGATCTGTAACTTCTCTCCGTCGGGACCGTGTAGGTAAGCGTCGGTTCCGTTGCCGAAGACACCCTTCTCCGCTTTCCAGTCTCCTTCCAGGTGTTTCGCGATCTCGCGAGCCAGGATGATCATGTCTGTCATCGTTTCCCCTTGCTGGGTTGGGATCTCGCGTCAGGATGTAAGGAAGGTGACGACGAGGCTCATTACTGCGTCCGCGTCACGCCTCACGCTCAGCAGGGGCGCCGTGCCCTGGCGCAGCGTGCACAGGTAGTGGTCGTCGTCCGGGACGATGTCGAGATCGAAAAGGCCTCCGGCATTCAGGTTCTGCCGGGTCCAGGTGTCGTTCTTGCGGGTGAATCCGTTGGCACGCAATACAAGGTCGAGCATGGTGGGAGCTCCAGAAGTGAGGAAGGCTGGGCGCTGCGGCCGGAGGGGCCTACGTGGGTTGGGTGTTTGTGGTGCTCGACTTCGCGGTATCGCGCGCACGCGAGCGGCGTTCGGCGCGTGCCGCGTCGACACTGGCCTGCCAATGGCTCCAGCGGCGACCAGCCTGCCTGGCTTTGAAGTGAGCGATGTTGTTGGCAGGGATGCCGACCGGTGCAGGACCGATGACGGCACGTAGGTCCGATTCGGACTGCGAGTGCCAGCCTGCCTCGTCGATGGCTGCCTCGTCGGCGAAGACGTCGGCGATACGGTCAACGTCGGGATCGAGGCTGTGGTCCTGCGTGCCACCGTAGGAGTAGACCCACCAGAAGTTTCGGGGTGGACGAGGTTCAACGAACTCCCGGAACATCGCTACTTCCTTGGTGTAGGCGTAGAAGCGAGTTTGGGGGCGCGCCCGCATTACCTCAAGCCAGGTCGCGAGGTAGGCAGGGGAGAAGAAGTCGCCGCTGTCGTGGATTCTGACCCACGCGTCGGTGAACTTGTTGTGGGACAGCTCTTCTAGCATCGCCGTCTTCCAGCCAGGAAGATCGTCCAGGATCATCGTCAGGTTCTTCTGGTGGCGTGCTTTGACTTTCGGGAAGCGGTAGGTGCCGTTGCGGGCGTAGCACGCCTGCGCGCATACGCCGGCCGATGGGCAGGTGTTGTAGTTTCGACCGTCGGGAAGTTTGCCCGCGAAAGCGGGTAGTGACCAGTTCCAGATCCCGAGCTTCTTCAGTTCACTGTTCTGGCGCAACAGGGTCATCAGGGCCTCCGTCCTCATGCGACTCGATGCATGGGGAGGCCACACCAAGATCTTCAACTTCCACCGTACGCCGATTCCGGGTGACGCTGGGATGCTGTATCCGGCAGCCGTCACTGGTCGTCGGGGGAGGTGGCGCCGTGCATGATGCTGACTACCTGATCGCCCTCGAGGCCGAAGATGGCGACGCTCGCGTTCTCGCCAAGATCCTGGATCAGACCTGCCATGTAGTGGCGAACGCAGGCGACGGGCTCTGGATTGTCGGTGCGCACATGGACGACTACTGTCGGACTCTCGGGGGTCGGAACCTTGAGAGAGCGTGCGAGCCAGGCGGGTGTATGGAGCGCCTGGGCCGCAGTCGTCGCGTCGACGTCCACGTCGATGCCGAACTCAGCGAACCAGAAGTTGAGTGTCTCCATGACGTCCCCGCCACTCCAGCCAGTCCCCTTGTCGAGCTGCTTGAGGCGTTTGAACAAGTCGAGAACGACAGCAGAAACGGCGAGGGCGCCTATGGTGAATGATGCGGACTCCGGTTCCGTGGCGGGTGTTGAGGTGTGCTCCTCCTGCGCGGCATGGCTGCCGGTGAGTTCGTCGTAGATCGGAGTACCGAGGGCTCCATGCGAAGTGGACCGGTTACCGTCGTAGTTCATCACTGATTGGTTCCATTCGGGCTGATGGTTTGATCGGGTATTGGCTGCGGAATCAAACGGCTTTTATGCTGATGTAACTCGGGCTGACCGGGTGAATGCCGAGCGCGGCGGGGCGCGAAGCAGATGTCGGAGTGCCGACGTTGCCGTGTTTGGATGGAGCCTTGCTAGCGCGTCATCCCGCACTGCGAGTACGTACATGCGGCGTTGTAGTGCTTGGCGGGTAGCGGCATGACCCGAGGAAGCTGTCCGTGGTGCTCCTCATATTCGGCCAGGCGCGTGAACACGGTCTCCCAGTCGGAGTCGCGATCGGACTGGTGGACTTCGGTGAAAACATAAGACGGGTCACGCAACTCCGGGCACCAGGCGCCAGCCTGGAGCCTGCACTTCTTGTGCATGGCTCCGCCAGCCGCTACTTCCCCTTGCGCAAGGGCGATCCATGCTGTCGGGTCGGAGCCGAGGTAGCAGCCGCACACTTGGCATAGCCAGTTCTGCTCGGCCTCGCGCAGCCTGCTGGCGTTGAGTGCGGCCCAGGCGACGCGGTCACCGATGACCGGTGCTATCCACGGGACAGGAAGGCCGTCGGCGATTGGGCGAGGCCAACCGGGCTCGGGCTGGCCGAGTTCGCTCACGACCTCCCCAGCGGGGACACCGTCGTTCGAGCAGCCGACAGTGCTGCAATAGACGTATTTCGTGTCGCAGAAATCAGTGTCGTACTGAAGTGCCATCGGGTCTTGGCAGTCGGGGCAGGACGGAAACGGAGCGCCGACGGTCACGGTTCCGGCGTCTCTTCGTCAGGCGTCCGGTCGATGGTTCGAGTGAGTTCTGGGACGCACTCGAACACGTGCTCGGCGTCGGAGATCAGCGTGGCCCGTCCCGTGCGGATCAGGTCGTGGGACTGCTGGAACGTCAGGGTGTTGACGGGGCCAGGAAACGCCAGAATCGGGGAACCTTGGTTCTCGGCGTGCGCGACTACAGCCATCGCTCCGTGGCTGAGGCCGGGTTCGATGATGACGCACACGCGAGTCAGTGCGGCCAGCAGCCGGCTGTGGGCATTGGCGTTCGGTGTCGGCGGCATCGTCAGGGGGTTGTACTCGCTGACTACGAGGGTGCCTGGTGACTGTCCGAGGAGGAGGCTTTCGTTGTTCGCGGGGTAGTCATTCCGGAGGCCGCTGCCGAGGACAGCTACTGAGGTTCCTTGGGCATTGTCGGCTCCGCGGTGAGCCTGGCTTGCGACTCCGGCGGTGCCGCCGCTCCAGATGGTGACCCCGTGCCTGGCCAGCCCTGCGGCGATGTCCATCGAGTAGATCTTCCCGTAGGTCGTGGGACGGCGGGCACCGACGATCGCGACCGAGCGTCGGGCAAGGTTCTTCAACTGTCCGTCGCCGTGGATCCAGAGAGCGAGGGGCGGGTAGAACGCGGACGTGCGGGCGAGCCGGTTGGCGGGCCATTCGTCGTCCTGTGGGGTGACGAGACGGTGCTGGTGGTGCGCTGCGGTCGTTAGTGCGTCGCGCGCAGCGTCGTGATGGTCGCCCGGCCGCTGCTCGGCCAGTACCGCGAGGGGCGCGCGGTCGGCGGAGATGAGCCGGACTGCCTCTATGGCACCGACTTCCTGAACGAAGGTGACGGTGGCAGGTGCGGGTGGCGTTGCGGAGGACAAGAGGTAGGCGTAGGCACTGTGGACTGTCGTGGGACGCATAGTGCTCTCCTGGCTGGGGGAAGAGGCGAAGTTCTGCTGGGGAGGCGCGCTCAGAGGCCCGGACGAGTGCGCTGGTGACCCCGGTGCCAAGTGCGTTCGGGATCTCACGGTGAGAGTGTTGAACGAGCGTGGGATCCGCGGCGGCCGGAAGTGTCGCGAAGTCTTGCCGGGAAACGAAACAACTCGGCTGAGAGCACTCTGCGCGGGCGATTCACGGACGGCATAGGGAAGGTTGAATCCGGCTCCCACGACGCGATGTGCAGAGGTGGGCCGGGGGAAGGACAGTGGGAGTAATGTCGCAGCTGTCAGGGTCGAGGCGGTAGGCTTGAGCGGGTTTGCCGCGTAGTCTTCGAGGCGTGCGAGCTGGCCCTAGATGGCGGATCGGTAGGTGGCAGTGTCTCCGAGGCGGGATGCTCGGGCGGGACCTGCACAGTGAGGTCTGGCTCGGGCGGCGTCAGCGGAGAGGTGGTTTGCTCGTCTGTACGGGGAAGCCCTTGGAAGATGCCCACGTGGTAGGCGATCGCTACGGCGTGGGTCCGGTTTCTGGCCCTGAGCTTGTACAGAATGCTCTTCACGTGGGTGCGGATGGTCTCGATGGAGCGGAACGTCTTCGCGGCGATCTCACGATTCTCGAGGCCTCGGGCGATGTTCTGGAGGACCTCCAGCTCAGTGGGTGAGAGCGGCATTGTCTTGCGCATCATTCAGCCTTTCGCTGTGGGCTGGCTGGTCGTCGCGGCGCGGTGCGACGACCAGCCAGCCGAGCCGGGGCGCAGCACGCGGGATGACGTGCGCGGCTCGGGGATCCCGGCTCATTCGGGTGGTTCTTGCTAGACAAGCTCGAATTGCGTGTATGAGTGCCGGCGGCAGAGCGCGCTAGGTGCGCGGCTACTCAAGGAGCGCGTTGCGCTTAAGTGATTGGGACAGTCCCCTTCCGTACCACGCTCTGCTGACGAGCAGGACCCTGCGCCTGATCAAGGTGACCGCTCGGTCGGCGCTGCCTTCGAGCACATCGACGTCGTCTACGTCGTCGGTGTGCTCGTCGACGATCGGCTGACGAAAGAAGGTTGGGGCAGAGTCGGCCGGGACATCCAGGCCACGACCGTCCGGACCCCAGTCCCCGACGAAATGAATGAATCGGAGGGGAGTTCGCTGTAGTCGCCCTGGGAATGAAGGAGTTCGCGGATCTCTCGATGCCTTCGGTCCTGGCGAAAGGTGACTCCGTTCGGCAGGACCGCGACCAGTCGGCCTCCCGGTGCGAGCAGGCGCCAGGCGAGGTGCATGTGGTCGATCCAGAGCGTCGGGCTCTCGCTGGTCGAGTATGGCGGGTTCATGATGATCGAGCTGAAGGGAGCGGGCCTGGTTTCCACGTAGCGTTCGAAGGTGTCGACGTGGACGGTGGTCGACGGGTGCCGAACGATGCTCAGGGCACGCTCCCGATTGGGCTCGATCGCGACTACCTGAGCCGACGGTGCGTAGTCCAGCACCGCTTTCACCAAAGCCCCGTTCCCGGCGGAGGGTTCGAGGACACGGGTGTCCGCGTTCGGTGACAGCCCGCTGTATGTCCGCACGATCTCCTCTGCCAGGGCTTCGGGAGTGGCCACGAAACCTTCGCGGCTGCGAGCAGAGGTCAGGACACCGTCGCCTTCCAACACTCGGGCGATCGCAAGACGGGGATCCGAGTCGAAGACGTGCGCACGGCGCCGTCGACTCCACTTACCTCCGAGCGCTTGTAGCGTCTGGTCGACGGCGAGGTAGTCTGCCCGGTCGAGTTTCCCTGGTAGGCGCAATAGGGGCCCATCTATCTCGGCATCGAGGAGAATGGCCTTCACTCGATCGTCGGGAAATTGGACCGCGCGATTGGAACCAGCGCTTCGGCGTGACACCACGGAAACCGCCTTGGTGAGTGTGCGAGGTGGACGAAGCGGTCCTGAAGCAGGCCCACCTGCGGCGGCTTCTCTGTGTACGGGAACGCGATTTCCCAGTCGGCCGCCGCGGGTGGGTCTGCTTGAATGCCGTGTCCACTTCGTACACACACGAGGCGTGAGTCTCACCCACCTATTCATTTACCTGTAGGCACATCTCGCGAGGTGTCCTGCGTCTACAGGAGGCGGGTCACTTGGCGCGCACAGAACCGATGGTTTCAGCGCTGCTAGGCGAATCTGAATCGCCCCGGGTTTGATGGAGGCTCCTCGTGTGAGTGAGGATGTGGATCATGACCCGGAGGCCCAGGTACTCGGCTGAGGTGCGGGAACGCGCCGTTGCGTTGGTGTTTGAGCAGGTAGAGCAGTATTCGTCGCAGTGGGAGGCGATCTGCTCGGTCGCGGCGAAGGTGAACGTGTCCAGTGAGACGTTGCGCAAGTGGGTGCGGCGGGCCGAGGTCGACGCCGGGGCCCGGCCGGGGGCGACGAGCGAGGAGTCCGAGGAGCTGAAGCGGCTGCGCCGGGAGGTCGCGGAATTACGTCGGGCCAATGAGATTCTGAAGGCTGCTTCGGCTTTCTTCGCGAGCGAGCTCGACCCTCGACTGCCACGCTCGTAACGTTCAGCACGGAATATAAGGACCGGTTCGGGGTCGAGCCGATCTGTGCCGTGCTGACCGAGTTCGGTGTGAAGATCGCCCCCTCCACTTACTATGCCGCCCGTTCACGACCGAAATCGGCGCGCGAGGTTCGCGATGAGGAATTGATGCGAGAGATCCGACGTCTATTCGATGAGAATTATCGGGTGTACGGTGCCCGGAAGATCTGGCGACAGCTGCGCCGGGACGGCATTGAGGTCGGACGAGGCCGGGTCGAACGACTCATGCGTCGACTGGGTCTGACCGGTGCCCTGCGCGGCAAAACCGTTCGTACCACGATCGCCAACAAGGACGGTGTGCGCGCCGCGGACCTGGTGAACCGCCAGTCCACGGCGGGCGCACCGAACCGGCTGTGGGTAGCCGACTTCACCTACGTCGCCGCCTTGGCCGGCACCGTCTACGTCGCCTTCGCCATCGACGTCTTCTCCCGCAAGATCGTCGGCTGGCAAGCGAGCATGTCCAGGGAAGCAGACCTGGTCCTCGATGCCATCGATATCGGATTACAGGTCCGCGATTATCAGCACACCAGCGGGGAGGACAAACTTATCCACCATTCCGACGCGGGTAGCCAGTACACGTCGTTCCGGTTCACTCAACGTCTCATTGACGCGGATATCGACGCGTCAATCGGCACCGTCGGCGACGCCTACGATAACGCACTCGCGGAATCCACCATCGGTTTATACAAACAGAGTTGATCAAACCACAAGGACCATGGCACAATAAGAAAGACGTCGAGACCGCCACCGCCGCATGGGTCGAGTGGTACAACGACCGGCGTCTACACGAGGCCTGTGGCTACCGGCCACCGACCGAGTTCGAGACCCTGTACGAGCTAGGCGACCTGACCAGCCTGGTCGCCTACTAACCCCAGCAACGAGTCTCTACCGAACCCGGGGCGGTTCAATCAGTCTTAGGGCAGTTGGTGGGGTCGGCGTCTGCTGTTGCGGCCGGCAGCGTGTCTGCGGCGCCGGTCCTGCGGCAGTTCGCCCAGCCCTAACAACCGCATGCGGCGGGCAAGGTCACTTTCGTCGGTGCATGCGCCGGACTGGTCACCGGCCATGTTGATGTCGGTGCGTAGTTGACGCAAGAGAAGTGGCGACGTGTGACCGCTGTGTGGGTGCTTGAGTATCGCGACATCGCCGTGTTCGGCGCGGAATCGCAGTTCCTGCTCCTCGTGCCACTGAAATCGGTCGGGGAACTCCCGCAACGTGCGGAGCCAGTGCGCGTGCCCTCCTCGAACGCACAGGCCTCCGCAATTGTTGTGTGAGAACCCGAGACGGTACAAGCGAGGTGGGGTCAGGCCGCTCGCTCTACACCGAGTGAGAAGAGCCTCTTTGGTGGGGGAAGTGTGGCGTAGCAGTGGGAACTCGACGCGCCAAGGATTCCAGCCGGCCACGATGCCCGGCACCCGGCGGAGCTCGGAGGATTCTAGTCCTACATAGAGAACGGTATTGTGCGGAGCTAGATGGGCTTCAAGCCAGCGTCTGCACGGGGACTTGTTTGAGCACGCGAGAGCAAGGCGCTATTCGAGAGTTTCCCAGAAACCGGCGACTCCTGAACAACTCAAAGGGAGCTCGGCCGTCGCTGACCCGGGTAATGGGAATGCCCAGTCTTGTCGACGCGTCGGCGTTGAACCGGTACAGGTGGCTGTCTTCAATTAAGACGTCCGCGAACAAGAGGGTGATTTCGTCGTCAGGGTGTTCTTGCACGACAAGTTCAGCTGTCGCCCAGGACCCGATGCCACCTGACCATTGGATAACCCGATGCATGAGGTGTCGTCCTTCGCAAGGTGCAGTTACGGTCTGTGTCGTGTCGGCAAAACTCGGCGGGATGCGCCCCTCATCCTGCCCCATGAAGGTAAACGCTGAGGGTGATAGTGTCATTACTAAGAGTACTAAATTAGAAAATCGTCCCAAAAAGTTGACGATCTGGACGGTTTTGGGCAAGCTTGTGGCAGAAGGTCACCACGGAGCTACCCGTTCGGGACGGTGCTCTAGGCCTTCGAATCGGCGCCTCCTCTACCCCCTGGTGGGCGCCGTGGTTCGGGAGGCGGTTCCAGGGGAGGGCGCCGTCTCCCGAACCCCCTCTTGGCGTTCGTGTGCCTTTTGTGCGGAATCTGGACTGCGCGGGGTATGTGCTCGCCCGTGCATCGTCCCTCCCTGATCTCGTTGTTTCTTTTGGGAGGAAATTAGCATGGTCATGGGCTCTCGTTATTCTCGTGCGGCTCGAATTGTCGCTACGGTTTCTGCAGTGGGCGCGCTGTCCTGCGGCGTCAGTGCTGTCACGGCGTCAGCCGCGTCCGCGGGTACACGTGTGACATCGTCGGAGTCGACTTCGTCCGCAGTTTTCGGTGCGCCGAATCCGAGCATGGCATCGGGTCCCGCGGCGAAGGGTGCGTCGAGACAGGCGCTCTACCAGTGCATCACGCGGAATAACACGCCATTGTGGTTCAATGGCGCGATTCTGAGGTGGACGAACGCAGGGCAAGGATTGTATGACGTGTGGGATTTCGGTGGGAAACGAATCCATGCCAGGCTTTGGGGAGGAGGTGGCACGTCGTATCAGATCGATCGGTGGAACGTTGGCTGGTGCAGTTAAGGCCCCCGCCGTGAGAAGTCTGCTGTAGATCTTTTGGCCTCAGGGTTCCCTGTCAGTTTTAGCAGCTCAACTGGAGCCGAGGAAGCCCGTTACTTGTCAGGCGCTTGCGTTGTCTCGGCGCGGCAACAACTGAGCCCGATTCCTACCAGTTCGCGGGCGGGGCAAGCCATGCTCTTCGGCTGCCCCGCCCGCGAACTGGTGCAGAATGTAGCGCTGCCGCTGCGGTACGTTGGCGGTTCACCAATGTATGTCAATATCGACCTGCGACCTCCGAGGCTGGATGCGGCCCTTCTGTCGGCTACCGACTAGCAGGGCCATGACTCCAGTCTCGCGTCGGTCAAGCGACGTCCTTTGGTGCGACCAGGCTGGCGATCTCTGCGGCGTCGGCTGCGGCTGGTCTGCTGGTGGTTTCGGCTCGGCATCCAGGCCCGAACGATCAACCGATCGGGCCGGTGTCGAGCGGCGGCGGCTCAATTGCCGGGCACGGGTTGTAGATCCTATCGTTGGATCTGCAAGCGGAACTGGCGCTGCATTCCCGCCCACGGTGCAGGTGCAGGACGACTCGGAGGTCAGCCTTGCTTCCGAGGAGCCGGAGACCAAGGTCGGATGGGCGACCGACACTCCCGCGTGCACGGGCGGCGACAACCTCAACCGCACGCCTCTGGCTGGGGTGTTGGCTGCGCAGCTCCGCGAAGTGCGGGTTAAGGACCCTGCGGTCTCGTTCCTTATCCACTTTGACGGGCCTTGGGGCGCTGGCAAGAGCAGCTAGCTGAACTTTCTCGAGGACGATCTGAGCGGTGAGTTCACCGTGGTTCGGTTCGACGCTTGGCGGCAGGCGCGACTTGGGCCACAGTGGTGGTCGTTGCTCAGCGGGACTCGCCAGGCCGTCGCTCGGGGACGCAGTCGCTTGTCGGCACTCTGGCTGCCGCGGCCCGGGAAGAGCTCGCCGGCGGGGCAGCACGGGCCTTGGTCTCACCACAAGCGCGCGCTGGCACCGAGCACGCCCTAAGAAAGTTTCTCCCGCTCCTAGACACGAATCCGCGAAGCATCAAGGAGTTCCTCAATACCTAGAACGTGCTGCGCTCCGCGCGCACCCTCGAAGTCAACACCCTTCCACCTGACGTCCTGACCTGTGGGCGATTCTCCGCGCGCTGACCTTGCCCATGGTGGACCTGCGAGTTTGTGAGCTGCGGAGATTAAATGAAGCGACCCTGTTGCGGGCAGATGTGACTTTGCTCGTTGTACCGGTGCAGTGCACATATTCGAATGTGCGGTACACGACCTAGGGCTCAAGTAGCCAGTGCACCAGCTCCTGGCCTTGAATCGCGCTGTTCGTTTGCTAGATCCTGAGGGGTGTTCTTGATTTTCGGTCAGCGGCTTGAGGTGAGGAGAGTGGAGGCGTACCAGTCGGCGGTGTCGTTGATGCCTGGGAGGGTATAGAAGTAGCCGCCGCCGATGGGGGTGAGCAGGGTGGCGGGGGCGTTCATCGTCGAGCCGGGTTTGGATGGGTTCGTGCTGCTGGATGTTCTTTTGATAGCAGCAGAATGCGACTCCGAGGTCGTGGGTTCCGGAAGTACACCGCCGCTTCCCCGGTCACGACCTGCCGCCCGTCCGCCGACGCCTTCTCACCGGCGCGGGTCGTCTTTGCTTAGTGGCCGGGCGGTAGTTGGTGACGTTGTGTGGCGACCTCGGCCGTGCAGGCCAGGCAGCGGGCTAGGTGTGTCCTCGCTCTGTCCTGGGCGGCAGGGGTCAGCTCGTCGTCGACGAAGGCGACGATGGCGTCCGGAAGCAGATGCGACTCGGGGCGGCCCCAACCCCGGACCGTCGCTTCACGTCCTCCGTCAGCCGCGTAAGGGCGCCGGGACTCCCGGGCCGATCTTGATTTCTTCGCCCGTCGCCGGTTCCGGATGTCGCGGATGCGGTGGGGGAGTCCTTCGAGGAGGACGGCGCCGAGGGCATCGGCGACCCAGAAGGGCCGCCAGAACCGGGGCACGGTATACAGCTCGGCGACGAGCTCTTGGCGGCGAGGGTCGTCCTTCGGGTAGAGCTTCACCAAGAGGCGCAGCACAAACCCGGGGGCGAACCCGTAGATCACTAGTGCGACCAGCAAGGTCTTCCACAAGACGGCGGCTTCGATTAGCTCAGCCATTCGCCCACCCGAGGCGAGCACCGCGAGCCTGGGTGGAGATTTCGACTACGCGCGCCGCGGTCGCGAGTTCGAGCCGACCTTTGTCGGTCAGCTCGTAGTACCTGCGCGGGGGGCGCCTCTCGATGATGGTGGTGGGATCTTCCCAGCCGTCGGTGACGAGTCCTTCGTTGAGGAAGCGGGTCAGCATCGGGTAGAGCACGCCGGAGGCCACGCCGGAGGCCTTGCTGAGGGCGTAGCCCCAGTGCCGCCCGTCCGGGTCTTCCAGGAACGCGGCCGCCACGCTGGCGAGTGCCTTCGTCCTCTTCATGCCGCTAACCCTACATAGGTAGCCAGAGTAAAGCTACATAGGTAGGCAGGGGGATGGGAGGGTGATGATCAAGGCATCGGGCCTCGTCATCGGTACGGGCCGGATGGCGTGTTGGGTGCTGCGTTGACTCCTGGCCACCACACGCTGGCCCGACTCCGAGCCGATCGTGGCCCACGCAGGAACCGGCAACCAAGGACAGGTAGCGCCGCGCGGACGCCTACCGCATGCTCAAGCTGATATGGAGTGGTACCGCGACCGGTGCCGGTGGCACCACAGGGCCATGGAAGCCGGCGCCCACGGATGGCCGCTACTTACCGATCATCGTCGGATTCGGTCCGGACACTCGCTACACCGGGGTGGCGACCGGATGGAACATCGGCGTCGTGATCGGCGATGGAACCGCCGATCACCGCGCTGTGGCTTGTCCAGAACACCGGGAACGTGCTGGCTCCCGGGTGGTTCGTGGTCGTCAACGCGGTCATCGGCCTGGTTGCGGCCTGGTGGATTCATCACACCGGTGCTCACCGTGGCGCCACGGAGCGAGCAGGAGAGGTTTCAACTGCGGCGTAGCGCTTGCGGGCGGAGGACCGACAGTGAATCGGCTATGGCGCGGGGGATTGCCGGTCGTGCGCCGCAGCCGTGTGGCTTAGCGAGCAGGCCCGTCGGTTCGCACGTTTGGTCTACAGAAGAAGTCAGGGTCGACCTGCAGATCTGGTGGCTCCCCGGCCGCGCCGAGGAGCGCGCCGGTCTTGCCTGTGGTGGATTTGCGAGCTTGTGAGCTGCGAAAATTGAGTAAAGCGCTCTTGTTGTGACAGATGCAACCTTGCTCGTTGTACTGGTGCAGCGCACATATTCGAATGTGCGGTATTGGGCGGAACCTTCCACGCCGTCATCTTCGAACACGAGGACGGGCATGCGTTCTCGCTGAGCGACGACCCGTTCGAGCGGGTGCCGCAGGGTGGCCCGGACCTGACCGCGGACCAGGCACGTGCCATGAGGACCTGCCGTTCATCTGGTGGGTCGCCAACCAGATCATGCAGCGCGATCGGCGGGCTTGGTGGATGAAGCACTGGCTTCTGCGTACCACCTGTATCCAGACCCTTGAGGTCTTCGAGTGCAGCGAGCCGATCCTGCTTGTCCAGCACGATGCCGACGACGGCATGTGGCAGCTCATCGGTGCTTCCGACGCGGACGGCGGCACCGGCAAGATCGGGCGCCTGCACCACGCCATCGACGAAGACCACACACTGATCGACGCCCTTGACCTGGCCACCAGGCGGCAGCGCGACACGAACAGGCATCGAAGTACCTGGAACCGTCGCTTCTAGAGCTGCTACGCACTCTCCTGCCGCGATGAGAACCTTCGGGCAGGTCGGGCTGTACCAGCCCGACCTGCCCGGTCGGGCTGGTACAGCCGTCAGGATCCACATGTCACGAGTGGCGAGAACCTACACGTCCGTAGATTCTCAATTTCTATGACCAAATCTCGTTGATCTTGGCCAACGTTGGTGAATATGCCATTGGATTGATCATCGCTGAGCCATCCGAGTGGGCCGCGGCGACTCGCCGATCGTCGTCGGGCCCTCATGCGCTGGTGCGGTGTAGGCATGGAAGGGGTCCGACGACTCACCTGCGGTGGGAGCACGATCATGGTCACGTCGAAGACCCTTCCGAGGCGTAGTCGCCTGCGGCATGGTGGGAGGCGTGCGAACCCTTCTGGCCATACTCAGTGCCCTGTTCCTAATTCCGGTGCTCGCCGGAACCGCCCATGCCTACGACAAGATCGCCGAGGCCGCGCCGGTGACGATGGTGGAGTCACCCGGCGGCGAAGGCGAGGTCCGTGCCCGGCTCGTCCTCGGCACGGTCACCGCGGGCACTTCGCACAACCTGCGCAGTGAGATTGAGGTCGGCGACGGCCGAGTGGACGGCGCGGTGTCCGCCATCGCGATCGGGCACAAGATCACCTGCCAGCCGGTGGGCGGCACGACGCTGCCGAACACGGCGACCCAGCACGGGCAGATCTGGAGCGGCCAGAACCTGTTGCACGGCGGCGGCAGGGTCACGCTCGTCGTGCGCATGCTGTTCAAGCCAGCCACCACGGGCAACTACGAGTGCCTGCTGCGAGCGTACGTCCTCAACGGGTACGCGGCCGGGCAGCCCGGCCAGCCCGGTCGCGAGACCGCCAGGTTGTACAGCGGGTTCATCGGGGACATCGACGGAGCCATCGGTCCCGAGGGCTTCGCGCAGACGTTCGGGTCCTCGCAGAACACCTTCCTCGGGATGGATGCGCCCGGCAAGCAGGTGAACCCGGTGGACTACACCCCATTGCCGGGAGCCACCAGGTTCCTGGCCACCGCCGATCTCTTCGCCACAAGCTGTTACGGCGAAGGCGGCAACGCCTGCCCGGACGGCACCACCTATCCCGGCAAGGCCAACACCGCGATGGTGCGGTTCCGGACGGTCGCGACGCCGTCCTCAGCCGCGCCCGGCTGCGTCGCCCAGGCCACGCCCTCGGAAACCGCGGCGGTGAGCGGGAATCTGCATCACCTGCGGCTCCTCGGGCAGCTAACGGTGACGCAGCCGGCCAGCGGGTGCGGGACCTGGCGGATCAATGCCTTCGTACAGGACAACGGCGGCACGCTGCCGTTCGTCATCCACGGCAATCCGTACTCGGTCACCTACGCCCGTCCGCCGGTCTGACTATCGGTTCATGGTTGGCACTAAGACAGTCCGACACGCTGATCGCCGCAGCCTCGTGCTCTGTGGGCCCTGGCCTTCGCGATCTGCGAGCGGATCCATGCGATGAGCTGCCAACGGTCTTTACCGACCGGAGATGCCCTGATTACGCCTCTGACCTGCGCTGACACCTAGCTGTATGAGGTCGTGACGTTGGTGACGTGGGTGTGGAGTCGGGTTGCTGGGGGTTGGTTTTCGGCGGTGGTGTGGGGGCGGTGGTAGTTGTAGTGGATGTTCCAGGTGTGCAGGGCTGTTGAGCGTTGTTGTTCGCTGGTCCAGGTTCTGGCGTAGAGGAGTTCTTCGGTGAGGATGCGGTTGTAGCGTTCGATTTTGCCGTTGTGGCGTGGGGTGTAGGGCGTGATTCGCTGGTGGCGGGCTCCGTGCAGGACGGTGGCGAAGTCGGTTGCGCGGTAGCAGGAGCCGTTGTCGGTGACGATGCGGTCGATGTGGGTGATGCCGTGGGCGGCGAAGAACGCGCGGGCCCTGCGGGTGAAGCTGATCGCGGTCCGGGCTTTCTCGTCGGGGAGGGCTTCGGTGTAGGCGAGGCGGGAGTGGCCGTCGATGGCGGAGTGCAGGTAGGTGTAGCGGGCCCGGCCGCCGCGGGTTTTGCCGCGGGCGACGCGTCGGTTCTGTTCGCTGTCTCGGCCGTGGACGTGCCAGCCGCCGCCGTCGGGGATGCGGCCGGTTTTCTTCACGTCGAGGTGGATCATGTGTCCTGGCCAGCGGGCGATGATGCGGCGTGGTTCGCGGTTGGTGGCGCCGGTGGGGTCGAGGAACCGGCGCCGGTTCAGGCCGAGGTGCAGCAGATGGCGTCCGACGGTGCGTGTCGAGATCGTGACGTCCTCGGCGGTCAGTTCGGTGGTGATGCGGCGGGCGGAGTACTTCCGTTGCCGGCGTAGCCGTTCGATCCGGGCTACCACCTGCGCGGGGATGGCGGTGGGCTGACGGTGCGGAACACTGGGACGATCCTGCAGGCCGGTCTCGCCGTAGCGGCGCCAGCGGTTGACCCACTTCGACGCGCACTGGCGGGAGATACCCATCTCAGCGGCCACATGCGCGATCGGACGGGACTGGCAACGTGTGACGAGCCGGCGGCGGCCCTCAACGGACAGCGGGGCATTACGGTGTGACACGGACGGGTCTTTCTGCTCGGCGGACGTGTTGGTCGCACTTCACATCCTGCCGCCGAAAGACCCGTCCCCAGCATCCAGGCCCCACCAGCCGTCACCAACGTCACGACCCGCAACAGCTAGTTGGCATCGCTGGTGGGCGAGGTCACGATGACTGGCCACGCTACTTGTCCGCCATGAACTGTGGGAGATGGAAGGTGGGCGAGACCACGGGGTGGGTCATCGTGCGGGCAGGCCGCAGTGCGGTTCCGAGCGCACCTCGCCGGGCACGTCCGGAACCACCTGGGCCGTCGCGTGGATCAGCGGCCGAGGACACCCCAGTTCTCGTCGCCTGCCAAGACGGCGAAGGCCTCGGCGGCGGCCTCATCGGCCTCGGTGGCGTCACCACCAGCCTCCTCTGCCCCATCGGCCTCTAGATGATTGATTCCAAGGTGTCAGTGGTCGTAGGCGGTTAACGACCGCATGACTGGCTGTCCGGTTTTGTCGTTGTGCCAGATCGCGGCGGT
>NZ_JBVILA010000048.1:16202-34085 GCF_055580625.1 Amycolatopsis sp. NPDC031561 | reverse complement strand
TTTTCTTTTCCTTCCTCCCTTTTTTTCCCCCCCCCCGCCCTCTTTTTCCTCGGTCTCGCTAAAACCCCTCTCTCTCCCCCTCCTTCTCCCCCACCCTCTTCCCCCCCCCCAGGGCCACTCGACATCAGACGCGGCGAAGGACACCTTCATCCCGTCACCGGCCCCGCTCAGGAACACGCCATGTTTGATCTTCCCCTCAATAACCGCCCTTACCACTCACGAGTCAAGTCCTCTGTAGACAGGAGTCTCATGCCCACCGCGTCCGAAGTCATCGCGACTATCAACGCCCGCGCGAAAGAGGTAGGAGTCCGGGTCCGGCTGCATGCCGCCGAAGTCGACGGCACCCGGCGGATCGGCGTCGACGAGCACGCCCCCGTCGTCACGGCGTCGGTCTTCAAGGTTCCGATCGCGCTGGAGCTGGCCAGGCAGGCCGCCGACGGCGGACTCGACCTCGGCGAGCGGATCAGCGTCCCGCCGGGGCATCCCACGCCGAGCCCGTACGGACTGGCCACTTTCCGGCACGAGATCACGATGTCCTGGTACGACCTCGCGATCCTGATGATCGGGATCAGCGACAACGTCGCCACCGACCTGATCGTCGCCAAGGTCGGAAAGGAGGAGACGGAGAAAACGTTGCGGCGACTCGGGTTCGAGCACACCACGGTCCCGCAGGACTGCGCGGAGGTGCTCGGCGGCATCGGGGAAGACCTCGGGATCTCCTACGAGGACGACGAGAAAGCACTGTCCGAGTTGTCGATCGAACAGATCCGCGCGTTGCGCGCGCTGCAACCGGCGCACACCTGTGCCACGACCGCCGAAGAGATCACCCGGCTGCTCGGCCTGATCTGGCGTGACGAGGCGGCACCGCCCGCCGCGTGCGCGGACGTCCGGCGCTGGCTCGATCTCCAGGTGTGGCCGCACCGGCTGCGGTCCGGGTTCCCGGACGACGGGATCCGCGTCAGCGGCAAGACCGGGACCCTGCCGTCGGTGCGCAACGAGGTCGGTGTGGTCGAGTACCCGGATGGGGGCCGTTACGCGGTAGGGATTTTCACCGACGCCGTCGACGGCCGGTCGAGGGTGCCGGAGCGGGACGCGTTCATCGGCTTCGCCGCGGCACAGGCCGTCGAATGGCTCAGGCTTCCCGAGGCCGGGAGCGAATGATTCGTCCGCCCGGATGAATTTTCCCGTCGCTCTCGTCGTTCCGCACGAACCGGTGACGCCCGTCACCGTCCTAGCATTTCCGGAAACGCCGGTCCACCCTTTCCACGGACGAGGATGCCCATGTCGAAACTTTCCGAAATCGATGCCTGGCTCGAGCAGAACCTTCCCGCCCTGCTGGCCGAGCACCAGGTGCCCGGCGCGGCCGTCGCGGTCTTCGCCAACGGCGAGGTGATCGACCACGCGGCAGGCATCCTGAACCGGAGCACCGGCGTCGAGTCCACTGTGGACTCCGTGTTCCAGATCGGGTCGATCACCAAGGTGTGGACGACCACCCTCGCGATGCAACTCGTCGACGAAGGCAGGCTGGACCTCGACAAGCCGGTCCGCGACTACCTTCCCGAGTTCGTTCTCGCCGATGACGACGCCGCTTCGCGGATCACTGTGCGGCAGCTGACCTGTCACACGTCCGGCTTCGAAGGCGACATCTTCACCGACACCGGACAGGGCGACGACTGCGTCGCGAAGCTCGTCGCGACGCTGTCCGACGTGCCGCAGCTGTTCGGCCCCGGGGAGATGTTCTCCTACAACAACGCCGGGTACTGCGTCCTCGGCCGCGTGATCGAGGTCGTGCGCGGCAAGTCCTACGACGAGTGCCTGCGCGACCACCTCTTCGCCCCGCTCGGGCTGACCCACGCCGCCACCGGGCCGTACGACGCGATCCGGTTCCGCGCCGCGATCGGCCACGTCCAGCCCACCCCGGACGACGAGCCGGTCGCGGCGCCCGTCTGGGCGCTGACCCGGTCGAACGCGCCCGCCGGCTCGCATCTCGCGATGCGCCCGCGCGATCTGCTCACCTTCGTGCGCATGCACCTCAACGAAGGCCGCGCCGACGACGGCACGCAGGTGCTCAAGCCGGAGACCGCCCGCGCCATGTGGGAGCGCCAGGTCGAACTGCCCTACCTCGGCCTGATGGGCGGGGCGTGGGGGCTCGGCTGGATGATCTTCGACTGGGACGGCGGCCCGGTGATCGGCCACGACGGCGGCACCATCGGCCAGTCGGCGTTCCTGCGGGTGGTGCCGGGCAGCAACGTCGCGGTGGCACTGCTGACCAACGGCGGCAAGCCGCTGCACCTCTACCTGGACATCTTCCGGAAGGTGCTGGGCGACCTGGCGGGCGTCGAGGTTCCGCCGCTGCCGGAGCCCAACGTCGCGGAAGCCCCGGCCGACCCGTCCCGCTACGTGGGCGAGTACTCGTCGCAGGTGGCGGACATCGTCGTGAGCCAGGACGAGGACGGCGACCTTTGGCTGGAGCGTACGCCGAAGGGGATCTTCGCCGACCTCGGAACGGGGCCGGAGAAGAGCAGGCTGCTCGGTTACAAGGGTGACACCCTGGTCGTCGAACACGACGGGCTGGGCCTGCACATGCCGCACGCGTTCGTCGGCGACGACGGCAACGGGCGCGCGCTGTACGTCCACACCGGACGGGCCGACCGGCGGGTGAGCCGGTGACGGCGACGACCGACGAGATCGAAGCGGTCTTCGCGAAAGCGGGGGCACGCGGTTTCGTACACGCGCGCGAGGTCGGCGTCGACGGCGGTCCCGAAGTCTGCGTCGGCGCGGACGACCCGGTCGTGCTGGCGTCGGTGTTCAAGATCCCGGTGGCGGTCGCCTTCGCCCGCGAGGTCGCCGCCGGGCGGCTCGACGAGACCGAGCGGACCCGCGTCGTCGCGCGCTACCGGATCGGCGGGGTCGGGACCGCTGGCTGCGCGGACGACGTCGAGATGAGCTGGCGCGATCTCGCGCATTTCATGCTGACGATGAGCGACAACGCCGCGACCGACCTGATCTACCACCGGGTCGGGCAGGAGGCCGTCAACCAGGTGCTGGCCGATCTCGGACTCGCCAGGACACGGCTGATCGGCTGCTGCGAGGACCTCTTCGCCTCGGTGATCGCCGACCTCGGCGCGAAGCCGGACGACGATCTGGAAGCCGTTTTCGCCGCGGCGACCGAGGAGCAGCTGTGGAAGCTCGCGGTGGTCGACCCGGAACGCACCACGTCGTCGACCCCGCGCGAGATCACCGAGCTGCTCGACGCGATCTGGACCGACCGCGCGGGCGACCCGGCCGCCTGCGAACGCGTGCGGACGATCATGGCCCAGCAGATCTGGCCGCACCGGATCACGTCCGGTTTCCCCGCGGGGGTCGCGATCGCGGCGAAGACCGGGACCCTGCCCGCCGTCCGTAACGAAGCGGGGGTGGTGACCCATGTGGACGGTCGCCGCTACGCCGTCGCGGTGTTCACCCGCGCCGACTCCCTCGCCGACCGCCTGCCCGCGGTCGATTCCGCCATCGGCGAGGCCGCCCGCCTCGCCGTCGAACACCTTCGCGCGCAGACCGTCACCCAGTAGGAGAACCCCATGAAGAAAGCCCGGCTCACCGCCGCGATCGCGAGCGTGGTGGCCTTGACCGTGAGCGCGTGCGGGGGGACGTCGCAATCCGGGGAAGACCGGACAGCGAACCAGAAACTGACCGAAGGCAAGACCTTCACGATGGCGATCGGCACCGATCCGGGAGCGCTCGACCCGGCGATGACCGTGCTCTCGACCGCCCTCGAGATAGGCCGCTACCTCTACGACAGCCTGATCAACCTCGACGAGACCGGCAAGCCGATCCCGGGACTCGCCGAGAAGTTCGAGGCCACCACGACCACCGCGTCCTTCACCCTGCGGAACGGGATCACCTGCGACGACGGCACCCCGCTGACCGCGAGCGACGTGGCGGCGAACATCGACTTCGTCGGTGACCCGGCCAACAAGTCCCCGATGTCCGGGCTCACCGTCGCGCCGGGGACCAAGGCGACCGCCGACGACGCGGCGCGGACGATCACCCTCGCCAGCGGAGCCCCCGACGCCTTCCTGCTCCGCAACGTGGGCAACCTCCCGATCGTCTGCGGCAAGGGCGTGACGGATCGTGCGGCGCTGGCCAAGGGAAAGTACGGCACCGGCATGTTCACCATGACCGAAATCGTGCCGAACGACCACTACACCCTCACCCGGCGGAAGGACTACGCGTGGGGCCCGGGGGACTGGCAGCGCGAGCAGCCGGGTCTGCCGGAGAAGGTGACCTTCCGGGTCATCCAGAACATGACGACCACGGCGAACCTGCTGCTGTCCGGTGAACTCAACGCCGCCCGGATCACCGGCCAGGACCAGCAACGCCTGCGCGCCCAGAAGCTGTACCACGGCGAGCAGGTCGTGCCGATGGGCGAGATGTTCTTCAACCAGGCGCCCGGCCGGGCAGGCGGCGATCAAGCCGTCCGCCGTGCGCTGGTGCAGGCACTCGACCTCGCGCAGATCGGCAAGGTGCTCACCAGCGGAGCGGGGGCACCCAGCCAGGGAATGGTCACCACCGAACCCAAGGCGTGCGCCGGCGACTCGGTGAGCGGCAAACTGCCCGCGTTCGATCTCGCCGCGGCCAAGTCCGCCCTCGACACGGCGGGCTGGAAGCCGGGAGCGGACGGCGTGCGGGTCAAGGACGGCAAACGGCTCGCGCTCACCGCCATCTACGGCACCCAGCTGGGACCGACGATGGCGCCCTCCGCCGAACTGATGCAGCAGTCTTGGAAGGCGATCGGCGCAGACGTCACGCTGAAGGGCGTCGACAGCCCGGGAACCAACCAGGTGCTTTTCAACACCGGTGAGTGGGACATCTCCCTGGCGCCGGTGACCTTGTTGCTGCCGAGTCAGGCCGCTCCGTTCGTCTCCGGGCCGAAACCGCCTTCCGGCACGAACTTCGCGCACATCGAGAACAAGGGCTACGAAACGCAAGCCGCCCAGGCGGCACAGATGCCGGGTGACTCCGGCTGCGCGACCTGGCTCGCGGCGGAATCGGCGCTCATCGAGCGCCTGGACGTCGTGCCCTACGTCAACTCGGTCATCCCGACCTTCGGCAGCAACGCGAAGTTCAAGGTCAATTTCGGTTCGGTGGAGCCGTCGTCGATCCGGATGTACAGCTGATGACGGTCGCGCTCGCCCCGGCCGGGTTGCGCGGGAGTCCCTGGCTCTCGTTCGCCGTGCGCCGTCTCGGCCGGTTCGCGGTTTCGCTGTGGGTCCTGGTCACCACGGCGTTCCTGATGATCCAGCTGATCCCCGGCGACCCGGTCCGGGCGGCGCTCGGCCTGACCGCGCCGGTGGACCTGGTGAACGCGCGGCGGGAGGCCCTCGGCCTCAACGATCCGCTGTGGCTGCAGTACGTCCACTACCTCGGCGGGCTGTTCACCGGTGACTTCGGGACGTCGATGACGAGCGGGCAGCCGGTCTCCGAGGTGATCGGCGACCGGCTGCCCGCCACCCTGCAGCTCGCCCTGCCCGCCTTCGCGGTGGTCATCGCGGTGGCGATCCCGCTGGGCGTCCTGTTCGCCGTGCTGACCCGCGGCGGGCGGCGGCGGGGCAGCGAACTGGCGTTCACCTCGACGAGTGTGCTGCTCGCGGCCATTCCCGAGTTCCTGGTGGCCGTCGCGCTGGTCGCGTTCTTCGCGGTCCAGCTCGGCTGGTTCCCGGTCGCCGGGAGCGCGGACGCGAGTTCGTTCGTCCTCCCGGTCATCGCGCTGGCGCTCGGCCCGGCGTCGGTGCTCGCCCGCATCGTCCGGGTGGAGACGCTTTCCGTGCTGGGCAACGACTTCATCCGCACCGCGCGGGCGAAACGGTTGCCGGCGCGGCTGGTCTACCTCCGGCACGCGCTGCCGAACGCGCTGACCGCGACGCTGACCATGGGCGGGCTGATGCTGACCGGGATGGTCGCCGGGACGGTGCTGGTGGAGAACGTGTTCGCCTGGCCAGGACTCGGTTCGACCATCGCCCAGTCGATCCTGCAGAAGGACTATCTGCTGGTGCAAGGGATCGTGCTCGTCTACGGCATCGGGGTACTGCTGGTGAACCTGTCGGTGGACGTGCTGCTGGCCGTCCTCGACCCGCGTTCGACGATCCGGGAGAGCTAAGTGGTTAATCGACGCGCGAAATGGCTCGCGGCTCTGCGCACCCCGGTGGGCGCGTTCTCGGCGACCCTGCTGTCCCTGGTGATCGCGCTCGCCGTACTGGCCCCGGTCTTATGGCACGACAACGCCTTCGCGATCGACACCGAGGCGATCGCGCAAGGATCGTCGGCGGCACATTGGCTGGGCACCGACGACCTCGGTCGCGACATCCTCTTCCGTGTCCTGGTGGCGACCCGGCTTTCGGTACTGCTGGCGGTGCTCGCGACGGTGATCGGCGTGGTGACCGGACTCGTCCTCGGCACGCTGCCTTCGCTGTTGCCGCGGCCCGCCGCCCGGCTGATCACCTCGGCGGTGAACATCGCGGTCGCGTTCCCCGGGTTGCTGCTGGTGCTGTTCTTCTCGGTGATCTTCGGAGTCGGCACCCACGGCGCGGTACTGGCCGTCGGGTTCGCGCTGGCACCGGCGTTCGCCCGGCTGGCGCAGACGCTCTCGGCTTCCGTGGCCGGCCAGGACTTCGTGTCCGCCGCCCGGATCTCCGGGGTCGGCCGCATCCGGTTGCTGGTCCGGCACATCCTGCCGAACATCGGCGAACCGCTGGTGGTGAACGCGACCATCGGCGCCGGCTCCTCACTGCTGGCGTTCTCCGGGCTGTCGTTCCTCGGCATCGGTGTGCAGGCACCGGACTACGACTGGGGACGGCTGCTCGGCGAGGGGCTCAACGGGATCTACGTCAACCCGGCGGCCGCGCTCGCGCCGGGAGTCGCGGTGGTCCTGGCCGGGCTCGCCTTCAACCTGGTGGGCGAGACCGTGGCCGGGGTGATCGGTGTCCGCACCGGATCCCGCAAGCTCGCACCGAGGCCGGTCACTCCCGCACGGGAGGACGTCGCCGAGGACCGTGACGACGCCGTGCTGGTGGTGGAGAACCTCCAGGTGGCGTTCCCGCGTCCGGCGGGCTGGACCGTTCCGGTGCGCGGGGTGAGCTTCACCGTCCACGCGGGCGAGGCGATCGGCGTCGTCGGCGAGTCGGGCTCGGGGAAGAGCCTGACCGGGCTGGCGGTGTCGCGACTGGTCGAAGCGCCTGCCGTGGTCACCGCGGACAGGCTCGACTTCGCCGGGAAACCGTTGCTGACCACGCCGGAACGGGATCTGCGGGGCCTGCTCGGCACCTCGCTGGCGATGGTGTTCCAGGACCCGATGACCTCGTTCAACCCGACCAGGCGGATCGGCCGCCAGCTGGCCGAAGTGGCCGAACAGCACCAAGGTCTTCCGCGCGCCAAGGCGTTCGAGCGAGCCGTGGACCGGTTGCGCGCCGTGCGGATCCCGGCCGCCGAACGGCGGGCGAAGCAGTACCCGCACGAGTTCTCCGGCGGGATGCGGCAGCGCGCGATGATCGGCATGGGCCTGATGGGCGATCCCCGGCTGATCATCGCCGACGAACCGACCACGGCGCTGGACGTCACCGTGCAGCGGCAGCTGCTGCGCCTGCTGGCGCGGACCAGGGCGGAGCGGAACACGGCGATCATCCTGATCAGCCACGACATCGCGGTCGTTTCGCAGACCTGCGAGCGGATGCTGGTGATGTACGCGGGCCGGGTGGTGGAGGACCTGCCGTCGGCGGGGACGCCACGGCATCCGTACACGCGGGCCCTGCTGGCCGCGACGCTCGACCTCGAGACCGATCGCGACGCGCCGCTGGCGGTGATCCCCGGGCGACCGCCGGAACCGGATCGCGTGCCCACCGGATGCGCGTTCGCCGACCGGTGCCCCGCGGTGACCGATCGGTGCCGCCTCGAAGACCCGGTGCTGGAACGCGTGGAATCCGGGCACCGCGTCGCGTGCTGGCATCCGCACGAGACGTCCTTTTCCCAGCCCGCCAAGGAAACCGTGACCGCCGGAGGTACGGAGTGAGTGATCTCGTCTTCGACGCGGTGAGCGTCCGGTACGGCGGGAGGCGTGGTCTCACCGCGGTCGACGACGTCGGGCTGACCGTCCCTTCCGGACAGGTCGTCGGGCTCGTCGGTGAATCGGGATCGGGGAAGTCGACGCTGGCCCGCGCCGCCGTCGGGCTCTCCCCGGTCAGCGCCGGGCAGGTCCTGCTGGGCGGCGTGGACGTCAGGAAGCTGCCGCGTCGCCGTCCGCTGCAGATGGTGTTCCAGGACCCGTATTCCTCTTTGGACCCGCGGATGAGCATCGGCGAGTCGATCACCGAAGCGATCCCGCGCGGCGTCCTCCCCGGCCGCGGCGCGCGCCGGGACGAGGTCGCCCGGCTCCTGGAGCTGGTCAACCTCGACCCGGACCGCGCCGGACACCTGCCGGGCCAGCTTTCCGGCGGTCAGCGGCAACGCGTGGCGCTCGCCCGTGCGCTGGCCGGGCGGCCGGAGGTGCTGATCGCGGACGAGATCACCTCCGCGCTCGACGTCTCGGTGCAGGGCGCGGTGCTCAACCTCGTCCGCTCCGTGCAGCGGCGGCTCGGTCTGTCGATGCTGTTCATCTCGCACAACCTCGCGGTGATCCGCTATCTGAGCGACATCGTCGCGGTGATGTACCTCGGGCGGATCGTCGAGGTCGGGCCCGCCGAGCAGGTGCTCACCGATCCGCGGCATCCGTACACCAAGGATCTGCTCGCCGCGGCACCTTCGGCGCACACCTCGTTGTTCGACACCGGCGCGGACGAGAAGACCTCCGACACCGAACCCGCGGACCCGCACCACCCGCCGGGTGGATGCCGGTACCACACCAGATGCCCGGTCGGACCGCTCGTGCGCGCCGACCGCGAACTCTGCCTCCAGGCGGACCCCACCGAAGGCGCGGCACACCGACGTCATTCGGCGGCCTGCCACTTCAGCGAAAACGAGAGCCGCCGGCTCGCGATCTCCAGAGGAGCAAGCGCACCATGACCCGACGTCTCGGTCTCGACGACCTGTACGCGATCGCCGTCCCCAGCCAACCTTCGCTGTCACCGGACGGCGGCCGGATCGTCTACGTGCTGCGCACGGCGGACCGCGAAGAGGACCGGAACGAGACCACGCTCTGGGAGATCGGCGCGACCTCCGGCGAAGCCCGGCAGCTCACGCGCGGAACCGCCGACCTGGCCCCCACCTGGGCGCCGGACGGCACCCGGATCGCGTTCCTCCGCGCCCAGGACGGCCCGCCGCAGCTGTGGTTCCTGCCGTCGTCGGGCGGGGAAGCCGAACGGATCACCGAACTGCCGCTCGGGGCGGGCGCTCCGGTGTGGAGTCCGGACGGCGGCAAGATCGCGTTCTCGGCCGCTGTCGACCTCGCGGACGGCGAACCCGCGCCGAACGCCCCGGTGGTGGCGGACCGGCTGGACTTCAAGGCCGACGGCGCCGGGCTGATCAAGACCATCCGCAAGCACCTGCACGTCCTCGACGTCGCCACCCGCGAGGTCCGGCAGGTCACCTTCGGCGATTGGCACGCCGGCGACCCCGCCTGGTCGCCCGACGGCACGCACCTGGCGTTCTCCGCCGGACGGGACGCCGACGCCGACTTGACCTTCCGTTCCGGTGCCTACGTTCTCGACGTGACCGCGAAGACCGCCGAACCGCGGCTGATCGGCTCCGGCGAAGGCATGGCGGGTCCGGTCACCTGGACCGCCGACGGCCGCGAACTCCTGGTGGCGGGCCGCGGTGACACCGAAGTCGGCCACCTCGGGCTGCTGCGGGTCCCGCTCGACGGCGGCGGCGCGGTCGATCTGACGGCTTCGCTGGACCGCAACGTGATGTTCGGCGGTGCGGGCTACCCGGGCGCGCTCCCGAAGCTGACCGCGGACGGCGGTTCCGTGCTGTTCGGCCTTCGTGACCGCGGCTGCACCCATCTGTACCGAGTGGACATCGACGGCGGAAACCCGCGCGCGGTACTGGCGGGCGCCGACCGCGTCGTGTCCGGAATGGACATCGCGGGTGACAAGGCCGTGGTCGTCCTGGCCACGGGCACTTCGTACGGCGAGATCGCGACCGTCGACCCGGCCACGGGTGCCGTCGACGTGCGCACCGAGCACGGCGCCTCCGTCGCCGACGTCGACCTTTTCGTGCACGAGGAACGGGAATTCACCATCGGCGACGGGACCGTCGTCCACGGCTGGCTGCTGCGGGACCCGGCCCGGTCCGGTGCCGCGCCGCTGCTGCTCGACATCCACGGCGGCCCGCACAACGCCTGGAACGGCGCGGCCGACTGGATCCACCTCTATCACCAGGCGCTCGTCGCGCGAGGCTGGGCGGTCCTGCTGCTCAACCCGCGGGGCAGCGACGGCTACGGCGAGGACTTCTTCACCGGCGCCGTCGGCGGATGGGGCACCGCGGACTCCCGTGACTTCCTCGAACCGCTGGACCAGCTGGTCGCCGAAGGGGTCGCCGACGCGGACCGTCTCGCCGTGGCGGGCTACAGCTACGGCGGGTTCATGACCTGCTACCTGACCAGCCGCGACAACCGCTTCGCCGCCGCCGTCGCCGGTGGCGTGGTCAGCGACCTGACCAGCATGGAGGGCACCTCCGACGCCGGGTACTACCTGGCCGTCGGCGAGCTCGGCGGCGCGTCGTGGGACAAGGCCAACGCGGAGTTCTCGCCGTTCGCCAAGGTCGCCGACGTGCGGACGCCGACGCTGGTCGTCCAGGGCGCGGAAGACGAGCGGTGCCCGGTCGGCCAGGCCGAGCAGTGGTTCGGTGCCCTGCGTGCGCGCGGCGTCCCTGCCCGGATGGTGCTGTACCCGGGCGCGTCTCATCTGTTCATCCTCGACGGCCCGCCCTCGCACCGTCTTGACTTCAACCGGCGGGTCCTCGACTGGGTCGAGCAATACGCGGGACCGGTGGACGGGGTGTCGCGGGTGCCGATCGACGCCGCGCACTGGCGGCGTCGTCTCGCCGAACTGGCGCGCAAGTACGGCGTCCCCGGTGCGGCGCTGGGCATCGTGCGGGTCGGGGACGGCAGGGAAGACACCGAAGACGCCGAGGTGCACGCCTCCTTCGGTGTGCTCAACACGGCGACCGGCGTGGAGGTCACCGAGGATTCGGTGTTCCAGATCGGTTCGGTCTCCAAGGTGTGGACCTCGACCGTGGTGATGCAGTTGGTCGACGAAGGTCTCCTCGATCTGGACGCGCCGATCTCCGACGTCGTCCCGGAACTGCGGCTGGCCGACCCGGACGTCGCCAAGCAGGTGACCATGCGGCATCTGCTGACGCACACCAGCGGGATCGACGGCGACGTCTTCACCGACACCGGCCGCGGCGACGACTGCCTCGAGCGCTACGTCGAGATCCTCGACCAGGCCGCGCAGAATCATCCCCTCGGCGAGACGTTCTCCTACTGCAACTCGGGTTTCGTGCTCATGGGCCGGGTGATCGAGAAGCTCACCGGGCTCACCTGGGACGCCGCGATGCGGGAGAAGCTGTTCGCCCCGCTCGGCCTCACCCACACCGTGACCCTGCCCGAGGAAGCGCTGATGTACCGCGCGGCCGTCGGTCACGTCGCGGGCGCGGACGAGGAACCGAAGCCGGCACCCGTCTGGGGGCTGCCGCGGAACATGGGCCCGGCGGGACTGATCACCGCCACGACCAAGGACGTGCTCGGGTTCGCCCGGCTGCACCTGACCGGCGGTCTCACCCCGTCCGGTGACCGGATCCTCACGACGGCGTCCGCCACCGCGATGGCCGAGAAGCAGACCGAGATCCCCGACAAGCACTCGCTCGGTGACTCCTGGGGCCTCGGCTGGATCCGCGACGACTGGAGCGGACGGCGGGTCATCGGCCACGACGGCAACACGATCGGGCAATCGGCGTTCCTTCGACTGCTGCCCGATCACGGGCTCGCCGTCACGCTGCTCACCAACGGCGGCAACACCCGCGACCTGTACGTGGAGCTGTACCGGGAGATCTTCGCCGAACTCGCCGACGTGGCGATGCCGCGGCCGCTGGAGCCGCCCGCGACTCCGGTCACCGTGGACGGTTCGAAGCACGTCGGTGTCTACGAACGGGCCGGTGTGCTGATGGAGGTCCTGGCCGACGGGGACGGGATCCGGCTCCGGCAGACCGTCACGGGTCCGCTGGCCGATCTCATGCCGGAGAAGACGATGGAGTTCGCCCTGGTCCCGGTGACCGACTCGCTCTACGTCTGCCGTGAGGAAGGCGCGCGGACGTGGATGCCGGTCACGTTCTACTCGTTGCCGACGGGTGAGCAGTACATGCACTACGGCGTGCGCGCGACACCGAAGGTCTCCTGAAAGCGCTCGGCCCGCCCGGACGACTTCCGGGCGGGCCGAGCGTTCAGAAGCGGACTCGTGAGTGGCGAGGGCGCGGGGAAGGGCGCGGTGGCGTGCCCCTCGGGTTGGTCGTGCCGGACTGAAGGCTCCCTTTACCGCGTCCGATGCGGTGAAGGGAGCCTTCGACGTCGCTGATCTGGACCGGCCGACGAGAGCCGGCCGCACCCTGACCGTCCACACGGGACGCTTCCAGGTGGCTGGATGCCTGATTTGTATCTATATGCACGCTTTACGAGGGTCGTGAGTGGCAATGCCGGTTCTGGTGGACCCGTATTTGTCTACCCGCTGGATCCTGATGTCAGCTCGGTGAGGTTGTGGGGTGGCTCGGTCTTGATCAACGGAGGATCGGGGACGTTGAGTGTCCCCGATCCTCCGTTGATCAAGTTCCGAGACCGGAACACCCGCCTCGACGATGAAGGAATCGGGACACTCGACGTCCCAATTCCTCCACACTCGCACCCGCCGCGGTGAGACTCCGGTGTCATCGAGCTCCGAGACCGAAGCGACCCCGCGACTCCCGCACCTCACCTTCGCCCTGGTCACACGTAGGCAGGCAAATACCGGTCCGCACTAACCCTCTTTGCCACTCACGACCCCGGTCACAAAATACGCAACGCCCCTAACCGGACGACTACATCGCGGAAGCGTCCCTTTAGGACAGTCAAGGAGCTCCAGGTCGCCTGGGACGACGGCGTTGCGAAGCCATGTTCGCAACACCTGTCCCGCGACCGGCACCGAAGGACGGCACGAACACGCCACCCTTGACTTACCCCTCGATAACCCGAAACGCCACTCACGACCAACCCGACCCACGCGGTCCGGTGAAGAGCGACAGCTTTCCGATCACGCTTTGCGCCGCGCCAGATAGCGGACGATCAGAAGCACGATGCAGATGACCGAGACGGCGCCCGCGGCCATGCGGAAGGTCCAGTCCAACCCCGCGAACTGGCCGATCGAGTTGGTGGCGGCGCTGACGAGGAGGACCAGCCAGAGGGAGGCGGTGACGAGGGCGCCGCTGGAGTTTTTGGTGTCGCTCATGGGAAATACGCTAAAGAGCGGCGAGATCCCGAGCCAGGGGAGTGACCCCCGATTGCGGGGTGGTGCTGGCGCTACCCCGGGGGGAGCTCGTCGGTCTTCCGGGGTGCCGGTCGCGGATCCGGTCCGCCGAAGCCTGCCACCCGGTCCCAGACCCAGTCGGCCATCGACGCGGCGACGGGCTCGTCGGGGTGTCCGGGCCGGCGTTTGACCAGGGTCCCGAACGCGACGGCGACGAGGTACGCCCCGGCGTCGTCGGTCATCACCTGTTCCCACACCTCGTTCTCGGGCCAGTCGGGGTGCGCTGCCTGGTCGGCCTCGATCTCGGCGCTCATGGCGATGATCTCGGCGGCCGACAGCAGGCGGAACGGCTCGGCCAGGCCCCAGGCGGAACCGGACCCGGGCTGCTGGCCGTCGTGCCAGGCCACCAGATCCTCCGCGACCATGGACCCGATCTTGTCGGCCTCGGTCTCATCGGAGATCGAGATTCCTGGTCGCAGAGTGGCACGCAGGTCGGCGGGCAGCACGTCGTCCAGCGCCGCCAGCGCGGAAGCCAGGTCGGTACCGAGCATCCGGTCGCGCAGTTGCTGCCACCCCAGCTCGATCACCCCGGTGCGGCGGATGTCCTCCAGGGTGATGTCCTTGGCTTGAGCGTTCTCGGCGACCCGCAGCATCGTCCGAGCCGTCCCCACGAGGTTCTGCGCCAGATCTTCGGTCGGATCCTCGCGCAGCAGCCGCAGACCGAGCTGTTCGGCGTCGGTGAACCGGTATTGCACCAGGTAGGACCAGCCGAGCATCAGAGCGACCCACGAGTTCGCCGCATCGGCCCGGATGGCCTCCTCCGCCGCGTGGACGAACCGGTCGACCGGTGCGAGGCTCCCCAGCAGATACACTCCGCGTTTCCCGAGCGCCTTGGGCAGTTCGTCCGGCACAGTCCGGGAGCACAGGGCGACCGCCTCGTCGAGTTGGCGCCACCCTTCCTCGTGCTCCCCGCAGAGAGCCTGGGCCGACCCCAGCTCCATCCAGTCGTCCCAATCCTCGTGCTCCTCGGCCAGCACGGTGTCCGCCCACCGCAGTGCCTCGGGATGATCGCGCTCGGCGAACGCCAGATGCCGAAGGGCACGAGCCGCGTTGACGAACTGGCCGTCGCGGCGACCCGCCACCTGAAGGTAAAGACGGCGCGCCTCGTCAGCCTCGCCGCAGAACTCGCGGTGATTGCCGAGCAACAGTGACACGCTGCTTCGCTCGGGCTGGGCCGCGAGCACCTGCAGCGCCAGCTCGGCGACCTTGGGATGCGACGGCTGTGCCGCGAAGAGCTCCCAAGCCAGGTCCAGGGTCCGCTCCAGGTCATCCGCGTTGTCGGCGGGGGTTCGGCCGAAGTCGCTCATCGCATTCCTCGTTTGACCCGGTACGCCCGGAGTTGATCGAAGGTGCCGTCGTCGACGCCGTACTCCAGCACCGGCGCCACCTGGTCGAACCAGGACGTCGTGGACGGGATGATGCCACCGGCCGCGGCCAGCAGCGCGTCGGTGGTGACCGGCACCACCTCACCCCTGCTCATCGACTCGACCATCGCCTGCTGCAGCACGGTGGTCGTCAAGTGACCGAGATCGGCGCCGGAGAACCCCTCGGTCGCCGCGGCGACGGCCACGACATCGACATCGTCCGCGGGCTTGCCCGCCAGCGTGCCCTGGACGATCGCCGCCCTGGCGACCGCGTCCGGTGGCAGCACCAGCACCGTCTTGTCGATCCGGCCCGGCCTGCGCAGCGCGGAGTCGATGTCCCACGGCCGGTTCGTCGCGGTCAGGAAGTAGACCCCGTCGTTCGCGCCGTCCACGCCGTCGAGCTCTTCCAACAGCTGAGTGACGAGCATCCGCATCGAGTGAGACCCGCCGCCACCGGAGGTACGCCGTCCGCCGAGCGCGTCGAACTCGTCGAAGAAGATCACGCACGGCGCTGCCGCGCGTGCGTCGCGGAACACGCTTTGAATCGCCTTTTCGCTCTCCCCGATGTATTTGCCGAGCAGGTCCGCGAGGGTCACGTGGATGAAGGACGCGCCGAGATCACCGGCGATCGCCCTGGCGATGAACGTCTTGCCGCAACCGGGCGGGCCGTACATCAGCAGCGATCCGCCCGGCTTCTGCCCGAACGCCGCCGCCAGCTCGGGATTGCGCAGCGGAGCGAGAAACGTGGTGTCCAGGTGCCGCTTGACCTCGGCGAGACCCGCGACGTCGGACAGTGTCACCGCCGGGCGTTCGGTGTCCCACAGCGACGCTGCGACAGCGGCGCCGCCGTACTGCCGGTCCCCGTCGGCCGGGGGCGGAACGGCCTCGGCGGGCGGCGGGTTCGAGGTTCGCAACCGCGCCGCCATCAGCCGGGCGCGCAGCACGCGGATCCGTGCCGGGTCACCGCCGTGGGCCCCGAACGTCGTCAGCTCGGTGGCGGCGCGATCCGGGTCCTGCTCCAGCAGCAGCGTGATGAAGTCCTCGCGCAGCGCCAGATTGCCGGGGTCGGCCTCCACCTCGCGCGCGATCACCTCGAGGAAAGCGTCGCTTCGATCGGCATCGGTCACCGTGCTGCCTCTGCGATCCAGCCCTTGAGCAGACCCAGGTTCGCCAGCGGGATGTAGTGGCCGATCCGCGGATGGTCCAGCGTCACACCGACCACTCCGGACTCGGCGAACGCGGCGAGGTAGTCGATCGCGGCCGGCATCGGCACGCCGAACAACGGCACCGCTTCGCCCTCCGGGACGGCCAGACCGAGGGTGCGGGCGGCTTCGTTCGCCCTTGCCGCGCTGCTGTAGAGGCAGATCATCGGCCCCTGCTCGGAGGCCACGGCGTAGGGACGGGGCCGGTCGGCCTGGCCGCGCGCGATGAAGAACCAGTGCTCCAAGCGGGTCACCTGCCGCCACAGCGCGATCTGCGCCGCCGTGTCTCCCGCGGGCGCCGCTTTGACAGCCTCGTCGAGACGGTCCAGTTCAGCGACCAGCTCGGGGCTGTTGTCTCCCGTCATTGTGGTTCTCTCTCGCGTCTGAGCTCAGCTGTCGACGCCACCCTTGCGGTTGTGCCCGGAGTCCAAAAGGGCCGAAGAGACCACAATCGAATCCTTCGGAAAGGGCCGGCCGGGGAGAAGGCGGCTGTTAGGGTCCGGCCCATGCGGGTGTGGTGTTGTGGCCTGGTCGTGGGCGCGGGTGTGCTGCTCGGCGCATGCGCAGGGGGCGGGTCGGGGACCGGCCAGGTGCTGCCCGCGACGACCACGAAGGTCCCGCAGACGACGGCGACCGGCCCCCTGACGACGCCGACGTCGTCACCGCCGGAGACCCCGGTGACCACCACGACCCGGCTGACCCCGGAGACGACGCGGACCACGGCTCATCGCTCCACGACGACCGCGAAGCGCCCGACGACCCTGCGCCGCACTCCTCCTCCGACCCGGAGACGCTGACGGGTCGTGAGTGGCGTTTCGGGTTAGACAGGAGAAGGGCAAGCGTGTCGTGTTCGCGGGCGGTTCGTGTGTCGCGGATCTAAGCCGGCTTCCAGCGGCTGGATGTCTGATTGATGCCCATATGCACACTTTGCGAAGGGGGTTGTGAGTGGCAAAGAGGGTTGGAACGGACCGGTATTTGCCTACCTGCGCGTGACCAGGGTGAATGTGGAGTGTCCGCGACGACACGTTCGAGTCTGGAGGATTCGGGACGTTCAACGTCCTAAATCCTCCACACTCGGTTCACGCGGCCACCTGACCACTACCGGATTGCGGCTCACGCGTGCGCCCGGATGTCGACGATGTAGGAATTGGGACGTTGAACGTCCCGATTCCTACATCGTCGACGGGGGTCGGAGTGGTCTCGGAGCTTGATCGACGGAGGATCGGAGACGCTCAACATCCCCGATCCTCCGTCGATCAAGACCATGCCACCCCACAACCCCGCGGACGGCAGCCGAGCGGGGAAGATTTGAGACGGTCAACGTCCCCAATCCTCCCCACTCGCCCACATCGCCATCCAGAACAAGCCCTACAAGCCCACCAGATGACACCGAATCCAGTGGGTAGGCAAATACAGGTCCACCAGAACGCTCTTTACCACTCACGACCCTCTCGAAAACCGCACATTAGCCATTAATCGGACATTCAGTCGCCAGAGAGTGTCCCTTGTGGACACTCGGGGAACGGCTGGCGCCCGCAGGCCGGTCCAGAACCACGCCGCGAAGGCCGCCTCTCGACCTTGAAGTCAGCGAAGGGGTCCTTCGTTGCAGAGGCTCGGTCACGCCACATTTGACTTACCCCTCAATAGCCGCCCCATACCCGCTCACGACTCGCCTGGCCGGAGTGTGCCTTGGGGCGTTGTGAGCCGCCGCCGTCCCTGGTGGGGGGGGGGAGGGGTGGGGGGGGGGGGGGGGGGGGGGAGAGGGGGGTGTGTGAG
>NZ_JBVILA010000048.1:0-16192 GCF_055580625.1 Amycolatopsis sp. NPDC031561 | reverse complement strand
GCGAAAGCCGCTTTCGGGACGTCTGGTGTCCCGAAAGTGGCTTTCGCGACACGGGCACCGGGCAGGGAGGTGTCTGGGACGACGGGGTTGCGGAAGCCTCGTTCGCAACCTTCAACGTTGCGAACGAGGCTTTAGCAACACCCGCCCTGTGGAGCCCATGACCTTCCACGGTCATGGACTCCGCAGCGTCGGATCACCTCATTGGACGGTGAGGCTGTATTCGGCCGTACCGGTTTTGCCGGTGCTGTCGGTGGCGGTGATGGTGATCTTGTAGGTGCCGCGCTGGAACGGAGCGGCGACGGACATGCGCGACGTACCGCCCGGGGCGACGCTGGAGGGCTGGAACATCGGGCTGAACGTCAGGCCCGTCGCGGTGAGTGTGCTGTTGCCCGTTCCTCCGGCGACGGTGACGGTCGCGTTGACGAACGAGCCGGGTGTCACCGTTCCCGCGCCAGGGGAGACGGTCGGCTTCGGTCCTTCCGTGGTGCCGCCGTCGCCGACGGTCAGGGTGTAGTCGGCGGACTTGGTGCCGGACGGGCCTTTCGCCGTGACGGTGATCCGGTGCGTGCCTTTCGGAGTGCTCGCCGCGGTCTCCACGGTGAGTTTGGCGACGTCGCCGGAGTCGACGGACGAACCGGGCTGGAACGTGGCCGTCGCGCCGGCGGGCAGGCCGGTCGCGGCCAGTTCGAGCTTTTCGGGTCCCGAGTCGCCTGCCTTGGTCACGACGGAGGTCGAGACGTACTTGCCGGGTTCGACCTTGCCCGCCGCCGGGCTGAGGGAGACGCCGAACTTCCCGTCACCGGGCTGAGTGCCGCCGATCTCGCCGCGCGCCCAGTCGCCCATCTCGTTGGTGAGCCGGGCCATGATGCTGTAGCGATCGCATCCGCCCGAACCCCACGAGACGACACCGACGATCACACCGTCCACGATGAACGGTCCGCCGCTGTCGCCGGAGCAGGTGGCGGTGCGTCCGTCGTCGTACCCGACGCACACCATGAGGTCGGGATTCACCCGCACGTTGAACACCTGGCAGTTGTTCGCGTCGTTGACGGGCATCGTGGTCTTGTACAGGACGCCGGAACCGCCTCCGGACGACGTCTTTCCGTAGCCGACGGCGGTGCCCGACTTCCCCGGTGCGGTCAGTCCGGCATCACCCGATCCGGCCACTTTGGCCCACTGGTTCTCCGGAACGGGCAGGTCGGCCTCGGTGGTGATCACCGCGACGTCGTAGCCGGTCTGCCACGAGTTCGGGCCGGTGTAGCGGGGATGCACCTTGTAGGAGGCGACAGGGGTGCGGAAGGTTTCGTCGCCCGGGGTGTTCAGGTCGTCGTCGCCGTAGAGGTAGCTCTTCGCCCCACCGACGTCGATCATGCAATGCGCCGCGGTGATGATCTTGCGTTTGCCGACGACGGAAGCGGTGCAGGACTGTCCCTGCGGGCCGCCGCCACCCGCTCGCAGACCCGCGATGACGTAAGGGTTTTCCCGTACGGTCGTGCGTTGTCCGTTGACCACCCGGGTGCCCATGTCCGGGGGCCGCAGCTGATCGGTGGGTGTCGCGGCGATGGCGGTGGGTTCGGCGTTCGCCGTCCCGATCGCGGGCAAAGTGATCACGGCCAGTGCCATGGCGACGGCGGTGACCAGACGCGCTGTTCTCATCGTGCTCCTCGGTTCGCAGGGTTGTTCCCGATCAGAACGTGACCGACCAGCCGGTCAGGGTGCCGGTGTCGAAGCGGTGGACGTCGCGCACCTGGAGCTTCCAAGTGCCGTTGGCGTTTTCGCCGGAGGCGTTCACGGTGAAGGTCTGGTGCACACCGCCCGCCTCGCCGATCCCGCCCGCCGGTTTGACGGGCAGCGTGGCCCCGCTCGGTCCGATCAGGTCGATCGCCAGGTCCGCCGAGTAGCTGTGGTCGATGTCCACCCGGACGGCCAAGCTCGCCGGAGCGTTGCCGTCGCAGCCGCTCTGGGTCACGGCACTGCCCACGGTGGCCCCGGCGTCGGGGATGGACACGTCCTCGTCGTTGGACTTGACGCCACACTTGGTCGGTGTGCCGCCGCCGATGAATCCGGTGTAGAGCAACGCGTCCGGCGAGCCCGCGCCGGGATCGGTCACCAGCCCCGGTGAGGCGTTGCGGACGAGCGCGTCGCGTACCTGCTGCGGTGTCGCGCCGGGATTCGCGGCGAGGTACAGCGCCGCCGCCCCCGCGCCGTGTGGCGAGGCCATCGAGGTGCCGCTGCCGGTCCGGAAGCCGCCGGTGTGGTCGGTGGAGTAGATGTTGCCGCCCGGGGCGAACAGGTCGACACACTTCCCGTAGTTCCCGCTACGGCCGCCGCCCTGGTTGATCCAGCCGACGGTCAACGCTTCGGGAGTTCGGCCGGGGCTGGCCGTGCAGGCGTCCTGTCCGTTGTTGCCCGCGGCGACGGCGACTACGAAACCCTTGTCCACCAACGCTTTCACTTGAGCGTCGCCGACGCCGAGGGTGTCCATGACCAGGCTCAGGTTGACCACGGCCGGTTTGACTCCGTTGGCGGCCACCCATTCCAGTCCGCTCACGGTCGCCGAATCCGGTCCGGAGCCGCCGCAGCCCAGCGAGCGGACCGCGACCACTTTGGCCTTCTTGGCGACACCGACGGTCTTGCCCGCGATGGTGCCCGCCACGTGGGAGCCGTGCCAGAAGCAGTCGCTCGCGTCGTTGTCGTTGTCGATGAAATCGCGGCCGTGCGCTCCCCGGCCCTCGAATTCGGCGTGCTGGATACCCACCCCGGAGTCGACGACGTACGCGGTGACACCCTCGCCACCGTTGGGGTAGACGTACTTCTTGTCCAGGGTCTTGGTGCGCTGGTCGATCTGGTCCAGCCCCCACGACGGCGGGTTCGGCTGTTCGCCGGCGGCACGGGCGACGCCGTCCTGGTGCACCGTCCGCACGGCCGGGTCGGCGGCCAGTCGCCGGGCCTGCCGCTCGCTCAGGTCCCGGACCGAAAAACCGTTCAGGGTCAACGCGTAGGTGTCGACGACCGCACCGCCGTAGCGCTGGGTCAACGAGGCGGCCCCACCCTGAGCCGCCGCCTGCGCGCCGTCCCGGAGGACCACTATGTAGCGACCGGCGATGGGCTGCCGGGCTTGCACGACATCGCTTTCGGGCGTCGCGGCCGACGCGGCGGGACTCACCGTCGCCAGTGCGGCCGCGATGGCGACCAGACCTAGAGTTATCCGGGCCTTCTGCATCTTTCCTCCCTTTCCCGTGTGCGCCTGGCGCACCGCTTCACCATTCGGCGCGGGCGGAGGGGAAACAATCGTGGTGAGACCCCGGAGGGGTACGGCATTACGGCGATCAGGGTTACGCGGTGGTATCCCCGCGACGTATCGTTGCGACCTCCCGGAACCGGTGTGACCAGCGCGGAGGTGACGATGGGCGGTGAGACGGCGCGCGGACGATCGCTCCCGATGGTCGGCCGGGCCGCGGACCTGGCCACCCTGATCGACGTCGTCATCCGCCCGCCCGCGGTGGTGTTCGTGGAAGGTGAGGCGGGAGCGGGGAAGACCACTTTGGTCGGTGCCCTCGCGACGGCGGTGCGCGGCAGGAACCTGTGGATGGCCGTCGGCACCTGTCAGCCGTTGGACGAACCCTTTCCCTACGGTCCGTTGCTCGACTGTCTCGGACGGGCGGGGGACAGGATGGGCCGTCCCGATCCGGTGACCGGCGCACTGCGCGGACACCTGCCGGAACTGGCCGATCTCCTGCCCCCGGCACCACCACCCCTGGACCACCCGGAGGCCGAGCGCCATCGGATGTTCCGGGCGGTCTGCGCGCTGGTACGCGAGCTCGGGCAGGCCGTGCTCGTGGTCGAAGACGTGCACTGGGCGGACGAAGACACCCGGCAAATGCTGAGATTTCTGCTCGCGGATCCGCCGCCCGGACTGTCGCTGGTCGTCACCTACCGGCGTGAGGAACTCTCCGGCGATGCCCCGCTGGGGCCGGTCGTGCACCCGCCGCCCGAGGTCCTCACCACGCACCTGGGACTGCGACCGTTCGAGGAGCCGGAGGTACGGGCGCTGATCGAAGCCGTGACGGGCGGCGTCGTTTCGGAGTCGTTCGCGACAGCGGCTCTGCGCGAGACCGGCGGAGTTCCTTTCGTGGTCACGGAACTGGCTCGGGTGCTGCGTGACCGGCTCGTGGACACCCGGAGCGAGGGGGTGACGGCGGTCCGGCTCCTGGCCGCCGTCGAGGTGCCTGTCCTGGTGAAGGAGTCGGTGCTCGAACGACTGCACCGGCTGATCGAGCCGGAGCGCGCGGTCGCCGAGGCGGCCGCCGTACTGGACGATGCGGCGCCGGTGGAGATCCTCGCGGCGGTCGCGGGGTCACCCGGTGCGCACCCGGTGGTGAGCTTGGTGCGTTCCGGTGTGTTGTCGGAAGACCCGCCGAACCGGTACGGCCTCCGGCACGGCATGGCGCGGCGGGCGGTCTACTCGGCCTTGCCGGGACCGCGACGGCGGGAGCTGCACGCCGCGGCGGTCCGCGTCCTGGCCGACGTGCCCGGATGGCCGGCGGCGCGGCTCGCCAGGCACTGTGCCGAGGCGGGTATGCCGGAAGAATGGCTGCGGTACAGCGAAAGCGCCGCGGACACCGCGGCCGGGGCGAAGGACATGTCCACCGCGGTGGACCTGCTTTCCCAAGTGGTCTCCGACCGCGACGTGCCCGCCGCGGACGTGAACCGGCTGGCCGCCAAACTCTGCGGGTACGCGCTGGCGGGGCTGCCCGACGCCGACGTGATCAGGCGCATCGAGACGCTGTTGTCGGACCCCAGATTGACCGCCGACGTCCGCGGCGAGATGCGTCTGTGGTTCGGCACCCTGCTGGTGCGCGAGTCCATGCTGGATCGTGGCTGTGCCGAAATCACCCACGCGATAGAACTTCTGGGCGACCAGCCCGAGCGCGTCGCGTCCGGGATGGCACTGCTCTCCGTGCCGTACCTGGACATCGCCACCGCGGCCGACCACCGGGCCTGGCTTGTACGGGTGGAGGACCTGCTCGCCCGGCTGCCGCGGCGTCCCGCGCGCACGGCGGTCCTGGCCACGGTGCTCGGCGGGCAGCTCATCGTCGGTGACCCGGGCATCTGGGACCGGATCTCCCTGCTGCCCACGCCCAACGACGTCGACGACCCCGCCGAGATCAGGCACCTCGCCCGGGCCTACGCCAATCTGGCCGACGCGTGCTCGTGGACCGGCCGGGACCGGCAGGGACGCACGTTCCTGCACACCGGGTTGGCGATGGCCTCACGGACGGGCGCCGACTACGTGGTGGCGACGGCCGAAGCCACCGCGGCCCGGCTGGATTGGCTCGCGGGCGAGTGGTCTGGGCTGGCCGAGCGGGTACAGGCGCTGATCCACGCCTACTCCCATCTGCCGCTCATCGCGAACGAACTGAACCTGGTCATCGGCTGGCTGGCCGCCGCACGCGGCGACTGGCTGACCGCCGAACACGGATTCCACGCCGCCCTGGACATTCACCCGACGGCGGTGATCCCGGTGGCGGTGGCCGCGGCGGGAGGGATGGCCGCCATGCTCCTCGGCCGGGACGACACCGCCGCTCGCGCGCACGCGGAGCGCGGACTCGCCCTGCTCCGCGCGAAGGGCTCCTGGGCGTGGACCGCCGAGATCGTCCCCCAAGCGGTCGCGTGCCATCTCGCCGACGACGAGCCCGACGCCGCGCGGCAACTCGTCGCGGAGGCCGAGGAGGAACTGGACGGCATCGACGCGCCGTCAGCGCGGATGGCGCTCACGGTGTGCCAGGCACAGCTGGCCGCCGCGGCGGGAGAGCGCGACGACGCGGACCGGCACTACCGAGACGCGCGGCTGCGATACCAGGAACTCGGGCAGCGCTACCGGGCCGCGCAGTGCGCCGACCAGGCCGCTCGCGTCACCGGCGCCGATCCCGCGGTGTTCCGCGAGCTGGCCGTCACGTTCGACGCCCTGGGCGCCACCGTCGACGCGGCCCGCTGCCGTCACCACATCCGCAGCACCGGCACCGTCATCCCGTCCGTCCGTGGCCGCCGCAGCTACGGCACGCAGCTGTCGCCGCGCGAACACGACGTCGCACGCCTGCTGGCCAACGGCCACACCAACCGGGAGATCGCCCAAGCCCTGTTCATCTCACGGCGCACCGTCGAGGACCACGTCGCCAACGTGCTCCGCAAACTCGACGCGTCCTCTCGGCGCGATGTGCGGCTCTGAACCGCTGCGGGTACGACCATCCGCGGCTTTTCCGTGAAGTGGTCCATCCGTATCGCCGGTCGCTATAGGTTGTGCGCATGTACGTGCCGACGCCGACGCAGGGCGACCCGCAGCAGACCGCCGGACCGCCCTGGTGGCTGGTCATCGGGCCCGGGTTCGCCGCGCTCATCGGTCTGTTCCTGCTCACCGTGATCTACCGCTTCGACGGCCGGGCGACCCTGCAGATCGAGTTGGGCATGTCCAATGAGTCCCTGCTGCTGAGCGGGCTCGTCGCGTACCTCGTCGCTGCCGCGATCGCCTTCCCCGCCGGTCTGCTGCTCGGCGCGCGCTTCCCGACGTCGGTGACCCTGCCCGGGATCCTTTCGATGCTCCTCGGTGTGCTGCTGGTCGCCTTCACCCCCAGCGGTGCCCTGTTCCTGGTCGCGCGGGTGCTCACCGGACTCGGCGCGGGCGCGGCCATCGGCGTGACCGTCGCCCTGATCCGGCGGCTCCGCACCGGTCGCGGCGCCGCGGCCGGGGTGATCGCGGGCCTCGGTGCCCTGGCCTTGGTGATCGCGCCGTTCCTCGGCGGGCTGCTCTCGGACGCCACCGGGTTCCGCGTGGTGTACCTGGTGGCCGCGCTGTTCGTCTTCGTCGCGCTCGCCGCCGCCGGAGTCATCGGCATCGTCACGATGGTGACGGCGAAATCATCGGCCCGCCCGATGCCGTACCAGCCTCAAGGTCCGCCGCTCGGTTGACACAGCGGTCCTCGACCACGTTCGCGAAGCCGGCGCGTCCCGTGTCCCTGCTGGGCTAGGGTCCGGGCTGTGGAAAGTCTGTTCCTGACCCGGGTGCTGGGTGTGCTTCGGTCCGCCGGTGACGAAGCGCTGTTCGTCCAGGACGGCCAGGTGACCAGCTACGCGCAGGCGCTCGACCTGGTGTCGCGGTTGTACGCGGGGTTGCCCGAGGGCGGGGTCGTCGCCATCGACGCGGGCAACCGGCCGGAGACCGTCCTCCTGCAGATCGCCGCGCAGCTCCGGGGTTCCACAGTGCTGCTCGTCGCCGCTTCGGCGAGCCTGCCGGATCGGCTCGCGGCGGTGTCGGCGGCCGGGGTCACGACGCTGGTGACCGACCAGGTGACGGGATGGCCCGCCGATGACGCACGGGTGGTCGAGCTCGACGAACTGGTGGCCCGTGAAGGTATCGAGCCTTCCGCCCTGCCGGGGTCGGTCACCGTCATCTTTCCCACCGGGGGAACCACGGGGGTGCCGAAACTCATCCGGCACAGCGGGATCTACGACGGGATGGCGCATATCTTCGCGCCGGATCCGGCGGGGCCGGGGCGCACGCTGCTGATCGCGCCGATGACGCACATGACCGGGAACGCCACCGTGCTCGGGGCGATCCTGCGGCGGGAAAGTGTCGTGCTGCAGAGGGGTTTCGACGCGGGCACCGTACTGGACGCGATCGCGGGACACCGGGTCACCTCACTGTCGCTCACGCCCGCGCGGCTGGCGGCGGTGCTCGATCATCCGGCCATGGCGTCGACCGACGTCAGTAGCGTGCGGCAGCTTTCGGTGGGTGCCGCGCCGCTTCCGCCACGGCGGCTGGCCCAGGCGTTGGAGATGTTCGGGCCGGTGGTCGGGCAGGGCTACGGCCTCACCGAGGCGCCGATGATCGCGAGTATCTCCGCGGCGGAACTCGACGGACGGCCGGAGCTGCTCGAATCGGTGGGCAGGATCGTCCCGGGGATGGAGGCGCGGATCGACGACGGTGAGGTCATGGTGCGCGGACTGTCGATGATGGACGGCTACCACGGCGCGCCGCCGATCGGTACCGAATGGTTGCGCACAGGGGATCTCGGCCGGTTCGACGACGAGGGGTACCTGTACCTGCTGGACCGCGCGAACGACGTCATCATCACCGGTGAGCACGGCACCAAGGTGTTCTCGACCGTGGTCGAAAACGCGCTCGCACGGCATCCGCTGGTCCGTTCGGTGGCCGTGTTCGGCGTCCCGGGTGAAGGCGGCGAGGGGGAGCGGGTACACGCCGTGGTCGTGCCGGTGTCTTCAGGAACGCTGACGGCCGACGAGATTCGAGCGCACGCCAGGGCGTTTTTCGGAGGCGAGCATTTCGTTCCGTCCGATGTGGACTTCGCCGACGCGTTGCCGATGACCGCGATCGGCAAGGTCGACAAGCGGGCGTTACGCGCGCCCTTCTGGGCGGGACACGATCGTCACATCGCCTGAACGAGGGAGTGCCGGGACGAGAGGCTCTTTTTAGTGAGGAGCAGTTCCGTCCCGGTGTTCGGCTTCCAGGAGTGCGAGCAGTCCGGGAAACCTGCTCTCGACGTCCGCGCGTCGTAGGCGGACGCCCTTGCGGTTGCCGTAGTCGATCTCGTCGATGAGGCCTGCTTCGCGCAGGACCCGGAAGTGGTGGGTCTGGGTCTGCTTCGAGATCGGGAGAGCGAACGAGTTGCAGCCTCGCTCGCCGTCGGTGCGGTCGGCGGCCAACTCCGTCATCACCGAACGACGGTGCTCGTCAGCGAGAGCGCGAAGCACCACGCCCAGCTCGAGCGCATCGACCTCTGGACCGACCAGGTTCCTTCCGGCCACGGACACCTCCTTCAGGTACGTCTTGCATCGTACCTCAGTGCCGTGCTCTACTCAGGTACGAAATCATTCGTACCTAGGCGGCCGGGAATATGGTCGTCGACGCTCCGAGAGGTCTTGTCATGAAGAAGCCCGAGGTGCTGATAGTCGGTGCCGGAATCGCCGGGCCCGCGCTCGCGTACCGGCTCGCCCGGAACGGATACCGGCCGACCGTCGTCGAGCATGCCCGGCAGCTGCGCTCCGGTGGCAGCGCGATCGTCGTGAAGGGGCCCGCGATGCCGGTCGCCGAGCGGATGGGCATCCTTCCGCAGTTGCGCGAGCTCGCCACCCGCAATCGGTCACTGACCCTGCTCGACCCGGACGGCGAACGAGTCCTGCGACTTCCCACCTCCTCGGAAGGGTCGCCGACGGTCGAGGTGACCCGGGCCGACCTTTCCGAGGTGCTCCACCGGTCGGCGCGGGACGATGCCGAGTTCGTGTTCGACGACACGGTCACCGCACTCGATCAGGACGAAGGCGGAGTCGACGTCACCTTTCGACGGTCCGCGCCACGGCGTTTCGACTTGGTGGTCGGTGCCGATGGGATGCACTCCACCATCCGGCGCCTGGTGTTCGGGCCCGAGCGGCAGTTCGTGAGCGACCTGGGTCTCTACGGCGCGACCGTCCCGCTGGAACCCGACGCCATCGACGACCCGAGCGAGCTGACGATGTTGACCGCGCCGAACCGGATGCTGGTCGTCCACCCCTCGCGCACCACACCGCTCGCGATCTTCACCTTCCGGGCCACCCGGCCGGAGCCCTACGACCGCAAGAACATCGCTCTCCACAAGCAAACCGTGGCCGACGCGTACGCCGACGTACGGTGGCGGGCGCCGGAGCTCGTGGCGGCTTACCTCGACCACCCGGCCCCGTTCTTCGACCCCCTGACGACCGTCCGGATGCCCTCGTGGTCCCGTGGACGGGTCGTTCTGCTCGGGGACGCGGCGGCGGCCACGGCCCTGCTGGGCGACGGGTCCAGCATGGCGATGGCAGGAGCGTTTGCCCTCGCGGAAGAACTCGCCTCCCACCACGGCGATCACGCCCGCGCGTTCGCCGCCTACGAGTCGCGGCTCCGCCGCGAAGTGCGACCGCGGCAGCGACGCGTCGGCCTGCTCTCCAGGCTCATGGTGCCCAGCACCGGAGCGGGCCTCGTGGTACGCAACACGGTGGGACGCGCGGTCGGTCTCACGAACCGGATCACCTCTCGGGAAACCGGAGACGCAAAGATCGGGTAGCAGCAATCCACACAGTCCCGCGTGACCGGCCAACCGTCCCTAAAGGACAGCCTCAGCCCTTCCCGCCCAGGTAAGCCAAAACCGCCAAAACCCGCCGGTGCCCACTGTCCTCCGGCAGCCCGAGCTTCGCGAAGATGTTCCGGATGTGCTTGTGCACCGCGCCATCGCTCACCACCAGCAGTTCGGCGATGGTGGTGTTGTTGTATCCCTCCGCCATCAGCCCGAGCACCTCGCGTTCCCGCGCGGTCAGTCCTTCGAGGGGGTCGGTCGCCCGGCGGTGCGCCATCAGCTGGGTGATCACCTCGGGGTCCATGGCCGTCCCGCCCTTGACGACCCGGTCCAGCGCGTCGAGGAACTTCTCGACCTTCCCGACCCGTTCCTTCAGCAGGTACCCGACGGCGCCCTTGCCGTCGGCCAGGAGCTCGGCCGCGTAGCCGGTTTCGACGTGGGCGGACAGCACGAGGACGGGTAGCCCGGGGTACATCTTTCGGGCTTTGACGGCGGCCCGGAGGCCTTCGTCGGTGTGGGTCGGCGGCAGCCGGACGTCGGTGATCACCGCGTCGGGCCGTTCCTTGGTGACCAGGTCGAGGAACTCGTCCACATTGTCCACCGCCGCGGTGACGTCGATACCCGAGGTGTTCAGCAGCAACACCAGGCCCTCGCGCAACAGCGCGTCGTCCTCGACGATCACGACCCGCATGGCAGCTCCACTTTCAGTACGGTCGGCCCACCGGCCGGGCTGGTCAGCTTCAAGGTCCCGTCGAACGCTTCGGCGCGCTTGCGGATGCCGGACAGGCCGCTGCCGCCGGATTCGTCGGCGCCACCGTGGCCGTCGTCACGGATTTCGATGAGCAGGGTGTCGGCGTTGCCGTCGAGGGTGATCGAGGCGTGTTCGGCGCCGGAGTGCTTGGTGATGTTGGTCAGCATCTCGGCGACGACGAAGTAGGCGGCGGCTTCGACGGCGGCCGGGCGACGGCTGCTGCTGAGAACGTCCACGGTGCACGGAACGGGACAGCGGTCCGCCAGTGCGGTGACGGCGCCGTCGAGGCCGCGGTCGGTCAGCAGCGGCGGATAGATACTGCGCACGACGGTCCGCAGTTCGGCCAGCGCGCCGGTCGCGGTGTCCTGCGCCTTGCCCAGCAATTCCCGGGCCTTTTCCGGATTCTTCTCGAAAATCGAGTCGGCGATCCCCAGTTGCAGCACCACCGCGGCGATCCTCGCCTGCGTCCCGTCGTGCAGATCCCGTTCGAGACGACGGAGTTCGGCGCCGTGCGCCTCCAGCGCGGCGGCGCGGGACGCGGCCAGTTCGACGACGCGGTCGGTCAGCACGACCCCGGGTGCGGGAGCGAGCAGCTTCTTCGCGGCGGATGCCTGCCAACGGGCCACCCTGGGGAACAGGAACATCAGCGCGATCATGCCGATGCCGGTGATCGCGCTGAGCGCCGCGAGTGGCCAGGACGTCACCATGAAGCCGAGCGAGCTCTCCACGCCACCGTCGACGGACGGCCAGACGAACGCGGAGATGATCTGCCGGAGGCCGCCGAGCGGCAGCGCGACGGCGAACGTCCCGATGATGAAGCCGGTGGCGGCGTGGAAAGCGAGCCAGCCGAGGTCCCGCCGTGAGGCCGGATCCGTCACCGGGTTCCCGGCGCGGTACGGCTCGGGGATCGGCTCGCCCAGCAGGCGGGCGGCCCGCCGTCGTTCGAAGTTGACCGGACGCCGGATCAGCTGGAGCGCGATCGGCAACGCCGGGATCCCGACGCCGAACGGGCACATCGCGAGCACGAAGATCATGCCCATGAGAGCGAACCAGGCGACCATGGACGAGGCCGCGCCGATTGCCAGGTACCGGATCGCGGACCAACAGGACCGCAGCCGGGTGATCACCCGGACAGTCTTTCATCCGGGCCGCGGCGGCGTCACCGCAGGTCCTGCTCGTATCGGGACTTCGTGAGGCCGAGAGCACCCTTGATGACGCTAATCGCGCCCTCGACAAGGCCGATGTCGCCTGTGTCGAGGGCGCGACCGCCGCGAGCCGAGCCGGTACCACGTCGCGACCCCTCGACGCGACGTGATCGTCGCGGCAACGCGAGATCAGACCACCTGCCGTGGCCGATGGCGAGGCCTGCTCCTGGGAGGGCCGAGCCCTCGCTACCTCAACATGGGTCCCAATTTCGTCCCGGGACGCCGTTGGTGCACCAAGCGGTTCCGGCCGGTGAGTCGTCCGGCGGAGATACGGTGCCGGCGCTCGCCGTGGACACGGCCGCATCGGGCAAAACAACCGGGAGGCCCGGTGCGATCAGGCCGAGTACGCCCGCCGATGCCCATACCACTATGAGTCGTTTGACTTGTCGCATTCTTCCCTCAGCGTTCGTTGTTCGTTCGTCCGCCTGGTCTCGGTGGGTAACCTGACGGCCAGGTGTCACTCATCTTCCCTAGAGGATCTGGGCGAAAGCTGGAATCGTCGTTTCCGGCTCACGGTGTGGAGGGCGGCACGGCGGCCAGTTCCTGCCGGACGCTCTCGGCCTTCGCCACGCGGTGCTGTTCTCGATAGAGGTGGAGGGCCCGCTGCCATGCCTGGCGAGCCTGCCCGTGCTCGCCATCTGCGCGGAGTGTTTCGCCGAGGTGGACCTGGACTTCCGCCTCGATGTGGGTGTTGCCCAGGTCCCGGCACAGTGCGAGCGCTTGGTGAAAGTGTTTCAGCGCCATGGCCCTTTGCCCGGAGTGGTGGGCTATGTAGCCGAGACTGTCGAGGACGGCGGCTTCGGCCTCGCGACGGTCATGCTGCTTGACAAGCGCAAGAGCCTGCTCGCAGGTGGCGGTCGCTCGCCGGTGCTGGCCGAGCCGGGCTTGGAGCCAGCCGATCCCGTGAAGTGCGTCGGCGGTTCCCAAATGGTCCCCGGTGTCTTCGCAGAGCCGCAGCATGTGCTCGGCGTGCCGTAACGCCCGCTCGTCGTCTCCTTGTTGTTCCCACGCGACCGACAGCGATCGGTGGGTGAGTACCAACGCGGGCCGGTCGTCGCTCGACTCGGCCAGTTCGAGTGCGTGCTCGAGATTCTTGAGAGCGCCGTCGTGGTCACCCACGTGGGCGCAGGCCTCGCCGAGGTTGCGACGAGCCAAAGCCTGGACGTCGGGCGCTCCGAGCCGGTCGGCCGCGGCCACGCCGAGGCTCCAAGCGGCGGCGCAGTCATGCCAGTCGCCGGATCTCCAGAAGAAACTGTGCAGTACCCAGGCCAGCTGCCACACGAGCGTGTCCCAGCCCTGCTCGGAGGCAAGGTGCTGAACTGTGAGCAGGCAGGGAAACTCCTGTTCGAACCAGGTCATCGCGGAAGCGCGATCCACTATCGAATGCGGCACGCCGGCGGTTTCCGTCGAGGACAGCGTGATCGGCGGGCGCTGAGGATAGACGAGGCGGTCTGCGGCATACGCCGTCTGGAGAAAGAAAAGACACAATCGCCGAACCGCCGCCGTTCGGGAATCGGCGGACTCGTCGCACTGCGCGTGTTCGGCCGAATACAGTCGGACGAGATCGTGCATACGATATCGGCCGGGGACAGGCTGCTGCACGAGATGCGCCGCCTCGAGACCGCGCATGGCGATGTGCGTGCCGGCCTTGGGCTGACCGGCGAGACTCGCCACCGCGGCGAGGCCGATGTCGGGGCTCGATACCAGGCCCAGCAGCCGGAAAACCCTCGCGACCTCCGGTCGAAGGGCTTGGTAGGAGGCGGAAAACACCGCACGGACGCTGCTCGTCGGCTCACCGGTGTCCAGAGCGTCGAGGCGGGTGGAAACATCGTGTAGCTCGTCGGCCAGCACCGCCAACGGAAAGCCGGGGTTGGTGCAGGCGCGCGCCGCCACGATGCCCAGTGCCAAAGGGAGACCGGCGCATTGACCCAGCAGCTCGGCGACGGCCTCGGGCTGGGAGATCACCCGCTCCCTGCCGAGTTTGCGGGTCAGCAGCTCGGTCGCCTCCGCCGTGGTCAGCGCTTTCACCGTGAGCCGTCGAGCGTTGTGCGAGGCGGTCAGACTGGTGAGCTGGTTCCTCGACGTGACCACGACGGTGCAAGACGGTGACCCTGGCAGAAGAGGCAGGACATGGGCGGAGTCCCTGGCGTTGTCCAGAATGATCAGCAACCTGCGGTCGGCGGTCACACTGCGGAACAGTCCGGCCTGGGCATCGGTGCCCGTCGGGATCGTTCCGGGATCGATACCGAGGGCTTCGAGGAACCCGCAGAGTACGACGGTCGGCGGCACGGGGCCGGCGGCCGGATCGAACCCGCGAAGGTCCCAGTACAGCTGTCCGTCCGGGAACTGGCCGAGGTTGTGGTGAGCCCAGTGCAAGGTCAGCCAGGACTTGCCGATGCCACCACTGCCATCGATCGTGGCGACGATATCGGTGTCGCCCCGCGCGTCCAGGAAGCTGTCGAGCTCGGCCAGTTCGCGAGCCCGGCCGACGAACGACCCGGGCGGTGAGGGAAGTTGCCGCGGCGGTGTACGCGGCCTGGCGGGGGCGGACAAGACGGGGTCGGCCGTCAGCAGCCGGTGATACAACTCCCGCAAGGCGGACCCGGGGTCGGCGCCGAACTCGTCGGCCAGCCGTCTTCGTATCTGTTCGTAGTGCTCCAGCGCCTCGGCCGCACGGCCATCGCGATACAGGGCCAGCACCAGTTGGCAGGCCACACGTTCGTTCAGCGGATTCGCGGCGGCCATGGCAGCGAGAGCGGGCAGCGACACCGCGTGCTGTCCAAGGCGTAACGCGAGGTCGTTGCGGTCCAACTGCGCCGCGAGCCGCTCTTTGTTCACCGTGTCCCGCAGGGCATTGACGAACGGAAGATCGATCCCGGCGAAGGCTTCGCCCCGCCACAGTCCGAGCGCCTCGTCGAACAGGGTCAGCGCGCGTTCCCCTTCGGCCTCGTTGGCCCGGCCGATCATGGCACGAAACCGGTGCAGGTCCACGGCCTGGAGGTCGACGCTCAGCGCGTAGCCGCCGGATCTCCGCACGATGTCGACGTCCGAGGCTTCGGCCAATGCCTGCCGTAGCCGATACAGGTAGCCATACAGCGTGCCACGGGCACCACGGGGTGGTTGCCGATCCCATACCCGGTCGATCAGCTGGTCCGCGGACATCACTCGATTCGGTTCGGCCAGGAGTACCACCAACACCGATCGCTGCCGCTTGTGGCCGAGTTCCACCGGCTCGCCGTTCCAGCGGGCCTCTATCTCTCCCAGAAGTCCGAACTCGATCAAGGCCCCTCCTCCCCGAGTCAAGTACGAGGGAGGATACAAGGAAAATCCCAGAATTCCCTGAGTTTTGCAACTCGTCCCCCTCTCGCCGATGGTCAACGGAATTGATCTGGGAAATTCATGGTGAATCGGGATCGGGTCGACGGATGACGCAGAAGTACATGCCATTTCTTCCCTATATCGTCAAAAGTTCTTCGCCGTGTCACATCAACGATCGATGATCGTGGAGGGAATGGCGGGCCAGACAGGGGGTGCTAGGAAAATCCCAGGTTCGCGCCAGATCGGGTGGGCACCTTGGTGAGGTGGCCGGGTTGGGAATTCACCGGTCGCTCATTGAGTGACATGCCTCCGCGAATCAGGAAGGGCCTTTCGCGCATGATCAAGATAGTCGGTCCAACGTGCCGGGGATGGAGGTCGATCGTGATACGGGTGACGAGAATCGGCGTGACCACGATGGTCGCCGTCGGTTCGGCGATCACCTCGGTGTCCGGACACGATCAAGCGAGTCCGTGTGGCTACTTCGGATCTGGACTGGCCGACGAGAGCCGACCGTACTCCGGATGTCTACATAGGACACGGGGCGGGTAAATGTCTGATTGATGCCCATATGTACGCTTTGCGGCAGGGGTCGTGAGTGGCAAAGAAAGCTAGAACCCAATGCCACGTAGCTTAAGTTGATCCTGGAATGCGCCCTTCGATGACTGTCGCTCTGATCGATCAGGCTGGATGAGTCGCCAGCACCGAACCCGGGGCGCGACTGTCTACAGAGGACGCCAGCCGGGATCGAAGTGCCTGATTTGGGCGCTTTGCGTAGTCGTACGAGAGGGTCGTGAGTGGTAAAGAGCGTTCTAACG
>NZ_JBVILA010000047.1:0-34947 GCF_055580625.1 Amycolatopsis sp. NPDC031561 | reverse complement strand
CCCGGCAGGTTCGACAGCGGGAGCCGTGTGACGCGAGAGTGTCACGCACGGTTCTGAGAGCGGCGGCGGGTGAAACTCCCGCCGCCGACTCACCACCGGTTGATCCATCACAGCGAATGGAAAGTCGCCATCGCGCAGGACGGACTCCCCGAATTCACCGCACCCGCCTACCTCGACCCCACCGGACAACCCAGACGCAACACCATGCACCTCAGAACATAGGAGTTCTTCTCTGTCCGGCTGTATAGGACGGGAATCAAGGTGTCCGAAACCGCTGTATAACGGCCTACACGTCTGCGCTCTCATCCGGCACACGGCTGATCCGTCGAGCCGTGTGCCATGGAACCTGCTCAACCGCGCAAGGATCGGTGAAGGCGAGGACCGATTCGTCGAGCCTTTGGAAGATCAGTCCGCCCCCGTGTGTCTCCTCCAGTTCACCCCCGGCCAGCACCAGTGACCGGGCCCCGATCCGGAAGTGGACTTCGGCCAAGAGGTCCTGGTCGCTGAAAACGGCCACATCCTCGACCGGGCCGACCGGCAATTCAGGGAAGTTCCGCCATCGATAGATCCCGTTCCAGCTGCCGTCATCGTAGGACCTGCTCGCCGAATGGCCGCTGAGGCCGAACCTGTCGTCGTCCTGGTAGGTGCCGATATCCACCGCGCTGCCGTCGGCCAGCCAAGCCTGGAGGCAGTACAGCTGGAGGCAAGGGACTTCCGGATCGGTGAACTGTGGACCGGTTCCCGGCACGTCCTCTCGCAGCGCCATCTCCACTCCGGCCCACGCCTCGATGTTCTCACCGAGCAGTGCCGTGAAGTTCCGCGACTGCTCGGCTACCCACGCGTCTCGCTCCATGTCCGCAGTATCGTCGAAACTGTCGGTCGGGGAGCCGGAGCAGGCTCGCGTCGAGGCTGAGCCACCCACCCCGGACAACCCGGTTGCCCCCGCGCGCTACCCTTGAAGTACCAGGCACCGATCCGGCCATCACCGGGGAGCCTCCGGAAGAACAGGGCTCGCGCCCCCAGTAGAACCGGACGGGTACGGCCCGTCACAGCCGTCGAATGAGCGGCCCAGCCGGAACACCACCGGAAGGGCAAGCGGGGTGGTACCGCGGAACGCGCCGGAAACGGCCGTCTCGTCCCCGTGTGGGTGAAAGCCCGTACGAGTGAGACGAACCGCGAGGAGCACCGAAGATGTATCCCAAGGCACAGGTGGACGGCGAGACCGGCGTCCCGTCGCAGCCTTCGTTCCCCGAGTCGGAAAAGCGCGTCCTCGCGTACTGGGAATCCGATCGGACCTTCCAGGCCTCGATCGACGCCCGCGACCCCGGCGTCAACGGCTCGAACGAGTACGTCTTCTACGACGGCCCGCCGTTCGCGAACGGTCTCCCGCACTACGGTCACCTGCTCACGGGATACGTGAAGGACCTGGTGCCGCGTTACCAGACCATGAAGGGCAAGCGCGTCGAGCGCCGCTTCGGCTGGGACACCCACGGCCTGCCCGCCGAACTCGAGGCGATGCGCCAGCTCGGGATCACCGAGAAGGCCGAGATCGACGCCATGGGCATCGACGTCTTCAACGATGCGTGCCGCGAGTCTGTGTTGCGCTACACCGGCGAATGGCAGGACTACGTCACCCGCCAGGCCCGCTGGGTCGACTTCGACAACGACTACAAGACCCTCGATGTCAAGTACATGGAATCGGTCATCTGGGCGTTCAAACAGCTGTGGGACAAGGGTCTGGTCTACGAGGGCTACCGCGTCCTGCCCTACTGCTGGCGCGACGAGACGCCGCTGTCCAATCACGAGCTGCGGATGGACGACGACGTCTACGCCAGCCGTCAGGACCCAGCCGTCACGGTCGGTTTCCGTTTGGAGGGCAACGACAACGAACTCGACGGCACCTATCTGCTGATCTGGACGACGACCCCGTGGACGCTGCCGTCCAACCTCGCGACAGCGGTGCACCCCGACGTCCGGTACGTCGTCGTGGAATCCGAGGCGCAGGAGGGCAAGCGGTTCCTGCTCGCCGAAGCGCGCGTCGCCTCGTACGCCCGCGAACTCGGCGAGGAGCCGGCTGTCGTCGGGCACTACACCGGCACCGAGCTGCTCGGAACCCGTTACGCCCCGCCGTTCCCGTACTTCGCCGGACACGAGAACGCGCACCGCGTGCTGTCCGCGGACTACGTCACCACCGAGGACGGCACCGGGATCGTCCACATCGCGCCCGCCTACGGTGAAGAGGACAAGGCCGTCACCGACGCCGTCGGGATCGTGCCGGTCACGCCGGTCGACGCGCAGGGCAAGTTCGACGCGACCGTCGGGGACTACGCGGGCCAGCAGGTGTTCGACGCCAACCCGAACATCATCAAGGATCTCAAGAACGGCACCGGTTCCGCCGGCCGTCAGGGCGCGGTTCTGCTGCGCCACGAGACCTACGAGCACCCGTACCCGCACTGCTGGCGCTGCCGGAACCCGCTGATCTATCGCGCCGTCTCGTCGTGGTTCGTCGCGGTGACCGAGTTCAAGGACCGGATGATCGAGCTGAACCAGCAGATCACCTGGTACCCGGAGAACGTCAAGGACGGCCAGTTCGGCAAGTGGCTGGAGAACGCCCGCGACTGGTCGGTCTCCCGCAACCGGTACTGGGGCACGCCGATCCCGGTGTGGCAGTCGGACGACCCGGCGTACCCGCGCACGGATGTCTACGGCTCGCTCGAAGAGCTCGAGCGCGACTTCGGCGTGCGGCTGGACAACCTGCACCGGCCCTTCATCGACGAGCTGACCCGGCCCAACCCGGACGACCCGACCGGGAAGTCCACCATGCGCCGGATCGAGGACGTGTTCGACGTCTGGTTCGACTCGGGTTCGATGCCGTACGCCCAGGTGCACTATCCGTTCGAGAACACCGAGTGGTTCGAGCACCACTACCCGGGTGACTTCATCGTCGAGTACATCGGGCAGACCCGCGGCTGGTTCTACCTGCTGCACGTGCTGGCGACGGCGTTGTTCGACAGGCCGGCCTTCCGGACCTGCATCTCGCACGGCATCGTGCTCGGCTCGGACGGCCAGAAGATGTCCAAGTCGCTGCGCAACTACCCGGACGTCAACGAGGTCTTCGATCGCGACGGTTCCGACGCGATGCGCTGGTACCTGATGGCGAGCCCGATCCTGCGCGGCGGGAACCTGGTCGTCACCGACAAGGGCATCCGCGACGCCGTCCGCCAGGCGGTGCTGCCGCTGTGGAACTCGTACTACTTCCTCGCGCTCTACGCGAACGCCGAGGGCGTCGAAGGTCAGTGGCGTACTGATTCGAAGCACCTCCTCGACCGGTACGTGCTGGCGAAGGCGCACGAACTGGTGACCGACGTCGAGCACGCGCTCGACACCTACGACGTCGCCGGTGCCTGCTCGACCGTCCGCGATTTCCTCGAGGTACTGACGAACTGGTACGTGCGCCGCTCGCGTGACCGGTTCTGGGCGGGCGAGCAGGACGCGATCGACACCCTGCACACCGTGCTGGAGGTGACGTCCCGGGTGGTGGCGCCGCTGCTGCCGCTGACCACCGAGGTCGTCTGGCGCGGCCTGACCGGCGGCCGTTCGGTGCACCTGGCCGACTGGCCGAACGCGCTCGACCTGCCCGCCGACGCGGCGCTGGTGACGGCGATGGACCGCGTGCGGCAGGTGGCGTCCTCGGCGCTTTCGCTGCGCAAGGCGAACAAGCTGCGGGTGCGGCTGCCGCTGGCCAAGCTAGTCGTCGCCGCGCACGAGGCCGACTCGCTGCGCGAGTTCACCGACATCCTGCGCGACGAGGTCAACGTCAAGTCGGTCGAGCTGACCGCGGACGTCGCGGCGCACGGCGGTTTCGAGGTCGCGGTCAACGCCCGCGCGGCCGGGCCGCGGCTGGGCAAGGACGTCCAGACGGTGATCAAGGCCGTCAAGGCCGGCGAGTGGACGACGTCGGAGAGCGGCGCCGTCGTGGCCGCCGGGATCGAGCTCGTCGAGGGCGAGTACGACCGGCGTCTGGTCGCCAAGGGCGGCGGCGCGGCCGCGGAACTGCCCGGCGGGGCGGGGCTGGTGCTGATCGACACCGAGGTCACCGACGAACTGGCGGCCGAGGGCCTGGCCCGCGACCTGGTCCGGGTCGTCCAGCAGGCTCGCCGCGACGCCGGTCTCGACGTCGCCGACCGGATCGCGCTGACGGTCGACGCGCCGGAGGACGTGGTCACGGCCGCGAAGACGCACGAGGAGTTCATCGCTTCGGAGACCCTGGCGACTTCGGTGGCCTACGGCGCCGTCGCCGACGGCTCGGCCGGAACGGTCGGGGAGGGCACCAAGGTGACCGTGGCGGTCGCCAAAGCCTGACCTTCGCCCCACTCCACGAGTGTCATGAAAGGGGCTTTCAGGACGAAAAATGTCCTGAAAGCCCCTTTCATGACATCGGGGCAGGTTCGCTCACCGGGATCACGAAAAGGATTCGGAACCGTCGCTTTCTCGCCGCCGCGCCGCCTCGCGCGGGGGAAATCGGCAGGCTGGCCCGGGGGCGCGCGAGGTACGCGCCGTACTGGGGGAGAGCGAGTCCATGAGTCCTGCCCGGAAAAGAGGGATCCTGATCGGCGCCGCGCTGGCGGTCGTCGCCATCGTGGTGGCCGCGGTGGTGCTGCTGGTCAAGGAGGATCCGGCGCCCGCCGCCACCGGCGGCCCCGGAGAGCCGACCGAGAGCGCGTTCCAAAGCCCCGCCCAGGTCGCCGCCCGGTTCCTGCGGCAGTTCGACACCGGTGACCTGACCGGTGCGCCGGTCGACGATCCGGCGGCGGGTACGGCCGCCCTGTCCGCGGCGCGCGCCGCGCTCAGAGGGGCGCCGGTCAAGACGTCCCTGGGCGAGGTTCCGACGACGCCGGGGAACGCGACCACGACGTCGGCCACCTTCCACGCTTCGTGGACGTTCACGGGCAACAGCGTCTGGAAGTACGAAGGCAAGCTGGAGCTGGTCCGCAACGCCGGGAAATGGGTCGTCCGCTGGGCGATGTCGGTGATCCACCCGAAGCTCGAAGCCGGTCAGCAGCTTTCCGTGGCTCCCGTTTCGGCGAAGCCGGTCGTGGCCGACAGGGACGGCAAAGCCCTCGTCGGCGGTGACGCGGCGGGTGTCGCGCCGATCCTGCAAGGGGCGCTGTCGAAGGTCGCGTCCGAGCAGAACGGCGGCTCCGGGACGCCCGCCACCGTCACCGTGTCGCGGGTCGATGCCTCCGGCAAGCCGGTCGAAACGCTGTTCGGGCAGGCGGGCGAGAGTGACGAACCGCTGGCTTCGACCTTGAGCGTGGCTTCCCAGAGCGCCGCGCAGAAGGCCGTCGACGGCTTCCAGGGGCCGGCGATCATCGTCGCGATGAAGACTTCGGGCGAACTGCTGGCCGTCGCGCAGAACGGCGCGGCCGGGGACCAGCCGAAGGCGCTCAACGGCCTCTATTCGCCGGGTTCGGCCTTCAAGATCGCCACGGCGACCGCGGCGCTGCAGAAGGGCGGGATCTCCGCCGACTCGCCGGTGGCCTGCCCGGGCAGTGAGCAGATCGGGACCCGCACGCTCAAGAACGAAAACGGGTTCGACCTGGGGACCGTCTCGCTGAAGACGGCCTTCGCCGCCTCGTGCAACACGACCTTTGGGCGGCTCGCCGGGCAACTGCCCGCGGACGGCCTCGCGAAGGCCGCGAGCCAGTTCGGTCTCAACGCCGACTTCGAGATCCCGGGACTGGCGACCGAGACCGGCAAGGTGGAGCCGTCGGCGGGCGGCGACGAGCAGGTCGAGGCCGGGATCGGGCAGGGAAGGGTGCAGGTCAGCCCGCTGGGCGCGGCGCTCATGGCCGCCACCGTCGCCACGGGGAAGCCGGTGGTGCCGAAGCTGTGGCAGGGGCTCGAGACCAAGGTCAACACCGGCTACCAGGCCCCGCCGGCCGGGGTGCTGAACCAGGTCCGGGCGATGATGCGCGAGGTCTGCACGACGGGGACCGCGAAGGCGCTGAAGGGCAGCGGCGCCGTCTTCGGCAAGACCGGGACGGCGCAGTTCGGCTCGGGTGCCGACGCCAACGGCTGGTTCGTCGGGTATCGCGGCGACGTCGCGTTCGCCGTCATGCTCGAGGGCTCCAACGATTCCGGGCCCGCGGTCCGGCTGGCGGCGAAGTTCCTGGCGGGCTGACGTTTCGGCCGTCGCCGAACCGTGCGTCTTCTACGGTGAACTCATGGAAACGATCGCCTTGGCCGAGGTCGCGGCCGTGCTCGCCGATCCGAGCCGCGCGTCGATGTGCCTCGCGCTGCTCGACGGACGTGCCTGGACTGTGACCGAGTTGGCCGGAGCGGCCGAAGTCGCCGCGTCAACGGCGAGTGAGCATGTGACGAAGCTGACCGAGGCCGGCTTCGTCGTGCGGGTCAAACAGGGGCGGCACAGCTACGTCCGGATCGCCGACCCCCGGGTGGCGGAGCTGATCGAGCATCTGGCGCAGCACGCCGAGCATCGCCCGGTGAAGGGGTTGCGCTCGTCGGTCCGGGTGAAGCGGCTCGAATTCGCCCGGACCTGCTACGACCACCTGGCCGGGACGGTCGGGGTCGCGCTGCGGGACGGGATGCTCACCGCCGGGCTGATCGACGAGGCCGACGGCCTGACGTTGACCGGTCGCGGACGCGAGGTGCTCGGCGCCCTCGGGGTGGAGATCGCCGAAAGCCGCCGTCCGATGCTGCGCGACTGTCTCGATTGGACAGTGCGGCGTGATCATTTGGCGGGCCGGGTCCCGGCGGCATTACTGTCTCACGGAGTGAGTGCCGGCTGGTTGTCCCGTGAGGGCAACCGCGCGGTGAAAGTCCTGCCCGCGGCGGAGAAACCGTTCGCGGAACTCGGGGTGGACCTGGTGGCCCTGCGGAGTCCGTAAAGGACAGTCTGTAACACAGGCTATCCGGACGGTTTTCGACCGGTACACGAACGAGTGACGATCACCGCCTCACTATTCTGGAGCCCTCACGGCGACCGGACGGGAGGCGACATGGAGCAGCTCCCGCTCATTCTCGGTACCGGTGGTGCCGTCCTGCTCGTCGCCGTGATCGCCGTCCGCGTGTCGATCCGGGTCGGCCTTCCCTCGCTGCTGCTCTACCTGGGCATGGGGGTGCTACTCGGCGAAGCCGGGTTCGGCATCCAGTACGACAACCCCGAGCTCACCCAGTCGCTCGGCCTCGCCGCGCTGGTGATGATCCTGTCCGAAGGTGGTCTCACCACCCGGTGGACGGCCGTGAAACCCTCGCTGGGCATCGGAATCGCACTGTCCACAGTGGCCGTCGCGGTGAGTATCGCGGTCACCGGCGCGGCCCTGCACTGGCTGCTGGGCCTCGACTGGCGGATGGCGTTGCTGTGGGGCGCGGTGCTCGCCTCGACCGACGCCGCCGCGGTGTTCTCGGTGCTGAGATCGGCGGGGGTCGGGAAGCGGCTCGTCGGCGCGCTGGAGATCGAGTCGGGCATCAACGACGCCCCGGCGTACATCGCCGTCGTCGTGCTGGCCGAGGGCACGACCATCGACTGGTCGCTGCCGCTGCTGGTGGTCTACGAACTCGCCGCCGGGCTGGTCATCGGCCTGGCCTTCGGCTGGATCGGCGCGCACGCGCTGCGACGGGCCGCGCTGCCGGCGACCGGCCTGTATCCGCTGGCCACGGTCGCTGTCTGTGTCGTGGCGTACTCGAGCGGGCAGCTGGCGCACGCCTCCGGCCTGCTCGCCACCTACGTCGCCGCCCTGGTGCTGGGGAACTCGAAGCTGCCGCACCGGTCCGACACGCTGTCCTTCGCGGAGGGGCTCGGCTGGCTCGCGCAGATCGGGCTGTTCGTCCTGCTGGGCCTGTTCGCCTCGCCGAGCCGGATCTTCGAAAGCCTGATCCAGGGGCTGGTCGCGGGCGCCGTCGTGCTGCTGCTCGCCCGTCCGCTGTCGGTGGTGCTGTCCGCGCTGCCGTTCAAGATCCCTTGGCGAGAACAGGTGTTCCTGTCCTGGGCCGGGTTGCGCGGGGCCGTCCCGATCGTGCTCGCGCTGATCCCGCTGTCGTCCGGGGTGCCCGGTGCGCAGGAGCTGGTCGACGCCGTGTTCGTGCTGGTCATCGTGCTGACCCTGCTCCAGGGCGCGACGCTGAGCCCGCTCGCGAGAGTGCTCGGGCTGGCCCAGCACGCCCAAGCGCACGAGATCGACGTCGACTCCGCGCCGCTCGACGAGATGGGCGCCGACCTGTTGCAGGTCCGGATCAATCCCGGGTCGAAGATGCACGGCGTCTATCTGGCGGAGCTGCGGTTGCCGATCGGGGCGACGATCAGCCTGCTCGTGCGCGACGGCATCGGCTTCACGCCCAACAAGGACACCCGGCTCCAGGAACGTGATCAGTTACTCGTCGTGACCACGTCCGACGCCCGTGACGCGGCCGAACGACGCCTCCGGGCCGTCGACCGTGCCGGACGCCTCGCCAGGTGGAAGGGCGAATCCGGCCAATAGGTCACGAGATCGCACCAGTCTTTCGTCGGCTGATCTCAGAAATTTCACTACGAGTTGTTCCCTTTTGTACTCCTTTTGGATTACTTTCCCCGCAATCCACTCCATCGAATGGGTGAGTGTCACGGGGTAAGGAGTACGCAAGGTGACGAAACTTCCTGTGCGGTTCGCCGGTCTGGGGGCCACCGCCGTTCTCGTCGGGGTGGTTCTCTCGGCGCCGCCCGCGGCCGCGGCCGCGGGCGCGTTCCCGGCGTTCGGCTTGCCGTTCGACACCGGCCAGACGGTCTACTCGGCGGGGATCCACTCGGACAACGGGACCTCCGGCGTGAAGAACGCCATCGACTTCAGCCCGGGGGACAAGACCGTTCGCGCCCCGCTCGCGGGGACGGTCCGGATCCAGCACTGCGACGGCGGCGACTGGGTGACCGTCGACCACGACGGCGGCTGGCGGACCGGGTACTACCACATGGAGGGCATTTCGGTCACCGACGGCCAGCGGGTCGTCCCGGGCGACGCCCTCGGCCGGACCGGCAACGCGCTGCCCTGTGGCGGCAGCAGCACCGGCGCCCATGTGCACTTCACCCTGTGGACCCTGCCCGCCGCCGCCAAGGGCGGTGACTCGCGCGACTTCGGCGTCGGCGCGGGCAACTGGAACGGCATGTCCTACGACGAGGTCTCGACCAAGGTCGCCGAGGCCTACGGCGAAGCGGTCGACGGCAAGACCTTCGGCGGCTGGCAGTTCGCCGCGGGCACCGATCAGTACTCGGGTACGGCCACCGAGGTCTCGTCCCGTGCGACCATCCCCCTGCCCGGCCGATTCCGCGTCTGACCTCCCGCAATTCGTCCTCTAGTTGCGGTACTTGCACGTGCAAGTACCGCAACTAGAGGACGAAACGCGGGGGTTCTCCTCGGTCGCGGAACGCGTGACCGGCGTCTCAACATCCGGACGAGGGGTGGCTCGATCGCGGGTGCATCCGCTAACTTCGTTCGTAGGTCACGAGTGTCAGCGTCAAGCCCCGGCTAGCTGACCGGCAACCCTCCTTCCGCGGTGGGGTGCCCCGGGTGAGGACCTGGCTCGTCGCGTGGTGCGGCGGGCAAGCGCGGGATCCTCGTCGGGTCCCCAGGCCCGGAGGATGACGATGACTCTCGCTCTCGAACGCACCAGCACCCCCGCCACCCCCTCCGCCACTGTCGCGGAAACCGTTGCCACCCGCGAAATCCCGGCCGTGGCGTGTGCCGATCTGCGGGTCCCGCTGGTCACCGGCGGCGACATCGGGTACGCCAACCTCGACCACGCGGCGAGCGCTCCCTGCCTGGACAAGGTGCGCGACGCCGTCGACGAGTTCCTTCCCTGGTACGCCAGCGTCCACCGCGGCGCCGGGTTCGCTTCGCAGGTCTCCACCAAGCTTTACGAGCGGACGCGCGGAATCCTGCGGGACTTCGTCGACGCGCGGTCGACCGACACCGTCGTGTTCACCCGCAACACCACCGATTCCTTCAACCTTCTCGCGCGCAGCCTGCCGAAGCACACGTCGGTCGTCGTGTTCGACACCGAGCACCACGCCGCGCTGCTGCCGTGGAAGGGCCCGAACGTCCGCCGGATCCAGACCCCGCGCACCCGCCTCGCCGCGGTGTCCGCCGTGGACGAAGCGCTCGCGGACTGCCCTCAGGGCCCGCGGCTGGTCGTCATCACCGGCGCGTCCAACGTGACCGGGGAACTGTTGCCGGTCAAGGAGATCTCCGCCGTCGCGCGGCGGCACGGCGCCCGGATCGCGCTCGACGCCGCGCAACTCGCGCCGCACCGCCGGATCTCCCTGCGCAAACTGGACGTCGACTACATCGCGATCTCGGGGCACAAGCTGTACGCGCCCTTCGGGGCCGGTGCGCTGATCGGCCGCGCGGACTGGCTGCGCGCCGCCCAGCCGTACCTCGCCGGTGGCGGCGCGACGAAGCTCGTCACCCGCGACTCCGAAGACTTCGGCGTGGTCTGGAACGCCGGCGCCGAGCGGCACGAAGCCGGTTCCCCCAACACCGTCGGCGTCTACGCGCTCGGTGTCGCCTGCGAGACGCTGGCCGGGAACTGGGACGCGATCGTCGCCCACGAGGACGAGCTGCTGGCACGGCTGCGCCGTGGTCTCGCCGGTGTCCCCGGTTTCGCCGAGCTGCGGCTGTTCGACGCGCCCGTCGACCGCGTCGGCACGCTGAGCTTCGTCGTCGACGGCTTCGACCCGGGCTGGCTCGCCGCGGTTTTGTCCGCGGAGTACGGCATCGGCGTGCGGGACGGCGCGTTCTGCGCGCACATCGCGACCAAACGACTCATCGCCGCCACCGGTTCGACCGGTCAGCAGGCCGTCCGGGTCAGCCTCGGCCTCGGCAGCACCGCCGAGCACGTGGACCGGCTCGTCCTGGCGCTGCGCCAGATCGTCGCCCGCGGCGCCCGCTGGCAGTACGAGAAGCCGGAAGGCCGCTGGGTGCCGGAGAACGACCCGCGGGAGCTTCCCCCGTTCTGCGCCTGACCCACTACTCTCCCCTCGCATGGGGAGCGAGCGACCGCGTTACTGGTTTCCGCTGGCGTTGCTGGGTTTCGCCCAGCTGACGGTGGTGGCCTTGTCCGTCGGCACGAGCCGTTCCGAGGGGTGGTTCGCCTACGCGCCTCCTCTCGGGCAAGGGCAGTACCAAGGGCTTTACGGCGTGGAGATGAGCCGTGAAGCCGTGTCCGCCGTTTCGGTCATCGGCATGAGCCGGATGGACGACTGGCTGTTCGCCGTGCTCGCGGTGTACCTCGGCACCGTGCTCTTCTATGCCTTGCGGTCGAAGCGCTTGCCGTGGTGGAAGGTCCTCGCGATCGCTCTCGGCGGGCTGGTCGCCATCGTGCTGGCGGATCTGGTCGGCTACTGGGAACTCGACATGGACGGCGACGCGCGGAGCGCGATCCTGGTGACGCTGGGCCTGGTACTGCTCGCCTGGCTGGACCGCAGCGTGCTGGTGCTGGTCGTGGCCGCCGCGTTCGTGCTCTGCGCCGTCGTGGTCGCCCAGGGACAGCTCGCGCTGGTGCTGTCGTCGCTGGTCGCGCTCGCCGGGGCGTTCGCGGCCCTGCTGAGCAGGCCGAAGACAGCCGCCGAGGAGACCTGAGCACGCTCCGTGGACAATGGGGGCGTGAGTACAGAGCCCGAAACCGAACCACCGGCGCCGCCGCTGCCCAAGAAGCGCGTCGCCGTGGTGTTCGCCGTCGCCGCGGTGCTGTGGGGGATCGACCTCCTCACCAAGCAGATCGCCGTGTCCACGCTGGAGGGCAAGCAGCCGGTCGAGTTCCTCGGCGGGCTGGTGTACTTCCAGCTGGTGCGCAACCCCGGTGCCGCCTTCTCGATGGCGACCGGGCTGACCTGGGTGCTCGCGCTGGTCGCGGTGGCGGTCGTGGTCGCCATCGTCTGGCTGGCCCGGCGGCTGCGCTCGGTCGGCTGGGCGATCGGCCTCGGCCTGGTGCTGGCTGGCGCGCTCGGCAACCTGACCGACCGGATCTTCCGGGCCCCCGGCCCGCTGCAAGGACACGTCGTCGACATGATCTCCGCGTTCGCGCCGAACGGGCAGGGCTGGGCGATCTTCAACGTCGCCGACTCCGCGATCTGCGTCGGCGGGGTACTCATCGTGATCCTTTCCTTGCTGGGCAAGGACTACGACGGATCGTCTACAAAGGACAAGAAGAAGGCGGCGAGCGCATGAGCGCGCGGATGTTGCCCGTTCCCGACGGGCTCGACGGCATGCGCGTCGACGCGGGGCTGGCGAAACTACTGGGACTTTCCCGCACGGTCGTGGCGGAACTCGCCGAATCCGGCGAGATCCTGCTCGACGGCAGGCCCGCCGGGAAGTCGGACAGGCTGGCCGCGGGCGGGCTGCTCGAGGTGACGCTGCCCGATCCGGCGTCGCCCATCGAGGTCGTCGCGGAACACGTCGACGGGATGAAGATCCTGCACGACGACGACGACATCGTGGTGATTTCGAAGCCGGTCGGTGTCGCCGTGCACCCGAGCCCCGGCTGGAACGGGCCGACCGTCGTTGCCGGTCTCGCCGCCGCCGGGCTGCGGATCGCGACGTCGGGCGCGGCCGAACGCCAGGGTGTCGTGCACCGGCTGGACGCGGGCACCACCGGCGTGATGGTCGTGGCCAAGAGCGAGCACGCGTACACCGTGCTCAAGCGGGCGTTCAAGGAACGCACCGTCGACAAGGGCTACCACGCCATCGTCCAGGGCCACCCGGATCCGACGCGCGGCACCATCGACGCGCCGATCGACCGGCACCCCCGGCACGACTACAAGTTCGCCGTCGTCCAGGGCGGACGGCCCAGCGTCACGCACTACGAGGTCGTCGAGGCCTTCCGTGCCGCGTCGCTGGCCCAGATCAAGCTGGAGACCGGCCGCACGCACCAGATCCGCGTGCACTTCTCGGCCCTCAAGCACCCGTGCGTCGGCGACCTGACCTACGGCGCCGACCCGGTGCTCGCGCGCAAACTCGGGCTTTCCCGCCAATGGCTGCACGCGAAGACGCTCGGCTTCGCTCACCCGTCCGACGGGCGCTGGGTCGAGTTCGAGTCGGAGTACCCGGACGACCTGGCCAACGCGCTGCGGATCCTGCAGGACGAGAACTAGGCCGGGCTAGTCGTCGATCGACCAGGTCAGCGTGCGCTCGTCGGGTTCCGGCCGAGGCGACCAGCGCACGGCGACCACGCGGGTGGCGTCCGGCAGCACGTAGACGGTGTGGCCGCCGAGGGTCTCGCCGGGCCGGACGCCGATCTTGTGCGGCGGCCGCGAGGTCAGGGACACCGGCGCCTTCGTGACCGGCTTGCCGTCCGCGGTGAGCAGTTCGAGGTAGTTGTCCGGCAGCGAGACGAACGGGATGTTCCCGCGGTTGGTGATCTCGGTGTGCACCACGACCGACCGTTCCCCGGCTTCCAGGGAGTAACCCGCCGCGCTGAACAGGTAGTCCGCCGGATCCTGGACCTCGAGCAGCTGGACGGTGAGCTGCTCGCCCTCCAGGCCCTGGGTCTCCATGACGTCGCCGGTCTTGCCCTTCTTGCCCTCCGGGACCTGCCGCGGCGCGGGCTGCTGCTCGTCGCCGCGTGCCCACGACGCCGTCTGCGGGACGCCCCAGGTGCTCATCACCGGGTCGGCGGGCGCCATCGGGGGAGCGGCGAACTGCGGCTGAGGGGCGGGCGGGCGCTGCTGCGGCGGTGCCATCGGCTGACGGACCGGAGCCGACGGCGGGCCGGGGTAGCGGCCTGACGGCGTTCCGTGCACGTTGTACGGCCCCGACGGCGTCCCCTGGACGTTGTACGGACCCGAGGGGGTGCCCTGGACGTTGTGCGGTCCGGATCCCTGCGCGGGCGGACGCTGCTGAGGTTGCTGCTGCTGTGCCCAGGAAGGCGGCGAGCTCGCGATGGCGGCGCGTAGCCCGTTCGGGTCGCTTTCCACGCCGACGAGCAGCGGCAACCCGCTGCCGGAGAGGGCGACGAGCCGGTACGCGACCTCGCGCGGATCCATCCCCACCTTGGCCGCGAGTTCGTGTACGGCCGCCTTGCCCAGGTCCGCGAGGGCGGCGAGCAGACGGATATCCACGGGATCGGTCACGGCCACGTCCGGGAACGCTACCGCCTCGCCCCCGGCGCCGCGGGAGTGCCCGCCCGCGTGCCGCAAAACCCGGCTTCGGTAGGTCGTGGTCTCCATTAGGGTCGGGGATACCGCCTCCACCGACCCCTGGGGAAGAAACATGAGCGAAGTCTCCGCCCTCGCCGACGAGTTCGTCGAAGTCCTCTTCGACGCCGAGCCGGTCACGCCCGCTTTGCAGGGCTTCCGCCCGGAATCGACCGGGCTCACCGATCTCAGCGAGGCCGCGGGAGACGTCTTCCGCGCGAAGCTCGCCGGCCTCGCCGAGCGGGCCGAAGCGCTCGGGACCGACGGCTTGAGCGCGGAGGAGAAGACCACCCGGGACGTCCTGATCGCGTCGGCGCGGGCGAAGATCGCGCTGCTGGACTCGCGGTTCGTCGAGTTCACCATCAGCGACCTGTTCATCTCGCCCGCCGCCGAGGTGCTGACCGTGCTGCCGATGATGTCGGTCGGCACGGGCGCGCAGGCGGAGGCCCACCTCGGGCGGATCGCCGCGATCCCCGAATTCCTCCGGCAGGCCGCTCAGCGGCATCGCGACGGCGTCGCCCGCGGCCTGGTCCCGGTCGCGTACCTCGTCGAATCCACCGTCGCGTACCTCGACCGGCACCTCGCCGACCCGTCGGCCGACCCGCTGCTGCGCCAGCCCGCGCCCGACGACGACTTCGAGACCCGGCGCGCCGACCTGCTGCGCGACGTCGTCCGGCCCGCGATCACGGAGTACCGCGAGGTGCTCGCGAAGGAGATCGCGCCGCACGGCCGCCCCGAGGACAAGCCCGGCGTCTGCTGGCTGCCCGACGGCGAGCGCATCTACGCCCTGCTCGCCGAACTGCACACCACGACCGTCCGCACCCCGCGTGAGCTGCACCAGACCGGGCTCGACGTGATCGCGAACCTCGCCGCCGAGTACCGCGAGTACGGCTCGAACGTCTTCGGCACCACCGACCTCGCGGAGATCTTCAGCAAGCTCCGCACCGACCCGGCGTTGCGCTGGTCCAACGCCGACGAGATGCTCGATTCCGCCCGCGCGGCCATCACCAGGGCCGAAGCCGAGGCGCCGAAGTGGTTCGGCCGGATCCCGCCGCAGCCGTGGAAGGTCGAGGCGGTCCCCGCCGAATCGGCGCCCGGCGCGCCCGCCGCGTACTACATGTGGCCCGCGATCGACGGCTCCCGGCCGGGCATCTACTTCGCCAACACCCACAAGGCCGAGGAGCGGTTCCGGCACGCGGCCGAGGCGACGGCGTTCCACGAGGCCATTCCCGGGCACCACTTCCAGCTGAGTCTCGCGCAGGGACTCTCCGAACTCCCGTTGCTGCGCCGCATCGGCGACTTCAACGCGTACGCCGAGGGCTGGGGCCTCTACACCGAGCGCCTCGCCGACGAGATGGGCCTGTACTCCGACGACGTCGCGAAGCTCGGCATGCTGACCATGGATTCGATGCGCGCCGGGCGCCTTGTCGTCGACACCGGCCTGCACGCGCTGGGCTGGAGCCGCCGCCAGGCCATCGACTTCCTCACCGAGAACACGCCGATGGCGCTGGTCGAGATCGAGTCCGAAGTGGACCGTTACATCGCCTTCCCCGGCCAGGCGCTGTCGTACATGGTGGGGCGGCTGGAGATCCAGCGCATCCGCGAAGAAGCCGAGCTGACGCTGGGCGGCCGGTTCGACATCAAGGCCTTCCACGACGTCGTGCTCGGTGGTGGCTCGCTGCCGCTTTCGGTGCTGGACGGCGTGGTCCGCGACTGGGTCGCCGGCCACGGCGACACCCCGAACAGCCTCGCCGGCGAACTGATGGAGCTCAAGTTCGAGGAGTACCCGCTGTGGCGGTCCTTGCTCGGGCTGCCCGGTCACGACGGCTCACTGCCCGACCCGAGCACCGAGGCCGTGGCGGCCCAGCGCGCGTCGGCGGCCGCCATCGCCGAGCGGGCCGAAGCCCTCGCCGTCGAGGGACTTTCCGCGACCGAGGCGGTCACCCGCGAGGTCGTGATCCAGCAGGCGAAGGCGATGATCGACCTCGCCGACTCCCGCTCCGCGGACATCTCGGTCAGCGACGGGCTGGCCTCGCCCGCGTTGTCGGTCCTCAACGAACTCGCGATGCTGGCGCTGACCGACGAGGAACGGGTCCGGGGTTATCTCGAACGCCTTGAAGGACTCGGGTCCTATTTGGACGCGTTGATCGTGCGCCAGCGCGCGGCGGCGGCCGAAGGACTGGTGCCGCCCGGCTTCCTCGTCGAGAGCGGTGTCGCTTACGTGGAGCGGTATCTCGGTGACGAGGCGGGCGACCCGCTGGCACTCACCGCGTCCGTTTCCGTGGAGGGCTACGAAACCGAGCGCGACCGGCTGCTCGCCGAGGTGGTCCGGCCCGCGTACCGGCGGTACCGCGACTTCCTCGACGGCGAACTGCGTCCCCTCGCGAAGCCCGAGGAGGAGCCGGGACTGTGCGCGCTGCCGGGCGGCCAGGAGAAGTACGCCGCGCTGATCCGGGCGCACACCTCCACCGAGCGCACCGCGCAGGACCTGCACGACACCGGCCTCGACATGATCGCGAAACTGGCCGACCAGTATCGCGAGCTGGGCGAGAAGATCTTCGACACCAAGGATCTCGGCGAGATCTTCGAGCGGCTCCGTACCGACCCGGCCCTGCGCTGGCGCGACGGAGACGAACTGCTCGACGCCGCGCGTGACGCCATCGCCCGTGCCGAAGCCGTCGCCCCCCAGTGGTTCTCGACCATTCCCGAGGAAAAATGCCAGGTGGAGCCGGTGCCGCCCGCGGAGGCGCCGGGTGGCACGCTCGCGTACTACCTGGAGGCCGCGCTCGACGGCTCCCGTCCGGGCACGTACTACGCGAACACCTACGAAGCGGATCAGCGGCCCAAGCACACCAGCGAGGCGATCGCGTTCCACGAAGCCGTTCCGGGGCACCATTTCCAGATCTGCATCGCGCACCACCTCAAGGGGCTGCCGATGCTGCGGAGCCATGCCGACGTCAACGCCTACGTCGAAGGCTGGGGTCTCTACTCGGAGCGCCTCGCCGACGAGATGGGCCTGTACTCCAGCGAGCTGACCAGGTTCGGCATGCTCACGCAGGACTCGATGCGGGCCGGCCGCCTGGTCGTCGACACCGGGATGCATGCGCTCGGCTGGAGCCGTCAGCGGGCGGTGGACTACCTGGTCGAGAACACGCCGATGGCGCGGGTGGAGATCGAAGCCGAGATCGACCGGTACGCCGCGTATCCGGGGCAGGCGCTGTCGTACATGGTGGGGCGGCTGGAGATCGAGCGGATCCGTGCCGAGGCCGAGGCCGCGCTCGGGGACCGGTTCGACATCAAGGGCTTCCACGAGGTCGTGCTGAGCAACGGGATCCTGCCGCTGCGAGTGCTGGACAACGTGGTGAAGGAGTGGGTGGCCGCACACAAATAGCGGTATCTCGGCGCTGGGAAGCGTAAATACCCTCGCCCGATGGTGACCGCAGCCCAGGCGAAGGCCAAGTACGACCAGCTCGTGGACCGCTACGAGGACATCTTCTTCTACGTCGCCGACGTGGGGAGGGACCTCGTCGCTTTCGCGGATCCCGCGCCCGGCACCCGGCTGCTCGACGTCGGGGCCGGGCGCGGGGCGGTCGCGCGGGCGGCGCTGGCCAAGGGCTGCGCCGTCACCGCGATCGACGCGTCACCGTTGATGATGCGACGGCTGGCCGAAGAACACCCGGAGATCTCCGCGAGCGAGGGAGACCTCTACCGGACGGGGTTCGCGGACGAGTCGTTCGACCTGGTCACCGCCGGTTTCGTGATGCAGGTCCTCGACGACCCGCTTGCCGCGCTCACCGAGTTCCGGCGGGTGCTGACGCCGGGCGGCACGGTCGCGCTGTCCTTGGAACGGCAGTCCGTCGGCCGCCTGGCGTGGTTCCAGGACCTGAGCCTGGAGTTCTTCGCTCCCGGCGGGGCCGCCGAGCCGAAGGCCGCACAGCCCGGCCCGATGACGTTCGACCAGCTCGACGCGCTGCTCGTCGAGGCCGGGTTCGAAGACCTGACGAGGGAAACCGTCGAATTGCCCAAACCACTGGCCGGTCCGGACGACCTGTTGGACTGGATGATGCCGCGGGGGCTGGCCGAGATGATCTCGGCGCTGCCGTCCGGGCGCGGTGAGGAGTTCCGCCGCCGGTTCCTGGAGGGAGCCCGGCGAATGCACGAAGATGGTGGCATCGTTCTGGAGTTCGCGGCGACCCTGCACCGGGCATACTATCGCTAAGCGAACGCTCAGTAACTTGTGAGGAGATACGGATGAGGATCGGAACCGCGATCAGCTACGCCGGTGGCTTCGCCGAGAGCGTGGCGGACATCGTCGAGCTGGAGAAGGCCGGGCTGGACATCGTCTTCGTCCCCGAGGCCTACTCGTTCGACGCGGTCAGCCAGCTCGGCTACGTCGCGGCGAAGACCGAGCGGGTCCAGATCGCCTCCGGCATCTTCCAGATCTACACGCGGACGCCGACGCTGACCGCGATGACCGCCGCCGGACTCGACTTCGTCTCCGACGGCCGGTTCACCCTCGGCATCGGCGCGTCCGGTCCGCAGGTCATCGAGGGTTTCCACGGCGTGAAGTACGACGCGCCGCTCGGCAGGACCCGCGAGATCATCGACATCTGCCGTCAGGTGTGGCGCCGGGAGAAGGTCGTGCACTCCGGCACGCACTACAACATCCCGCTGCCGCCGGAGCAGGGCACGGGCCTCGGCAAACCGCTGAAGCTGATCAACCACCCGGTGCGTTCGCGGATCCCGATCCTGCTGGCCTCGATCGGCCCGAAGAACGTCGCGCTCACCGCCGAGCTCGCCGAGGGCTGGGAGCCGATCTTCTTCCACCCCGAGAAGGCCGCCGACGTCTGGGGCGCGTCGCTGGCGGAGGGCAAGGCGAAGCGCGACCCGTCGCTGGGCGAGCTGGACACCTTCGTCGGCACCGCGCTGGCGATCGGCGACGACGTCGAGGGGCTGCTGGACCACCTGCGCGGCATGCTGGCGCTGTACATCGGCGGGATGGGCGCGCGGGGCAAGAACTTCTACAACAGCCTCGCGCAGCGCTACGGCTATGAAGCCGAAGCCAAGCTCATCCAGGACCTGTACCTGGACGGCAAGAAGGAGGAAGCCGCCGCGGCCGTGCCGACGGAACTGATCAGGGCGATCTCGCTGATCGGGCCCGAGGGCTACGTCAAGGAGCGGCTGGCCGCCTTCCGCGAGGCGGGCGCGACCACGCTGGTGGTCAACCCGCTGCTGCCCGGCCGGGAGGCCCGCGTCGCCCAGGTTTCGAAGCTTCGCGAACTCGTTGGTTAGCCGCGCGAAGGAGTCGAACCTCTCACCTGTATCGATACGGTATACTTGACCTGCGCTGGTTCACCCTCATCGTGGTCAAAAAACGGCCTTCCGGTGGAAAGAGAACGTAAACCACGCCTGAACGGCCGGGAAATCCGCCATTATCAGGAGTGGAAGCGAGACCTCGGGGGAATCCGTTCGCGACGAAGGTGAGGTGCCTCGCGTGCGCAAGCAGATCGAGGAGCCGTCCGCCGCGGTCCTGGACGTCGGGTCGTTCAGTGCGCGGCTGGTGGTTCTGGCCAAGGGTGGTTCGCCGCTCGACCCCGTGCTGAGCCACCAGACGCGCCTGCGGCTCGACAGGGAACTCGATGACGACGGGAACTTGACCCGGCGTGGCATCGACGCGGTCGCGTCGGCCGTCGAGGCGGGCATGACCATGGCCGCCAAGCACGGCGTCGAAGACGTGTACCCGCTCGCCACTTCGTCGATCCGCGACGCGGCCAACGTGAAGCAGGTCGTCTGCGACGTCGCGAAGGCCACCGGGGTCAAACTGCGGTTCCTGACCGGCCGTCGCGAAGCCGAACTGGCCTACGTCGGCGCGCGCCGGTGGTACGGCGCCTCGGCGGGAGGGCTACTGGTGCTCGACATCGGTGGCGGGACCGTCGAACTCGCCGCGGGGGTGGCGGAGGAAGCCGAGTTCGCGCACTCCCTGCCGCTCGGCGCCCGCTCGCTGACGCGGGACTGGTTCGCCACCGAATGCCCGTCGCCCAAGGTCGTCCGGGCGATGCGGGAACACGTCCTCGACGAGGTCCGCGACGCGATGCAGGAAGTCCTGCCGCAGATCCGCGACCACCGCGCCGTCGGCTGCTCCAAGGTGCTGCGGCAACTCGCCCGGCTCGCCGGCGACCGGCCGTCCCGCGCGCGGGAACTGCACCTCGACGACCTCCGCGCGTGGATCCCGCGGCTGGCGAAGCTGCCCGCGAAACGCCGCGCCGAACTGCCCGGCATCTCGCGCCAGCGCTCCCACCAGGCGCTCGCGGGCGCGATCGTCGCCGAGGCGCTGCTGACGCTTTCCGGTGGCCAGGTCGCCATCTGCCCGTGGTCCACCAGGGACGGCCTGCTGCTCGGCATGCTCGACGGCCTGGTCACGTTGGAAGGAAAACCGGCGAAAGCCGCCTGAAAGCTGGCGGATCCGGTCGCGAACGGGTACCCCGGACACATGAGGGAAAGCAAGAAGAGCTTCGGGCAGGACGACGAAGAAGACCTCGAGGACCTCCGGAAGACCCAGCCGAAGACCGACGTGCCGAGCGCGCCCAACCGCGACATCGGCCCGCACGGCACCGAGGAGGTCGACGGCGTGCCGGGCAGCGGCGAAGTACCGGTCGAACCTCCGGATTGAGCGTCCGCGCGTGCTATGAAAGGCCCGTTACTTGCAAATTTTGCAAGTAACGGGCCTTTCATAGCATCGCGAGGGGTCGCTCACGCGTCCTTGGGGCGCCGCCGCACCGGGGCCCGGCCCGGCGGCTGCACCGGCGCCGGACCCGGATCGAGCGCCGGGATCGGCAGCCGCACCGGCTCGGAGTTCACGGTGAAGGTTTCACCGTGGTGCGCGAGTTCCAGCGGCTCCCCGGTGATCACGTGATACGTCGCGCCGTCGCCCTCGATCTCGACCTGGAACCGCGTGCCGCGGAAGGTCAGCCGGAACGCGATCCGCCGTAGCTGCGGCGGCAGCCGCGGCGCGAAGGTCAGCCGTCCGCCGTGGTCACGCAGGCCGCCGAACCCGGCGACGGTGCCTTGCCACGCGCCGGCCAGCGAGGCGAGGTGCAGGCCGTTGCGGACGTTGTTGTGCACGTCGTGCAGGTCGGTGAGCGCGGCCTCGGCGAGGTAGTCGTAGGCCAGTTCGAGATGGCCGACCTCGGCCGCGACCACGGCTTGCGTTCCCGCCGACAGCGAGGAATCCCGCACCGTCCGCGCCTCGTAGTAGGCGAAGTCGCGCGCCTTTTCCTCCGGGGTGAAGGAATCGCCGCACAGGTGCAGCGCGAGCACCAGATCCGCCTGCTTGACCACCTGCTTGCGGTACAGGTCGAAGTACGGGAAGTTCAGCAGCAGCGGGTAGAAGTCCGGTTCCGTGGCCTCGAAATCCCACTCGTCGTGTTCGAGGAACCCTTCGGACTGCGGGTGGACGCCGAGGTCCTCGTCGTAGGGCACCAGCATCGACTCGGCCGCCTTGCGCCACGACTCGACCTCGTCCGCGTGGACGTCGAACGCGGTCGCGATGTCTTCGTGCTGCCCGCAGATTTCGGCGGCGTAGAAGAGGTTCCGGCGTGCCATCAGGTTCGTGTAGACGTTGTTGTCCGCCACCGCGGAATACTCGTCCGGTCCGGTGACACCGTCGATCCGGAACCGGCCCTGGCGGTCGTAGTGGCCCAGCGACGACCACATCCGCGCGGTTTCGAGGAGCAGTTCCGCGCCGCAGGTCCGCAGGAACTCGCTGTCGCCGGTGGCGTTGAGATAGCGCACGACAGCGTCCGAGATGTCGGCGCTGACGTGGAACGCCGCCGTGCCCGCGGGCCAGTACGCCGAGCATTCCGCGCCGTTGATGGACCGCCAGGGGAACGCCGCGCCGCGCAAACCCAGCTGCGTCGCCCTTTCCCTCGCTTTGTCCAAAGTGGAGTGACGCCAGCGCAGGGCGTCGCGGGCGGCGTCCGGCATGCTGTAGGTGAGGACGGGAAGGACGAAGGTTTCGGTGTCCCAGAACGCGTGCCCGTCGTAGCCGGGGCCGGTCAACCCCTTGCCCGCCAAGGCCCTCGCCTCACCGCGGGCGCCGGCCTGCAGGAGATGGAAGAGCGAGAACCGTACCGCCTGCTGGAGTTCCGGGTCGCCGTCGATCTCGATGTCCGAGGTCTCCCAGAAGTCGTCGAGGAACTCCTTCTGCTCGGCGAGCAAACCCTTCCAGCCGGTCTGCCGCGCGCCCGCCAGCGCGGCCTCCACCTGGGCGCGCACCGCGGGCACCGAACGCTGCGCGGACCAGCCGTAGGCGAGGAATTTGGTGATCCGCAGCCGTCCGCCCTTGGGCACGTCGACGGCGACGGTCAGCCGCGCCAGATCCTCTTCGGCCTCGATATGCGTGCGGACCCCGTCGTTGACGTCGATCTTGTGGTCCATCGCCGCCGCCATCCGCAGCCCGGACCGGCGGGTCTGGTGCACCAGCACGGCGTGATAGGCCTCGGCGTGCTGGTACTCCGCGACCAGCGGCGACTCCAAGGCGGCCGCGACCCGGGGATCGCGGGTGTCGGATTCGATCGGCTCGTTGGCGAGCAGATCCGACTGCACCACCAGTTGCAGTTCGTCGTCGAGCGGTTCGACCTCGTACCGGATCGCGGCGACGGCCCGTTGGGTGAACGAGACCAGGCGTTCGGTCCGCACCCGGACCCGGCGCCCGGTCGGCGAGGACCACACGGTCTCGCGCGTGAGCGTGCCCTTGCGGAAGTCGAGGACGCGGTCGTGCTCGGTCGCCTGGCCGTACCGCATGTCGAGCGGTTCGTCCTCGACCAGCAGCCGGATGATCTTGCCGTCGGTCACGTTGACGACGGTCTGTCCTTCTTCCGGGTAGCCGTAACCGGTTTCCGCGTAGGGAAGGTCGTGCTGTTCGTAGAAACCGTTGAGGTAGGTGCCCGGCAGGCCGCGGGGTTCGGCCTCTTCCAGGGTGCCGCGCAGCCCGATGTGCCCGTTGGACAGCGCGAAGGCCGACTCGGTGCGCTGAAGGGCATCGACGTCCATGCCGTGCCAGCGCAGTTCCCAGGGCGAGACCTCGTAGCCGTGAAGAGGCGATTCGGTCACTTGCGATCCTCCAGGAGTTCGGCGAGGTCGTCCACCACGACGTCGGCCCCGTGTTCGAGCAGTTCCCCGGCCTGATGCGCGCGGTTCACCCCGACCACGTAACCGAAACCGCCGTCCTTGCCCGCCTGTACGCCCGCGAGCGCGTCCTCGAAGACCGCCGCGTTCTCGGGGGCGACGTCGAACGCCTCAGCGCCGGCGAGGAACGAATCGGGGGCGGGCTTGCCGCGCAGTCCCTTTTCGGCGAGCACGATCCCGTCGATCCGCGCTTCGACGAATTTGGTCAGGTCGGCGGCGTCGAGCACCTTCGCGCCGTTGGCCGACGAGGTGACGACGCCGATGCGCAGGCCCGCCGCTTTCGCCGCTTCCAGGTAGCGCACGGAACCCGGGTACGGGGTGACGCCCTCTTCGTCGATGATCTTCAGGACCAGCTGGTTCTTGCGGTTCCCGACGCCGTTGACGGTGGCGGCGTCGATCCCGTCGTCCGGCTTTCCCTCGGGCAGTTCGATCCCGCGCGAGGTGAGGAAGGTGCGGACGCCGTCGGCCCTCGGCCTTCCGTCGACGTAGGCGGCGTAGTCGGTGTCGGTGAACGGGGAGAAGGTGTCACCGTCGCGGGCGCGCAGGAACTCGTCGAACGTGCGTTTCCACGCTTCGCGGTGCTGGGCCGCGGTGCCGGTCAGCACGCCGTCGAGGTCGAAGAGGCAGGCCGTGATGGTGTCGGGCAGACCGATCATGCCTCCGCACGCTACCCGCGCCCGCCGGTGCCCGCTCAGCTTCCGGGATGCGGCCGCACCAGGTGGATCAGTTCGTGGACGGTCGCGTCGGCGAGGCTGTAGCGGACGATCCGGCCGTCGCGCCGGGCCGTCACCAGGCCGTGCGCGCGCAACAGCCGCAACGCCTGCGAGACGGCGGTGTCGGTCATCCCGGTGGCGGCGGCGAGATCGGTGACACTGATCTCGCGCGCGTAGTGGATGGAGACCAGCAGCGCGAGCCGCGACGGATCCGCGACGAGCGAGAACCGTTGTGCCCATTCGGTGATCGCCTCGCGGTCGCCCATGCCCGCGACGGCGGCGTCCACCCGGTCCGGCTCGATGCTCACACGGCGATGTTAGGCGGCGTGGACCACGAGTGCGACGTGCCGCGCTGCCCGCTCCAGCGGATCGGGTGACCGGTGGATCCGGCTGACCAGCAGGGCACCTTCGAGGTTGTTCACGATGGCGGCCGCGATGTCGTCGGCGTCCTCGACATCGTGGCCGCCGAGCAGGTCCACCAGCAGCACGTGCCAGGCGGCGAACGCGTCCTGGCACGCCTTGGTGATCGCGGGCGAGGCGTGCGCCATCTCCAGCGTGATCGTGGCGAGCGGGCAGCCGCCGCGGTAGTCGTCGGCGGCCAGTGCCTCGGCCGCCTTGCGATACCACCACCTCACGGCTTCCTCGACGGTCTCGTTGCGCTCGAAGGCGCGGCGCACCGTCTTGGCCACGACGGCGGTGCCGAGTTCGATCGCGGCGACCGCCAGCTGCTCCTTGCCGCCGGGGAAGTGGTGGTACGCCGACCCCCACGGCGTCCCCGCCTGCTCGACGAGCCGCCGCCACGAGGTCGCCTGGTAACCCTCGCGCCGGAAGAGCGCCATCGCGGTCGAGATCATCCGCTCGCGGGTGGTGGTATCGGACACGTCGCCCAGCATAGTCCTTGACTAGGACGACCGTCTTAGTCAAGTCTAGGACGATCGTCTTAGGAGGTACGGATGACCGTCGACGTCACCGGGGAGACCAGGCAGAAGACCGTGACCTGGCAGGATCCGCTGCCCACCGCCAAGCTCGGGCTGGAATTGTCCGGGCTGGCGTACCTGTCGGGGATCGCCGAAGGACGGATCCCACCGCCGCCGATCTCGGCGCATTTCGGCATGCGCTGGGTGAGCGTGGCCGAAGGTGACGTCGTGCTGGCCGCGACGCCGGACGAGTCGCTGTACAACCCGATCGGGACCGTGCACGGGGGTGTCGCGGCGACCCTGCTGGACTCGGCGGTGGCGTGCGCGGTGCACTCGACCCTGCCCGCCGGGGTCGGCTACACCTCGGTCGAGCTGAAGGTGAACTACCTGCGCGCCATTTCCGGCTCGGTGGGGGAGATCCGCGCGCACGGCTGGGTCGTGAAGGCCGGTTCGCGCGTCGCGTTCGCCGAGGGCGACATCCGCGACGGGCAGGGCAAGGTGCTCGCGACCGCGTCGAGCACCTGCCTGATCATCAAGCCCTAGAACATCTCGGCGCCGGACGGCACCTGCTGCTTGACGTCCCAGTGCTCCACGATGAGCCCGTTCTCCACCCGGACGATGTCGACGACGGCCGCGCCGCGCTCGTCGCCCGCCGGGACGACGTGCAGGTGCACGACGACGTGATCGTCGTCGGCGATCACGCGTTTGACGGTGACTTCGGCGCTCGCCAGCGGCGAACTCTTCACCGCCGCCACGAAAGCGTCACGGCCCGACGGGAGACCCGGGCTGTGGGTGACGAAATCCGGGTGCACGTTCGCGGCCGCTGCGGCAAAGTCCTTGTGCACGAACAGGTTCTCGAAGCAGTCGAGGACGATCTTCTTGGCTGTGGTCATACGGACATCGTTTCGCGGACGCGCTCCGCCGTCGATTACCCCGGAGGTAATACCCGGCGGCCGCGGATCGCTTCCGCCGCCCCATAGCGGCCGAGGATCCCGGCCAGCAAGGCCTTCGCGTCCGCGACCCGCTCTTCACCGAATTCGGCGGTGAGTTCCTTTTCCAGCGCGGCGCGGTGCTTCCGCGCCCCTTCGACGGTTCTCTCGGCGGTTTCGGTCAGGTGCAGCAGCCGGGTCCGCGCGTCGGCGGGATCCGGCTCGCGTCGCAGCAGGCCCCGGCGTTCCAGATCGGCGACGGCCTTCGAGGCCGCCTGCTGGGTCACGCCCATCCGCTCGGCCAGCGCGGAGATCGACAGCGGTCCGGCGAGGACGTGCTGGAACACCACGCCGTCGTTGAAGCGTGGTTCGCCGAGTCCGTCGGCGATCAGCCGCCGCTGGACCTCGTCCGCCATCGCCCAGCCCGCGAACAGCGAGACAAGTGACAGGTCGAGGTTCGACGGCGTAGGATCCACAACCATGGTTGTGGAATCTAGCACGCCGCCGCGGGAGCTGGTGGAGGAGTTCGTCCGTGTCGCGCATCGCGTCGTCTGGTGTTCGCTCGCGACGGTCGACACCCGTGGACGGCCGAGGTCGAGAGTGGTGCATCCGCTCTGGGAACGGCGGGACGGCGGGCTCGTCGGGCACCTGTTCACCCGGCCGACACCGCTGAAGAAAGCGCATCTGGCGCGGACGCCGTTCGTCTCGTGCTCGTACTGGGATCCGGCGCACGAGGTCGCCGTCGCCGAATGCGGCGCCGGTTACGCCGACGACGAGGAAACGCGACGGCACCTGTGGCGCCTGGCGTCGGAAACGCCGGAACCGCTCGGTTTCGACCCGAAGATCATGGGCGGCGAAGACCCGCTGAGTCCGGACATCACCGTGCTGAAGCTGATGCCGTGGCGGCTGAGCGCCGGCGGCAAGGCCTGGCGGGCGGGTTAGGCCGCGCCGACCTTCCGTTCGAAGACCAGGCCCTCGGCGGCACGCAGCCCGACGCTGATCGCGCCGGTCAGCACGCCGTCGTCGCCCAGTTCGCCCTGGACGACCGACGGGACGAGCGGGGTGAAGGACCGCAGGGCGCGGTCGATCGGGTCGAGCAGCAGATCGGCCGCGGTGCCGATACCGCCGCCGAGCACGATCAGTTCGGGGTCGATCACCGCGGCCACCGAGGCCACCGTGTAGGCGAGCCTGTCCGCCTCCGCCTCGACGGCGCGCAGGGCGAGTTCGTCGCCGTCGCGGGCGAGACGGAAGACCTCGCGGGCCGATTTCGCCGTGCCGAGGCCGAGTTCGCGCGCGCCGCGGACCACGGACTGCGCCGCTGTCGCCTCTTCGAGGTGGCCGCGGACCGGCGGGGCGTCCGCCGCGTGCGATTGGCCGTAGGGCAGGTAGCCGATCTCGCCCGCCGCGCCCGTCGCGCCGCGGAAGACCTCGCCGTTGACCATCACGCCCATGCCGACGCCGGTGCCGATGGTGATGCAGCCGAACACGGACGCGCCGCGCGCGGCACCGCGTTCCCATTCGCCGACGGCGGTGAGGTTCGCGTCGTTCTCGACCATCAGGTCCGGGCCGAGGACGCCTTCGAGTTCGTCGAGCAGGCCCGCCTTGCCCCAGCCGGGCAGGTTCGGCGCGTGCCGGAAGCAGCGTTTCGCCGGATCCGCGACGCCGGGGGAGCCCAGGACGCGTACGACGATGTCGGCCTGGCTCAGTCCCGCTTCGCGCACCGTCGCCGCGGCGAGGGCGCCCACCGCGCTGACGAGCGCGGTGCCCGAGCGCGAGGTGTTCCGCTCGTCACGGCGGGCGACCACGGTGTGGCCGAGATCCGAGACGGCGACGCGGAGGTGCTCGCGTCCGATGTCGACACCGAGGACGTAACCGGCCGTGGGATCCGCTTCGTAGAGGACGGCGGACCGGCCGGTGCCGGTGGAGGTGTGCCCGGTCGCCCTGGCGAGACCGGCCGCTTCGAGGGCCAGTAACGCTTGGCTCACCGTGGGTTTCGAAAGACCGGTGTCCTTGGCGACTTGCGGCCGCGTCGCGGGGCCGCTGCGGCGCAGGAGGTCCAGCACGGCGCGCTGATTGATCTTCCGCATCCCGGCGGGGGTGCCGACGGGCGGACTTTCTGCGCCAACCACGAGCTTCGCCTCCTGTCGAACCAAAGTGTTCCCACCAAAGTAATCGGGTCCGGCCCGAAAAGGGCAAGAAGGTTTACATTCGGTGGTTCTCGGTGACAGTAAACGTGTCCGGGCCGCAACTCGCGCACGCCGCGCGCGAAATCCGGTGATTCACCCGGTGTCCGGACGGGTGCTCCCAGTGACCGGTAATGGTCTAGACCAAACAGGTCATTCTTCGGTCAGGCGACGTGGCGGCTCGCCGGGCGCCGGAATCCCTTGTGCTGGCGGGGTCGTTCGGGGACTTCACCGGTCTCGTGGTTCGTTTCCGTGGAGTACGAATCGGGGCTGTCGGCGGTCGTCGCGGGGCTCGGGCGGGTGCGCAGGCGATGCTGGCGGTTCACCACGAACAGCAGCACCAGGCCGAGGACGACCAGGCCGTGGGTCAGCACGCGCCCGGCGGTGACCTGCCCGGTGACGAGGTCGCCCGCCGACAACGCCAGCAGCAGCGCGACGAAACCGGTCAGCGCCGGCAGTTGCCCGGCCGCGGCCTTCGTGCGGAAGGCCGCCCAGCCGAGTCCGACCCCGACGGCGAGGTTCCACGCGCTGCTCTCGTGCGAAAGGTGCCCGACCAGGGTTTCCGCGCTGTGTCCGGCACCGTGGTCTTCGACGCCCAGCAGCTGGGCGAAGGCGAGGCCGAGCTGCGCGATCGCGACCAGGGCGAGCGCGATCCTGGCGGGCCAGCCCTCGCTCGGCGGGGCGGGCGTGCGCTCCATGATCAGGGCGGTGAGGTCCGGGACCGGGGGAGCGGGCCGGACCAGCAGCGTCCGGTGCAGCCGTTCGGCGCGGGCGAGCCACGAACGGCAGGCGGCGCAGCCGGCCACGTGCCGGTCGACCGCCTCGGGCGGGGCGGGTTCGGTTTCGCCGTCGAGCCGGGCCGACAGGGCCTCGCGGCAGGTCTCGCACTTCACATCTCACTTGTCGGGCGCGGGCCTGCCCCGGTTCCCGGGACGCTGCTACGTTTCTCGTATGGCCGGGGCGCGCAACCACGACGACGAGCGGGTGACCGCGCTCGCTCTCGACGCCGCCCGCGGTGACCGGCGGGCGCTCGAGGACTGGGTGCGGGCCACACAGGCCGACGTCTGGCGCTTCGTCGCGCACCTCGCCGACGTCAGTGCCGCCGACGATCTCACCCAGGAGACGTACCTGCGCGCCTTCGGCAGCCTGCGAAGGTTCGCCGGACGGTCCTCCTCGCGGACCTGGCTCCTGTCGATCGCGCGCCGCGTGGTCGTCGACCGCATCCGGGCGGCTTCGGCACGTCCGAAGCTCGCCGACGTCGACTGGGAAGCCATCGCCGAGCGCCGCGGCGCCCGTCAGGCGGAGGGTGTCGCGGGCTTCGAAGACCTCGTGGAGCTGCGGATGCTGCTCGACGGGCTCGACCCGGAACGGCGTGAGGTCCTCGTCCTCACCCAGGTGCTGGGGCTTTCGTACGCCGAGGCCGCCGAGATCTGCGGCTGCCCGGTCGGCACCGTGCGCTCGCGCATCGCCCGCGCCCGCGAAGACCTGCTCGAAGCAGGCCGGGAGCGCGACTCCATCTAGCGCCCCTCCGCGATTAGTCCTCTAGTTGCGGTCCTTAGCGCGTGCAACTACCGCAACTAGAGGACTAAACGCGGGGTCTCGCTGTGGCGCGGCACACATTTGGGGCCCTTCGCTGTCACCTCGTCACACAGATGGGCTGACCCGACTACTCCGCGTTGACTAGGCCGAATGCCGATGCCTAGCGTGTCGCCATCCGACCCCGGGCCGCGCGAGGGTCCCCGCCTTCACCGCGCGCTCTCGAAGGGATCTTCCCGATGGCCAGTCCCACCACTGGAACCCAAGAGCAGGACCCCGGCGGCCTCGGCCGTCGCCGGTTCCTGAGCTTCCTCGTCGCCGCGCCCACCCTCACGATCGCCACGAAGATCGGCATCGACGGCTTCGCCCCCGAAGAGGCCGAAGCGGTCATCCCGACCCTGCCCGGCCCGGCCGAGATCCTCGACCTCGGCGATGTCCTGATCCTTTCGAACGCCCCCACCGCCGGTCTGCTCGTGCTCGAAGTCCGCGAAGACGGCCGCGTGCGGCTGGAGCTGCCGCGGACCGAGGTCGGCCAGGGCATCACCACGGCGAACGCGATGCTCGTCGCCGAAGAGCTGGACCTGGCGCTCGACCGCGTCGACGTCGTGCTCTCCGACGCCCGTCCGGAACTGCTGTTCAACCAGCTGACCGGCGGCTCCAACACGATGCGTTCGCTGTACACGCCGGTGCGGACCGCGGCGGCCGCCGCCCGTGCCCGCCTGGTCGCGACCGCCGCGCGGCAGTGGGGTGCCCAGGCCGATCGTCTGTCCACAAGGGACGGCTCGGTGATCGCGCCCGACGGCCGCCGGATGGGGTACGGCGCGCTGTCCAAGCCCGCCGCCCGCGCCGACCTGGGGAAGCTCACGGTGACCCCGAAAGCCGAGTCCGCGCACAAGCTGGTCGGCACGCCGCAGTCGCGCAAGGACGCCCGCGCGATGGTCACCGGGCAGCTGAAGTACACGCTCGACCTGGACATCCCCGGCGCGAAGCCGGCCATGGTCCGCCGCCCGCCGACGATCAACGGCACGGTCGAGAAGGTCAACAACGAGGCCGCCGTCCGCGCGATGCCGGGCATCATCGACATCGCCGTCATCAAGACCGGCGTCGCGGTGCTGGCCGAGACCTTCGGCCAGGCGCTCGACGGCAAGAACGCCCTCGACGTCACCTGGAACGGCGGCACCGTCGACGGCGAGAACAACGCGACGATCAAGAAGAAGCTGCAGGCCGCGGCGCTGCCCTTCGTCGTGCCGCCGCTGCTGACCCAGTACGTCGACGGCGAGTTCGACTTCGCCTTCGCGAGCCACGCGCCGCTGGAGACCAACTCGGCGGTCGCCGACGTCCGGGCGGACGGCGCCACCATCTGGTCCGGGATGAAGGTCCCGATCCTGGCGAAGCAGAACATCGCGGCGGAACTCGGCCTGCCGGTGAACAAGGTCACCGTGCACGTCCAGCAGGCGGGCGGGTCGTTCGGCCGCAGGCTGTTCTCCGACGGCGCGATCGAAGCGGCGCGGATTTCGAAGGCGATGAAGCGTCCGGTGCGGCTGATGTGGAGCCGGATCGACGACATGCGGCACGGCCGCGCCCGCGCCGCGAGCCACCACAAGATCCGCGCCACCTTCGCGCTCGGCCAGGTGCTCAGCTTCGAACACCGGGTCGCCAGCGTGGAGACCGACTGGGGACACGGGCTCGGCGAGGTTCTCACCGCGTTCGCCGCCCAGCTGCCGGTCGCCGGGAACCTGAGCTTCGCGCAGACGGTGTTCCTGTTGACGGTGAAGTCGCCGTACAACTTCGGTGTCACCACGCAACTGCTCAACGAGGTCCCGGTGGACTTCCACACGGGCGCGTGGCGGTCGGTGTATTCGTCGAGCACGCGCGGCGCGGAAGAGATCATGGTCGACGAGATCGCCGCGAAGCTCGGCAAGGACCCGGTGGCGTTCCGGCGCGAGTTCATCAAGAACGAGCGGCAGCGCGCGGTGCTGGACAAGGTCGCCGAACTCGGTGAGTGGGGCAAGAAGATGCCCAAGGGCTTCGCGCAGGGCGTCGCCGTGCACGGTGAGTACAAGTCGTACACCGCTTGCCTGGTCGAAATGGACGCTCGCGACCCGAAGAATCCGCGTGTCACCAAGGCGACCATCGCGGTCGACGTCGGCAAGCCGATCAACCCGCGCGGTATCGAGGCGCAGATGCTCGGCGGCCTGACCGACGGCATTTCCACGACGCTCACCGCCGGGTTGCACATCGACAAGGGGCTGCCGCTGGAGGGCAGTTACTCGCAGTTCCACTACGCGCGGCAGAAGAACTCGCCGAAGGACGTCAAGGTGTTCGTCATGCCCGAGACGGGTGAGATCGGCGGCGCCGGGGAGCTCGGCGTACCCGCGCCGGTCGGCGCGATCGCGAACGCCTACGCGCGGGCGACCGGGATCAAACCGCGCAGCTTCCCGATCAACTTCCCGATCGACTTCGAGCCTTTCCCCCGCTGACTTTCCTTCCCCGCCAAGGAGTTCCGATGCCCAATTACACCTTCACGGTGAACGGGAAGACCGTCACCGTCGACGCTCCCGCGGATCTGCCCATGCTGTGGGCGCTGCGGGACAAGCTCGGTGTCCGCGGCCCGAAGTACGGCTGCGGGATCAACGTCTGCAAGGCATGCACGAGTCACCTCGACGGCGAGGCGTTCAACCCGTGCGTCACGCCGGTGTCCGACTGCTCGGGCAAGGACGTCACCACCATCGAAGGCCTCGCCGACGGCGACGACCTGCATCCGGTGCAGGAGGCATGGCTGGAACAGGACGTCGCCCAGTGCGGCTACTGTCAGCCGGGACAGATCATGGCCGCGGTGGCGTTGCTGAAGAAGACGAAGAACCCGACGGACGCCGAGATCGACGCGATCCAGAACGTCTGCCGGTGCGGCACCTACTTCCGGATCCGCGAAGCCATCAAGAGCGCGGCCGCGAAGATGTGAATTCCCGCTGGTGCGGCGAAAAGTAGACTTTTTCGCCGCACCGGCGGAGCTTTTCGGCTTCGGCAGGCCACTTCCGGGTGAGTCGTGTTAGATGACCTCCCCAGGGGCTCGACGAGGAGCCCCTGCCCCGGAGGACGCCCATGCACTACAGAACAGTGCTCCGTGAAGGTTCGGCCGCCGTCGTCGCCGAACTGGCCGTCGAGGTCGAGAAACAGCTGCCCGGGCTCATCGACAGCACCGTCGGGCAGATCCGCGCCGAGATGCCGGTGTACCACGACGCGCAGTTCGTCTCCCTGGCCGAACTGCGGACCTCGGTGCGGAACAACCTCGAGTTCGTCATGCGGACCCTGCGCGGCTCGGAGGAACCCGACCTCGCGCAGGCGCGGGCGACCGGGCGCGCGCGGGCGCTGCAGGGCGCGCCGCTGCCGGAACTCCTGCGGGCGTACCGGATCGGCCTCACCGAGGTGTGGAATCGGTTCGTCGAACTGACCGCTTCGGGCGAACACCAGGACCTTCGCGGCCTCGTCGCCGCGACGTCGGCGATCTGGGCGCTGATCGACGACTACGCCGAGGCGCTGACGACGACCTATCGTGACACCACCGCCGAAGTCATGCTGGCGCACCAAAGCCGGCGCTCCGCGTTGGTCGAGGCGCTGTTCGCGGGTGGCGCCGCGACCGAGGGCACGCTGTGGGACATCGCGCGCGTGCTGGAACTCTCGCTCGACGGGACCTACGTGGTCGTCGCGGCGGAGACCCCGCGCGTCGGGCACGAACCCTTGCCGCAGATCGAAAACCGGCTCCGCGACCGGCATCACGCCTCCGCCTGGCGGCTCACCCCGGATCTTCAGGTCGGCGTCGTGTCGATGCGGGATCCGTCGGCGTCCCAGGTGATCATCGAGCTGCTGCGGGAGAACTCGATCGGCCGCATCGGCGTCAGCCCGGTGTTCACCGGTCTCGGGAACACCTCCCGCGCGCTGCACCTCGCACGGGTCGCGCTCTCCAGCATGACGCCGGGGACGACGGGAATGGTGCAGTTCAACGAATCTCCGCTCGCCGGTCTCGTCGCCAGCGCGCCGGAGGCGTCGGTCCAGCTCGCGCACCACGTGCTGCGGCCGATCCTGGACCTGCCCGGCGACGATCGGAACGTGCTCCTGCTGACGTTGCGGGCGTGGTTCGAATGCCAGGGCTCCACGAAACTGACGTCGGAGCGGATGTTCTGCCACCCCAACACGATCCGGCATCGCCTCAAGCGGATCACCGAGGAACTGGGCCGTTCGCTGACCGATCCCGCCGACATCGCCGAGCTCGGCGCCGCCCTGCGCGCGCTCCACATGTTCCCGGACACTTCGCATTTGCCCTCTCCGCGGGATCCGCTGCGCTAGGTTTCCCCCATGAACGAGTTCGCCATCGGCGGAGACCTGTCCGTACATCGCCTCGGCTTCGGTGCCATGCGCCTGCCGACCGAATCCGGCCCCGGGCGCGAGGACGCGATCGCGGTCGCCCGGCGCGCGGTCGAACTGGGCATCACCCTGATCGACACCGCGCACTTGTACGGCTGGGGAGCGAACGAGGAACTGCTCGCCGAGGCGCTGTATCCGTACCCGGACGACCTCGTGGTCACCACCAAGGTCGGCGTCGTACAGACCGGGGGCGACTGGAAGTACGACGGGCGACCGGAATCCCTGCGCGTGCAGGTGGGCGAGGGGCTGCGGCGGCTGCGCGTCGAGCGGATCGAGTTGCTGCAGTTGCACCGCGTCGACCCGGAAACCCCGCTGGCCGACCAGCTCGGCGCGCTGCGGGAGCTGCGCGACGAAGGCAAGATCGGCCGGATCGGGCTGTCCGAGGTCACCGTGGACGAACTCGCGCGGGCACGCGAGATCGTGGACATCGCGAGCGTGCAGAACCGCTACAGCCTCGTGGACCGGGAGTACGAAGCGGTGCTGAACGCGTGTGAGGCGGCCGGGATCGCTTTCCTGCCTTGGCGTCCGGTGCTCGGCGCCGCGTCGAACGCCACCGCCGAGATCGCCGCCGTCGCGGAAGAACTCGGGGTGACGACGGCGCAGATCGGGCTCGCGTGGCTGCTCGCGCGGTCGCCGGTCATCCTGCCGATCCCGGGGACGGCGAAGATCGCGCACCTGGAGGAGAACTTCGCCGCCGCCGAGGTCACGCTGACAGCCGAGCACCTGGAGCGCTTGTCCTCGTGACTGGCGATTCGGGCTATCGAGGAAGGTCAAAAGTGGCGTTTTCGGGCGGTGATCACGCGTGATCAGAGACGGATCACGTGTGCTTGGAGCCGGATCTCGTGTGATCGGGAGACGTTCATGGAGTTCGGCTTCTGA
>NZ_JBVILA010000046.1:0-41432 GCF_055580625.1 Amycolatopsis sp. NPDC031561 | reverse complement strand
ACCGCCGCGATCTGGCACAACGACAAAACCGGACAGCCAGTCATGCGGTCGTTAACCGCCTACGACCACTGACACCTTGGAATCAATCATCTAGACGACTGAGGCCGTAGGTGAAGGTGACCGTGTCGATGGCAGCGCTCACCAGCGCGGCCAACCCGGCTCTTGCACTGCGTGTTCTTTTCCGTCCGAGCGCGGCAGCGGGCCATCCATCGAGATTGGACGGCACACTACTGGTGCCGCGACGACCAAAAAGTTAGCTTCTGGTGACTCCCTGATCGCGAAGATATCTACGGGCGGGCAACTCGCCACCCGGGCCAGAAGTGCGGAAAGGTGGCAGAGTTCGGCGGGAACGTGCAGGTGAAGGGGTTCGCCCCCCAGCGGAACACGGATCCCATGGTGCGATCGGTGCAGTCGATCCTGCCGAGATCGCCGTCCATTCGGACCGGCCAAGGATTCCGCTGGCGCGTCGGTCTGAAAGGTCGTCATCGGTTTACGCGACGATGATGGCCATGACCAAGGATGCGCGGCTGGAAGCCGCCAGTGCGACTGTGGCGCCGAATTCGACGTCTGCGTCGGTGAAGCGGCTGCCTGAGCTGACCCGGGCCGCGATGTGGTGGACCGCCATCGTGATCGCGGTCCTGACCGCGGCGGCGGTGACCCTACTGTGGTGGCCGGCCACCGCCGGGCTCGCCGGCGCGGACCTGGTCACGGCGCGGCTTGACGCGCTGAAGATCGGGCTCAGCATCGGCGTCGGCAGCGGGGGCGTGGTCGCGCTCTACCTCGCCTGGCGCCGCCAGCACTCCACCGAAGCCGATCTCGACAACCGCGAGCGCACCCTCGTCCACCAGCAGCATGTCGCCACCGCCACCCAGATGCACCAGGAACGAGTCGCCGACGACGCCCGCGCCGACGCGACCGAACGTCGGATCACAGACCTGTACACTAAGGCCATCGAGCAGCTCGGCTCGGATAAGGCGCCGGTCCGTTTCGGCAGTCTCTATGCCCTCGAGCGTCTCGCCCAGGACACCGAGTCCCAGCGCCAGAGCATCGCCAACGTTTTCTGTGCCTACCTGCGCATGCCGTACGACCTCCCGCTAGAGAAGAATCGCGAAGACGGAGCCAGCGCCGAGCAAAATGAGATCTACCGCGAGCAAGCACAGGAACGCGAGGTCCGACTCACCGTCCAACGTTTGCTCAGCACACACCTCAAACCCGAACACAGCACTACCTACTGGGGGCCGCTCGATGTCGATCTCAACGGCGCCCAACTCATCAACTTCAGCTTGAACGATGCGCGCCTACGAACTGCCATCTTCACTAGTGCGACCTTTATCGGTGACACCTCGTTCAGTGGAACTGCCTTTTCTGGAAGCGCCTTCTTTAACGGAGCGACCTTTTCTGGAAGCGCCTTCTTTAGCGGAGTGACCTTTTCTGACGGCGCCTTGTTCCGTGGAGCGGCCTTTTCCGGCGGCGCCCTGTTCGGTGGAGCGACCTTTCCTGACATTGCTGTCTTCAGCGAAACCACCTTCTCCGGAGACGCCTCGTTTCGCGGAGCGACCTTCTCCGGAGACGCCTACTTCGGCGGCGCAACCTTCACCCACGGCGTCAGGTTCAGTGACGCGACCTTCACCGCCGATCCCCTGTTCGATGGGTCCAGCGGGCCAATAATGGGTGTCGCACCCTCTCGCTCTCCGGAAATCGACACCGACACCAACGCGAGCTCGAACTAGCCCGGGCAGAGGCCGTGGCCGACCCTTACGCACTCTTAGTCTCTCGAGGCTCTGTGGCGGCCACACGTACGCCGAAGAACCGCAGAAAGCAAGGTTGTCCAACAGCTAGCCTTCAGTGCATGACCGTGCGCTCGAAGTAGGTTCAGCCGTGGTGGTCGGCCAGTTAGCACTGGCTGATGTGGGCCTATCCCGTTTGGACGGACAGGGACGATAAGGTGTTGTCAGGCTACCTGATGTGAGGCAGCGGGATCGTGGGTGGCTTCGTAGGCTGCGGGGCTGAGGTAGTCGAGGCTGGAATGCCGACGGCGGGTGTTGTACCAGCCCTCTGTCCCGCCCCGGGTTTGATGGAGACATCGAACACCCGGAGGATTCACAGTCATGGCGGCACCACGGAAGTATCCCGACGAGTTGCGTGAACGGGCGACGCGTCTGGCAGTCGAGGCCAGGCGCGACCCCCAGTCGGCCGGTGGGGCGATCAAGCGGATCGCGGATCAGCTCGGTGTGCACCCGGAGACGTTGCGGACGTGGGTGAAGCAGGCTGAGACCGACGAAGGGGCACGGCCGGACACGACCTCGACAGAAGCGGTGCGGGTCGCCGAGTTGGAGCGTGTGGTCCGTGAGCTGCGTCGGGCGAACCAGATCCTGAAGTCAGCGGCGTCTTTCTTCGCGGCGGAGCTGGACCGTCCATCGCGATGAAGGTGGAATTCGTTGACTCACAACGAAAGGAGCACGGTGTCCAGCCGGTCCTGCGGGTGCTTGAGGGCACGCCCGCCCAGATCGCACCGTCGACCTACTATGCCGCCAAGACCCGTCCCGAGTCCGCTCGGGCGGCGTCCGACCGGGAGCTGACCGAGAAGATCAAGCAGGTGCACGAGGCGAACTACGGCGTCTACGGGGCCAGGAAGGTCTGGGCTGAGCTGAACCGCCACGGCGTCGAGGTGGCCCGGTGCACGGTCGAGCGGCTCATGCGTGAGGCCGGGTTACGCGGCCTGCTGCGCGACAAGTCTCCTCGCACGACCCGGCCGGCGCCGGAGACCGGAAGGCCGACCGCCTGGTGGGACGTGACTTCACGGCGACGCGGGTGAACGAATTGTGGGTCGCGGACATCACCTACGTGCGCACCACCGCGGGCTGGGGTCTACGCCGCGTTCGTGCTGGACGTGTTCTCCCGCCTGATCGTCGGCTGGCAGGTCGCCACCAGCCTCTACACGGATCTGGCGCTGGACGCGCTGCAGATGGCGATCTGGCGTCGCCACGCCGCCGGCGCCGACCTGACCGGGCTGGTCCACCACAGCGACCGCGGAGTGCAATACCGAGCGATCCGCTACACCCAGCGCCTGGCCGAAGCCGACGCCGTCACCTCGGTCGGGTCTCGAGGCGACAGCTACGACAACGCCATGGCCGAGGCGTTCAACTCGCTCTACAAGGCCGAATTCGTCCGCAACAAAGGGCCCTGGCGCGGCCTCGACGACCTGGAAATCGCGACCGTGGAGTACATCGACTGGTACAACAACCGACGCCTGCACGGCGAACTCGGACACCTCCCACCCAGCGAATACGAGACGCTCCACGCGATGACCCGCCCGGTCACCGCAACCTTGGAAACCAGCTAATCCAGTCTCCACGAAACCCAGGGCTTGACACCCCGTGTTTCGGGCAGGTGTCAGGCGGTCACGGGAATCCTGTGCCGACCGAGGTGATCGAGGACTTCGTGGGGCGGTGAGCCGTGAACCTGTGATTCGGGTTCGCCGATGATCAGGTCGGTGCTGTCTGGGTGTTCGGGCAGGACGTCGGCGGTTCCGACGCGGCGGACGACGATGCAGGCACACCGCCGCGTCGATCGCTAGTCAACGAGACGCGCCGATGAGATCAAGTAGCACCGACCCGCCCGCGTCCATGCCACCTCCGCCGTGCAAACCACTCAACAGGCAGAATGAGCCATGCGCGACCTCGCTGAGAGACCGGTGACGTTTAACTACGACTTCAACATGGCGTGCTCGGCCTGCCCGGCGATCACCCCGCTCACCAGCACCGACTACCACCAGGAAGTCAACCAGGCGCACATCGCGTGCCGCGGGTGTGGCGCCGACATTTACTTCGGGCGAGCTGTGATGACGCTGCGCAACGCCGACGACCCGGTCCTCGACGACGGCTACCTCACCGCCGTTGCCTGGTATCACACCAGCACGTATTCCGACTGGCCCCTGGGGAGCCGCACGATGCCGGCCGCGACCCTCGAGGCGTACCGGGAACACATGCCGGCGGGAGCGGCTGAGGGCGCCCGTGCCCGTCATGAGAATCAGGCACTGCATGTTGGCACGTACGAAGCGGCGATCGAGTCGATGCTGCGCCGGATGGATGACCAGGACGACGGCGGCGCCCAGTTCTTCCTGTACCGCGTCGCACTCCGAGCCAGAGACCTGACGGTGGAGCGGGGTTGGCGAGACGAGAACACCGAGAACGCGGCGCGCCTGAGCCAAGACGACCTCGGCGACGCCGACGTCCTCCGATATCTCAACGTCTTCGAGTCACCCGGTTCGATCTCCTTGGCCCTCCGCCCGTCGGCGATCGCCGCGACCCAGCGTATCGAGCTACCGGTCGACACCTTGTGCGACGGCGTCGAACCGAGCCTGCTCGCTGAGGTCGGCGAGGTGCGGATCGAGCACGAACGCCGCAAAGCCGAGCGTTCGCGGCTTGGGCCAAGCCCGCTCGACCTGTTACGCCGCAAGGTGGAGGCCCGCCGCGATGCCATTCCCGGGCTTATGCCACCTGTGCGCCAGAAAAGCCTGCCGCAGCCGCTACATCAGCTGCTTATCGACAGGTACCTGCCGGGTGTATCGGAGCCAGTTCGGGAACGGTTCACGAGCGCGATGAGTGCTTGGCGCGGTGCGCAGGAAGCGCTGGTCGGCGACGCCGACTACGTCACGCGATTCGCGAGTATGGCTCCTCTGCTTACGCGCCACCAGGAGGTCCGACAGCTCGTTGCCGCAGATAGCGCAAACCACATCGAGATAGGCGCGGGAAGGTCGACTCGGTGATCGGCAGTCATGTAGAGGGCCGACTTGCTGGCAGGCGTCCGCCTCCAGTGGCTCTGCCGATCAACCTGCCGGCGAGCCTGCTCATGCGAGGGTGCACGCACTGCGTCGGCGGGATCTGGATGGTTCCGCAGGCTCCCACTTCTCGCCTCGTCGCTGCTGCGGTCACCCACATCGCCGCTGGGCGCAGCCTGACCGAGGCGACTGCGCTCGCCCGAGAGGGTTCCTCCAACCTCCTCGACGACTGGGGCCTGGCGTCAACCGGTTCGATCGTGGGTTGGGCGCCCGCCAGCATGTGATGTGGCGTTGTGCAGGATCGAGGGTGATTCGTGGTATGTGGCTAACGGCTGCGACGCTCGGACTGAGGTGATCAAGAAGGCCAGCATCGACGATGTCGTTGACCGCCCGCCTGGCCGGCCTCGGCAACAAGCCGACGACGTTCACCGGCTCCTGCGGCGCCTTCCTCAGTCCGTACACCTACCTTACCGCCGCGCACTGCGTCCCGGACGACACGGACCTCATCGTCATACCGGGTGCCGGCTCCAGGCACGCCCGCCGCGTCAACGCGCGGGTCGTACACCGGACCTCCTACCTCGCGCCGCTGCAGATCACAGCGATCGAGCCGGTCAATCACGGCACCGAATCGCTGCTGCGTGGCCAGTTCTTCGCGGGGCGTGGTCAGACTAGGATTTCGCGCACGTGCAACGTCCGGGTGCCGACTAGCGCCGGCGAGGAGCGTCTGCACCTGGTCTCGTATTACCGTCGCGTCTTCGGTGGGTAGCAGCCCGTGTCCCGCCCGCGTTGAGGAGATCGGCGAGGGACCTACCCGGGTTGACAGCGGCGCCTCTGCGAGAGACTGGTGCCCATGAGCTACTCGCCCGACCCGAGTCTGCCGTATTCGGCGTTTCGGCAGGCGTGCCGTGCCTTCCGGCCGAGCGAGTTGGTGCCAGCCATTGCGCGCGCGTCCGCGGCCCTCCGCGAACCGCCCTATCCGGACGAAGTGACGCGTCAGATGCCTCCATGGGGATTGGCTGCGGCAGCGCGCGAGTCGCTTCTGTATGGCAACGAGTACCGTTCCAAGCCTGTCGACACCGTTGCTCTGCGGACGCTGATGCAGAAGTTCCAGATCGCGGAGGACCTGAGCGATGCCGAGGCGAGAGATGAGAACTTCCTTGTCAGCGTGCTAACCCGTATAACGTATGAGCAGTTCCCGTACCAGGAGCCGATGTTCGAGGAACTCGCCCGGTCGCACGCCTGGATGGTGGAGGGCCTCCCTGACGTCGAAACGAAGGTGATCACCGAGGAGTCGCTGGCTGCCATGCTGGACGGGGTTCCGTTGCGGGAGGCAATCGGTGCGACATTCTTCCTTCAAGTGGGCGCACTGCAGAACGGCGGCGTCTACCTGCCGAGCTGGCTCGATCAGCCGAACTTCGCCGAGGTGCTGAACGTCTACCCACGGTCGAACATCGAGAAGATCGCAACTCGGCTGACAACTACACCCGAGGCCTTTAAGGCTGCGTTCAAGGAGCATGCGGTGGGGTCCCTCGAGGCGGCTCGCTTCGACTACAACCCGCTCGTCGCGACGCCGTTCGTCGACCTCGGCGACGGCCCCGTTGCCCCTGTAACCCGGCTCATCATGCGCACCGTCACCTACGCCGGTTTGGCCGCGCACGGCAAGGCCTTCGCAGATGACCTCGGTGGTCTGTTTGAGCACTACATCGGTCGGCAGCTCAAGCTGATGACCGGTGCGGAAGTCGAGGGCGAGATCGTGTTCGGTAAGGGCGGCGGCCACAAGAGTGTCGACTGGTTCGTCATCCTCCCGAACCTCCTCATCCTTGTCGAGGTCAAGTCGCGCCGACTCGGCCCCGCGGCGCGCGCTGGCGATGCCACGCTGCTGGCCTCGCTCGACGCGACGCTGGGCTCCGCCAGGAATCAGCTGACTCGCACGGTAGGTCACCTCGCCGAACGCCATCCGGCCTTCGTACACATCCCGACCGACCGTCCCATCCTCGGACTGATCGTGACTGCCGAGCCTTTCTACACCGGAACGGCCTACATGCTTGACCAAGACGGGGCAGTCATTCCCGGCGGTTCGCTGCCCGATGTCCCCGTCGCAGCGGCCAGTGCACGCGACATCGAGCTGCTGGTCACTCACGGAGCTGACATCGAACCCATGCTGCTTGCGCAGATCGCGAAGAGCAGCACTGGTGTCGTCAGCCTCCGTGATCTCGGAAAGAAGGCCGGAGTTGAGAACCCGATCTTGGTCAACGCGTGGAACGCCTACCCCTGGCCTGCCAGAAAACGACCAGACGAGTCCTGAAACGCTGATCAGCGGATCGTCCTGCTGCCGGAGCTGACCTGTACCGCCATGGGCCGGTAAAGCCAGCCGGTCAGGTCGACCACAGTTCCCAGCTGTCAGCCTGCTCGGCCGCCCATCTCGGCCCCTGCCCCCAGTCCGTCGTCAGGGCACACTGGCGGGGTGAGCGATGACTCCCTCGACCCTGAGATCGACGCGGTGGCCGAGTGCGAGCGTGTCGAGGTGCAAACCCAGAGGTCGCGAGGCGTGAACCTCGACGTCGTCCACTGGCATCTCATGCGGGAGGACGGCCAGCGCTTTGCAATATCGACACGTGCTGGGGCGGTGCTGAGCACCAACGCGCTGGTCGTTGCAGGTACAGCACTGGCCCTGTCGTTGAGCGGGGCGAGATCGCTGCCCCTCTGGGTGTCCTTATCTGCGCTGATGACGCTGTTGGTCGTGGCCGGCTCGGTCGCTTATGCGTCGCAGGCGCTGGTCATGCTGCGTCGCACTGGGCGTCGATTCTCGGGGCCCCGCAGTGACGCCTCGACGCTGTACAACCTGTCTGGCATCAGCCGCAGGTGGGCGACCTTCGCGGAGTTCAGGGCCACGATGATGGAGCAATCGCCTGAGCAGCAGTTGGCAGGAGCTCTCGACGAGTTATGGCGGGTTACCCAGCTGCATCGTTATCGCTACCTCAAGCTGCGCAAGGCCACCTGGCTTCTCCTCACCTCTGTCGGCCTGCTGTTGGCTACGGTCGCTTTTGCGGCGACGTCACGCTGACCTAGCGAGCCTTCGGACGACTTCGCCCCTCATCGACCTCGCGCCAACGGGCGGCGCCTGGATTCTTTGGCCTCAGAAGTGCCGACGGACGTGGTTGCGCAGGAAAGTGAATCGCCGTGCCGTGGTCGTCAGGTTGGTGTAGACGGCGGCGGGCGCGTGAGCCTCGACGAGCAGGTTGAGGACGAACAGCCAGTAGGCTGCCTCGTACAACTCCGCAGCGCTCTGGTGCAGCGGCACGGGGTTACCGTGGCCGATGTTGTTGCGCAGCTTCGTCATACGCTCAGACCAGCGCTCGACCGCGTCGCCGTCGCCCACCAGCGACTCGAACGATGGTCCAGCGTTGCGGGCAAGCCGCTTCAACCGGTCGACCAGATATGTCCTCTGCGGGTGTCGCTGCTTGTCAAGGCCTTCGAGTGCCGCTACCCGAGTGAAGAACGAGTCCTGCACGGTCGGTGTCGTGTCGTAGAGCGGCCGTAGGATCTGGCGGTGAGTGTGCGGTGGTTTCGCACTGCTTCGAGGAAGCGCCGCAGCCCCTCGCCCCGCCCCAGCTGGCCGTAGGTGAACGCCGCCAGGTCCTTGTTCAGCTGGCTGCGGCTCGGGTCTGCCAGGGCACGCCACTGCTCGTGCAGCCCGACTGCCACCCGCTGTGATCCGCCCGGGCGGAGAAGGTCTGGGTGGCTGAACGTGAGGTTCTCGAACGCCACAACGCGGTCCGCGGCGATGGTGACCGCGGCCAGAAGGTCGAACGCGTGCTCCAGAGCCGTGTCCAGGTCGACCGGTGCGTCGAACTCGAACTGCGGTGTGGTGGTGTTCCGGAGCTGGGTGAGCCCCAAGTCGAGAGAGGCCGAGTCTGTGGATCATTTTGAGTCGGGCGCCGTCGCTCAGGTCGATGGCTTCGCTGTGTTCGTTGACGAGTGGGATGTTGCCGCCCGCCAGCTGCTCGGGTTTGAAGTCCAGCTCGGGGACGCCGTCCAGTGCCCAGAGCCTCAGGTCGCTGAGCTTGGTGACCAACCGGTCTGTTTCGACGGCCTCACCGCTCTCGTAGTGAGCCCCGTTCAGCAGTTTGCCCACCGCGAATCGCTGACGCCGCTGGAACGGGTTTAGAAATTTGAGGCGGCAGTCGTCCAGGGTCATGCCACCGTGGATGTTCTCGCCCAGGATGCGGTGGTAATCCGGGCGCGGGCCGTCAAAGTCGTCGATGCCCTCGAAGCTGTCGAGCAGCGTCAGCGAGCCCCCCCGCCGTCGGTGTGAAAGTCACCCACCCTGCGATCTTGTGGTCTGGGGCGGCGGGCAACCAGAACGTCCCGTCCAACTGCAACTCTGCCATCGCTGCCCTCTCTTATCAGGCTAAATTGGTCCGAGGACCACCACGGTCCTCGTCCGAACAGACGTCACGTGTCCTGTCTGTTCGCGAAGTCGACCGAACGGATGCTGGAACGGTGTCGCACTGGTCCTCACCGCGCGCGTCACTTTGGGGAGTTGGCGAACGGATGGTCTCGGGTCCAGTGGTCGCCGTTGATGGCTCTGATGACACCGCCGGTGCTGTAGCCGCTGGCTAGCCAGATCTGCGTCAGCCCGCCGGGAAGATCTGGTGTGGCGCTCGGGAGCGGACCGCCGAAGTACAGGTTGTCGATCACCGCGTAGCTGAACGCCGAGAGGCGCACCCAAAGGAACAGGTGCCGATCGTCGAGGTTGTCTTTGCCGAGCTTGGCGAGTTTCGCCTGCATCGTCTCCGACGTCAGGTGTTTCGCGAGTTCGCCTGGCAGTAGGTGCTCGCCACCGTGGGCGGCACCCCCGACGCCGTCGACGATGGTCCAGATCTCCGGCGGTCGATCGACGCTGCCGCGACCGATATCGGTCGAGACGCCAGCATCGACTGTGTCAGTGACCTCGGCGGGCTCTTCGCCGAGCAGCGAAAGCCCGTGGAGCTGTTCGAGCGGCTCTTCACAGATCGGCAAACCGGGGGACCGAGACGAGGCCGCCGTATAACGTCATATAACGCTTGTCGCAAGCGAGCTGGGGACCGAGAAAGCTTGCGACAACTCAACGACGTCGGACATGGTGACGGGTTGCACCTACGTGCCGGGTGCCTTCACAGTCGATCCCCGTGCTGTTTCAGCCTGTGCTGCTGTATGCCCGATCGAGTGTGCGCGCCGTTTCCGGGTTCGCTGTGCCTGGGTCGACATAGTGAGTTCGAGTGAAGTCGCCGTCGACGTGGCCAAACTGGTCGGCAACGTCGTGCGAGCTGTGTTGTGCGCGGTACAGCACGGTCGCGGCGGTCTTTCGTCCAGTGTGCGACAGGAAGTCGGGAACATCCAGGCGCTTCCGCATCAGCATGATGGCCTTGCTGATAGCTTTCGGGCGCCGCCATTGATATTTGGTGCCACCGCTGGGAAAGACAGGTTCCGTTTCGGTCACGTCGAAGGTCTTGCGCATCACCAATACGAAATGCAGGAAGTCGGGGATCCCGACGATGCGGTTCGAACGTTTTGTCTTGACCGGCCCGTAGGCTGGGGCTTCCCGCTTCGGCTCTGTGATCGTGGCGCAGATCCACAGTGAGTGAGGTGGAATCGTCCGCACCTCATCGAAGGCCGTTCGCTCGACCGGTTCGTCGCTGAGGTTGACGTACTGCCAGGTCAGGGCGAGCGTCTCCCCGACCCGCGAACCCAGACCGAACAAAGTTCGGATGAAGTCAGGCAGATCTGCGCGCCGACTGTAGGCGTCGTTGTCGAGTTTGGTGAAGAAGCCTGTCACCTGATCTGCCGGCATAGCCTTCGCTGCGTGGCGCGTGCCTCCGACAATCCTACGCATGCTGCTTACAGGGTTGTGCAGTAGCACGTCGTCTTCCACACCTAGTTGAAGCAGCCCGCGGACGACCTCCCTTACGACTCGACGCGTTCCAGGGGCGAGCGGTGGCTTCTTCTTCGGAGTCTTGCCGTTCTTCGTCCGGCTACTCACGAGGGACGCGTCGAACTTCTGCAGCTGTGTGACGGTGGCTTCGGTAAACAGCAGGCCTCCGATGCCTGGAATGACGTGATTCTCAAGGATGGTCTCGTATCGATCACAGGTGGACGGCGCGCACTCCTCTCGGATCCGCTTTCGATACGCGGGTACTGCGTCTCTAATGCGGGATGACGTAGTCAGTCGCGCCCGGGCCTGGCTTAACGCCGTCAAGTCTTCGCGTAACCGCGTGGATGCGTCCGATGAGCTGGTACCGGTACGTTCGACCGGCTTGGTGACCCCGTTGTAGCTGCGGTAGTTGGCGATGGCGCGCCAGCGGGGGAGACGGATGCCTGCCGGTAGGTCGGCTTTGGGTACCCATCGGCCGTCGCGGTATCCGTAGAGTCGGATGTTGCCGTACGTGCCGAGGGAGAGTGGCTTGCGGGGCAAGATCTTCTCCGTAAAACATGGATATGACATGGATGGGGACTCTGGAAAGCCTGCTGTAGGGCTCGTACCTGCATGTTAGCTCAAAAGTCAGGTAGTAGTACTGATACCACCAGCCGAGTTCGGCGGTGGGGGAGAGCGGCTGCTTGTTCGTCTCCCGGTTGGTGACGAGGTAGCCGCTCACCGAGACGAGCGCCTTGCAGCGCTCGGGCCACAGCGCGGCGATGATCACGGCCGTCCGGGCGCCCCAGTCGAAGCCGCCGAAGACGGCCTTCTGGATCTTGAGCGCGTCCAGCAGCGCGACGATGTCGGCGGCGATCGCGGACTGCTGACCGTTGCGGAAGGTGTCCTTCGACAGGAACCGCGTCGGCCCGTAGCCCCGGAGGAACGGCACGATCACCCGGTACCCGGCCGCGACCAGGCGCGGGGTGACATCGACGTAGCTGTGGATGTCGTAGGGCCAGCCGTGCAGGAGGACCACCACCGGACCGTCGGCGGGGCCGGCTTCGGCGTACCCGATGCTCAGTTCCCCGGCGTCGACCTGCTTGAGCGGGCCGAACGAGGTGTTCCCGCCGGTCGTGACGGGCGCCGCCACCGGTGCCGCCGCGGGCTGGGACGAGCAACTCGCGACCGTGGCTCCCGCCGTCGCGGCGACGACGGCCTGCGCGAACCTTCTCCTGCTGAGCATCCTGATCCCTCCCGCGAAACACCTGGTACGGGATCGAAACTAAGGGTCCGGCCAGGGAGCGGCGACCGTCGGACGACGTCACCGGTGTAAGTCGCCTCGCCTACGCGACTTCCGGTTGGACGTCGAGGAAGGCCGCCTCCAGCCGTCGGATCCGGGCCCAGAACTCGGCCTCCCGGCCGGATTCGAGAACGCCGAGATGCCCGCCGGGGACGACGCGGCCCACGAACGGCCCGGAGGTCCACACCCGCCAGCCGCCCGTGGCGTCGTCGCCCGCAGCGAACGCGGGATCGTCGGTGCCGCGAATCGCCGCGAGCGGGCACGAGAGCCGTGTCCTGACGGGCCCGCGGTAGGCGTTCACCAGCTGGAGATCGCCGAGCAGCAGGTCCAGCGCGTACTCCCAGCTTTCGGGTGCATCGCGGTAGCCGGCGACCGGGGTGAGCCCGGTGCGGCCGAACACCCGACCCATGGCCGACGCGCCCGCCTTGGCGTCCTTGTCCGGTGAACGTCGTTGCGGGGCGCACGCGTCCACGACGATCAGCGCGCCCGGGGCGACGCCCAGCCGTTGCGCCGTTTCCAACGCGACGAAGGCACCCATCCCGAAACCGATCGTCACGGTGCGGGAGAACCAGTCCTCGGACGTCGCATCGGCCAAGAGTGTGGCGAGTTCCTCGACCGAGGACGCCGGTGTTTCCGAGGGCCGTTCCCCGTGTCCGGGATATTCGACGCCCCAGACGTCCGCACCGGCCGTGGCGGCGAGTGGGCCGAAAGCCTGGAGAGTCCCACCCGCGGGCGGAAGCAGCAGGTAGCCGGGGCCGCGACTGTCTGATGTGGACAGTGGGATGAGCGGGACCGTCATGATCCGAAAGATACGCGCGGTTAACCCGAATGGGGTAACGGTTTGGATTCGACCAAGATCAATTCACCCGGCAGGGGGAGAGCTCCGGAAGAAAGGCCCCTGGCCGTGTCGTATCTGGCGTTCTCCGTTCGACGTCCTGATAAAGGAGCCGGAAGGAGAAAGCGATGACCACCACGACACTGGCCTCGACAACGCGGCTGAACCCGGTGCGCCGTACCCTTCCGGTTCTGCTGGCGCTGGAGGACGACGCGGAAGACCTCGGCCACCTGTCCCCGGACGACAGGCTGACCTGCCACGTGCACGGCCGCTGGATCCACGAGTGCGTCGCCTCCCCGATGCACGTCAATCCGATCACCCGGCACCGCTGGTGCCGCTCGTGCGCGACCGCGCTGATCGTCTCCGTCGACGAGCTGTCCGGCGACGTCAAGATGTCCTGCCCCCGGTGCGGTCACGGCGAAAGCGCCGCCTCGGCCCGGCTGATCGCCGCGTGCCGGGTCAGCCTGGAGGCGGCACGCGGCCACTCCGGCGCCAAGGCCGCCTAACCGACCCACTTGAGGACGCGCTCGATGATCAGGTCGCGATCCTCTGGCCGGAGATAAAGGTAGTGCCCGGCGCCGGGCAGGATTTCGACGTCGGCCCGGGGGAGCAGGCTTTCGAGTCGTGCCGCGGCGGCGGCCGGATCGTGCACGGTGCTACGCCCGCCGAACAGGGCGAGCGTGGGCACCTGGATGGACCTCAAGTCCCCCTTGTCCGGGCAAACCTGGAACGGCACCCGTGCGCGGTACGACCGGATTCCGGCGAGCACCAGCCGGGCGGCGGGCTGGTCGAAAATGTCCTCTCCTGCCGACCACGTCAAGAACCGCCGCCACAGGCGTTCGCTGTCGAGTACGGCCGCGGGCACGCCGTACCAGAACACCTTCCGGGCGAACGGCGCCGCGACGGTGGTCGCGTCCAGCAAGCCGAGGGACGCGAGCCTGCCAGGCGCGTGGATCGCCTGGTTGACCGCGTGCCAGCCGCCGCTCGAACCACCCACGAGGTGCACCGAGGTCAGCCCGAGGCGCTCGAAGACGTCGTCGAGCGCGCTCGCCCGGTCACGGATGTCCTTGAACGGCGCGGTTTGCACGCTCCGGCCCGCTTCGCCGAGGGTGTCGATCGTGTAGACCGCGTGCCGTTCGGCCAAGGCGGGGATCAACGCCGCGTAACAGGCCGAGGTCGCCATGAGCCCGGGCAGCAGGGCGATCGGCGGGTCTTCGCCACCGTAGCGGTAGACCCGGGTGGTGCCATGGCGCGTCTCGACGTTGAACATGGCGCTCGGCTCCGGGCACTCGGCCATGGCGCGGTCGTAGGCGGCGAAGTAGCGCCGTTCCGCCGCCGGATCTCTGAATTTGCCGATTTTCGTCATGCGAGGAACGCTAGGCAGAGCCAAGTTTCCGGTCTTGAACGAAAGTAAGATGGCGGCATGGGCGGGTGGAGTCTCGTGGTGCCGCGGCGGGACATCGTCCGCGCGCCCGGAGAGCGGGTGCTCCGGCTGCCGCATCCCAGCCTCGCCGCCCATGTCTCGAGTTACGTCGCGCACGACCTTCCCGACGCGGGGCTGAACTCCTGGCGGGTCACCCCGCTCTCGGTGCTCATCTGGGTGATCGACCTCGAAGCGCCGGAACGTGCGATGCCGGAATCACCCGTACTGGGGTTGCGAGATCGGCCGCTCCTCGCGGAGCAGGCCGGTGTTTCGAGAGGTATCGCTGTCGCGCTGACCCCGCTCGGCGCATACGGATTGTTCGGGATTCCGCTGCGGGAGCTGACGAATTCGGTGATCGCGGCGTCCGAGTTGATGGCGTCCGGGCCCCTGACCGAGCGGCTCGCGGAGGCGGCGGACTGGCCGGAGAGGTTCCGGTTGCTCGACGAATACCTGATGAAGAGGCTCGCGTGCGGTCCGGAACTCTCCGCACCCGTCCGGTACGCCTGGGACCGCCTGTCGGCCGGACCGGTCCGCGTCGACGCCCTCGCGGACGAGATCGGCTGGAGCCGGCAGCACCTCAACGCCCGGTTCCGCGCACAGATCGGGTTGAACCCCAAGACCGTCGGTCGGATCACCCGGCTCAACCGCGTGATGGCGCTGCTGAACCGGGCGTCGTCGCTCGGGTGGGCGGAGGTCGCGCACCTGGGCGGCTACAGCGATCAGGCGCATCTCGTCCGGGAGTTCAGGGCCCTGACCGGCTGCAGCCCGACCGAGGTCGGGAAACCGGCCGGGTTATTTGTTCCGCCAGGTCACGGCGCGTGAATCGGCGGTGTCGTAAGGCTTTGACGTGTACGCGAGCGAGGCGATCGGGTCCGACGGGACCCCGAAGTGCAGACGGCAGGCCTCGAAGACCGCCCCCTTGGTCGAGAAGTCGTGCGGCGCGATGCTGCCGCCCTTGCAACCGGTGACGTCGGAAGTCCCCACCCCCAGCAGAGAGCCCGGCCAGCCGCCGCTCTTGGTCCTCGCGCTCAGGATCGGTGCGGCCACCCTGGCCAGGTTCGTGCCGTCGACGTTCGTCAGCTTCTCGCGGACGAAAAAGAAGTGCTTGCCGCGCAGTTTGGCCTTGTCCTCGTCCTTGAGCGGCAGGGCGTCGATGTCGGCGTCGGCCGCCTTGACCGATTCGACGGTGACCGTCACTCCGACGAAGCCCTTCGCGTAGTCGCTGTAGATCGGGATGATCGCCTGCTCGCCGAACTTCAGCTTCGTGCCCGGTTTGACCGCGTCGCCGGTGACCTCCAGCGTGGGCGTGGTGGTCAGATAAGGCTTTTCGGTCGTCGTCGGCTCGCTGGCGGACGTTTCCCCGGACGTCGTGGCGCTGGCGCTCCTGGCCTGGCCGGTGTTCGCCGGCGGCGTGCAGCCGACCAGCGCGGCACCGAGCATCGCGGCGATGACGGCATGACGAACTCTCGGACGTGTGGGCACGACCGATCTCCCCTCGAAAGCGAAAGCGCGTGGATTTCCCCCGCCGATCACTCTAGACAACGAGCGTTCACTCGATCGGCGGAGGTAGGTTGCGGGTATGACCCAGGTTTCGTCGCCTGCCGAGGCGGCTACGAGGATCACTGGACGAGCCGTCGTCGAGCAGAGGGGTCTCTCAGGCGCCGTCACCGAAGTGGTGCTGGACAGCGGTGACACCGTGGTCGTCAAACGGGGCCACGCGCGGAACGCGACTTCCGCGGAGGCGGCGGGTCTGCGGTGGCTCGGTGAGGCCGGTGCCGTCCGGGTGCCCGAGATCCGCGGGTTCGACGGCGAATGGCTGGTGACCGAACTGGTCGGCGGCGGCCGCCCGACGCACCACGCGGCAGAGCGGCTGGGGCGGGGACTGGCGGCGTTGCACGCGGCCGGTGCGCCAGCGTTCGGCGCGGCGCCGCCGGAGGGGCCCGTCGACGCGTGGATCGGCTTGGCCCCGATGGAGAACGCGCTGGGGGAGGACTGGCCGGAGTGGTACGCCGAGCATCGGGTGCTGCCGTATGTTCGCCGCGCTGTCGACGAGGGCACCCTGGACGCCGCCGAAGCCGCTGTCATCGAGCAGGCCTGTGCGCGCCTTCCGGAGGTGGCCGGTCCGGCGGAACCTCCCGCCCGGCTGCACGGTGACCTGTGGAACGGAAACGTGCTGTGGGGTGCCGTCGAAGCCTCGATCATCGACCCCGCCGCGCACGGCGGCCATCGCGAGACCGATCTGGCCATGCTGCAACTGTTCGGCTGCCCGCTGCTCGACCGCGTGCTGGCCGCCTACCAGGAGGTCAACCCGCTCGCCGGCGGCTGGACCGACCGGATCGGGGCGCACCAGCTGTTCCCGCTGCTCGTGCACACCGTCCTCTTCGGACGGTCCTACGCCGGGCAGGCGGTCGCGGCCGCGAGGGCGGCGGGCCGGTAGTTCACCGCGCGATGCGGTCGAGCCATTCGGCGAGCATCGCAAGCTCGGCCGGGGTCAGTGCGTCCCCGGGTTTCTTCTCCAGCGCGGCCTTGAGCGCGATCGCGCGGCTCGGGATGTCCGAAGCTTCGTCGGTGATATCAGTGGTGATGGTCGCGATCACGTGTTCGCGCGCGGCGGTGATCAGGCCCGGATCGCGCTGTTCCGGAGGGCTCGCGAGGAGCGAGAGGATCACGCCCATCCCGGTCGCGTGCACCAGTTGCGCGGCTTGCTCGACGGGTACCCGCAGCCTGCCCGCCTCGGCGATGCGCTCGACGATCCGGCGGAGCATCGCGTCCGCCTCTTGACGCGCTTCGCGGACGCGGGGCTCGCCGTACATGAGCATGTAGAACGCGGGCTGGGACATGCCGAACTCGACGTGCAGGTCCCAGCCACGCCGAAGGTCGAGCACCGGGTCGTCGGTCTCGCCGAGGCCGTGCTTCTCACATAGATAGCTCTGGAAGCCATACGTGGCGACAGCGTCGAGAAGGCCGTCCTTGTCGCCGAAGGTCCGGTACAGGGTCGGCGCCTGAACTCCGGCGGCCGCGCTGACCGCGCGCGTCGACAACGCTTCGCGTCCGCCCTCCAGCAGAAGCTCCGCCGCCGCGCGGACCAACCGGTCTTTCGTCGTCAACGTCATGTATCAACGATAACACCTCACCGGTAGCGCTGGTTCGGTATCGGTGATACATTAATGACGTTAGCAACGGAAACACTCGGATGGGAGCACCTCATGGCACGCGTAGCGATCGTCACCGGCGGGTCGCGGGGCATCGGCAGGGAGGCCGCCGAGCGGCTGGCCGCCGACGGATTCGCGGTCGTCGTCGTTTACGGCGGCAACAAGGACGAGGCGCAGGCCGCGGTCGACGCGATCGGCGCCAAGGGCGGTCAGGCGATCGCGGCGCAGGCCGACGTCGCCGACGAGCACGCCGTCGCGGCTGTGTTCGACACCGCGGAGAAGACCTTCGGCGGGATCGACGTCGTGGTCCACGCGGCCGGGACCATGTATCTCGCACCGGTGGCCGAACTGGATCTCGACCGGTTGGACCGGTTGCACCGCACCAACATCCGCGGCACCTTCGTGGTCGACCAGCAGGCCGCCCGCCGCGTCCGTGACGGCGGCGCGATCATCAACTTCTCCACGTCCGTGCTCGGTCTCGCTCTGCCGGGGTACGCCGCCTACGCCGCCACCAAGGGTGCGGTCGAGGCGATCACCCTGGTCCTCGCCCGCGAACTGCGCGGCCGCGACATCACCGTGAACGCGGTCGCCCCCGGCCCGACGGCCACGGCGCTGTTCCTCGACGGCAAGGACGAGGAGACCATCGCGAGCATGGCCGCGCAGCCGCCACTCGAACGCCTCGGCACCCCGTCCGACATCGCCGAAGTCGTCTCGTTCCTCGCCGGTCCGGCCCGCTGGGTCAACGGTCAGGTCCTCCGCGCCAACGGCGGCATCGTCTGACGTCGAGTCCCAGGAATCGGCACACGTTGCGCTACCCGACGCCGATGTCGCCGAAGCGATCGTCGACGGCGTCCGGGCGCGGCTCCCAAGCGGATCGGGCTGGACGACCCGCGAAGGCCTGCGGTTACGTGAGTGTCAGACAACGTCCAGCCGCGGTGCCGAAGACGCGGACTGGGCCGCATAAGCGATGGAATTGGCGTCGTTGAGGTTGTTGACCCTGACGGTGAAAGCCGGGATGGCCCGTTTGGTGAACTTCGTGGTGTAGACCGAGAAGGTCTTGGTGGACTGGGAGTAGAAGATGTGCTTGGTCTGGTTCCAATCGACCTCGAGGAATTGACGGCGCACGACCCCGACGAAGAGGAAGAGCAGCCGGCGGTTCGTGCAGGCGAGTACACCTTGACCTTCGCCTTGTGCGCTGGTCAGTGCGAGAACCTGCTCCTCAGGCCGGAGGTAACCGGCGAGGAGGTTGACCTCCTTCATCGAGCCCACCAGCACTCCGCGAACATTCCGCAGGGCCGCCGCGACGTCAGGGCGAACCGCTTGCGAGGGCTGAGGCGCCTGTCGCTGGGGTGCAGGCGCCGAAGGAGCGGGCGCCGGGCGCTCGGCGGTGTGGAAGGTCCAGTGATACCCATCCCAGTAACGCAGGAGGGAGTCGTCCAAAGGATCGAGGAGCCAGGACGGAGGCCGGGGAGCGGGCGGCATGTTGGGGTGATTCATACCAGATCGCCGTCCGAGGACAGGTCGCCGTCGTAGCCCGCGTCGGTGTTCGACGGTACGGCTGACGGAGCGAGCGAGCGTTCAGTTCCCGCTGGATCGGTGTCGCGGCGGGAAGCCCGCCATTCGACGGCGTCCGCGATGTCCTTGTATTCGAGAATGTGGTCGTCGCCGAGCTTGGTGAGAAGATCCTTCACCCGTGCAGGCGTGGCGTAGAAGAACTCTCGGCGCGGATTCACCATGTTGACGCGATCGGCCGCCAGCTGATGGTGAAGGGCGGTCTCGAGCGCGACCGCGTCCTCGGAGAAGAAAAGTCCGTGGACGTCGAATCGGAAAGGCACGGAGGCATCGCCGAGTTCCCGGACCCGGTCCATCGGTTCGAGACGACGAGTCATCCCGATCTTCACCATGTCGGGTCCGAACGCGCCCAGGTTCGAGATGACGTAGACGTAGCCCGCGCGGACGTTGGCCGCCCGTTGCTCGACACCGGCGATGGCGTCGTCGACGGCTGCCAGCTGTTCCTTCGCCCGAGCCCAGCCTTCGGTGTCCCCCTTCGCCTCGAGCCGGGCGATGACGGAGGAATAGTGGGAACGTTCCTTGGCGAGACGTGCTCGCTCCCGCTCGACCTCCTTCATGACCTTGGCTTCCTCGCGGAGCCTGGCACGTTCTTCTCGTGCCACCTCGCGTTCGGCCTCGACCTTCATCAGGTAGTCGGCGGTCAGATCGATTTCCTTCAGCCTGAGCCGGTGGTAGTCGCTCGAGATGACGATGCGCATCAGGGTGCCGAGCTTGCCGATCGTGTCCCGAGTGGTCGTCAGCCGGTTCTTGACGGATTCCAGCGTATGCGGCTTGACCCCGCGGACCGCGTTGTCGGCCTCGGCGTTGTAGGCCCGAAGCATCAGCTTGGCCATGTCACGGCCCAGTTTCTGCCCCTCTTTGACGGATCCGTTGACCGCCCAGTCGACCTGACAAGTCACGGCGTCGGTCTTCGCGGCGGCCTTGATCTGCAACCGCAGGTCGCTGAGCGCGTCCTTGTAGGCCAGCGCGTCCTCAAGCGGATGCGTGTACTCGTAGACACCCACTTGCTGCAGCAAGGCGAGTTCGCGGGTTTCGACGAGCTGCGAGCGCCAAGACTCCAGCTCGGCCGCGAGTTGCTGACGGGAGGCGGACTGCGCCGAATGCTCCGCCTTGGCCTGCTCGACCGCCGCCTTCAAACGGCGAAGGTCCGCTTCAAGCGCTCCGGTCTCGGCCCCGCGAATGTGCCCTACCCAGCCCCTCAGCTCCGCGATCGTCGCGTGGGCCGCCGCCAGTTGCTGATGAAGTGCGGCGACTTCCGCGCTCTGATTGTTGCCGAACAACGCCACGCTGCTTCCTCCCCGTGTGGCACTGGCCAGGACACCGACCAAGATCGTTGTTTCCAGTGCTATTTCCGAATCTCGGTAAGAGCGCGCAGCGTTACGCGGTTTCGTGCGGGAGCCGTCGGTTCACTGAACCGGACTAATGGCTCGGGACGGGTCGATAACCCTTCACCAGGCCCGCGGCTCCGTATCGTCCACCCCGACCCCGCGAAGATCCGCCGAAGTGAACACCGCGTCCGACCGCTCCCCGAGAAGGATGCCGACCAGCGGTTCCATCGTGTCGACGTACGACTCCAGCAGTTGGTCTCGCAGGTCGAGGCTTCGTCCCATCGACTTGAGCACCGGTTCGTCCTGGCCTGCCCGCTCCAGTACCTTGACGAGCAAGCCGCCTTCGAGAATGCCCGACGGCTGGATCGCCAGATGGCTCCGGGCCGCGCTGGTGAACATCATGAACAGGACCGAACCATCGGTCCTGTCGGAGACACCTTCGAAGGTCAGTTCGAGGCCGAAGAGCGACTCCAGCCCCTTGAGCACCTGCTTCCGGTGAGTGTGCAGGGCGTCGGATTCGGCCGCGTCATCGATGAACCGGTCCGCGTAGTCCGGCTGAGCTTGGAGGTAGGCGAGAGCGAACGCGCGGCGGTCGTAGTTCTTGGTCACGGGGAAACAGTAGGGAAGAGCAAGGCGGGCCCGCCACGGAATTAGCGAGCCCGCCCTGTCAGGTCCTTTGTGGACGGAAGATCAGACGACGGTGCCTTCGGCGTCGTCGTCGGAGTCGGACTCCTCGATCTTCCACTTCAGCTGGAACTCGACCTCTTCCTCGCCATCACCGCGTTCGTGCTCGATCGAGAACTGTGCGCGGGCGGGGACGCGGAACCGTTCCCCGGCGATCTGGATGCGGAACGAGGTCTCGGACTCGAGCGCGTCGGCGAGGCGGCGCAGTTTCGCGACGACGTCGGCGGTGGAGTAGACGCGTTCGACGTCTCGGGGAGCGGTTCCGGTCACGGTTTCCTCCAGGGTCCGACACCCGGGCCGGGTGTCCGTGGCGTCATTCAATCGTGTGATCATCGCGCGCCGCAGGCGGGGTCAAGGTGTCCGGGCGAGGCGGAAACCGACGTCGTCGACGCGGAACGTGGGGTGGCTGCGGCGCCGCACCCCGGCCCGGCAGCTCCAGTGTTCGTCGAACCAGCCGCCGCCTCGCAGGACCCGGTACTCGCCGTACACGTCGGCGTCGTAGACGTCCCAGCACCATTCCCAGACATTGCCCAGCATGTCGTGCAGGCCCCACGCGTTGGGCGTCTTCCCGCCGACTTCGTGCACCGACTCCGCGGAGTTCTCGCGGTACCAGGCGATCTCGTCGAGCGGTCCGTAGCGAGGACCGGTCGTACCGGCGCGGCACGCGTGCTCCCATTCCGCTTCGGACGGCAGGCGGTAGCCGTTCGCCGACCGGTCCCACGACACTTCGGGCTCCAGCCGGTAGGCCGGGGTCAGCCCTTCGCGTTCGGACAGCGTGTTGCAGAACCGGAGGGCGTCCGGCCACGAAACCTCGACGAGGGGATGCCTATCGACCGCACGGGTGACCGGAACCGGCGCGAGCAGGAACGACGCGACGGCGAGGGTCCAGCGCCGCTGCGTCCGCCGGTCGGAAAGCGTTACCTCGCCCGCCGGCACAGTGATCATCTCCATGGTCCGGCCGATGATACCCAGAGCGGCGGTGCCGATGCGCCATGATGAGCGGGTGCCTCTGCTCATCGAGCCCGTCCTGCCCGCCGGTACGTTCCGGGCCGCCAAGCAGCCGTGCCTGGTCGTCGACGACAGGCTGGTGTTGCGACCCTGGTGCGCCGACGACGCGGAGAGCGTCGAAGCCGCCTTCGCCTGTCCCGCCATCCAGCGCTGGCACGTCCGCCGCGTCGACGGTGCGGCCGAAGCACACGTCTGGATCGCGGGGTGGGAGCAGCGCTGGAAGGACGAGACTGACGCGAGCTGGGCGGTGGTCGACGCCTGTGAAGACCGGCCGGTCGGGCAGGTCGGCCTCCGCACCATCTCACTCTTCGAGGCGTCGGCGCAGTTGTCCTATTGGGTTCTCCCTTCCGCACGCGGCACCGGGATCGCGGGTGGCGCGGTGGCGGCGTTGACGCGGTGGGCGTTCGAGACCGTCCGGCTGAACCGGTTGTCCCTCCTGCATTCCACCGCGAACAACGCCTCCTGCCGTGTCGCGGACAAGGCCGGATACGGCCTCGAAGGCACCCTGCGCTCGTCGATGTTGCACGCGGACGGGTGGCACGACGTCCACCTCCACGCGCGGCTCAGGGGCGACTCGGCACCGTTGCCCGCCGGAACAGCAACAGCAACGGTATGACGGCGATCGCCGCGCTGATCCAGAGGGCGTGGCGATAGTCGTCCGTCGCTTCCGTGACGAAACCGGCGAGCACCGGTCCCAGGAACGCGCCCGCGTTGAGCGCGACCGTCGCGAACGAACCGCCCAGCGTCGGCGCGCCGGTCGCCACGTGCATGACCCGCGCCACCAGCGCCGACCCGCAGCCGAACGACAGTCCACCTTGGACGGTCGTCACGGCGAACAGGGCGATCGGGTACGCTCCCGTCGCCGCCAGCACCGCCCAGCCCACCGGCAGGGCGCACAAAGCGAGGATCAGGCCACGCCGGAGTTCACCGTCGCCTTTGCGGCCCGCCACGGTGACCCCGAGGAACGCGCCGACGCCGAAGGCCGCCAGCAGCAGGGAAACCGCCCCGGCGGGGAGGTGGGCGACGTCCGTCGCGATGACGGCGAGGAACGCGAACGTCGCGAAGGTCGCGCCGTTGACCAAGGCCGCGAGGATCATCGCCTGCCGCACCGGAGGCGCTTTCAGTTCGCGTGCTTCGCGCCTGATCGAGACTTCGGGCCGGTCCACCGCCTCGGCGGGTGTCGAACGGAACACCAGGACCAAGGCAGGCAGGCACAGCGCGGCGACCGCCCAGAACGCGGAGCGCCAGCCCGCGAGATCACCCAGGACGGCTCCGGCGGGCACACCGGCGACACACGACAGCGTGATCCCCGCCAGCAGGACCGCGGTCGCCCGCGCCTGCTTTCCCGCCGGTGCCAAACCGACCGCGACGGGCATGGCGACGGCGAGGAAGCCGGCGTTGGCGACCGCCGCGACGATCCGGGTGCCGAACAGCACCGGAAAACTCGTCGTGACCGCGCCGATGACGTGCACCACGACGAAGGCGGTCAGAAACCCGGCCAGTACCCGGCGGCGCGGCCAGCGTGCGCTGAGCACGGCCATCGCGGGAGCGCCGACGATCATTCCGACCGCGTACGCCGAAGTCAGCGCGGCGGCGGCGCCGACCGGGACGGACAGGTCACCGGCGATTCCCGGTACGAGACCGGAAGCCATGAATTCGGAGGTGCCTTGCGCGAAGACGGCAAGGCCGAGGACATAGACGAACAGGGGCAACGGACGACTCCCAAGCGACAAGTGAACAGGAGGAGCCGTGCGCGGGACAGGAGGAAAACCGGCCGGGCGCACGGAAGAGCGCTCCGGTCACCGGGAAGCGAGGGGGACGGCGTCTAACGGCCGGACACGACGACTCGCCGCCGGATGACCGGCGGCGGGATTCTGTCCGACTCGGGGCTCGTCACGAGTGCGCACATTACACAGGCCGTGGCGAACGGCCTAACGGGTATTGCCGGTCACCGAAGAAAGCGGTGTCCGTTCCGCGTACCGGAACGCTTTCGTTGCCCCCTTGAATAAAGCCGAGTAATGCGGTCTGACCTGCGGTTTTCGTGATTGTTTCGGTACTGGGAACCGCTACGGGATTCGGTTAACCTCGACTCCATGATTCCAACGGTCGTCTGGGGTACGGGCAACATCGGCCGTGCCTCCATCCGCGCCGTGGACGCGCATCCGGCGCTGGAACTCGCCGGTGTGCTCGTGCACGACGCCGCGAAGGTCGGCCGCGACGCGGCCGCGCTCGCCGGTGTCGACGGCGAATTCGGTGTGGCGGCGACCGATGACGTCGAAGCCATGCTCGCGGCGGGCCCGCGGGCGGTGGTGTACGCGGCGTCCGGCGACATCCGGCCCGCCGACGCGCTGGCCGACATCGTCCGCGCGATCCGGGCGGGGGCGGTGGTGGTGACACCCGCGCTCTACGCGCTGTACGACCAGCGCAACGCGCCGGAGGAACTGCGGGAACCGGTGCTCACGGCGATCGCCGAGGGCGGCGGCTCGCTGTTCGTGTCGGGTGTCGATCCGGGCTGGGGCAACGACATCCTGCCGTTGCTGATCAGCGGGCTCGGCACCACCGTGGACGCGGTCCGCTGTCAGGAGATCTTCGATTACTCGACCTACGACCAGCCGGATTCCGTGCGCTACCTGGTCGGCATGGGACAGCCGATGGACTACCAGCCGCCGATGCTGGCCCCGTCGGTTCCCACCATGGTGTGGGGCGGGCAGGTGCGGCTGATCGCCCGCGGCCTCGGTGTCGACCTGGACGAGATCCGAGAGACGCTCGACCGCCGTCCGCTCGAGGAAACCGTGACCACGCGGGCGATGGGCGAGTTCGAGGCGGGTACGCAGGGCGCTGTCCGGTTCGAGGTGCAGGGGATCGTGGACGGCGAGCCCCGCATCGTCATCGAGCACGTCACCCGCATCCACGCGTCGTGCGCGCCGGACTGGCCGAAGCCGCCCAGCGGCGACGGGGCGCACCGGGTGATCATCGAAGGCCGTCCCAGGATCGAGGTCTCGGTGGAGGCCACGGACGAGGGGGAGAACCGGTCCGCCGGCGGCAACGCGACCGCGGTCGGCAGGCTGGTCGGCGCCATCGACTGGCTCGTGGACGCCAAACCGGGGCTCTACGACGCACTCGACGTCCCGTTGCGACCGGCCATCGGCAAGCTTGGAAGGAGCGCGCGATGAACATCGACATTCCCGAGGGCAAGGACCCGATCGGCTACGTGTGGGGCGAGATGGTGCCCGGCATCGGTGTCGCGGCGTCGAACTTCTCGCTCGCGGTCTACTCGCACACCACGCTGGGGCTCCGCGAGTTCGAGGCGGCGCGGCTGCGGACCGCGCAGATCAACGGCTGTGTCTTCTGCCTGGACTGGCGGACCGAACGCGACGGAGTGAAGGTCGAAGAGGAGTTCGCCGACGCGGTGACCGAGTGGCGCACCACCGAGGCGTTCGATGAACGTACGCGGCTGGCCGCCGAGTACGCCGAACGCTACGCGCTCGATCATCACGGTATCGACGACGAATTCTGGAAGCGGATGGGCGAGCACTACAGCCAGGCGGAAATCGTCGAATTGAGCATGAGCATCGGTGCCTGGCTCGCCTTCGGACGGCTGAACCACGTTCTGGGAATCGACACCGTTTGCGTTCTGCCGAAGATTTGAGTGATCAGAGGAAAACGCGAGCGACTTCCAGCCACTTCCGAGCATCCTCGCCGATCGCCGTGAGATCGGTTTCCGCCAAAGACCCCGTTCCTGGCCAGGGCTGAAGGCTCGCACCGCGTGGGGCGGGTCGGATGTCGCGAAAGCCACTTCCGTGACGTCTGATGTCCCGAAAGTGGCTTTCGCGACACGACCGCTGGGCATCGGACGCGGCGAAGGACACCTTCATCCCGCCGCCACCCCTACCCGCGAACACGCCACGATTGCCTTACCCCTCAAGAGAACGACAGTTCTTGTCTTGCCGCGCCGAAGTGGGCCTCCGGTCGGAGTCAGCTGGCAGAGCGACGTCACGCTACCGGAAAAGGGGCGGCGAGTGCCGCGAGCGAGAGGCACCCGCCGCCCCGGACGGCGTCAGAGATCGGTGGTGACGATCTTTTCGATGTTCCGTTCCGCCAGTGCGGTGATGGTGACGAACGGGTTCACCGAGGTATTACCCGGAATCAGCGCGCCGTCGATCACGTAAAGCCCCGGATAGCCGTTGAGCCTGCCGTAATTGTCGGTCGCCTTGCCCAGTACCGCGCCGCCGAGCGGGTGGTAGGTGAGGTGGTCGCCCCAGATCTTGTACAGCCCGAAGAGGTCGGTCCGGTAGATCGTCCCCTCCTTGGAATTGATCTTGTCGAAGATGGTCTTCGCCATGTTGATCGACGGTTGTTTCCAGGCTGTCTGCCAGTTGAGGTCGACCTTGTTGGTAGTCGCGTTCCACGAGAACGCCGCCCGGTTGGGGTTCTTGGTGATGGACAGGTAGAACGAGGCGTAGGTCTCGATACCGGTCGGCAGCGGCGCGACCTCGGCGAACGCGCCGCCCGCGGCCCAGTTGTCGATGCCCGCGGTGGGGATGGACGACTGCAGCGCGCCCGTGGCGTCCCACATGTGGTTCGCCCGGCCGCACATGACGTTCCCGTTGTCGCCCCAGCCCTTGCCGACCTCGGTGCTGAGGTTGGGCAATGCGCCGGTGGCCTTGAGCTTGACCAGCAGCTTGCTCGTGCCGACACTGCCCGCGGCGAAGAACACCTTGTCCGCGGTCACGGATTTCGTCGCGGTCACCGTGCCTGCCGTGTCGAGCTGCTCCATCACCACGGTGTACCCGCCGCCGGACGACGGCGTGACCGACGTGACGCGGTGCAGCGACGAGATCGTCACCCGTCCCGTCGCCTTGATCCGCGGGAGATAGGTCTGCTGCAACGACTTCTTGCCCGCGTTGTTGCCGTAGAGGATCTCCCCGGCCAGCGCGGACCTCGGCACCGTGCCCGCCTGCTCTTTTTTCATGTAGTCCCAGTCGTACACGTCCGGAACGAACAGGAACGGGAAACCCGATCGCTGCGCGTGTTTCCGGCCGACCCGCGCGTACTGGTAGCACTCCGCGGTTTCGAACCAGTTCTGGTCGATGGTGGCGACGCCGAGACCCGTGTTGGCACGCGGGTAGTAGACGCCGTACATCTCGTCGGCGTTGACCGTCGGCAGAACCGAAGCGAAGTTCTCGCGCTTCGGCGTGACGGCCATCCCGCCGTTGACCAGTGAACCGCCGCCGACGCCGCGGCCCTGGTAGACGGTGATGCCGCTGAACTCCTCGGCGTCGAGGATCCCGGTGTGGCGCGGGACGTCCTTGTCCAGCGGGAAGCCGAGGAAGTTGCTCAGCGGCTGCTTGGTCCGCGTCCGCAGCCAGAAGGACCGGTAGTCCGGGGTGGTGGTGTTGGCGAAGATCTTGCCGTCCGTGCCCGGGGTGTCCCACGCCTTGCCGAGCTCGACCAGGTGGACGTCGACGCCCGCTTCGGCGAGCCGGAGCGCGGCGACGCAGCCGCCGTATCCGGAACCGATGACGAGTGCCGGGATTCGCGCGGCGTCCGCGATCGAACTCTTCGCCGACGGCCTGTTCTCAGCGGAGGCGAAGGCGGTCCCACCCAGGGCTGTCGCCCCCAGGATAGAACCAGTTCCAGTGATAAAGACGCGGCGGGATAACTGCCCGGAAGCGCTGCTCCACATGGTTTCGTCGCTCACGTGATCGTCCTCACCTTTGAGGGATTTAGAACAAGTTATACCTGCGGGGCTGCCGGGAGGCAATGAAAGTGAAAGTTCTTTCGACTCGCTTGGGCCAGGCAGATGGGCATCGCACCGGTGGATGGGCCACTATGTACTGCTGTGGAGTCCACTCGAGTTGATCGCTGGCTGTGGGCCGTCCGGCTGACCAAGACGCGCCCCGACGCTGCCGCCGCGTGTCGCGGCGGCCATGTCCGCGTGAACGGCAAACTCGCCAAACCCGCGACGACGGTCGTGGCGGGCGACGAGGTGCGCGCCCGGGTCAACGACACCACGCGGATCTTGGAAGTGACGCGGGTGATCCAGAAACGGGTCGGTGCCGCCGACGCCGCGACCTGTTTCATCGACCGGACGCCCGCGCCGCCGCCCGAGTCCGCCGTGCCGGTCGCGCGGCGGGAGCGGGGCGCGGGACGCCCGACCAAGCGGGAACGCCGGGTGCTCGACCGTTTCCGTACCGGTGAGAGCTGAGCGGGTTCAGTCCGAACCGGCGTCGGCTGGGAACGAATGGTGCTCGTGCGCGACGAGCCAGCGGCCGGACTCCTTGCGCAGCCCGAAGGTCAACCGCAGCCGGTTCGCCGGGTTCCGCTCGAACTCCTCGGCCGTGCCGCAGCGCAGCAGGGCGTGCGCGAATGCGACGTCCTCGCCCGCGGTGACGTCGAGCGAGACGATCTCGAACGACGCGCCCGTCGCCTGCCAGCTGAAGAAGGACGGCCAGGTTTCGCGGTAGGTGTCGATGCCGAGAACGCCTTCGTAGGGCGGCGGGACGTCGAACATCACGATGTCGCCGGTGTGCTCGGCGAGAACGGCGTCGAGATCGCCGGCGTGCACGGCCTTGGCCCAGTCCTCGATGAGGGTGCGGATCCGGCTTTCGTCGGTGCCCATGAAGTACTCCTCTGATGGGGTTCGACTTGATAACCCCGCGAGGCCCGGAAACTCATCGCGTTCACATACATGGATGTTGTTCACATCCGTTGACGAGTGACAGGGACGTGAACTATAAAGACGGAGTCCGGGTGTACACGCCGCAACACCTTCCGTCAGTCCGTCACGGAGGTTTCGGGTGCCCCGAAAAAGTCCTCTTCGTCGTGCCGTCCTCCCGGTGGTCGCCGCCGTGGTCGCCACCGCCGCACTCCTGCAGGTACCGCCCGACGTGGCGGACGCGGCGCCGGGGCCCGGCGCCCTGACCGGCCTCGATGTCGGCGCGGCCAACCGCCGCGCGCCGGTCGCGGGACTCTACGACTGGTTCAAGGCCGGGTACCGGGGCGGCGCCGCGCTGCCCGGCTCCGGTGAAGTGAATTCGAACGCCGCCTGCCAGGTCACCGCCGCGGAACTGGCGGGCCAGCACAACGTCAAACCCGACGACGGTGCCGACGACACGAACGGGATCCAGGCGGCGATCGACGGGATCAAGAGCGCGTGCTCGCCGTCGGGGAGCTACACCAAACTGAGCACCATCACCTTCCCGGCAGGCCGGTTCGACGTCACGCACGAGATCCACGTCGACGCCGACTACCTGATCCTGCGCGGTGCGGGCAAGGACGCGACGAAGTTCGTCTACCGGCCCGACGCGAACACCCGGTACGACACCCTCACCCCGGACGGCTCGGACTGGGACGAGGACGGGATGACCTCGGGTGCGGGCAAGGGCGGCTGGTTGTGGCCGGGGCGCGGACTGTTCCGCGTCCAGTCCAGGGGAGTGCACTCGTCCTACACGAGCGACCATGCCTCGGCGCCCGCCAACCGCAAGGACATCTTCGAAGGCACGATCAACGTTCACTGGAAGGCCGGGGTGAAGCTGCGGGGCAAACCGGGTGACACCGCGTTCGCCGCGCGAATGGGGGACCGGGTCGTCCACCTGGCGAGCAGCGGCGCCCTGACCTCGCTCGCCGCCGGGAACCTGGTCAACATCCGCGCGGCGAACTCGCAGAAGTTCTACGAACAGCAGCAGGCGACGCCGACCACGTTCCCGTTGCTGAACATGCACACGCGCCAGCAGATCTTCACCATCGCGGCGCTGGACACGTCAGCGCGCACCATCACCCTCGACAAACCGCTCGAGTACGACGTCCCGGTGAACTCCACTTCGGACGGTTCTGCTCCTATCGAGGGTGCCACCTACGACTCGAAGGCGGCGCCGCTGGTCGACCCGGTGCTGGGCGTCGGGTTCGAGAATCTCGGGTTCACCCAGGACATGCCGGGCCTGAACCCCGCGGAGGCGAACAACAACTACGGGAACATGGCGCCCGCCGCCGAGATGCACGGGATCGTGTTCAAGTGGGCGGCGAACTCCTGGGTCCGGGGCGTCCGCGCCGACATGACCGGGTCGCATCCGATCGTCACCGAGGAGGCCAAGAACCTCCAGATCGTCGACAACGAACTCAACGGCTCGTGGAACAAGGGCAAGGGCGGCAACGGCTACTTCCGCGGCTCCCGGGTGTGGGACTCGCTCTACGCGGGGAACATCTCCACCCTGTTGCGGCACTTCACCTTCCAGTGGTCCGCCTCGGGCAACGTGGTGGTCGGCAACTCGTTCGACTCCGACCTGAACCTGCACGGCGGCTGGGAACGCAACAACCTCTTCGAGCTCAACACGGTCAAGGTCCCCTACGCGCACCGCTCCGGGAACTGCCGGGCCAACTGCGGTGAAGAGGGCGGCGGCGGTCCCGACGACTCGAACTGGTTCCCGATCTGGTGGGGCGCGGGAAAGAAGGCCGTCAAATGGTCGGGTGCCACCGGCCCCCGCAACGTGTTCTTCAACAACGCCATGACCAAACAGCTCGCGGACAACGGCCCGTATAACGACTTCTACGCCGACCGCCATCGCGTGTACGCCTTCGGGTGGGACGGCACCGCGTACAAGCACCTCGACGCCGGAGGCACGCCGATCGCCGACTGGGCGAAGAACGAGCAGCGGGACTACACCGGAGGGCACGGGGTCGACGCGACCAAGACCGACGCCGCGTCTTCGCTGTTCCTGAAGTCCGTCGACGGGACTCCGCCGTCCTCGTCGACAGGCCAGACCTCGACGCCGACCACACCGACTTCGACCACCACGACCACGCCGACCACCACGACCACCTCGAATCCCGGCGCTTGCCTGACGGCGGCGTTCGTCCGTAAGTCTGTGTGGGACAGCGGATACGGCGCCGGTTTCACCATCACCAACACCTGTTCGACGGCGGTAGGTTCGTGGGCGATCGAGTTCGACCTTCCCGCCGGGACGGCGGTCAGCAGCTCCTGGAGTTCGGTGCTGACCAAGACGGGCCAGCACTACCGCTTCGGGAACGCGGCGCACAACGGAAGCGTCAAACCCGGCGGCACGGCGACGTTCGGCTTCAACGCCGCCGGTCAGGGACTCCCGGTGGCGTGTTCGATCGCCGGAACGAAATGCGGAGGCACGGAATGACGAGGAAACGACTGCTCGCCGCGATCGCGGCCACGGCGTCGGCGGCGGGCCTGTTCGGCGCCGTCGTCACCGCCGAGGCCGCCGCGCCCAGCCTGTCCGCCGCGTTCGCCCAGAGTTCGGCCTGGGACAGCGGTTACGGCGGGAAGTACACGCTGACCAACGCCGGGGACGCGAACAGTGCACAGTGGACGATCGAGTTCGATCTCCCCGCCGGGACCACGGTCAGCAGCTCCTGGAGTTCGGTGCTGACCAGGACCGGGCAGCACTACAAGGTCACCAACGCCGGCTTCAACGGCACGATCAAACCCGGCGGGACGGCGAGTTTCGGCTTCAACACCGCCGGGCTGGGCCTGCCGACCGGGTGCACGGTCAACGGAAGTCCGTGCGGGGGAGGGGCGCCGACGACCACCACGCCACCGAGCACCACCACGACCACGAGCAAGCCGCCGACCACCACGATGACCGTCCCCGTGGGCGACGTCGTCGACGTCGACACCGCGGCGGAGCTGCAGGCCGCGCTGGCGGGCGCGAGCCCTGGTCGGACCATCCGACTGGCCGCCGGAACCTACCGGGGTTCCTTCGTGGCCACGAAACCCGGGACGGCCGGTGCGCCGATCACGGTGACCGGGCCGTCGACGGCGGTCCTGATCAACGACGGCCCGTCGGGCGAGGCGCCCTCGTGTCCGGCGCCGACTGCGGGCTGGGACTCCGGGTACGGATTCTGGCTCTACGGCGCGCCGTACTGGCACCTCGAGGGTTTCACCGTGCAGGAGTCGAAGAAGGGCATCGTCGCCGACGACTCGCACCACACCGTGATCGACGGCGTGCGGGTGCACCGGATCGACGAAGAGGCCGTTCATTTCCGGCGTTCGTCGGCCGACAGCGTCATCCGTGACTCGACGATCAGCCACACCGGTCTCGTGCAGGCGGGCTACGGCGAGGGCGTCTACCTCGGTTCGGCGAACTCGAACTGGGCGTGTCACGGCAACTCCGGCGGAGTCGACCGCAGCGACCGGATCCAGGTGCTCGGCAACCACATCGGACCGTACGTCGCCGCGGAAGGCATCGACGTCAAGGAAGGCACCGAGGGCGGTGTCATCCGGGGCAACACCTTCGACGGCCAAGGGATCTCCGGGCAGAACTCGGCCGATTCCTGGGTCGACGTCAAGGGATTCGGTTACCTCATCGAGGACAACGCCGGCACCTTCGCCGCGCCGGGGACGTTCGTGAACGGCTACGAGACGCACAACCCAGGCACCACCCCGTCCTTCCCCAACGGCTGCGGGAACGTCTGGCGGGGCAACAAGTCCGATCTCGGCGGCGTGGGCCAGTACGCCATCAAGATCACGTCGACGTCGAAGTGCCCGGAACGGCCCAACGTCGTCCACGCGTCCAACACCGTGTCCAGGGCGGTGAACGGGCTGACCAACATCCCCGTCACGCCTTGACGGACGCCGGTGGCGGGAGCGGCGCGGCTCCCGCCACCGGCGCGTCAGTTCCGGACCGCCGTGATCGTGACGGTGGCGTAGCAAGTGGTGAACCGGCCTCCCAGTCTGTCGATCGCCTCGCCGACTTCGGCGAGGATCTTCTGCCGCGCACCGGGTTCGACCCAGGTGAGCGAGCCGAACGTCGGGAGTTGGTCCAGCCATTCGTCGCGCGTGTGGACCCGGTCCCAGTCGTGACGGATCCGCTCCGGTTCGCCGAATCCGCCTGCTTCGCGCAGGCCGTCGGCGACCTTCGCGATGAGCGGCCCGTACGGGTCCGTGGGTTGTTTCGGCACGCTCTTGAGGTCGATCGGGGCATCGGGGACGAACCGCCGGTACGCGTCCGCCAGGGCGTCCGTGACCTCTGCCGGTGGTTCGGGCACGTGCCAGAACGCGGCCCAGAGCCCGCCCGGCCGGAGGACTTCGGCGGCCTTGACGGCGCCTGCCACCGGATCGACCCAGTGCCAGGCCTGCCCGGAGACGAGCAGATCGAACCGGCGTCCGGCGGGTTCCCAGGCTTCGAACTTGGCGACCTCGACGTCGATCCCGCTCCGGCGGGCGAATTCGGCCATCCGCTGGTCCGGTTCGATGCCCAGCACGTGACAGCCCGCCGCCTGGAACTGGCGCGCTTCGATCCCGGTGCCGACACCGACGTCGAGGGTTTCGCGGCCGGGAGCGGCCGCGACGAGGTGGTCGATGAGTTCCGGGGGATAGGCGGGCCGGGTCCGGTCGTAGCGTTCGGCGTCCACGCCGAACGATTCCGCGGCCTGCCGATGACGGTGGGGCTCCTGCCCCGACGGTAGAGTGGGCATGCGCCCATCTTAAGTGGGCGCTTGCCCACTCGTCAACGCGAAGGAGCCGTATTATGCCGACCGGGGTGGCCCTGCGCGCCGTGCGCGCGCAGTTGTTCGACGCCGCTGAGCGGGTCCTGCTGCGGGACGGGCCGAGCGGTCTCACGAGCCGCGCCGTGACCACCGAGGCGGACTGCGCGAAAGGCGTGCTGCACCGGCATTTCGACGACTTCGACGCGTTCCTCGCCGAGTTCGTGCTGGACCGGATCGAGAAGCTGGACGAAGAGAGCCTGCGCAAGGCCGTCGGTACCGGAACGGTCGTCGACAACCTGGCGGAGGCACTCACGGCGGTGTTCGAGTCGGTCGCGGTCGCGATCGTCCCGCTCGTGATCTTCCGCGACGAACTCCGTGCCCGGTTGCGCCGCGAGTGGCCGGCCGGGGTCCCGGTGCTGACGCAGGCGGCCGTGATGATCGCCGGTTATCTCAAGGCGGAACGCGAAGCGGGCAGGATCGCCGAGGACGCCGACGTCGACACGCTGGCGGCCACGCTCATCGGCGCGACGCATCTGCTGTTCGCCGATCGCACGGGAGCCAGGCCGGAGGCGGCCCAGGTCCGGAAGACCGTGGCCGCCGTCGTCGGCTCCGGGGTCAGGCCTGCGCGGCGGTGACCGTGTGCCGCAGCAGCAGCGAAGTGGTGACCGGGCCGACGCCGCCGGGGACCGGCGTGATCGAGCCCGCGATCCCCTCGACCGCGGCCTGATCGACGTCGCCGACGAGCCCGCCTTCGGGCGTCGGGTTGGTGCCGACGTCGATCACCACGGCGCCGGGCTTGACGTGGTCCGCGCCGACGAAGTGCGCGCGGCCGACGGCCACGACCAGGACGTCCGCGGTCTTGGTGACCGCCGCGAGGTCCTTGGTGCGGGAGTGGCAGACGGTCACGGTCGCGTTCTCGCCGAGCAGCAGGAGCGCGGCGGGCTTGCCTACGACGGTCGAGCGGCCCACGACGGCGACCTGGGCGCCGGACAGGGCGACCTGCTCACGCTTCAAGATCTCCAGCACCGCGGCGGCGGTCGCGGGAGCGTAGGTCGGGAGGCCCGCGGTGAGGCGGCCGAGGCTGACCGGGTTGGCGCCGTCGACGTCCTTGGCGGGGTCGATGTGCGCGCCGACGTGGTCGAGCGTCACGCCTTCGGGCAGCGGGGTCTGGCAGATGATGCCGTGCACCGAGGGGTCCGCGGACAGCTTGTCGAGTTCGCGGGTGACGTCGTCGCCGGTCGGCTTCTCGAGCTGGACCACCCGGCAGTCGACGCCGACCTTCTTCGCGGCGCGCTCGATCGAGCGCACGTACCAGGCGGTGGCGTCGTCGTCGGTCGGCACGAGCACGGCCAACGTCGGAGCGGTGCCCGACTCGCGCAGCTTGGCGGCGGTCTCGGTGACCTCGGCGGTGATGGCGGCGGCGATCGCGCGCCCGTCGATCAGCGTCATCGGGCGATCCTCTCGCGGACGGCGGCGACGAGCGCGTCGGCGCGCCCGGCGGCGGAGATGTGCTCGGCGAGCCGGGCTTCGGTCTCCTTGCGCAGCTGCTCGTCGGACATCGACGCGAGGTTGACCTCGACGTTGACCACGGCCGACTCGAGCGCGGACTTGGCGGAGGAAGCGGCGACCGCGATGTCGGAGATGACGTTGGTGTTGGCGCCTTCGAGGATCGAGGCGGCGACATCGACGACCTCGGCGGCAAGGGCGGCCGTCCGCAGCGGGACGTCGGCCGCGCCGACCAGGGCGGCCTGGATCGCGGCGCTGCGGGCCTGCTTCTCCTCGTCGGTCGCCTTGGGAAGTTTGTAAGCGGCGACCACGGCGTCGAACGCGGCGGCGTCGTCGGCGGCGAGGCCGAGCGCGCGGGCGCGGAGGTCTTCGGCCTTGGCGAGAGCCTCGGTCATCTTCGCCTCGTGCTCGGCGTACTTCGGCTTGCCGATGGTCAGGTTGCACACCATGGAGACCAGGGCGGCACCCACGGCGGCGTTCATCGCGGCCGCCGCGCCACCACCGGGCGTCGAGGCCTTCGAAGCCAGCTCGTCGAGCCACTGACCGACCGGTTGAGCCTCCACGCGATGTTCCCTTCCCACTGATTTCGCCGTCGCGCCGAAGCCTACCCGGGCGTTCGCGGACGGCCCGAAGGCCACCTTTCGCCGATGATCAACGTCGGCGAAAGGTGGCCTTCGGGCAGCGGGGTCACGCGCGCTGGTACTCCTCCCAGGTGACCTTCGGCGAGACGGCGGGGCCGTCGTCGGAACCCCGGCCGGCGAGGCCGTTGTAGCCGAGGTAGTAGTCACCGGCCTGGTGCTGCGCGCCGGACGACAGGTCCGGATCGGACAGTGCGATCGCGTGGATGTGATAGGCGAAACCCTGGGCCGGGGTCCGGACCCAAGCCGCGAAGCCCACCTGACGCAGCTTCTTCGCGACGTCGGTCCGCGTGGCCGAAGACATGCCCTCGACGCCGATGTCGAGCGCGCCGCCGCCGTCGTGCGTACCGGCCGAAGCGCCGACGCCGCCGGGGTTGTACGAGCCCTGCGTGATGGTGAGCTGCCTGCCGAGCAGACCCTCCGCCTTCACCAGCATCGCCTTGGTCCGGGTGTTCATGGTCTTGCCGTGGTAGGTCAGGCGGCTACCCGCCGAGACCGTCGCGGTCACCGTGTACCGGCCGTCGCCCAGCTTCTCGAGCGACGTCTTGCCCGGCAGGCCGGAGGCGTCGATTCCCGTGTACCCCAGCGACTTCTGGTAGCTGGAGTACGCGGTGATCGTCGACGTGCCGAAGTGGCCGTCGACGTACTGCTGGTCGAGCAATCCCTTGGCCGCCAGCGCCTGCTCCACCAGCTGCACGCTGTCCTTGGCCCCGGGGGTCAAGGCGCTGTCGGCCCGGCGCGGGTCGATCTGGGCGGCCTTGAGCACCGCTTCCATGCTGGCCGCGGGCAACGCGGCCGCGGTCGGCTCGGCACTGGCCGGTGCGGCCACGCCGAACGAGAGCGCGGTCGCGAGCACGGCTACCTTGGTCAACAATTCCTGCCTCCTGAACGAACTCACCCGTTGTCCGGTCAGCATGAGCAGCGCGAATACAAGGGCCGTACAAACGGGCGCGCCGTTGTCGCCCGGTCGGGTGTCACTCCGGCGAAATCGGAAGTGACCTGATAAGACTTCCCGTGGACGCCGAAAGGTTGAGACCCACATGGTGCTTCGGACTTCGCCACCCTCAAGGGCTCATCTCAGACTGCTCGCGGAGGCGGACGCGGCACCTCCGGCCCGGCGCCGGGACTTGTACGGGGAGATCGAGGACCGGCGGCTGGCCGCGATCCTCGCCGCCGAAGACGTGGCCGAGGAGCACGGGCTGAGCGCGCACGTCCGGACCACTTGCTACGTCCACCGCTGCTGGGTGCATCACTGCGTCTCCGATCCGATGCACGTCCTGGTCGTCACCGGGCACCGATGGTGCCGCCGGTGCGATCGCACGATCGACGTCGAGGTCGACGAGACCTTCCCGGGATCGGTCGAACTCTTCTGCGACGGATGCGGCGTCCCGCCGGACACGGTCGCGAACCGCGAGGTGCTCCGGGCCTGTCAGGCCAGCCTGAGCGCCATGCACGGCGGGGAAGCTTCGACGCTGTACGTCGTCCCGGACCGCTGACAGGCGCCCGATCGCGCCACCCGAGGACGCCGAACGGCCGTATGCCCGGCCGCCGGTGGGAGCAGTCAGTGGTTTGGACCACCACTGTTACCGAAGCGTGATCTGGACATATCGCACGGACGGTTACTTTGTTGTGGCGCGCAACGAATTGCTTCGCCCGTGGATTTCCAACGCCGGAGGTGTCACGACGTGAACCGGATCTTTGTGCAGCCCAAACGGCGGAAAGGGGTTCGGGGCGTGCTCGCCCTCGGCCTTTCCGCACTCCTGATCGCCGCCGGCCTGGGCGGCGCCACCGCCGCGGCCGCCGACTACAGCCAGAGCGCCGCGTCCTTGAACGCGACCCAGGCGCAGTTCTCCTTCACACCGGCGACGACCGCGCGGTACGTCGACATCCACTACACCGGTGTCCCGGGGGTGGGGCAGCAGAACGTCCGCATGACCGACAACGGGGGGACCTGGCGGCACACCGTCGGTTCGCTCGCCGCCGGCACCGTGCTCGACTACTGGTTCACCTACGAGAAGAACGGTCCGCAGTACGACACCCCGCACTTCGGCTACACCCACGGCGGCAGCGGCACGACCGTCGCCTCGCCGACGTTCGACCCGCCGGGCGGCAGCTATCCGAGCGCCCGCTCGGTGACCTTGTCGACCGCGACCGCGGGCGCGACCATCCGGTACACGGTGGACGGCTCCACACCGACCGCTTCGTCCACTCAGTACACCGGGCCGATCACGGTCTCCGTGTCCTCGACGGTTTCCGCGATCGCGCTCAAGTCCGGCTCGACGACCTCCCCGGTGGCGTCGGCGAGCTACACGATCGGATCGACGCAGGCGACCTGTCCCGCCCAGGCCGAGGTCCCGGACTTCGGCCCGAACGTGCGGATCTTCGACCCGGGGATGTCGGCGTCGTCCATCCAGGCCAAGCTCGACGCGGACTTCAACGCGCAGAAGGACACCCTGACCGCGCAGTTCACCGAACGCCGGTACGCGCATCTGTTCAAGCCCGGTGTGTACAACGGCATCCACGACGATGTCGGCTACTACACCTCCGTCGCGGGTCTCGGGCAGAACCCAGGCGATGTCGTGATCAACGGCGACGTGACCGTCGACGCCTTCAACGAGTCGGACAAGGGTGTGGCGCTGCAGAACTTCTGGCGCTCGGCGGAGAACCTCGCCGTCGTGCCGAGCAGCGGCGCGACCCGCTGGGCCGTCGCGCAGGCCGCGCCGTTCCGCCGGATGGACATCCGCGGCGGGCTGAACCTCTTCCCGGCCAGCTACGGCTTCGCCAGCGGCGGGTACACCGCCGACACCAAGGTCTCCGGCAAGACCGCGTCGATCTCGCAGCAGCAGTGGTACACCCGCGACAGCAGCTACGGCAGTTGGGAAGGCGGCGTCTGGAACATGGTGTTCTCCGGGACGAACGGCGCCCCGGCGAACACCTTCCCGAACCCGCCGGAGACCACGCTCGGCACCACGCCGGTGTCCCGCGACGTCCCGTATCTCTACCTCGACGGGTCCGGTAAGTACCGGGTGTTCCTGCCTTCCTTGCGTACCAACGCTTCCGGGCCCAGCTGGGCCAATGGTGGCACGCAGGGCAGCTCGCTGCCGATGAGCCAGTTCTACGTCGTGAAGGCGGGGGACACGGCTTCGTCGATCAACAACGCCCTTTCCCAAGGCTGCAACCTGTTCTTCACGCCGGGCGTTTACCACCTCAACCAGACGCTGAACGTGACCAAGGCCAACACCGTCGTCCTCGGGGTCGGGTATCCGACGCTCGTGCCGGACAACGGGGTGGACGCGATGAAGGTCGCCGACGTGGACGGGGTCCGGCTCAAGGGCCTGCTGTTCGACGCCGGCACGACCAACTCGCAGTCGTTGCTGACCGTCGGCCCGGCGGGGTCGACGGCGAACCACTCGGCCAATCCGACGACCCTGCAGGACGTCTTCTTCCGGATCGGCGGTCAGATCGCGGGGAAGGCGACGAACAGCCTGATCGTCAACAGCCGTGACACGATCATCGACCACATCTGGGCCTGGCGGGCCGACCACGGCAACGCGGGCACCTACGGCTGGCCGATCAACACCGGCGACACCGGGGTGGTCGTGAACGGGGACAACGTGCTGGCGACCGGCCTGTTCGTCGAGCATTACCAGAAGTACCAGGTGATCTGGAACGGTCAGAACGGCCGGACGATCTTCTTCCAGAACGAAATCCCTTACGACGTCCCGGATCAGGCCGGATGGAAGAGTCCCAACGGGCTCAACGGGTACGCCGCCTACAAGGTGGGGGACAACGTGACCACGCATGAAGCGTGGGGCCTGGGCAGTTACTGCTTCTTCAACGACAACCCGTCGGTGAACCTGTACCACGCGTTCGAGGTGCCGAATCGATCCGGCGTCCGGTTCCACAACCTGGTGACGGTTTCGCTGAACTACAAGGGGACCATCACCCACGTGATCAACGACGCGGGGGCGGTGACCCCGCCGGGGACCACGCCGAGCAACCTGGTCAGCTACCCGTAACGCCGCGAGTCCTCGTGAGTGGTAAGGACGGTTCTAACCGTCCTTACCACTCACGAGACTGTATAACGACCTATACCGCGTCGCGCAGGGCGACCGCCTCCGTGAGCGGTTAGGCTCTGTTTCATGACCAGCAGTGATGCGCCCGGCGTCGTCGATGACCTGCGCGAACTCTTCCGCTCCGGTACCACCAAACCAGTGGCCTGGCGGCGGACGCAGCTCACGGGGTTGCGCACGCTCCTGTCCGAGCAGGAGGACGTCTTCCTCAAGGCGCTCTACGCCGACCTTCGCAAGAACGCCCTCGAGGCCAAGCGTGCGGAGATCGTGCTCGTGCGCAACGAGATCGACCACACGCTGGAGAACCTCGACTCCTGGCTGAATCCGGAGCCCGCCGACCTTCCCCGGCAGCTGCGGCCGGCGAACGGTCGCGTCGTCCGCGAACCTCTCGGGGTCGCGCTGATCATCGGGCCGTGGAACTATCCGCTGCAACTGGTGCTGGCACCGCTGGTCGGGGCACTGGCCGCGGGCAACTGCGCGGTCGTGAAGCCGAGCGAACTGTCTCCGAACACCTCGGCCGCGATCGCCGAACATCTGCCTAAGTACGTCGAAGGCGTCCGCGTCGTCGAAGGGGCGATTCCCGAGACGACGGCGCTGCTGGAGCAGAAGTTCGACACCATCTTCTACACCGGGAACGGGACCGTCGGCCGGATCGTCATGACCGCGGCGGCGAAACACCTCACGCCGGTCACGCTCGAACTGGGCGGGAAGAGCCCGGCGATCGTCGAGCCGGGCGCGGATCTCGCCGTGACCGCGCAGCGGCTCGCCTACGGCAAGTTCGCCAACGCGGGCCAGACCTGTGTCGCGCCCGACTACGTCCTCGCGATCGGCGACACCGGCCCGAAACTGGCGGAGCACCTGACCAAGGCCGTCGAGGGGATGTTCGGTGAGGACCCGGCCACCAGCGACTACTACGGCCGGATCATCTCCACCCGGCACTACGACCGGCTCGCCGCCTTGCTGGACAACGGAACCGTGGTCGTCGGCGGCCAGTCCGACCGCGACGAGAAGTACATCGCGCCCACCGTGCTCACCGGCGTCTCCCCGGACGCCCCGGTGATGCAGGACGAGATCTTCGGCCCGATCCTGCCGATCATCGAGGTGCCCGACGTCGACGCGGCACTGGCGTTCGTCAACGAACGCGACAAACCGCTGGCGTTGTATGCCTTCACGGAGTCGGATGAAACGAAGCGCCGGATCGAGACGGAGACGTCGTCGGGCGGCCTGGTGTTCGGCGCGGCGATCATCCATCTCGCGGCCCCCGAGCTGCCGTTCGGCGGGGTGGGGGAGAGCGGGATGGGGCGCTATCACGGCCGCTACTCGATCGACAACTTCAGCCACGTGAAAGCGGTGCTGGACAAGCCACTCGCCTGAGACGTCGTGAGTGGTAGGACGCGTGAAGGCGTCGGTCGCAGGGTAGGTGGCCGAGCCAAGCTGGCCGGCGAGAGCTGACCGCACTCTGACTGTCCACTCGGGACACTTCAGGCGGGCAAATGTCCGGTTGATGCCCATATGCACGCTTTGCGAAGGGGGTTGTGAGTGGCAAAGAGGGCTAGAATCCAATGGCACGTAGCTTAAGTTGATCTTGGGCAGATCTTGATCATCGCTGGTGATGATTGTCGCAGGTTACATGCTTGGTTGCCCTGACCAATGGGAGCCGACCAGTGCCAGGCGTCCACTGTGGGCATCTGTCGCTGACCGGATGTCCGATTTGCTACTGAATGGGCAATTCCATCAAGGGGTCGTGGGTGGTAAAGAGCGTTAGAACGCTCTTTACCACTCA
>NZ_JBVILA010000045.1:0-41716 GCF_055580625.1 Amycolatopsis sp. NPDC031561 | reverse complement strand
GTGAGCCGCCATCCCGTAGTGGTCAGTGGCCGCGTGAACCGAGTGTGGAGGATTTAGGACGTTGAGCGTCCCGAATCCTCCACGCTCGAACCCTGTCGCGGCGAGATTCCGGTGTCATCGAGCTCCGAGACCGGAGTGACCCCCTCGACTACCGCACCTCGCCTTCGCCCTGGTCACGCGTAGGTAGGCAAATACCGGTCCGCTCTAACCGTCCTTACCACTCACGACCCCAATGCGGACCGGAACTGTCCTCGATGTCTGCCACACTCCTCCTCATGAAGCGAGCGAACCGATGACCACGGGCACGTCGGCCCGGCTGCTGAGGCTGCTGTCGCTGCTGCAGGCGCGGCGGGACTGGCCGGGCGCCGACCTGGCCGACAGGCTGCGGGTGGACGTCCGCACGGTCCGGCGTGACGTCGAGCGGTTGCGGGAGCTGGGCTATCCGGTGCACGCGACGCCGGGTGTCGCCGGTGGTTACCGGCTCGGTGCGGGGGCCGCGCTGCCGCCGCTGCTGCTGGACGACGACGAGGCCGTCGCGGTCGCAGTCGGGCTCCGTACGGCCGCGAACGGGACGGTGTCGGGCATCGAGGAGACCTCGGTGCGCGCACTCGCGAAACTGGAGCAGGTGCTGCCCGCCCGGCTGCGGCACCGGGTGACCGCGTTCAACACCGCGATGATCCCGCTCGGCGGCGTCGTGCCGGTCATCGACGCGGAGGCGCTGACGGTCATCGCGTCCGCGTGCCGCGATCATCAGCGGCTCCGGTTCGGCTACCGCAGTCACCACGGCGACGTCAGCGAGCGCCACATCGAGCCGCTGCGCCTGGTGCACACCGGCCGCCGGTGGTACCTGGTCGCGTTCGACCTCGACCGCGAGGACTGGCGGACCTTCCGCGTCGATCGTATCGACGGCGTCCCGGACACCAGTTTCCGCTTCACGCCGAGGGAACCGCCCGCCGAGGACCTCGCCGCCTATGTCTCCCGCGGGATCACGTCGTCGCCGTATCCACACCAGATGGTGTTGCGGGTGCAGGCCTCGGCGGACGCGCTCGCCGAATACGTGTCTCCGACCGTCGGGACGATCGAGGCCATCGACGAGCACACCTGCCGGGTCAGGGTCGGATCCAACGACCTTTCCGTGATGCCTTACTACCTCGCCCATTGGGACGTCGACTTCGTGGTGGAAGAGGCGCCGGACGAGGTCAAGGAGCGGCTACGGCTGGTCGCCGACCGCTTCGCGCGGGCGGTCGACTGAGTCCGAAGTGGACTGTGCGGCTCGCTTGGCGCGTTTGGCCAGCAGGCCGATCGAACCGAGGGAAATCAGGGCCAGCACGATGATGTAGAGCGAAACCGACATCGACGTCCCGGTGGATTCCAGCAGTAGCACCATGATGAACGGCGCGAGTCCGCCGCCGACGACCGCGCTGATCTGGTAGCCGAGTGAGGCGCCGGTGTAGCGCATCTCGGCGGTGAACAGTTCGGCGAACAGTGCCGCCTGCGGGCCGTACATGATGCCGAGGAACAGCGACCCGACGAACGAGGCGACCACGAACAGCGGCAGGGAAGCCGTGTCGATCAGCAGGAACATCGGGATCGCCCAGAGCGCGACCCCCGCCGCGCCGAAGGTGTAGATCTTGAGCCTGCCGATGCGGTCGGACAGCTTCGCCGACAACGGGATGATCGCCAGCTGCAGCGTGCTGATCAGCAGGGTCGCGACGAGCACGGTGGTCCGTGACATCCCCAGATGGCGGGTGGCGTAGTCGAGGACGCCGTTGAGCAGGATGTAGAAGGTGGCGGTGTTGACCATGAACGAGCCGCCCGCCAGCAGGACGGTGCCCTTGTGGTTGCGCATGACATCGCGCAGCGGCGACTTGGCGCGGCCGCGTTCCTCGGCGGTGAGTTTCGCTTCGGCACGGCGGTATTCCGGGGTTTCGTCGATCTTGACGTGCATGTACCAGGCGAGCCCGAGCACGAGGATGCCGACAAGGAACGGGATCCGCCACGCCCAGGTGAGGAAGTCCGACGGCGGCGCGACCTGCGCGGCGATCAGGAACACCGTGTTCGCCAGCACCACGCCGATCGGGACGCCGAGCTGGACCAGGCTGCCGTAGAGACCGCGTTTGCCCGGCGGCGCGTACTCGGTGGCGAGCAGCATCGCGCCACCCCACTGCGCGCCGACCGCGACGCCTTGCACGAGCCTGAGAAGCACCAGGAGGATCGGCGCGGCGATGCCGATCGTGTCGTAGGTGGGGAGCAGGCCGATCAGCGTCGTCGCCGCCCCCATCAGCGCGATCGCCATTACCAGCACGGGTTTCCGGCCGCGTTTGTCGCCGATGCTGCCCGCGATGATCCCGCCGAGCGGCCGGGCGAGGAAGCCGACCGCGAAGGTCGCGAACGAGGCGAGGACACCGGCCGCGGCGTTGGTGGTGGGGAAGAAGGTCTTCCCGAAGACCAGGGCGGCGGCGATCCCGAAGACGAAGTAGTCGTACCACTCGACCGACGACGCGAGCGCCGCCGCGGTCGCGGCCCTCCTTCGCTGGGACACGGTGATCGTCGGTTCGGCGGCGGTTTCCGGGGCGTTCGGAGCACTGTCGGCCATCTGGATGCCCTTCGCTCGGCGCTGCTGCGGCGATGCAGTCCGGGCAAGTTAACAACCGCTTAGTATGTGGTCAACGTCTCAGCGGGTATTTCTCGATACCGACCGGTTGGTATGTCACTCTGGTGGCGGTATCGCCGACGGAGGTCGATCAGTACCCGGTCAGGAGAGTTTCGTGCCGAGCATGCGGAGCACCAGCTCGCTGTACTCCTGGCCCAGCTTCTTCGGTGTCTGGCGGGCGCGATCGCTGTACCAGCGGGAGACGTCGACGCCGAGCGAGAGCACGGCGCGGGCGGCGGTGTGCGGGTCGCCGACGGTGAACACGCCCGTCCGCGCGCCCTCGGTGATGACCTCGCGCACGATCTGCTCGATGCGGCGGCGCAGTTTCGCGACGATCTCGAACTCCTCGTCCGGGAGCGCGTGCAGTTCGTACTGCACGACGCGCGCCACGGTGTGCCGCCGCGCGTGCCACGCCACGAAGTCCTCGACCAGCAGCCGGATCCGTTCGACGGGGTCGGTCTCGCGGGCCACGACGCTCTCGACCAGTGAGAGGGTCTGCTCGTGGCCGTACTTGGAGATCGCGAACAGCAGCGCGGCCTTGGACGGGAAGTGCACGTACAGCGCCGCGGGGCTCATGCCCGCCGCCGAGGCGATGTCCCGGGTGGTGGTCGCGTGATAACCGCGCCGGGCGAAGGACTCGACCCCGGCCAGCATCAGCCGTCGTGCCGTCTCCGGCTGGACGTCTGGCCACAGTTCGGCCGACAGCGACATGGTCATCCGCAGATCCTCCCAGAGGCTCGTACCGGATGGTGGGCTTGACACCACCTCCGGCCCTTCCCATTGTAAGTGAGCGCTCGCTTAGTGACTGCGCTCGTCGGTGAACACAGAGGAGATCGAAGAGTGAACTCGTTCAAGGATCGCGTCGCGATCGTCACCGGCGCCAGCCGGGGTATCGGCCTCGGGATCGCCAAGGACCTGGTCGAGCGCGGCGCGAAGGTGTGCATCACCGCGCGCAAGCCGGAGCCACTGGCCGAGGCCGTCGCCGAACTGGGCGGGGAAGCCGTCGCGATCGCCGTCCCGGGCAAGGCCGACGACACCGCGCACCAGGACGAGGCCGTCGCCAAGACGATCGAGGCCTTCGGGCGGCTGGACATGCTGGTCAACAACACCGGCATCAACCCCGTGTTCGGACCGACCCTGGACATCGATCCCGAAGCCGCGGCGAAGATCTTCGCCGTGAACGTGCTCGCGCCGCTTTCGTGGACGCGCCGGGCGCGCGACGCGTGGATGGGGGAGCACGGCGGGGCGGTGGTGAACGTCGCGTCGGTCGCCGGACTCGGCGCGTCGCCGGGGATCGGCATGTACGGCGTCAGCAAGGCCGCGCTGATCCGGCTCACCAAGGAACTCGGCTTCGAGCTGGGGCCGAAGATCCGGGTGAACGCCGTCGCGCCCGCGGTGGTCAAGACCAAATTCGCGACCGCCCTGTACGAAGGCCGGGAGGAAGAGGTCTCCGAGTCGTACCCGATGAAGCGGCTCGGGGTGCCGGCCGACATCGCGAGCGCGGTGTCGTTCCTGCTCTCGGAAGAAGCGGGCTGGATCACCGGGCAGACGGTCGTCCTCGACGGCGGCGTGACGCTGGCGGGTGGCCTGTGACCGCGTCGTTCACCGGTGCGGGTGTCGTCGTCACCGGTGGCGGCGGCGGTATCGGCGCCACCCTCGCCCGCCGCTTTGCCGCCGAGGGGGCCAAGGTCGTCGTCGGCGACCTGAACGGGGACGCCGCGGCCGAAGTCGCGAAGGAGATCGGCGGGACCGCCGTTGCCGGGGACGCGGCGAGCGAGGCGGGCGTCGCGTCGCTGATCGAGACCGCCCGCGAGACCCTCGGCGAGATCGACGTCTTCTGTGCCAACGCCGGGATCGCGCCGATGGGCGGCGTGGACGCGCCGGAAGAGGACTGGGCGCGGATCTGGGATGTCAACGTGATGGCGCACGTGCGCGCGGCACGGCTGTTGCTGCCGCCGTGGCTCGAGCGCGGCCGCGGGCACTTCATTTCGACGGTGTCGGCGGCGGGATTGCTGACCACCCTCGGTTCGGCATCGTATTCGGTGACCAAACACGGCGCGCTCGCCTTCGCTGAGTGGCTGTCGGCCACCTATCGGCATCGCGGCCTCACCGTGCAGGCGATCTGCCCGCAAGGCGTGCGGACGGCGATGCTGGAGAACACCGGCCCGGCGGGCGAACTGCTCATGGGCGCGTCGGCGATCCAGCCGGAGCAGGTCGCGGACGCGTTGTTCGAGGCCATCGCCCACGAACGTTTCCTGGTCCTGCCGCACCCCGAGGTCGCGGATTACTACGCCGCGCGCGCCACGCAGACCGACCGCTGGCTCGGCGGGATGAACAAACTGCAGCGCAAGGTGGAGCAGGTCATCGGCGAATGACCGGAACGGGCCGCGACCGTGCGCGCGGTCGCGGCCCGCGCCCCGGTCAGGCGACCTCGTTCAGTTTTCCGGTGGCGACGTCGAAGACGAAACCGCGGACGGAATCCTTCTCGGGGATGAACGGGCTGTTCTTGATGCGCGCGATCGACTGACGCACGTCGGCGTCGAGGTCGCCGAAGGCTTCGGCGGCCCAAGACGGTTTGACGCCGACGTCCTCCTGGATGGATTTCTTGAAGCCGTCGTCGGTGAAGGTCAGCATTCCGCAGTCGGTGTGGTGGATGAGGATGATTTCCCTCGTGCCGAGCAGGCGCTGGCTGATCGCGAGCGAACGGATTTCGTCCTCGGTGACGACGCCGCCCGCGTTACGGATGACGTGCGCTTCGCCTTCCTGGAGGCCGAGGACGCCGTAAACGTTGATCCGGGCGTCCATACAGGCGAGCACGGCGACATGCTTGGCGGGCGGCAAGGGAAGCGGCCCGGAAAAGCGCGCGGCGTAGTCGGCGTTGTTGGCCAGGAGTTCGTCGGTGACGGACATGGTGATCCTTCCGATCGGAGTACCGACGAGTGGACCGTTGGGATGCACGCATGCGCAACCGTGCCCATGAGCTGGGACCGGGATCGGCTGAACAGGTGGGTGAACCAAGCCGGGGCGCGCCGGGTTTCGAACGGGGCCCTTCGGTCGAGAAGGTTGATCTTCTCCCGGGGATCGGCCACTGTAGGCGTGGGGTCTTGCTCGCGGTAAGGAAAACTCAATGAACAAGCGCTTCGTGGTCCGTGGGGCCGTTCTCGCCGCGACCCTCGCGGGCTCCGTGCTCACCGGGGGAACGGCGATGGCGAGCACCGCGGAACCGTGCGCTGCCGGGGCGTCGGGTGACGTCGCGGCGGCTTCCTGCACGCCGTACCGCAAGCAGAGTGAAGGCTGGAGCAGCAAAACCTCCTGTAACCGCGCCGGGAACGAGGGCGCGCAGGCGATGCGCTGGGCCGGCTGGAACTGCAACCAGGCGCTGGCGGGCTGGGAGCTGTGGGTGCGCACCTGCACCGCGCTGGCCGCCGAGAACGCCGCGGTGACCACGCGCGAAACCGTCTGATCCGCGCAGGGCCGTCCCGGGTGTGAAACATCCGGGACGGCCCTGTCACTTTCCCCGGTGTCCACAGTGGACGGCCAGGTTTCGGTCAAGCGATCGCTTCTGCGCCGAATGCCGATTCGGTCGATCGACAGGCGAGGACGGCGGTGTGCCGATCACCGGGCACCCGCTTCACGAATCCGCTCCGGCGACGGCGCAAAGACGCCGGGATCTACCTTAAATCAATGTTAAGGACCGGCGGATTCGGTGCTATCTTGACTGGGCGAAACGCGAGAAGTTCTTCACTCGGAATTCGCCTCGCATCCCTCGTGGTGCGGGCTCGCCGTGAGGGTTCGGTCGCCGAATCCGCCGCTGAGCTGAGGATTCTCCCGCTGGGCCGCCGATACCGAACCTTCGGTACGGCCTGTCCGCACGGTGGGTTCGGTGGCCACGAACTGCTGCGGAATTCGTTGACCCCGTCGAGAGCCGGTTCGTAGTGTTTGCCGAGTCTTGGGCAGGGACGGCTTTGGTGGACACGAATGGCTCAGGCAGAAGGGGGCTTTCCATGGCCGGCATCCGAACGATTTCTCCGATCGGCAAGTGGGCTTTCGACGCGGGTCGCACCGCGCGGCCCGGAATCATCAGTGAATTCGTGGAAGTCGCCGACATGCCACTGGCGGCGCTCAGCGCCGGGCTGCGGCTCGGTGGTGGCAACGCCGCCTTCTTCCGGCTGCTCGGCCGCCGTCCCGCCGACGTGCTCGGTGAATCGTTCCCCGAGCTCGTCACCACCGGTCCCGACCATCTGCGCGACCGGCTGAACCGGGTCGCCGAAGGCTGGGAGCAGCGGTTCCGCGGCAGCGTCACCGGGCTCGGCTCCGGCGGCGCCGACCGGCTGACCATCGTGGCGGGCCGGATGCGGGCGCCGGGTACGGCGATCCTGCTGACCGTGCTCCCGGAGGCGGGGCCCGCCGCGGCCCGCGCCGAGCAGCTGAGCTCGGTCAACGACATCGAGGCGAAGATCCTCCAGGGCATCGCCAGCGGCTTGTCCAGCCTGGAGATGGCCGACAAGTACTACCTGAGCCGCCAGGGGATCGACTACCACGTCGCCCGCTTGCAGCGGAAGTTCAAGGCGCGCAACCGGGTCGAACTGGTTTCGCGCGCCTTCGCCACCGGGCTGCTCGACTCGACGGCGTGGCCGCCGCGGGTGCCGGAGTCGCGGCGCGCGAGCTGAGCGCCCGGACTTGACGGGCGGATGGCCGCCGCGTGACGTGCTCGTGCGATTACGGTGCGGTCCCAGTGAACGGTCCGGCCCCAGCCGCTGTTCACCGTTGTATTTCGGAAGAATTCGTAATGATCTTCGAGGCATGTTCGCTCATCTGAGCGGCGCGGCCGGCCGGAGCGGACGCCGGGTGGCCTGCTGGGGTAAACCTGGACGTCATGGGTCGTTCACGATGCATTCCCTGGAGCGCGGTCTTCTGCCACACTTCGTCGCACCAGGCTCACGCGTGGTGCCGCGTCGAGTGTGGCCGTCCTGCCCTCGGAATCGCGCGCTCTCCGATTTCGCGCTCATCTGAGCGGTAGGCATCCCCGTAGCGAGGGATAACCCTCGCCGGGGTTGGCCGGTCTATTCGGTAAGACGATCACACGATGAGATGGAACCACGTAAGCGTTTGTTCGCTCTGTGTGATGGCAGCGACCCGATGGGACGACAGGAGGCGGAGATGGTGGACGCCAACAGACCCGGGCGCACGCTGGCCGGACGTGACGACGAGCTGCGCCGGCTCGCCGCGCGGCTGAGCCCCGGTGCGCCAGGTCAAGGCTCCGTCATCGTCGTACGAGGGCAGTCGGGTATCGGCAAGTCCAGCCTGCTGGACACCGCGCTGGCGGCTCTCACGGACACCGTCGTCTGCCGGGGCGCCGGTGTGCCGGGTGAAGGGGCCGCGGCTTCCCGGGAACTGCTCGCGGGACTGCGCCAGGCCGGTGCGCCGGTCTCGGATCCGGCCGACTTCGCCGCCTGGTACGAGGGATTCGCGGCCTGGGCGGGCGGGCGGCCCGCGATCGTGCTCGCCGTCGACGACGTGCAGTGGTGTGACGAACCGACGTTGCGATGGCTGAGTCTCATCGCCCGCCACGCGACGCGGTTGCCGGTGCGGATGATCCTGGTCCGGTCGGCCGCCGACGGTCCGGACGGGGTGGCGGAACGGTTGGCGGACCTCGAATCCTGGTACGGCACCGAGGTGCTCGACCTCGGCCCGCTGCCCGCGGAGGCGGTCGCCTCGCTGGCGCGCGAGGCCGTCGGATCGGAGCCGGGGGAAGCGTTCGTGCGGCACTGCGTCGAGCAGTCCGGCGGGAATCCCTTGCTGCTGCGGGAGATGCTCGACGAACTGGGCAAGGTCGCGGCGGGTGTCGCGCCGGTGGCCGGTTCCGCGGCGGGAGCCGCGCTGATCCACTCCCTGTTCACCGGCGTCCCGGACTACGCCCGGTCGGTCGCCACCGCCATCGCGGTACTCGGCGGGCAGGACCTCTCCCTGGTGGCAAGGCTGGCCAAGGTGCCGGCCCGCACCGCCGGAACCGCCGTCGACCTGCTGCGGAGTCAGCACATCCTTGCGCAGGAAGGGTTTTCCTTCCGGCACGACCCGGTGCGGGAAGGGCTGCTCGACGCCCTCGATCCCGCCGAGCTCGGCCGGTGGCGGCGTACCGCGGCGATTCTGCTGAGCGACGCGGCCGGGTCGCCGGAGGAGGTGGCCGAGCATCTGCTCGAACTCGGTGAGCTGGACTCGTGGATGGTCGACCTGCTGAGGGACGCCGCGAGCTGCGCCTGCGACCGTGGAGCGCCCTGGGACGCGCTGCGCTATCTCCGGCCCGCCGCGGCGGCGAGGCCTTCCGACGCGGGCCTGGCCGTTCAGCTCGCCGAGACGGTCGCGCTGCTGGAACCGGACAGCGGCTTCGACCTTCTGCGCCGCGCGCTCGAACTGCAGCAGGATCCGTCCGACCGCGCCAGGGCGGCGGTGAAGCTGGGCCGCGCGGCGCTGGTCGCCCGCCGCTGCGGGACCGCCGTCACCGTGCTGGACCGGGTGCTGACCGTCCTCGGTGGCGAGGTGGACCAGCAATTGCGGATCCATCTCGAAGGGCTGTTGTGCCTGGTGGGCATCGAAGATCGCGACAGCCTGCCGAAGCTCGACACCCGGATCCAGCCCCGGACCGGCGACGGCCCGGAAGCCGTCGTCGACGCCAGGCACCTGGCCGTGTGCGCCGTCGTCGCCGCCCTCGACGGAACCCGGCCGCGCGAGGCCGCCGAATGGGCGATGCGCGCGATCCGCGGGTACACCCCGACCACCGACGATTCGGCCGTCAGCTCCGCCGTACTGGCGCTGTTGCTGGCCGACGAGGTCGACGTCGCCAGGGACGAACTCACCAGGGCCATCGAGCTCGTCCCGGCCCAGCGCAGCGAGTACCTCGCTTTCCGCGGTCTGCTCGGGCATTGGTGCGGCGATCTCGCCACCGCGGCCGCCGACGCCGGACAGGCCTACGCGCTCAGCCGCCGTGCCGAAGGGCGCACCGGCGGTGTGGTCCCGCGCATCGCGCTCGCCACCGTCGCGGCCCAGCAGGGCGACACCTCGAAGGCGATGAAGTTGTTGCGGGAAGCGGATTCCCCGCAGTTGTGGGAGCACACGGTGATGCGCCCGTGGTTCCAGCTCGTCGACGCGCGAGTGCACTGGGCGGCGGGGGATCGCGAGGCGGCGCTGAAGCTGTTCCACCGCTGCGGCGAGAGCCTCGCCGACGTCGGCATCGCCAATCCGCTGCTGGCACCGTGGTGGTTCGAGGGCGCCTGCATGCTGGCGGGCGAGGGAGAATTCGAGGCCGCGGCGGAACTCGCGGCCGAAGGCGCCGGACCGGCGGCGCGGTGGGGCACCCCGCGAGCGGTCGGAATGGCCCGGCTCGCGACCGCGGTCGCCACCCGCGGCCCCGACCGGATCGGACTGATCGAGGAGGCGGCGGGCATCCTGGCCGGGTCTCCCGCCCGGCTGGAGGAAGCGCTGGCGGAGTTCCACCTCGGCCACGCGCTCGTCGAAGCGGGGGACACGGCCGCCGCGCGCGTCCGCCTGCGGCGCTGTGTCGAGCTGAGTTTGCGGACAGGGGACCGTTTTCTGCTCCGCCGTGCCCAGCGGACCGCCGCCGAGGCCGGTATCCCGAACGAGGTCTCCCCGCTCGATTCGCTGAGCCCCGCCGAACGGCACATCGCCCGGCTCGCCGGGCGCGGGATCAGCAACCGGGTCATCGCGGAACGCCTCTTCGTCACCGTCCGGACCATCGAAACGCATCTGACGAGCGTGTATCGCAAGCTGCGGATCAGCGGGCGGGGCGAGCTGGCCGTGATCGTCGGCCACGTCGACGACCGTCCCGTGCTGCTCGAAGGTGCCCGGTGAGCGCCGTCCGGCGGCTCGAAGCCGACGGCGCCGACGAACTCGTCGAGCGTGAGACCGAACTGCGCCTGCTCACCCGCCTGGTCGGGGATCTCGAACTCGGCCACGGCGGTTCCGCGCTCGTGCTCGGCCCGGCGGGCAGCGGGCGGACGGCGCTGCTGGACCAGGTCGCGTCGCTGGCCACCGAGCGGGGGCTTCAGGTATTCACCGCGCGCGGCTCGGCCACCGAGGCCGAGTTGCCGTACGGGCTCCTTTCCCAGCTGCTCGCTTCGATCCCGGAACTCGCGGACGTCCCGTGGCTGCACGCCGCGCTTTCGGACGGCACCGATGTGCAGGTCCTGCACGAACTGCTCTGCCAGCGGCTGCTGGAATCGGCCCGCCGCCGCCCGGTCCTGCTGGTCGTCGACGATCTCATCCTGGCCGACGAACAGTCCGAGGCCTGGCTGGCCGCGTTGCAGCGACGCCGGGGGAGCGACCCGGTGCTGCTCATCGCCGCGCATTCCGGCCCGCAGGACGCCGACGGCGACGGCGCGGATCCGCTGTGCCTCGGCGGTCTCCCCTGGGAGAACCGGCATGTCGTGCGGTTGCGGCCGTTGAGCGAGGCGGCGGTCCGGCGGCTGGTGCACGCGGTCCCGGCGCCGCGGCCGCCGGTGGCCGAGGTCTACGCGGCCACGCGCGGAAACCCCGCGCTGCTCGCGGAAGTGCTCGCCCGGTCGGCCGCGGGCCAGGGGCCCGGCGCGGAGATCACCGCGATCACCGCGGACGTGCGCCGGGACACCGTGCTCGACCTGCTCGCCCGGCTGCCGTCCGATCTCGCCGCGCTGGTGCGGACGATCGCCGCGATCGGCACCCTCGACGAGGCCTACCTGCGCCCGCTCGCCGCCCCGCTCGGGATGCCGCTGAACCGGGCGCTGCGGGTGCTGGCGGACTCCGGCCTGATCGGGACCGATCCCGCCGAGCCGATGAACCCCCAGGTGGCCACGTGGGTCCTGGCCGCGACCGGCGCGGAGGAGCGGGCGGGGACGCGACGGCGGGCCGCCGAGCTCGGGCATCGCCGGGCCGCCCCGGAGGAAGACGTCGCCGGGCTGCTGCTCGGTTCGCAGCCGGTCGGCGAGGCTTGGGCGCTGGAGACACTGCACGCGGCCGCGTTGCGCCGACGCGAAGCCGGGGACCACACCGAAGCGGCCCGGTACTACCGGCGGGCGCTCGCCGAACCCGCGCCGCCAGGGACGTCGGCCCGGTTGCGGCTGGAACTGGAGACGGTCGAGGCGTCGTCGTGCCCGTTCACCGGCGGGTTGCGGCTGGCCAGGGCGACCCGGGTCTCCAACGGCGACGACACCGTCCGAACGCGACTGTCCGCTGTGGACCTGATGATGCAGCGAGGGGCCAGGGACGACGCGCTGCGCGAGCTGGCCGTGTTGAGCGAGGCCGTGGCCGACGACCGGGATCGCGCGGATCTGACGGCGTTGCACTGGCTGGCCGAAGGGACCGGCGCGGGGGCCGTCCTCCTCGGCATTCCGGCCTTGTCGGACCTGGACCCGGCATCGCTGACCCCCGAGCAGACGGCGGCCGCGTCCTGGCTGGCGACGACGGCGTGCCGCGACGGGCGAGTGGCCCGCAGACTGGCCCGGCGCGCGGCGGATCCGTCGAACGAGCCCATGACCCTCTACTCGACGCGGCTGGCGCTGGCCATCACCTTCACCCAGACCGACGACGTCCTGGAAGCGCTTTCCGTCTACGAGGAAGTGATCGCGGACGCGAGCGCCGCCGGGGCGGGCGTGCCGGTGGCGCTCGGCCTCACCGGCCAGGCCTGGATCCACCTGCAACGCGGTCGCGTGCAGGCCGCGGAGGACGCGCTCGCCAAGGCCACCGTGTCCGGTCCACCGGACGGCTGGCCGCCGACGGTCACCGCGTCGCTGAGCACGATCGCGATCGCGGCGGCGCTCACCCGCGGCGATCTCGAGGCCGCCCAGCGCGCCGTCGACGCGGCTGTCGACGGCGGGCCGCTGTACTCCACGCCGTATCTGCTCTTCATGCGCGGGTTGCTGGAACTGGACCTGAAACGCCACCGGCGGGCACTGGGGCTGTTCCAGGAATGCGGCAGGCGGATGAACGCGATCGGCTGGCAGAACCCCGGACTGGTGCCGTGGCGTTCGCATGTCGCCATCGCGGCGCAGGCGCTCGGCGACGAGCACACCGCCGCCGCGATGATCAGCGAGGAATGGCGGCTGGCGCAGGATTGGGGCACACGCACCGCGATCGGGCGGACCCATCTGGGCGCGGGTGTCGCGGTGCGGTCCGAGGACGCGGTGTTCCGGCTGACGCAGGCCGTCAACGCGCTCCAGCAGTCGCCCGCCAGGGTGCTCTACGTCGAGGCGGTGCTGCTGCTCGCGGCCGCGCAGATCAACCGGGGTCAGACCAGCGGCGTGCCGCGCCTGCTGCGCGAGGCCGAGCGGCTGGCCACCGCGTACCAGCTCGCGTGGGCGACTTCCCGCATCGCCGACCTCGGGAAACGGCTGTCCGACCGGCCTCGGCGGTCCTATCGCACGGCGTCCCGGCGATGGCGGGCGCTCTCGCCCGCCGCGACCGACCTCGTCCGCCGCGTGCTCGCGAACGCCTCCAACGCCGAACTGGCGGAGGAACTGGGCGTGAGCAAACGCGCCGTCGAGCTCCGGCTCACCGCGATCTACCGGCAGCTCGAGGTCACCGGGCGGGCCGAACTGCGGGAGCTGTTCGACGCGCTGGACAAGGAGCTCTGATCCGTCGTCATGATGATCGAGCGAGTCGACCAGCAGGCCGCGATCGCCGGGGCCGTCGCCGAGGCGCGTGCCGGGGCGGGGCAGTTCGTCGTCGTCCGCGGCGGGCTGGGCGCCGGCCGGTCCGCGCTGCTGCACGCGGCGGGGGAGGAGGCCGCCGCGCGGGGCGTGCGCGTCGTCCGGGCGGCCGCGACCCCGCTGGAGCGGGGCGTCTCCCACGGCGTGGTCTGGTTGCTGCTGGAACCCTTGCTGGAATCCGGCCGCCGCGGGGAGTTGCTCACCGCGGTCCGGGCCGACAGTGAGTTCCCCGCCGATCCGCCCGACGCGCGCCGCGCCCATCTCGTCCTGCACGAACTGCTGGAACTGTTCACGGAGATGGTGCGCGACACCGGTCCGGTCGCGCTGCTGGTGGACGATCTGCAGTGGGCCGACGCGGCTTCGGCGCGGTGGCTCGCGTATCTGGCCAAGCGGATGAGCCGCCTGCGGGTCCTCGTCGTGGCGACCCTGCTGGAGGGTGACGACTCCGCGGACGACGTCGTGGTCAAGGACATCGCCCGGACCGCGGCGCGCACGGTGCACGCCACCCCGCTCTCGGCCGCCGGTGTCCGGTCCTACCTGACCGCCCGCTGCGGAGCCGAACCCGCGGACGAGTTCGCGGACGTCTGCCACGCCCGCACCGGCGGTTCGCCGATGCTGCTGGACGCGCTGGTCAACGCGATGCTCGGACACGGTCTGCGGCCGATCGCCCCGGCCGCGGCCGAACTCGCCGCGCTGCGGCCCTCGCCCGCCGCGGCCCGGCTGACCCGGTGCCTGCGCGCCCAGCCGGACGACGTCTCCGCGGTGGCCAAGGCGATGGCCGCGCTCGGCGGGTCGACCGAGCCCGGTGTCCTGGCCGAACTCGCCGACCTCGACTCGCCGGACTTCGACGCGGCCTTGCGCGCGTTGCGGCGGCTGGGACTCGTCGAAGCCCCCGCCGACGGGCTGCTGCGGTTCGCGGGGGAGATGGCGGGCGATCTCGTCGCCGACCAGCTCAGCGCGGACGAACAGGACCGTTTGCACCTGCGCGCCGCGAATGTCCTCTACCGCAACGGAAGGCCGGTCGAGCAGATCGGACGGCAGCTGCTGGCCACGGTCGCCGAACCTGAGCCGTGGGCCGCGGAGGTGCTGCGGACCGCGGCCAGTGCCGCGCTGGCGAACTCGTCGCCCCAGACGGCCGCCCAGTATCTGCAGCACGCGCTGGCGCATCCGGGGGCCGACCGCGCGGAACTGCTCGTCGATCTCGCCGCCGTCGAACGCGGCTACGACCTGCCCGCCGCCCACCGGCATCTGCACCAGGCGCTGGGCCTGATGCGGGATCCGGTGGACCGCGCGTTCGCGCTCGGCCTGCTCCCGGTGGTGACCGGGCTGCGGTTCGCCGCGGACGTCCGCCGCCTCCGGCAGGTGCTCGCGGAGCTGCGGGAGGTACCCGGTCCGGACGCGGCCGACGCGGCGTTGCGCATGGAGGCCCGTCTTCGCTATCTCGAACGGGGTGTCCCCGGTGCCGGCGACGCGGCGGCGGACCGGCTGGCGGAACTCGGTCCCGCGCCCGCCCAGGATTCCTCGGCCCAGCGGGAACTGGTCGCTGTCCTGCTGTACCTGATGACCGTCGCGGGCGTCGCACCCCGGGAGTCCATTGTGGACATCGCCAGGCAGGTGCTGGAGCGGGAACCCGGTTCGCCGGACCAGATGTACACCACGCTGCCGCTCACGGTGCTGGTGCTGGCCGCCGCCGATTCGCTCGACGGCGTCGACTCCTGGCTCGCCGCGGCGTGCGGTCCCGCGGCGGATCCGGACCTGCCGACGCTGGTCGCCTGGGCGGGACAGTCGCTCGTGGCCTCCGCCACCGGCCTGCTCGGCGTGGCCCGCGACCGGGCGCAGGCGGTACTGACCTCGGCGGGTCCCAGCCGGGTCGGGATCACCATGACGGCCATGCGCGTGCTGGCCGAAATCGCGATGGAGCAACGAGATCCGGCACTCGCGCGGCTGATCGTCGACCATCTGGAGGTCGAACACGACCCCTGGCTCCGATCGCTGGCGTACGGCACCTTGGCCCTGACCGAGGCCAATCACACCGCGGCCGCCGAGTACTTCCTCGACTGCGTGCATCAGCTGGAGCGGTTCGGGAACCGTGTGCTGCTGCCATTGCGCGGCCAGATCGCCCTTCTGCTCGCGGCGACCGACGATCCGAAGCGGGCGGAAGCGGTCGCGCAGGGCGAGGTCGAGCGGGCGTTGTCGTGGGGTGCGCCGTCGTCGGTGGGGCGCGCGCTGCGGATCCGCGCGACGCTGCTCGACCGGGACGAGGACGCCGTCCCGGTGCTGCGCGAGGCCGCGGAAACGCTGGCCCGCTCGGGAGACCGGCTCGAACTCGCCCGCACGCTGATCCTGCTCGGGGAACGCGGCACCGGACCCGACGCCCGCGAGCGGCTGCTGGAGGGCCGCAGCCTGGCGGCCGGATGCGGGGCGAGCTGGCTGACCGGGTCCGCGGAGCCGCCGGACCAGGCGGACGGCGGACTGCTGACCGCGACCGAGCAGCGCGTGGTGGAACTGGCGGTGTCCGGCCGCCGCAACCGCGACATCGCGGAACTGCTGGAGGTCACCGTGCGCGCGGTGGAGAAGCACCTCACCAGTTCGTATCGCAAGCTGGGCATCAGTGGCCGCGCCCAGTTGGCCGCGGCGATGCGCGGCCATCGGGCGGGCTGAGCCCGGTCAGGATCCGGCGGGGCCGAGGCGTCCCTGCAGCCACGCCGCCGCCAGCTCCACCCGGGACTGGCTGCCGGTGCGCTCGAACAGCGACGTCAACCGGGCTTCGATGCGCTTCTCGCTGACCTGCAGCGCCGCCGCGATCTGCCGGTTCGTGCGGCCGCTCGCGATCAGGCCGACGATGTGGCGTTCCAAGGGATCCAGCCCCGCCCGGTCGGTCCGGTCCGCGCGGTCGGGGGAGAAGGCGATCCGGTGCCGATCGAGCAGCTCCGAAACGGGCGCGAGCGCGACGACGGCGTCCAGGCGCTTCAACGTCCGGTGCGCCTCCAGCAGCGACGGCCCGGGGACCGGGCTCACCTCGCCGAACGCCGTGCACGCCTCGGCGATCCGGAAGACGTCACCGGACTGCCGCGCCAGTTTGACCCCGGCGCGTACCGACTCCATGTCCCCGCGCACGAGACCCCCGCACACCAGTGCCGCCTCCTGGACCGACGCGGTCGGGCTGCGGACGGCGAGGCTCTCGAGTTCGGCGAGCAGGCGGGTCACGGTCTCGGTGTCCCCGTACAGCCTCGCTCCGTGCAGGAGCCGGGCGAGCAGGCGTTCCATCCCCGCCCGCACCCCGCGGTCGCGGCAGTCGAGGTAGTCCCGCCAGCCGCGAGCGAGGGCTTCGTCGTGCTTCCCTTCGGACTGGTGGAGCAGGCACCTGACCCACGCGACGTACGCGTCGGCGGAAGTCCGGAAAGGCAAGCGGCGCAACCAATCCGCCGCCCGATCGGGTTGGGCGCGCTGGGCGCAGATCTCCGCGGCGAACACACTCGCGAACCGGTGGCGACGGGGCGGGTCCCACCACAGGCGGTCGCCTTCGAGCTGCCGGGCCAGCGACAACGCCGCGTCCCACTCGCCCTCGCGGTAAGCCTGCCGGACCATATGCCAATCGACCGCGAAACCGGACGTCGGCGGTTGGTAGCGGCCGCGCAGCAAGACGTTCAGGACACTGACCGTGTCGAGGACCTCCGCGGCTTCGGCGACGTCCTCGTGCGGCGGCATTTCCGTCAGTACCAACCACTCCTCGGCCGGTCTGCCGCCGTCGCCCGGCAGCGCGCCCAGCAGGATCCCGGCGCCGAGGGCGAACAGCTGGTCGTCTTCCGCGCCACTGGCACGCGCGAGCGCCCGCACCGCTTCCGCGGCCGCCGGGCGGTCGGCCCGGTTGACCGCGTCGAGCAGCAGGCGGCAGTCGGGAACCTTGTCGAGGAGATGCGCGACTTCGGCGGCAAGAGGTCGTACGACGTCGAGTTCGGCGAGTCGTTGCTCGTGGGCGAGCGCGCCCAGCCAGCACATCAGGACGGTGGCGGACAGCCGGGCGGACGGCCCGGGGTCGGCGAGCCGCGGTGCGACGACGGTGGCGAGGTCGTCGGCCAGCGCGCCGTAGCCGCCCGCCGCGAGGCTGTCCGCGAGCAGGGCCCGGAGCACGTCGGGAAAGCGGTCGTCGGACGGGGCAAGCAGCCGGAGCGCCGCGAGCCGGTAGCGGCGCGCCGTCGGCATGTCGGTGTTCCCGCTCGCGGCCGCTTCGAGCAGCAGTCCCGCCGTCCCGGGATCCGGTGGTGACGGCGGGAGTTCGGCGAGATGCGGGGCGATTTCGGCGGGATCGGCCGGACCCCGGTCGAGGAGATCCCGCACGATCCTCCGGTGCAGCACCGTGCGCCAGCGCAAGCCGTGCTCCAGCCGGAGCCTGTCGGCCAGTGCGGGGACGGCGAACTCCACCACGCCGTCCGTCCCGCCGCGAAGGATTCCGGCCCGGACCAGGTCGTCGACAGCCTGGCCCGCGACCGACGGCGTCAGCGCGGCCGCGGAGGCCAGCCAAGGCAGTCTTTCGAGGGTCGGGACGCTTTGTTCGCTCAGTACCGCGATGATGGCGGCGAGCCGCCGGGCGCGCGGCCCGAGCCGCCGCAGTCTGAGCGTCTCGGCATGTCCCTCGGGCAACACGATCGGGGTTCCCGCGCCGGTCAGGCAGACGTGTTCGTCGACGACCGACAGCCTGCCGGAGACGCGCAGGCCCGCGACCGTCGCGCCGACCGTGCCGGGATTGCCGAACAGCGGGCCGAGCGCGGTGCGCACCGCGCTGACGAGCGCGGGATCGCTCGCGATCCGCCCGGCACGGGTGGTCCAGCCGGGCAGCAGCGCCGTCGTCTCCGCGGCGGTCAGCGGCCGGAGGCCCACCGTGCCGTCGGCGATGGCGAGCAGTTTGCCGACCGGTCCGCCGTCGGGATCCCGGCCCGCCGCGGTCGCGACGGTGACCGTCCCGGTGGCGCGGGCGCCCTCGGCGACCAGGGTGAGCACGGTGGCGAGCTCCGGTGGCAGCAGATCGAAGTCGTCGAACTGCAGGACGATCCGGCTGCGCGGGGCGAGGGTGGCGAGAACGGTGATCAGATCGTGGGCGGTCGTCTGCGGTGCGGTGCCGGAGCCCGACTCGAGCCGGGCCCGCAGCCAGGCCACCGCGCTGAGCATGCTGACCAGCTCGGGCCGGTCGAGGGTCGCGATCAGCTCGACCAGCTGGGTCGTCAGCCGGAGCAGTACGGTTTCGGGCTCGGGACCGGCGGGCACGGCCAGCACGGCGGCGCCGGAGCGGCGCCCGCGCTGGGCCAGCCCGGAGAGGACGGTGCTGCGGCCGCTGCCCACCGGGCCGTGCACCACCCAGATCGCACCGGACCCGATGAGTACCCGGTCCAAAGCGGCCTGCGCGTCGTCCGGTCCGGCGTTCGTGACGGCCGTCGCTCCCATTTCCCTCCTCGACCGGCGCGGGACCACGGCGCGGCCGGGCGACGGTCGCTCCGAGCATGGCGCACGGAGGACCGCTCGGTCGGGAGGTCAGGCGGCCGGGGCACCTTCGGCCAGCATAGTTGCCCCGGCGGACCACGGTCGACCGCTTCCACCAGAGTCGGCCGTCCCGAAGAAAGCGCTCTCCCCTCCCGCGTTTAGTCCTCTAGTTGCGGTCTTTAGCGTGCGTAACTACCGCAACTAGAGGACTAAATGCGGGTGGTGGGGGCGTCGGGGACGGGGTCGGGTTGCGGGTGGGGCACGTCGGTCTCGATCACCTTGGGGACGCCGCGCAGGCTCCGGAGCGCCACCACCGCGAGGACCACCATCACCGCCGCGCTGCCCAGCATGCTGGTGCGGATGCCGCCGACGAACGACTCCTCCGCGGCCGTGCGGACCGCCGTCGCCACCGGTTCCGGCAGGCCGGTCGCGACCGCCGCCGTGGCACTGAACGACTCCCGCACCTGGGCGGCCAGCTCGGGCGGTACGCCGGCGGGCAGGGTCAGCTCGGCGTGGTAGACGGCGGACAGCACGCTGCCGACCACCGCGATGCCGAGTGAGCCGCCGAGTTCGTAGGCGGTGGCGGAGATCGCCGACGCCGCGCCCGCGCGATCGCGGGGGACCGTGCCGAGGATGGTGTCGCCGGTGACGGTCAGCGTGAGCCCCGCGCCCGCGCCGAACGCCACCTGCGCGGCCAGCACCAGCACGTACGTCGATTCCGTGTTCACCGCACCGAACAGCCCGAAGCCGATCGACGCCAGCGCCAGCCCGCCCGACACCGTCGGCGCCCGGCCGAACCGGCGCACCGCCTTGGCCGCCAGGACACCGCCCGCGACGAGCGCCGCGATCGCGCCCGGGACGAACGCCAGCCCGGAGCGCAGCGGGCTCCAGCCCAGGACGAGCTGGAAGTACTGGCTGGAGATCAAGGCGAAGGCCGACATCGTGAACACCGACACCAGATTCGAACCGACGGAGGCCGAGAACCCGCGGCGCCGGAACAGGTCCAGGTCGATCAGCGGTTGTTCGAGCCGTCGCTGGCGGCGGGCGAACCACCACAGCGCCGCGCCTCCGACCGCGAAAGCGCCGAGCACCTCCGGGTACCACAGGCCGACGTAGAACGCGCCCTTCAGCGCGTACACCACGGCCACCAGTCCGACGATGGACAGCAGCACGCTGGGCAGATCGAGCCGCAACCGGCCGCTGGAGCGGGATTCCGGCACGACCCGGGCGGCGGCGAGGATCAGCAGCGCCACCGGGATGTTGACCATGAACACCGAACCCCACCAGAAGTGTTCCAGCAGCACCCCGCCGACGATCGGGCCGATCGCGAAGCCCGCGGCCGACACCCCGGCGGTGACGCCCACCGCGGCGGTCCGTGCCCGCTGGGTGGTGAAAACCGCGCGCAGCAACGAAGTCGTCGAGGGCAGCACGGCCGCGCCCGCCACTCCCAGCAGCGCGCGGGCCGTGATGAGCATTTCCGCGCTCGGGGCGTAGGCGGCCACCAGCGAGCCCAGCGCGAACGCGGCCACCCCGACCACGAGCACCCGCCGCCTGCCGAACCGGTCGCCGAGATTGCCCATGGTCACCAGCAGACCGCCCATGGCGAAGCCGTACACGTCCGCGATCCACAGCAGTTCCTCGGCCGAGGCGCCGAGTTGCGTGGTGAGCGCCGGGACGGCCAGGTGCAGCACGGTCATGTCGATCGCGACCATCAGCTGCGCCAGGCAGGACACCATGATCGTCGCGATGTCGCGGGCCTTGGAACTCATGCGGCCACCGCCTCGGGAAGGCGGGGCCGGGGTTTCGGTTTCAGCGTGCTCCGGAGGTCGGCGCGCAGGAGGGTGAACGCCGACGTCAGCCCGGGCAGCCGGTGCAGCAGGTGGTCCGGACCGGCGACGAGGACCCGGCCGACGCCGAGTTGGGTGAACCGGTGGACCAGCCTGGGCAGCCGTACCGCGTTGACCGTCGACTCCAGCAGGAGCGACGCCGCCTCGCCACCGGTCCGGATCGGCTCTCCGTCCTGATCGGACACGATCGGGAGGTCCGGGGCGGAAAACTCGAACTCGCCGAAGACCTCCTCCGAGAGCCTGTCGCGCAGCCCGCCGAGCGTCCGCGCGTGAGCGGCGGGACGCATGGTGGTGAGCGCGTATCCGCCCGCGGCCCGCACCCGGCGGACGAATTCGTCCAAATCGGACTCGCGCAGGGTCACCAGGTGGACTTCGTCGTCGAACCGGCCGGAGAGTTCGTGGCCGATCCCGTCGAGGATCTCGCCGAGTGCCGTATCCGGCGTCCGCACGATGAACTGGCTGACGAGATCCTGGTGCGCCGTCTCGAAATACTCCCGTTCCCGGCGTGCGACGGCGTCGACGAGCCGGACGAGATCCCCGAGCGGAAGGGCGCCCGCGCGGACCACGGCGGCGCGTTCGCCGAAGCTGGCGCCGCCGACCGCGACCGGTGCCAGCCCGTGCTCCCGCTCCACCCGTTCGGCGAGCGCCAGCGACGCGAGCACGAACGCGATCTGGGTGTGCTCGCTGTACTCTTCGCCCGTTCTGGCCAGCGGATCCAGCAAGGAGCGGCCGAGCGCGTGCTCCGCCGCGCCGAGCAGGCGCCGGGCCAGAGGGTCGATGACGAGGAACCTGCCCAGTTCCGAAGCACGGGCGGGACCCATGCCGGGGAAGAGGACGGCATCCGTGGAAATGTCCACTGTGCACACCCAGTTTCGTGATCGGATCAGAGTTGTTCGGCCGCGGCGAACTGCTCGAGCCGCTTCCGGTCCGGTTTCCCGTTGCGGTTCAACGGGAACTGATCGGTGACGAGGACACGGTTCGGCTGCTCGGCCGGGGGCAGCACGCCGCAGATCCGGTCGCGCCAGTAACGCGAGTCCCGTTGTGCGTCGTCCTCGACGACGAAGACCAGGCTCGACCCGCGCCGCTGGTCGGGCAGCGCGACGATCTTCGCGGAACAGCCGTCTTCGGCCAGCCGGTGCTCGATCACCTCGGGGTGCAGGGTGTGCCCGTTGCGGTGCACGGCCCGTTTGCGCCCGACGACGAACAGGTTCCCGTCCGCGTCGAGCCGGCCGAGGTCGCCGGTGGCGTACCAGCCGCGGTCGACGGGGAGCACCTGCCCGGTGCCGTCGAGGTAGCCCTCCATGAGATCCGGGTCGAGGACGAACAGTTCGCCGATCTCGCCGCTGGGCAGCACGGTGCCGTCGTCGGCGCGCACCTCCAGGGTCAGTCCTTCGACGATTTGCCCGCAGCCACGGGGGTTCCCGATGTTGGCGAAGGCGACGTTGCCCATTTCGGTGCTGCCGTAGCTGTCGAGCAGCGGCATGCCGAAGAGCTCGTCGGACTGCTCCACGACCCCGGGTTCGAGCGGGGCGGCGCCACTGCACAGCATGCGCACGCGGGAGAATTCCGCTTTGAGCGACGGACGTTTGCCGATGATGTTGAACAGGCTGCGGTAGGTGGACGGCGTCGCGTCGACGACCGTCGCGCCGGCCATCCCCGCCAGGCGCAGCGCCCGGTCGGGACGGCGGTAGGGCGCGATCACCAGCGAGCAGTCCCGAAGCCACGCGATCATCACCATCGAAAGGCCGTACTGGTGGTTGAACGGCAGCAACGGCAGGAGGACGTCGTCGGCGACGTGGCCGACCAGGTCGGCGTTGCGTTCCAGGTTCTTCAGGAACCGTGCGCCGTTCTTCGCGACGCCCTTGGGGACGCCGGTCGAGCCGGAAGACCACATCACGAGACTGTCGGGCAGCTTCTCCCAGACGTCGAACCGCAACTGGACATCGGTCGGGGTCCGGTCGGCGGCGGCCACCATGATCTCGTAGGTGTACGCCGTGGGCGCGTCGGCGGGCATCGGCGCGTCGTCGTCGACGACCGCCAGCACGACACCGGAACCGGCGATCGTCTCGGCGGTGCGGTCGGCGTGCTCCATGTGGTCGACGAGCACCACGGACGCGCCGGCGTGCATCAGCGCGACGAGGATCGTCAGGTAGGCCACCGTGTTGTCGGCCTTGAGCAGGACACGGTCGCCGGAGCCGACACCGCGGTCGCGCAGCACTTCGGCGACCCGCAGGGCCTGCTGCTCGAAGGCGGCGCCGCCGGTGACCGCGTCGGGGGAGTAGATCTTCGCGAACATGGGGAAGTCCTTTCCGCTGTCAATCCAGGCTCACCGGGGCGATCTCGTCGAACACGTCGCCGGGACCGGGGTTGTCCGGATGGGTGCCGCCGCCCAGGTGCTCGACGACGCCCCACACGGCGTTCAACGCGGTGGTGACCGCGCTCTCGGAGAAACCGGCGATCCACGCGACGTCGTCGCCGGCCAGGAAGAAGCCGCGGTGGTGGTCGGCGGCGTCGCGCTGCATGAACTGGGTGAACAGCCGCCGCTGGTAGCGGTAGCTGCCGGGAAGGCAGGATTTGAAGGCGCCCTTGAAATGCGGCTGGGTCTCCCAGGTGATCGCGATCGGCGGGCCGATCATGTGGGAGCGGATGTCGACGCCGGGGTAGATCTTGGCCAGCGCGGCGAGCATCACGTCGAGCCGCTCGTCCGGGGTCAGCGAAGCGACCTTCAGCGAGTCGTCGTTCCACGTGTAGGAAAGCAGCATCGTGCCGGGCTCGTCGGGGCCGTTGTCGATCAGGTAGACCCCGCGCGGGATGCGGTCGGTGAGCGTCGTGCTCATCACGTCCCGGCCGGTCGCCGGATCCTGGTCGAGCCAGAACGGCCGGTCGGTGATGACGAACAGTTTGGACGCGCCCATGTAGTGCGTACGCTCCAGCGCGGTCCAGACCGGCTGCGGCAGCAGGGCGTCGTCGCTCTTCATCCCCGAGAGCAGATTCCAGTTCTGCGCGGCGAAGATCGCCGCCGGATAGGTGCGCACGTCGCGGTCGGCGTCCTCGATGGTGAACCCGCGGCCGGTCCGGTCGATCCGCACCACCGCCGGGCGCGGCTCACCGCCGTGCAGGCTCGCCAGCGACGTGCCGGACGGCCAGTATTCGAGATCGGCGGGCTCGTCGGTCCACAGCCCGAGCGGCAACTGCTGGCAGCCGCCGATGATCCGGTGGTGCTCGTCGCTGGTGTCGGTGCAGATCACGCGCAGGATCTCGAGCGCGGAGTTGGGGAAATCGGTGTCCCAGCCGCCGCAGCCGAAGCCGACCTGGCCGAAGATCTCGCGGTGTTCGAAGGAGGAGAACAGCGGGGAGGAGGTCAGGAATCCGTAGAACGACACGTTGTCGAACTTGGTGACCAGGTGGTTCCACAGCGCCTTGATGGTCGAGATGTCACGGCGCCGGATGGCGTCCTCCATCAGCGACAGGTCTGCCTGTTCTTGCAGCGTCTTCGTCCAGGCGTCGTTGACCTCGCGGTAGACCGCGGGCAGGTCGGCGGACGTGCGGGCCCAGTGGTTCTCGCCGTGCAGGTTGATCACCGTGCTCGGCGACGCGGGGGAGAGCGGGTTCGGGAACGGCGTCGTCTCCAGCCCGACCTTGTCGATGTAGTGGAAGAGCGCGCCCGCGGACGGCGGGAAGCGCATCGCGCCCAGTTCGGCGACGGCGTCGGGGTAGCCGGGCAGGCTCACCGAGCGCATCCGGCCGCCGAGCTGCTCGGCCTCGTAGATCACCGGCTTCAAGCCGAGCTTCATCAGCTCGTAGGCGGCCACCATCCCGGACAGCCCACCGCCGATCACCGCGACCTCGGTGCCGTGCGCCTGGCGCGGTACCCGGCCGAGGCCGGCGGGATGGCGGATCCAGTCGTCGTAGGCGAACGGGAAATCGGGACACAGCATGCTCGTCGGCGGAGCCGCCTCGGCCCTCGGGCGGGGCAGGATGCGTTCTTCGACGGGAGACATGGTCATCGGCGTTACCTCCGGCACTAGTTCTGGCGTCGCGCGGACGACCCGGCCGGCACGGCGGACGCCGGCGTTCTCGTGCGGCCACGGGTCTGTGCGCTGAAATCGGGGGCGCTGAAATCGGGGCACTGAATCCGGTTCGCCGAGAGCCACGTTAACGATTCCGTTCCGGAGCGACGGATACCTTTTCCACCGCTTGCCCACGGCACGGAAACCCGGCGGAGGGGCGGGCGGTTACCCGGCGGTGGAACAGTTCCGTCCCGCTCGCCCGGCCCGCTGTGGATAGCTGGAGCACGACTTCCCTGTGCCAGGCGACCCGAGGTGGCGAGTGCGCGCATGACCGAGCTGGATTCCCTGCGACGGCTGGAGAGCAGGCCGCGCGCCGAGCGGCGCCGCACGCTGCTGGGCCTGGTGCGCCGGGCGACGTCGGCGGTGCTGGACGGGCCGCTCCCGGCCGGCCGCACCTTCGCCGACCTGGGGTTCGATTCACTGCTGGCGGTGAAGCTGCACGCGTGGCTGAGCGCCGAGACCGGGCTCGAACTGCCGGTGACCCTCGCCTACGACCATCCGGGACCGGAGGCGCTGGCGGACTTCCTCGACGAGTGCCTCTTCGGTGCCGAGGCCGAGGACGCCGCGGACGGCGGCACGGCCACCGGCGAACCCATCGTGATCGTCGGCATCGGCTGCCGCTTCCCCGGTGGGGCGGACTCGCCCGCCGCCCTCTGGTCCCTTGTGGACGAAGGAAGGGACGTCGTCACGGAATTCCCCCGCGACCGCGGCTGGGACGTCGACGGCCTGTACGACCCCCGGCCGGGCACCCCGGGCAAGACCTACGTGCGCCACGGCGGTTTCCTGCCCGGCGCGGCCGAATTCGACGCGGGGTTCTTCGGCATCTCGCCGCGCGAGGCGCTGGCGATGGACCCGCAGCAACGCCTCGTGCTGGAGACGGCGTGGGAGGCGCTGGAACGCGCCGGGATCGACGCCGGGACCCTGACCGGCAGCCGCACCGGGGTGTTCGTCGGCGCCGAGCCGCAGGAGTACGGCACCCGCCTGGCGGACGCGCCCGAAGGTCTCGACGGGCTCCTGCTCACCGGCAGCGCGCCGAGCGTCGTCTCCGGCCGGATCGCGTACACCCTCGGCCTGCAAGGGCCCGCACTGACCGTCGACACCGCGTGTTCCGGTTCGCTGGTCGCCCTCCATCTCGCGGTCCGCGCACTGCGGAGCGGTGAATGCACGCTCGCGCTCGCCGGCGGGGTGGCCGTGCTCGGTACGCCCGGTCCTTTCGTGGCCTTCTCGCATCAGCGCGGCCTGGCGCCGGACGGGCGCTGCAAGCCGTTCTCGGCGGCGGCGGACGGTACGGCGTGGGCCGAAGGCGCCGGGATGTTCGTCCTGGAAAGGCTTTCCGACGCCGAACGCCACGGGCATCCGGTGCTCGCGGTGATCCGCGGCAGCGCGGTCAACTCCGACGGCGCGTCGAACGGGCTCACCGCGCCCAACGGCCCGTCCCAGCAACGGGTGATCCGCGCCGCGCTGGCCGACGCCGGGATCGCCGCGTCCACTGTGGACGCCGTCGAGGCGCACGGCACGGGGACCACCCTCGGCGACCCGATCGAGGCGCAAGCACTGCTTTCGACCTACGGCAAGGACCGGGAAACCCCGCTGTGGCTGGGCTCGGTGAAGGCCAACATCGGGCACGCGCAGGCGGCCGCCGGAGCGGCCGGGGTGATCAAGATGATCATGGCGCTGCGGCACGACCGGCTGCCCCGCACCCTGCACGGCGCCGACCCGACACCGGCGGTCGACTGGTCCGCAGGCGCGGTCTCGCTGCTGGCCGAGCCGGTGGAATGGCCCCGCGGTGAGGAACCGCGCCGGGCCGCCGTCTCGTCGTTCGGCATCTCCGGCACCAACGCCCATCTGATCCTCGAAGAACCGGCGCCCGCCACGTCCGAAGCGCCCGCACCCGACGTGCCGTCGCCGATCGCGGTCACGTTCTCGGCCGCCGATCCGGACGCGTTGCGTGCCCGCGCGGCCCAGCTCGCCGCCGTCGAAGCGAACCCGGCGGACTTGGCCTTCTCGCTCGCCAAGACCCGGGCGACGCTGGCCGAACGCGCCTTCGTCCTGGCACCGGACGCCGACGGCCTGACCGAGGCCCTGACCGCTTTCGACGAGCGAGTCCTGCGCGGTGGCCCGCTCCAGGAGCCCGCCGAACTCGCGTACCTGTTCACCGGACAGGGCGCCCAGCGGATCGCGATGGGCCGGGGACTCTACGACACCTATGACGTCTACGCCGAGGCATTCGACGAGGTCTGTGCCCACGTGGACCTGCAGCTCGATCCGCCGTTGCGGGACGTGGTGTTCGGCGGGGCGGACCCGGCGCTGCTGGACCGCACCGACTACGCGCAGCCCGCGCTGTTCGCCGTCGAGGTCGCCTTGTTCCGGCTGCTGGAGTCCTGGGGCGTCGTCCCGGCCGCCCTGTGCGGGCATTCGGTCGGCGAGTTCGCGGCAGCGCACGTCGCGGGCGTCCTGTCGCTGTCCGACGCGGCGATGCTGGTGACCGCCCGCGGGAGGCTCATGCGCGCGCTGCCCGAGGGCGGCGCGATGGTCTCCCTCCGTGCCTCCGAAGAAACGGCCCGCACGCTGCTGGCCGGATACGGGGACAGCGCCGGGATCGCCGCGGTCAACGGCGGGGAAGCCGTCGTGCTGTCCGGCGCGCGTGCCACGCTGGAAGCGGCGATCGCCGGGTTCGACGGCAAGGTCAAATGGCTCAACGTCAGTCATGCCTTCCACTCGCCGTTGATGCGGGACATGCTCGACGACTTCGCCCGGATCGCGCGGCTCGCCGAGTACCACCCCGCGAACCTGCCGATCGTCTCGACGGTCACCGGCGAGATCGGCGGGCACGACACGGCCGAGTACTGGATCCGCCACGTCGAGGCCACCGTCCGCTTCGCCGACGCGCTGCGCGTGCTGCGGGACAACGGCTGCGGCACGTACCTGGAACTGGGCCCGGACGGCGTTCTCTCGGCGCTGGTCGACGACGGCGTCGCCCGGCCCCTGCTCCGCCGCGACCGGCCCGAGGTGCCCGAAATCCTGACCGCCCTGGGCACCGCCCACGTACGCGGGGTCGACGTCGACTTCGCGGCGCTCGCCCCGGGTGGGCGCCGGATCGCTCTGCCGACCTACCCGTTCCAGCGATCGCGCTACTGGCTCACCCCTGGCCCGGCGAAGGACGCGCGCGGGCTCGGCCTGCGCGACGCCGGACACCCGCTTCTCGGGGCGGTGGTCCCGGTCCCCGGCGGTGACACCGTTTTCACCGCCCGGCTCTCGGTGGCCGAGCAGCCGTGGCTGAGCGGGCACCGGGTCGGCGACGACGTCCTGTTCCCCGGCACAGGCTTCCTCGAACTGGCCCTGCACGCCGGAGCCGAGACCGGCTGCGGATGCGTGGAGGAGCTGACCCTGGGCGCGCCGCTCGCCCTCGTGGCCCCGGTCGAAGTACAGGTGGTGGTGGCCGCCGCGGACGACGACGGGCGCCGCGCGGTCACCGTCCACTCGCGACCGGAGCACGGCGAAGAGTGGACCAGCCACGCGAACGGCACGCTTGTCCCTGACACCGGCGCCGCGCCGACAGCTCTCGCGTGGGCGCCGCCTGGAGAACCCCTTTCCCTGGAAGGCTTTTACGACGACCTGCCCGGATTCGCCTACGAAGGCGTGTTCCGCGGCCTGCGAGCGGTGTGGGTAAACGGCGACGACGTCCACGCCGAAGTCGCGCTTCCCGCCGACGTCGAGGACGGCGGCTTCGGCATCCACCCGGCCCTGCTGGACGCCGGTCTGCACGCGATGTTCTTCCGCGAGTCGGCGGAATCCGCCGGTGGACTGCCCTTCTCCTGGTCGGACGTCCGCCTGCGGGCGAGCGGTGCGACAGCGCTGCGGCTGCGGATCACGTTCCACGCGGCGGACACTGTGTCGCTGGCCGCCGTCGATCCGTCGGGCGCCGAGGTGCTCAGCGTCGGCTCGCTGACCGTCCGCCGTCCGTCCGAGCGTGGCCGGGAACTCCCCGCCGGGCTGTTCACCATGGACTGGACGCCGGCCGCGGCCGCGGAACCGGTGGCGTGCACGACGTATCCGGAGGTCGTCCCCGGCAAACCCGCCGTGCTATCACTGCTGTCCGAAGGTGACCCGGTCACCTCGGCGCACGAGCTCGGCACCCGTGTGCTGGAAGTGCTCCAGGACTGGGTGACGCGGGAAGAGTCCACTTTGGTCGTCCACACGCGACATGCGGCGGGACCCGACGCCGCGGATCCGGCGGCGGCCTCGATCTGGGGCCTGGTGCGCAGTGCCCAGGCGGAACACCAGGGCCGGTTCGTCCTCGTCGACGCCGCGCCCGAAGACGTGCCGATGGCCGTGGCGACCGGGGAACCGCAGGTCGCGGTGCGCGACGGTGTCCCGCTCGTCCCGCGGATCGCCGAGGCGGGCGCGGGGGTTCTGCTACCGCCCGCCGGGCCTTGGCGGCTCGACAAATCCGGCGAGGGCACCGTCGAGAACCTCGCCCTCACCACGATCGACGAGCCCGATCTCGAACCCGGCGACGTGCGCATCGCCGTCCGGGCGGCCGGGCTGAACTTCCGCGACGTCCTGAACGTCCTGGGCATGTACCCGGGCGAGGCCGGGCCGCTGGGCTGCGAGGTCGCCGGGACCGTCCTGGCCACCGGAACCGCGGTGACCGATCTGGCGCCGGGCGACCGCGTGATGGGCATGGTGCACGGCGGGATCGGCCCGGTCGCCGTCGGCGAGCGCCCGTTCCTGACCCGGATCCCGGACGGCTGGACCGACGAGCAGGCCGCGACCGTGCCGCTGGTCTTCCTGACCGCCTACTACGCGCTGGTCGACCTCGCCGGGCTCAAGGCGGGTGAGTCGATCCTGATCCACTCCGCGGCGGGCGGGGTCGGGATGGCCGCGACCCAGCTCGCGCGTCATCTGGGGGCGGAGGTGTTCGGCACCGCGAGCGAGGGCAAGCAGCACGTCCTGCGCGCCGCCGGGCTGCCCGACGACCACATCGCGTCCTCGCGGACCCTCGACTTCGCCGCCGGTTTCCTGACGGCCACCGGCGGACGCGGTGTCGACGTCGTGCTCAACTCCCTCGCGGGCGAGTTCGTCGACGCCTCCCTCGGCGTGACCGCGTCCGGCGGCCGGTTCCTCGAAATGGGCAAGACCGACGTTCGCGCGCCCGAAAACGTCGCCTACCGGGCCTTCGACCTGATCGAAGCGGGCCGGGCGCGCACCGCCGAGATCTGGGCCGAGCTGCTCGCGCTGTTCGAGAAGGGCGCGCTCACCCCGCTGCCGGTGCGGACCTGGGACGTCCGGCACGCGCCGGACGCGTTCCGGTTCGTCAGCCAGGCCCGGCACATCGGCAAGGTCGCGCTGATCGTGCCGCGGGCGCTGGACCCGGACCGGCCGGTGCTCGTCACCGGGGGCACCGGCGGACTCGGGGCGCTCGTCGCGCGGCATCTCGTGACCACGCACGGAGTCCGCAAACTGCTGCTCACCAGCCGCCGCGGCCCGGACGCGCCGGGCGCGGGCGAACTCGCCGCCGAGCTGACCGGGCTGGGCGCCGAAGTCCGGGTCGCCGCCTGCGACGTCGCGGACCGGGACGCGCTCGCCGCGCTGCTGGACGGCGTCGAGCTGACCGGCGTCGTGCACACCGCGGGCGTCCTCGACGACGGCGTGCTCACCGGGCTGACCCCCGAAAGGCTCGCGAAAGTGTTGCGCCCCAAGGTGGACGCGGCCTGGCATCTGCACGAGCTGACCCGCGGCCACGACCTCGCGCTGTTCGCGCTCTACTCCTCGGTGTCCGGGATCGTCGGTTCCGCGGGGCAGGCTTCCTACGCGGCCGCGAACACGTTCCTGGACGCGCTGGCCGCCCAGCGCCGCGCGCGGGGATTGCCCGCCGTCTCGCTCGCGTGGGGCCTGTGGCGCGAGGGAATGGGCAGCGGGCTGGCCGAGAACGACGTCGACCGCATGGCCCGCGAAGGACTGCCGCCGCTGACCGCGGAGTCCGGGCTCGCCCTGTTCGACGCCGCCCTCGACGGCGGGTTCACCGCCGTCCTGCCGATCGAACTGGACCGGGCCGCGCTGCGCGCCCACGCCAGGACCACCGAGGTCGCGCCGGTGCTGCGCGGCCTCGCGAAGGTCGCGACCCGGCGCGCCGCGGGACCCGCGACGGCGGGTGGTGACGGCCTCGGCGAGCGGCTCACGACCTTGCCGGACGAAGAACGTTCGGCCCTGCTGATCGATTTGGTACGGCACAACGCCGCCGCCGTCCTCGGTCACGAGGCGGGCGGCATGATCGATCCGGCGCGCGCGTTCAAGGACCTCGGGTTCGACTCGCTGACGTCGGTGGAACTGCGCAACCGGATCAACACCGTCACCGGGCTGCGCCTGTCGGCGACCGCGGTGTTCGACCATCCGACCGTCGCCACGCTCGCCGGGCACCTGCTGACCGAACTGGCCCCGCCGTCGCTCAGCGCGGCCGACGCGGTGCTCGCCGAACTCGACGCGCTCGAGACGCGCCTGAGCGGGGTCGACGACGACGGCCGCACGGCGGTCGCCGGGCGGCTGCGGGCCCTGCTCGACGGCATCACGCCGGGGACGGACGTCGGCGGGCGCCTGGAGGACGCGACCGCGGACGAAGTCGTCGACTTCCTGGCCACCGAACTGGGGATTTCCTGATGGCGGACAAGAAAGCCGTCGCCAAGGTGCTCGCCGACATCGAACGGCTGAGCGAGCGCCTGAGCGATCTGGACACCGAAGACCGGAAGAAGGTCGCCAAGCCGCTGAAGAAGCTGCTGCTGGCCTACGCGGCCGGAGACAAGGACGACGAGTTCGACGACCTGCTCTTCGACGCCGCTGTCGACAAGGTCTTCGACTTCCTCACCGACGAGATCTTCTGACCAGCGAGGGTGTGATGGCGGACCAAGAGAAGCTTCTCGACCTGCTCAAGCGAGTGACCGGGGATCTGCACCGGACCCGGGAACGGCTGCGCGACGCCGAGGACGGACGGCACGAGCCCGTCGCGATCGTCGGCATGGCCTGCCGGTTCCCCGGCGGGGCCGACACGCCCGCCGCGCTGTGGGATCTGGTCGATTCGGGCCGCGAAGGCATCGGCGAGTTCCCGGCCGACCGCGGCTGGGACACCTCCGGCCTGTTCGACGACGACCCCGACCACCGCGGCACCACCTACGTGCGCACCGGCGGTTTCCTGCCCGGCGCCGCCGGGTTCGACGCCGAGTTCTTCGGGATCTCGCCGCGTGAGGCGCTGGCGATGGAACCCCAGCAGCGGTTGCTGCTGGAGGTCGGCTGGGAGGCCGTCGAACGGTCCGGCCTCGACCCGGCCGCGCTGCGCGGCAGCCCCACCGGTGTCTACGTCGGTGTTTCCGCGCAGGAATACGGGCCACGCCTGCACAATCCGGGTGACACGGTGGACGGTTACCTGCTCACCGGCACCACCTGCAGTGTCCACTCCGGACGGATCGCCTACCAGCTGGGCCTGGAGGGCCCGGCGGTGTCGATCGACACGGCGTGCTCGTCGTCCCTGGTCGCGGTGCACGCCGCGGTGCGCGGCCTGCGCGCGGGGGAGTGCACCCTGGCGCTGGCCGGCGGCGTGAACCTGATGGCCTCGCCGGGGATCTTCGTCGACTTCGCGCGCCAGCGCGGCCTGGCCCCGGACGGGCGCTGCAAGTCGTTCTCCGACGACGCCGACGGCACCGCCTGGGCCGAAGGCGTCGGGATGCTCGTACTGGAGAAACTGTCCGACGCCCAGCGCAACGGTCACCGGATCCTCGCCGTGGTGCGGGGTTCCGCGGTGAACTCCGACGGCGCGTCCAACGGGCTCACCGCGCCGAACGGCCCGTCCCAGCAACGCGTGATCCGCGCCGCGCTCGCCGACGCGCGACTGTCCACTTCGGACATCGATGCCATCGAGGCGCACGGCACCGGAACCAGGCTGGGCGACCCGATCGAGGCCGAGGCGCTGATGGCCACCTACGGCCGCGACCGCGATCGCCCGCTGTTCCTGGGCTCGGTCAAGTCGAACTTCGGCCACGCGCAGGCGGCGGCCGGGGTCGCCGGGATCATCAAGATGGTCGAGGCGATGCGGCACGGTGCCCTGCCGCCCACCCTGAACGTCGGCACGCCCAGCCGCGAGGTCGATTGGTCCGCCGGACCGGTCTCGCTGCTGACCGAAAGCACTCCGTGGCCCGAGACCGGCCGCCCTCGTTCGGCGGCGGTGTCGTCGTTCGGCATCAGCGGCACCAACGCGCACGTCGTGCTGGAGCAGGCCCCCGCGACGGAAACCGACGCAGCGCCGGACGCGCCCGCGGTCGTCCCGCTCCTGCTGTCCGCGGCCACCGAACCGGCGCTGGCCGCTCAGGCGTCTCGCCTGCTGTCGGTCGCCGGAACCGCGAAGCCGATCGACGTGGCCCATACCCTGGCCACCCGGGCGGCGCTGCCGTATCGAGCCGTTGTCACGGGTACGGACTGGGAAACCCTCTCGGCGGGTCTGTCCGACGTTGCCGCCACCCGGGTCACCGAGGGCGGGCTTGCTTTCCTGTTCACCGGTCAGGGTTCGCAGCGCCTCGGCATGGGAACCGAGCTGTACCAAGCATTCCCGGTGTTCGCGGCCGCGTACGACGAAGTACGTGTGCTGTTGCCGGAACTCGGGGACCTGGGCCGGACGGAGTTCGCGCAGCCCGCGATCTTCGCGCTGGAAGTGGCGTTGTTCCGGCTGGTGGAGTCGTGGGGGGTGCGGCCCGACTACCTGGCGGGGCATTCGATCGGCGAGATCGCCGCCGCCCACGTGGCGGGAGTGCTGTCGCTGGAGGACGCGGCGAAACTCGTCGTCGCGCGCGGCCGGTTGATGCAGGCGTTGCCTGAGGGCGGCGTGATGGTCGCTGTGCAGGCGTCCGAGGAGGAACTCGGAGAGCTGCCCGAAGGTGTTTCGCTGGCTGCGGTGAACGGTCCGTCCTCGGTGGTGCTGTCCGGCGCCGAGGAACCGACGCTGGCCTTCGCCGCCCGGTTCACGGACCGCAAGACCAAGCGGCTGGAGGTGTCGCACGCGTTCCACTCGGTGCTGATGGAACCGATGTTGGACGACTTCGCTGAGGTGGTGCGGGAACTGACGTTCTCGGAGCCGCGTATCGCGATGATGTCGCCCGTGACCGACCCGGCCTACTGGGTCGCCCATGTCCGCGAGACCGTGCGGTTCTCCGACGCGGTCCGGCGCTTGACGGCCACCGGGGTCACGAAGTTCCTCGAACTCGGGCCGGACGCGGTGCTCAGCGCACTCGTCGACGGCGGAGTTCCCGCACTGCGCCGTGGCCACGACGAACCCCGGCAGCTGGTGACCGCGCTCGGCGCCCTGCACACGCGCGGTGTCGCCGTCGACTGGTCCGCCTACCTCGGTGGCAGCGGTCGGTTCACCGAACTGCCGACCTACGCCTTCCAGCACGAGTACTTCTGGCTCGGCCAGGAAAGCGACGCCGACGTCACGGCGGCCGGGCTCGCCGCCGCAGACCATCCGCTCCTCGGCGCGGTGGTGTCCGTGGCCACCGACGACGGTGTCCTGCTCACCGGGCGGCTTTCGCTCGACCGGCATCCGTGGCTGGCCGATCACGTCGTCGCGGGCCGCGTGCTCGTGCCCGGCACCGCGTTCGCCGAACTCGCCGTCCGCGCGGGTGACGAAGCGAGCTGTGCGGGCGTGGAAGAGCTGATCCTGCAGGAACCGCTCGTCCTCGAACCCGGTGCCACGCCGGAGGTCCAGGTCGTCGCGGGTGCCGCCGACGAGCACGGCCGCCGCCCGGTGTCGATCCACTCGCGGTTGCCGGAGCATCCGTGGACGACCCACGCCACCGGCTTCCTCGGCACGCCTCCGGTGTCCACAGTGGACCTGGCTTGGCCGCCGCAGGACGTCGAAGCCGTGGACCTCGATGACGCCTACGACCGGCTCGCCGCGGCCGGGCTGGCCTACGGGCCGATGTTCCGCGGCCTGCGCAAGGTCTGGCGTCGCGGCGGCGAGGTCTTCGCCGAGGTCGCCCTGCCGGATCCCGATCAGGCGGCGAAGTTCGGCCTGCATCCGGCGCTGCTGGACGCCGCGCTCCAAGCCACCGCGGTCCTCGGTGAGGACCAGGGAGCGGTGCCGTTCGCCTGGCGCGACGTCGTGCTGCACGCGCGGGGCGCTACCGAACTGCGTGTGCATGCGCGGCCGGGCGCCGACGGCTCTTTCGAGTTCGACCTCGCCGACGGCACCGGCGCACCGGTCGCTACGATCGGCGGGCTGAGCGTCCGCGCCGTGACGGCCGCCAGTTCGGTGACGGACGGCCTCTACCGCCTCGAAGAGGTTCCGCTTCCCGCCGGTTCCTCGGACGTCACGCCCGCCGGGATCCTGGAAGCCGACTCTCTCGACGCCACTCTCCTTGCACTGCAAGACTTCCTGGCCACGGACGAGCCCGGCCCGCTCGTGGTACTCACCGGGAACGAAGGCGCTGTCGAAGGCCTGGTCCGGACTGCGCAGGCCGAACATCCGGGACGGATCGTCCTCGTCCGCGGTACCCACGCGGACCTCGACGCCGCGCTCGCCACCGGCGAACCCGAAGTCCACGCTGAAAACGGAAGCCTGTTCGCGCCCCGTCTCGCCAGGGCCGGGACCGGTGAGTCCACACTGGACACCTCCGGCACCGTCCTGATCACCGGCGGCACCGGTGGGCTCGGCGCCCGTCTCGCCCGGCATCTGGTCGCCGAGCACGGCGTCCGGCATCTGCTGCTGGTCAGCCGCCGCGGTGAGGCCGCGCCCGGGGCGAAGGAACTCGCCGAGGAACTCGGGGCCCGGATCGAGGCCTGCGACGTCGCCGATCGCGATCAGGTGCGCGACCTGCTGGACCGGGCCGAACCGCCGGTCACCGGGATCGTCCACGCGGCGGGTGTCCTCGACGACGGCGTCCTCACCTCGCTCACCCCCGAACGGGTCGCCGCGGTGTTCCGGGCGAAGGCGACCGCCGCGCACGTCCTCGACGAACTCGCCGGCGACCTCGATTTCTTCGTGCTGTTCTCGTCGATCGCCGGGGTGTTCGGCTCGCCGGGGCAGGCGGCCTACTCGGCCGCGAACGCCGCACTGGACGCGCTCGCGAGGCAGCGTCGCGCCGACGGGAAGCCCGCCCAATCGCTGGCCTGGGGCCTGTGGCGGGACGGCATGGGTGCCGCGCTGAGCGGCACCGACCGGGACCGGATCGGCCGGGACGGCTTCGGCGCCCTCGAACCGGAAGAGGGCCTCGCCCTGTTCGACGCCGCGGTGGCCGAAGGCGGCGCCGTCCTCATCCCGGTACGGCTCGACCTCGCGACCGTGCGGAACGCCGGGGTGCCGCCCCTGCTGCGCGGGCTGGTCCGCGTCCGCACTCGTCGCGAAGCCGCCCGCCGCGCCGACACCGGTCTGGCCGGACGGCTCGCCGGACTGCCCGTTGGCGACCGCGAAACCTTGCTGGTGGACCTGGTGCGGGCCCGTGTCGCGGCCGTTCTCGGCAGGGCGGGCGCGGACACCGTGGAGGCGTCGCGACCGTTCACCGAACTGGGTTTCGACTCCCTGACCGCCGTCGAACTGCGCAACGAGCTCACCTCCGAGACCGGTCTGCGGCTGCCCGCGACCCTCGTCTTCGACCACCCGAGCCCGGCCGCGGTGGCCGCGTTCCTCGGCACCGAACTGCTCGGCGCCCCGGAACCGGCCCGTCCGGTGGTGACCCGCCGCGGCGCGGTCGACGAGCCGATCGCGATCGTCGCGATGAGCTGCCGCTATCCCGGCGGCGTCCGGTCACCCGAGGACCTCTGGGACCTCGTGGACGCGGGGACCGACGCGATCTCGCCGTTCCCCGGCCGCCGCGGCTGGGACGTCGACGGTATCTACGACCCCGAACCCGGCCTGCCCGGCAAGACCTACACGCGGCACGGCGGGTTCCTGCACGACGCGGGCGAGTTCGACCCCGAGTTCTTCGGGATCGCGCCCCGCGAAGCCCTCGCGATGGACCCGCAGCAGCGTCTGCTGCTCGAGATCAGCTGGGAAGCCTTCGAACGCGCCCGGCTCGACCCGGCCTCGCTGAAGGGCAGCGCCACCGGCGTGTTCGCCGGGATCATGTACTACGACTACGCCGCGAAACTGGCCAGCGTCCCCGACAGCGTCGCCGGGTTTCTCGGGACGGGCACCTCGGCCAGCGTGCTGTCCGGGCGGATCGCCTACACCCTGGGGCTGGAGGGCCCGGCGGTGTCGGTCGACACGGCGTGTTCGTCGTCGCTGGTCGCCCTGCATCTGGCCGCCCGGTCGCTGCGGTCGGGAGAGTGCGACATGGCGCTCGCCGGTGGGGTCACCGTGATGGCGACGCCGGAGACGTTCCTCGACTTCTCCCGCCAGCGCGGGCTTTCCCCGGACGGCCGCTGCAAGTCCTTCTCCGACGCCGCCGACGGCACGGGCTGGTCGGAAGGCGCCGGAGTGCTCGTGCTGGAGCGGCTTTCGGACGCCCGCCGCAACGGGCATCCGGTACTGGCCGTGGTCCGCGGTTCGGCGGTCAACCAGGACGGCGCGTCCAACGGTCTCACCGCGCCGAACGGTCCTTCGCAGCAGCGCGTGATCCGTGCGGCGCTCGCCGACGCCGGTCTGTCCACTTCGGACATCGACGCGGTCGAAGCGCACGGCACCGGTACGAGGCTGGGCGACCCCATCGAGGCACAGGCGCTCATCGCGACCTACGGCGCCGAACGGGACGAGCCGTTGTGGTTCGGTTCGGTCAAGTCGAACCTCGGTCACACACAGGCCGCGGCCGGGGTCGCCGGGATCATCAAGATGGTCGAGGCGATGCGTCGGGGTGTGCTGCCGCGCAGCCTGCACGCCGCGGAGTTGTCGGCCGAGGTCGACTGGGACGCCGGGGCGGTGGAACTGCTCACCGAGCCGCGCGAGTGGCCCGGAACCGGCAGGCCCCGGCGCGCCGGGGTGTCGTCCTTCGGGATCAGCGGGACCAACGCGCACGTCGTCCTGGAGCAGGTTCCGGCCGAGAAGCCCGCCGAGCCCGCCTCGCACGGCGTCGTCCCGTGGGTGCTGTCGGCGAAGACCGACCAGGCCTTGGCCGACCGGGCTCGCGCGCTGTTGTCCATAGTGGACTCGGCGGACCCGCGTGACGTCGCGTTCTCCCTGGCCACGACGCGGACCGCGCACGAACGCCGGGCCGCGGTCGTCGGGGCGGACGCGGGCACCCTCCGGGCCGGGCTCGAAGCCGTCGCCGAAGGTGGCGGGATCACCGGAAAGGTCAAGCAGGGCAAGCTCGCGTTCCTATTCACCGGTCAGGGTTCGCAGCGTCCCGGCATGGGAACCGAGCTGTACCGGGCGTTCCCGGTGTTCGCGGCGGCCTACGACGAGGTGTGCGCTTTGCTGCCGGAGTTCGGCGACCTCTCGCGGACGGAGTTCGCGCAGCCCGCGATCTTCGCGCTGGAAGTGGCGTTGTTCCGCCTGGTGGAGTCCTGGGGTGTGCGGCCCGACTACCTGGCGGGGCATTCGATCGGTGAGATCGCGGCGGCTCATGTCGCCGGGGTGTTCTCGTTGGAGGACGCGGCGAAGCTCGTCACGGCGCGCGGCCGGTTGATGCAGGCTTTGCCCGAGGGCGGCGTGATGGTGGCCGTGCAGGCGGCCGAGGACGAGATCGGGGAGCTGCCGGACGGTGTTTCGCTGGCCGCGGTGAACGGTCCGACGTCCCTGGTGCTTTCGGGTGCGGAGGAGCCGACGCTCGCGGTCGCGGCCCGGTTCAGCGGTCGGAAGACCAAGCGCCTGGACGTTTCGCACGCGTTCCATTCGGTGCTGATGGAACCGATGCTGGACGACTTCGCCGAAGTGGTGCGGGAGCTGACGTTCTCGGAGCCGCGTATCCCGTTCGTGTCGCCCGTGACCGACCCGGCGTACTGGGTGGCACACGTACGCGAGACCGTCCGCTTCGCCGAGGCTGTCGAGACGCTCCGCGCCGACGGGGTCACGAAGTTCCTCGAAGTCGGTCCCGACGCGGTGCTCTCGGCGCTCACCGACGGGATTCCGTTGCTCCGCAAGGGCCGAGACGAGACCGTCACGGCGATGACCGCACTCGCCACGCTGCACGTCCAGGGTGCCCGCGTCGACTGGGACGGCGTCCTGCCCGGCGCGCGTGCGCTCGACCTGCCGACCTATCCCTTCCAGCGCAAGCATTTCTGGCTCGAACCCGCGCCTGTCGCGGACCTCACCTCGGCCGGGCTGGACTCGCCGGGGCATCCGCTGCTCGCCGCCGGGCTCTCGCTCGCGGAGGGCGACGGCACCGTCCTCACCGGACGGCTCTCGCTCGCGACCCACCCCTGGCTCGCCGGGCACACCGTGCACGACACCGTCCTGCTGCCGGGGGCGGCGCTCGCCGAGCTCGCCGTCCGGGCGGGTGACGAGGCCGGGCGGCCGCGCCTGGTCGAACTGACCCTGCACGCGCCCGTGGTGATCCCCGAGAGCGGGCCGATCGAACTGCAGGTCGCGGTCAGCGGTGCGGCGGCGGTGACCGTGCACTCGCGGATCCCCGGCGAGGACTGGGAACTCAACGCGCTCGGCCTGCTGGCGGAGGCGGAACCGCCCGCCAAGGGATTCACGTGGCCGGACGGTCTCGAGCCGATCGACCTCGGTTCCTTCTACGACGACCTCGCCGACCGCGGGTTCGCCTACGGCCCGCTGTTCCAGGGCTTGCGGGCGGCCTGGCGGCACGGTGAGGACCGCTACGCCGAGATCTCGCTGCCGGAAGAGGCGCAGGAGGACGCGGCCCGCTTCGGTATCCACCCCGCGCTGTTCGACGCCGCTCTGCACGGGATGTTCCTCGGTGAGGGAGAGGAGTCGGGCGCGCTGCCGTTCAGTTGGAGCGACGTCAGCCTGTACGCGACCGGCGCCACCACGGTCCGTGCGCGGCTGCGGTTCGTCGGGCCCGGTGAGGTCGCCGTCGACCTGACCGATCTCGCCGGAGCGCCGGTGCTGTCGGTCGGCTCGCTGGTCGTCCGCGCGGTCACCGGTGAGCAACTGCGGGCGGGGGAAGACCGGTCGCTGTTCCGCGTCGAGCACATCGCGGCCGAGTCTTCGGTGACCACGCCGGTGCCGTGGGCACGGTGGGACGAGGTGACCGAGCCGGTTCCGCCGGTGGTCGTCCTGCCGGTTCCCCCGGAGGGAATCCACGCCGTCCTCGCCGCCCTGCAAAGCTTCCTCGCCGAACCCCGGTTCTCCGGCTCACGTCTGGTCGTGGTCACCGGACCCGGGCTCGACGACGCGGCCGCCGCCGGTCTCGTGCGGTCCGCGCAGGCGGAGAATCCTGGCAGGTTCGTCATCCTCGACGGCGAAGTGTCCGATGTGGACATTGCGCTGGCTGCCGGGGAACCCCGGGTCCGGGTGCGGGACGGCCGGGCCGAGGTACCGCGTCTGGTCCGGGCCGAGCCCGGACCCAAACCGGACTGGGAGTCCTCGGGCACGGTGCTGATCACCGGCGGCACCGGCGGCGTCGGGGCCAAACTGGCCGAACGGCTCGTCACCGAGAACGGCGTCGAACGCCTGGTCCTCACCAGCCGTCGCGGCCTCGCCGCCCCCGGCGCCCAAGAGCTGGCCGACCGGCTGGGCGAACTGGGCGCCGAGGTGCGCGTCGAAGCGTGTGACGTCGCCGATCGTGACGCCGTGGCCGCCCTGCTCGACGGCATCCCCGGCCTGTCGGGGATCGTGCACGCGGCCGGCGTCCTCGACGACGGCGTCGTCACCGCGCTGACCCCCGAACGCCTGGACCGCGTGCTCGGCCCGAAGGCCGACGGTGCCCGTCACCTGCACGAACTGACCCTCGACCGGCCGCTGACCGAGTTCGTGCTCGTCTCGTCGGTGTCCGGCGTGCTCGGCGGGCCGGGGCAGGGCAACTACGCGGCGGCCAACGCCTACCTGGACGCGCTGGCCGAGCGACGGCACGCCGACGGCCTGCCCGCGCGGTCGCTCGCCTACGGGATGTGGGCCGCTGAGGGGATGGGCGGCGTCCTCGACGAGGCGCTGATCGACAGGATGCGACGCGACGGCTTCGGCGCGCTGACCCCGGAGGAGGGCGCGGTCCTGTTCGATCTCGCTCCCGGTCCGGTGGCCGTCCCCGTCAAACTCGACCTGGCCGGGCTGCGCGACCAGGCCCGGGCGGGAGTGCTGCCCGCGTTGCTCACCGGACTCGTCCGGCTCCCCGTGCGGCGGACGGCCTCCCCGGTCGCCGAGGCCGGTCCGCTGACGCCGGACGCGCTGGAAGACCTGGTCCGGACGCAGACCGCTCAGGTACTCGGCTTCGCCACGGCGGGCGAGGTGGATCCGGAGCACGCGTTCACCGACCTCGGTTTCGACTCGCTGACGTCGGTCGAGCTGCGCAACCGCCTCGCGGCCGCGGCAGGCCGTCCGCTGGGGGCGACGGTGGTGTTCGACCACCCGACCCCGGCGGCGCTCGCGGCCCACCTCGGCACCCTGCTGTTCCCCGAAATCGCGGTGCCGGACGAGGCGCGTCTGCGGCGGGCCCTGGCGGGAGCGTCGCTCGACCGGCTCCGTGAGCTGGGCGTGCTGGAGGCGTTGGTGCAACTGGCCGACGAGTTGCCTTCGGACACGCCCGCGGTGTCGGCCGACGCCGTCGACGACCTGGACGTGGGTGACCTGATCAGCCGGGCGATGTCCTCGTCCGGCCAGAGCTGAAGGGGCCTTTCCCCACATCGGACGCGGTGAAGGGCGCTTTCCCCACGTGAGATGCGGGGAAAGCGTCCTTCAGCCCCTGGCCCCACCGCACTACCGGCTGCGGGTGTCGCGAAGTCGCCACCCTGCGGCCTTCTCGACTGTCTATAAAGGATTCAAAACCCGCTCTGGCGGTGTCCTTGAGGCCCCCCTTTGGAAGGTCCCCGTTTCCAAAGGGGGCTTCCGGAAACCGCCCCCCCCCTTGCTCCTTCCCCATCCTCCCCTGCTTACCCCCGCAT
>NZ_JBVILA010000044.1:15686-42064 GCF_055580625.1 Amycolatopsis sp. NPDC031561 | reverse complement strand
CCATTCCGAACCCGGAAGCTAAGCCTGACAGCGCCGATGGTACTGCAACCGAAGGGTTGTGGGAGAGTAGGACACCGCCGGACTAACATTAAGAAGAAGTCTGGGACCTGGTCGAGAACCCTCGAGGTTCTCCCAGGTCCCAGACCTTTTTTCATGCCCAGACCCGCCAGGTGATAGCAAAGGTCCCTTGCTACCACCGCGTCGTCGCTCGACCGGTCCGCCGGCCGACTGCGCGACGGCGGACCGGTGACGAGAAGACCAGCGAAGTCGTCGTCTCCCCATAGCGCTGCATCCGCTCTACGAGCTCCTCCAACTCCGCGGTGTCCTGACAGACAACCCGCACCAACCAGCACTCGTCTCCCGTGACGTGATCGGCGTCGAGCACCTGGGGCAGCGCGAGGACGGCTTCACGGAAGCGAGCGGTGTCGAGACTCCGTACCTTCGCCCGGACGATCGCCTCGATCGGCAGCCCGATCTTCGTCAGGTCCACGCTCGCCGAGTAGCCGGTGATGATCCCCTTCTCCTCGAGCCGCCGGACCCGCTCGGTCACCGCGGGTGCGGACAGCGACACTCGTCGACCGAGCTCCGAGAAGGTCAGCCGTCCGTCGGACTGGAGCAGTTCGAGCAACTGCCAGTCGAGATCATCGAGGTTCACGGAACTCCAGGTCGATCTTCATGCCTGCCAGGAATCTCCAGGCTAACCGGCGGCGATACCTGGATTCTCCAATGTTCTGGATGAGCACTGATCAGCAGGATTGAGGCATGACGACCGAACCCCGCGTATTGACGTTTCCGGCCCTGGACAGCGCGACCGCGGCCGCGCACCTTCGTGCCGAACTCGCCCTCGACGTGGACCCAGACGACCTGATCCGCGATCTCACCGCCGGCACCCAGCGTGGATACGTGGTCGTCGAGACCCGGGCTCCCGAAGCCTTCGAGTCTGCTCGCATCCCCGGTGCGATCAACCTCCCGTATCGGGACATGACGCCCGAGTCGGTCACCCACCTCGACAGAGGTCTCGTCTACGTCTGCTACTGCGAGAGCATCCACTGCAACGCCGCGACCAAGGGAGCCCTGAAGCTCGCGGAGTTCGGCTTCAAGGTCAAACGCCTGTCCGGCGGCATCACCGCCTGGCGTGCGGCCGGCTATCCCATCGACCGGGACACCCCCGCACTCTCGCTCACTTCCGCACCCACCCCACGCTGCGCCTGCTGACCAAGAGAGCAGGGGACCTTTGCTATCGCCCGCCCCGAGCGATAGCAAAGGTCCCCTGCTCTCCCAGCGGTCGTAGGCTGGGGTGGTGACCGCTCCCAAGTTGCTCGTCATCCAGCCAGACGAATCAGATCCGATCGGCCCCCTCGGCGACTGGCTCACCGAGGCGGGAGCCGAGCTCGACATCCGGTTGCTGCCCGATCAGAGTCTTCCCGCCGATCTTGACGGGTACGCGGGCGTCGTCTGCCTTGGCGGAGGGATGGGCGCCAATGATGACGCCGCTCATCCGTGGCTCGCGGACGTCCGGAAACTTCTTTCGAAAGCCGCGGGCGCTCGCATCCCGACGCTCGCGATCTGCCTTGGCGGTCAGCTCCTGGCCGCGGCTCTGGGCGGCATCGTCGCCACCGGTGATCAAGGCCCCGAGGTCGGTCCAGGACTTGTGTCCAAGAAGGACGCTGCCTGGACGGACCCGCTCTTCGCGGACCTGCCACTCATGCAGGACGTCCTGCAGTTCCACAACGACGCGATCACCCGACTGCCCGCCGGCGCCGAGCTTCTCGCTTCCTCGCCACGGTATGCCTACCAGGCCTTCCGATTCGACCGTTGTGCCTACGGTGTCCAGTTCCATATCGAGACAACACCGGACATCGTCCTCGACTGGGCGCGGCAGTCGCCGGAAATGGCGGAACTCACCCGGCCGGACGCACTGACCCCGGAAAATCTCGCCCGGGTGCATGCTGACATCACCGAAACCTGGCGACCGTTCGCGCACCGCTTCGTCCGACTGGTGTCCGGTGACCTCGCTCCGGCTGCGGAACGTCAACGTACATTGCCGATGGCTTAACGACTTATGTCTCAACTGTGTATGGGTTGTTAACGCTCTTGCCTTGCTGTCAGGTACCTTGCGAAGGGAGTTTCGAAGGGTTCGGAGGTCGGGGTGGAGCCCTCAGTGTTGGTCGTGCTCGTCGTCGTCACGGCCCTAATTTTCGATTTCACAAACGGGTTCCATGACACGGCCAACTCGATGGCGACGTCGATCGCCACCGGGGCACTGCGTCCCAAGGTCGCGGTGACGATCTCCGCTGTCTTGAACCTGGTCGGCGCCTTCCTGTCGGTCGAAGTGGCCAAGACCATCTCGAATGGACTGGTCGACGACACCAAGATCGGACCGGCGATCGTGTTCGGCGGACTGGTCGGGGCGATCGTGTGGAACCTGGTCACATGGTTCGTGGGCCTGCCGTCCAGTTCGTCCCACGCGTTGTTCGGCGGTCTGATCGGCGCCACGTGGGTGTCTGCCGGTACGGATTCCGTCCATTTCGGAAAGATCGTCGAGAAGGTTCTGATCCCGGCTGCGCTGTCGCCGGTCCTGGCAGGCCTCGTCGCGATGATCGTGACGTACTTCGTCTACCGGATCTTCGTCCGCCGCGGCCGCACTGCGGGCTTCCGGGTCGGCCAGATCATCTCGGCTTCGCTCGTCTCGCTCGCCCATGGTACGAACGACGCGCAGAAGACCATGGGCGTCATCACCCTGACGATGATCACTGCCGGAACTCTCCCCGCAGGAGCCGGGCCTCCGCTCTGGGTGATCGTGAGTGCGGCGCTGGCGTTGGCACTCGGTACGTACCTCGGCGGCTGGCGGATCACCTTCACGCTGGGCAAGGGCTTGACGGACATCGATGGTCCGCAAGGCTTCGCCGCGCAGACCAGCTCGGCGGCGGTCATCCTCGCGTCGACGAGCTTCGGCTTTCCGCTTTCGACGACTCACGTCTGTTCCGGTGGCATCGTCGGTTCGGGTGTGGGCAGGAACGAGTCACCGGTCCGCTGGCGTACCGCCGGCCGCATGGTGATCGCCTGGCTGTTCACACTTCCGGCGGCCGCCATCGTTGGAGCCGCGGCCGGTCTCGTGACCTCGACAGGCACCGTGGGCACCATCGCTGTCGGCGTCGTGGGCCTGGCGATCGGTATCGGGATCTACTTGCTTTCGCGGCGGAGTCCCGTCAACGCCGGCAGCTTCACCACTCCCGCCCCGACCGTCCCTGAACAGGAAGTCGGCAGGATCGCCGCCTAGCGAAGCAAGGGACCTTTGGTATCGCCGCCGCTCGGCGACACCAAAGGTCCCCTGCTCTTTTGCGCGTCCGTCTGGTCACGGGCGAAAGGGCGACTACGGTGGAAGCCGATGGTTGAGCGCGCCAGGCCGACCGCTTCCGTGGCGAGATACGGCTTCACCGACCCCCGTGCCGACGGGCAGCTGCGTGCTGCCGGTTGGTGGACCGAATCCGGCCCGGACGGCTCCGCCACGGACGTGCTGTCAGCACTGTCCCGCTCGGCGGACCCTGATCTGGCCTTGAGTGGGCTCGACCGAATCAGGGAGGCCGATCCGGCCGTCTGGACTGAGATCGACCAGGCGCTTCGCACTGACCGCACCTTCCGAGGCCGCTTGCTCGGGGTTCTGGGCACGTCGAGTGCGCTCGCGGACTTCCTGGTCGCGAACACCGACAGCTGGAAGACCCTTGAAGGCGATAAGAGCACTGAGCCGGATCAGTATGTGAGCCGCCTTCTTGACCATCTGCGGTCGGACGGAGAGCTGCTCACAGGGCTCGAGTCAGAGCAGGCTCTTCGCGCCGGGTACCGCGAACTGCTCCTCGGGATCGCGGCTGCCGACCTCGGCCACCTCGTCGAACCCGGCCTCCATCAACCGCCCTACGCCGAGATCGGGGCTCAGCTCACCACGCTGGCCGAGGCCGCACTCACGGTGGGGCTTCTGGTCGCGGAATCAGAGGTGGGAGCCGGTGTCGAAGGCCGACTGGCCGTGGTCGCGATGGGCAAATGCGGCGGTCGAGAGCTGAACTATGTAAGCGATGTGGACGTCATCTTCGTGGGTGACGGAGATCTTTCGGTCTCGACGCGGCTGGCCAGCACGATGATGCGCGTGGTCGGCAAGGCCTGTTTCGAGGTTGATGCGGCGTTGCGTCCGGAGGGCAAGGCGGGCGCTTTGGTCCGCACTCTCGAGGGCCATGCCGCTTACTACCAGAAATGGGCCAAGACCTGGGAGTTCCAGGCTTTGCTCAAAGCGCGGCCGGTCGCAGGCGACGCCGAGCTCGGGCGTCAGTACGCGGAGATGGTCGCACCGAAGGTGTGGGCTGCGGCCGATCGGGAGAACTTCGTCCCCGAGGTCCAGAAGATGCGGCGCCGCGTCGAAGGCCATGTGCCGTCCGCGTACGCCGAGCGGGAGCTGAAGCTGGGACGTGGCGGTCTTCGCGATGTCGAGTTCGCAGTGCAGTTGCTGCAGCTGGTCCACGGCCGAATCGATGCCGAGCTGCGTTCATCGTCCACGATGGACGCTCTCGCCGCTCTGGGGGAAGGCGGGTACGTCGGCCGCACGGACGCCGCGGAGCTCGGATCGTCGTACGAATTCCTCCGGACCATCGAGCATCGGCTCCAGCTTCGCCGGCTACGGCGTACGCACCTGTTCCCTGCCGCTTCGGACGCCAGCGAATTGCGGACGATCGCGAGAGCGAGCGGGGTACGGCCCGCTCGTGGCAGGAGCGAAGGGGACGTGCTGCTGGCGGAGTTCCGCCGCCACCTGCAGAGCATCCGCCGTCTTCACGAGAAGCTCTTCTATCGGCCTCTGCTGCAGTCCGTGGCGAACGTGCCGACCGAAGCGCTGCGGTTGACGACGAAACAGGCGGAAAGCCGACTCGCCGCGCTCGGGTACGCCGCACCGGATGGGGCGCTGCAGCACATCAAGGCGCTGACTGCGGGAATGTCGCGCAGGGCCGCTATCCAACAGGCTTTGCTGCCGGTCTTGCTGGACCTTCTCGCCGACACCCCGGACCCCGACCGCGGACTTCTGTCCTACCGGAAAGTCTCGGAGGCGCTCGAACAAACGCCTTGGTACCTCAGGGTTCTTCGTGACGAGGGTGCCGTTGTCGAGCGGCTCGCCTTCCTCCTGGGCACGTCACGACTGGTGCCCGATCTGCTGGCGAGAGCGCCGGAAGTCCTGCAGTTGCTCGGTGATCCCGCGCGGCTGGCTGGTCGCACTCCGGCCGAAGTGGCCACTTCCCTGCGAGCCGCGGTTCGTCGGCAGCCAGGCTTGAACGCCGCGGTCGCGGCCGCGAGATCGCTCCGGCGGCACGAGATGCTGCGGATCGCGTCCGCGGACCTACTGGGTTTGCTTGACGTTCCCGCTGTCTGCGAGGCGTTGTCGAGCGTGTGGGTCGCCGTGTTGCAGGGTGCGTTGGCCGCGGCCTTTCGGCAGCGGCAGGCAGAGCTCGGCCAGACACCGGCGAAGATCGCGGTCATCGGTATGGGACGGCTGGGAGGGGCAGAACTCGGTTATGGCTCAGACGCGGACGTTCTCTTCGTCTGCGAGCCGACCGAGGGAGTGTCGGACTCCGAAGCAGCGAAGTTCGCTTCCTCCGTGGCCGAGACGGTGCGCAAGATTCTCGGCGCGCCCAGCCCTGACCCGGCGTTGGTCGTCGACGCCGATCTCCGTCCTGAGGGGCGGAGTGGTCCATTGGTGCGAACCCTCGAGTCCTATCGCAGCTACTACGGGCGGTGGGCGGAGGTCTGGGAATCGCAAGCGCTGCTTCGAGCCCGGTTCATCGCTGGTGACGACGACCTCGGTGCACGGTTCATCGAGATGATCGACCCCATTCGCTATCCGCAGGCCGGCCTCGACGCGGTCCGGGTGCGGGAGATCAGGCGGATCAAGGCGCGGGTGGAGACGGAGCGGATGCCCAAGGGCGCCGACCCGACACGGCATACGAAACTCGGGCGCGGAGGGCTCGCCGACGTGGAGTGGACCGTGCAGCTCATGCAACTGCGGCATGGGCACGAAGTTGCGGGCCTTCGGACCACGTCGACGATCGAAGCGCTGAAGGCGGCGGTGGAGGCAGGGCTCGCCGAGCCCGCCGAGATCGAATCCCTGACCGAAGCCTGGTTGCTGGCGACGAGAGTCCGGAACGCCGGGATGCTGGTCAGGGGTAAAGCCGTCGACGAGATCCCCAGCTCTGGTCGAGATCTCGCCGCGGTCGCGCGGGTGCTCGGCTACTCCGCCGACGACGACCCCGGCGAGTTTCTGGACGCCTACCGGCGGACGACGCGGCGCGCCCATGCGGTCGTGGAGACCCTCTTTTACCAGGACCGATCGCTCTGACCTGCGGGAAGTGAGCAAGGGTCCTTTGCTATCACCTCAGTCACGTGCGGCTGGTGACAGCAAAGGTCCCTTGCTCACACTTGCCGACGCGGACGGAGAGCGGCATTTACAGTGGACCGGTGACTGTGCGCGAACCATTTCGTACCCGGATCAAGGTGCGGCACTACGAGCTGGACACTCTCGGCCATCTCAACCACGCCGTCTACCACTCGTACGGCGAGGTCTCCAGACTCGAACTGATGGAGCTAGCCGGTGGCCTCAACTCGGGCATGCGAGACGCGAATCTCGCCTTTGTGCTGCTTGAGTCTCACATCGTGTTCCGGCGCGAGCTCCGGGCCGGTGATGTCGTCGACGTGACATGTGATGCCAAGTTCGGTACCGGCAAGACCTTCCACATGGACTCGAACATCTACAAGGTCGACGGCACCCTCTCCGCGGAAATCACGTGCACCCTGGGGCTGATGGATCTCGAACGACGCAAGCTGGTGGATGATCCACGCGGCCGTATCGAGCGGGCAGGCGTCGACCTGAAGGTTTTCTCTACTTCGGAGTAGCCGCTCTGCTGGACCAAAAGAAACGCCGGTGGTGAGGGCGTTTCCGCACCTCACCACCGGCGTGCTCTTGGTGTTGCTACCGCACGACTTACACGTCGTAGTACAGCGAGAACTCGTACGGGTGCGGGCGCAGCCGCAGCGGGTCGATCTCGTTCTCACGCTTGTAGGAGATCCACGTGTCGATCACGTCGGGAGTGAACACGCCACCCTCGAGCAGGTAGTCGTGGTCGGCCTCGAGCGTGTCGAGAACCGCGCCGAGGTCGCCAGGAACGAGCTTGACGTTCTGGGCCTCCTCCGGCGGGAGCTCGTAGAGGTCCTTGTCGATGGGCTCCGGCGGCTCGATCTTGTTCTTGATGCCGTCGAGACCGGCCATCATCATCGCCGAGAACGCCAGGTACGGGTTGCCGGACGAGTCCGGGCACCGGAACTCGGCGCGCTTGGCCTTCGGGTTGTTGCCCGTGATGGGGATACGGACACAAGCCGACCGGTTCCGCTGCGAGTACACCAGGCTGACCGGCGCCTCGAAGCCCGGCACGAGCCGGTGGTACGAGTTGACGGTCGGGTTGGTGAACGCCAGCAGGCTCGGCGCGTGCTTGAGCAGACCGCCGATGTAGTGGCGGGCGGTGTCGGACAGCCCCGCGTAACCCGACTCGTCGTGGAACAGCGGCGTGCCGTCCTTCCACAGCGACTGGTGGCAGTGCATACCCGAGCCGTTGTCACCGGCGAGCGGCTTCGGCATGAACGTCGCGGTCTTGCCGGCGGCGAACACGGTGTTCTTCACGATGTACTTGAACAGCTGCAGGTCGTCCGCAGCGTGCAGCAGCGTGTTGTACTTGTAGTTGATCTCGGTCTGACCAGCGGTGCCCACCTCGTGGTGCGCGCGCTCGATCTCGAAACCGGAACCCTGCAGCTTGCTGACGATCTCGTCGCGCAGGTCGGCGAAGTGGTCGACCGGCGGGACGGGGAAGTAGCCGCCCTTGAACTTCGTCTTGTAACCCTGGTTGCCGCCCGGAACGTCGGCACCGGTGTTCCACCAGCCCTCGACGGAGTCGATCTCGTGGAACGAGGCGTGCTCGGCGGAGTCGAACCGGATCGAGTCGAAGATGTAGAACTCGGCCTCAGGGCCGAAGAACACGTTGTCCGCGACGCCGTACTCGGAGATGTACTGCTCGGCCTTGCGCGCGATGTTGCGCGGGTCGCGGCTGTACGCCTCGCGGGTGAACGGGTCGTGCACGAAGAAGTTTAGCGAAAGCGTCTTCGCCTTGCGGAACGGGTCGATACGCGCGGTTTCGGGGTCCGGGAGGAGCAGCATGTCGGATTCGTGGATCGACTGGAACCCACGCACCGAGGAGCCGTCGAAGGCCAGGCCCTCTTCATAGGCTTCTTCGTTGAACGCCTTCGCCGGAACGGTGAAGTGCTGCATAACGCCGGGCAGGTCGCAGAACCTGACGTCGACGACCTCTACGTTCTCGTCGGCGATAAGGCGCTGAATGTCGTCTGGAGTAGTGGGCACCCTCGGTGACTCCTTCTCGTTCGTTGCCGGCGGCAGTACTCTCTTCGGCTCACGCTAAGAGCGCGGTGTTGCCCGACCGTCACCCGTATGTTTCGCCGGTGTTAACGGGGCGGCGATATCGGGTAGTCGACCAGGGCGAATGTGGTCCGCGCCACCGGCATACCCTGGATGGGTGGCGAGATGGACCGGAGAATGGCTACCCGGAGCCGGGGACGAGACGACGGCCGGTGGCGAGGGTACGCAGCGGTGGCGCGGTGAGCGACTCGGCTTGCCCCAATCGGGTGTCGGCTCGGTGGCGGGCGGTGGAGCACGCCTCCTCGGGCTGATCATCGACTTGGTGCTCGCTTCACTGGTCACCACTCTCTTCGTGACCCCCAGCCTCCAGGACCCGGCCGTCATGCAGACGTTCAACCTGTGGTCGGTGGGCGTCTGGGCGGCGATCACGGTCATTCCCGCGACCTTCTTCGGCTTCACCCCCGGTATGGCAGTGGTCGGAATCCGCGTCGCCAGGCTCGACGGCGCGCAAATGGTCGGAGTGTGGCGCGCTGTCGTGCGGGCCGCGCTGACCTTCCTGATCATCCCGGCAGCGCTCCGCAACATCGACGGCCGAAGCTGGCTCGACCGGCTGACCGGAACCGTCGTGATCCGCATGCGGTGACCTAGGAAGGGAGCAAGGGACCTTTGCTCTCGTCGTGGAACGGCTGCCGCACCGGCTGTGGTCAGGCAGCCGGTGCCGCGGGGGTGCTGCTGAGTTCCGGAGGTGGTCGTTGCCGAGCACGGCGGTGAGCTGCCCGCAGATCCTGGATCACCACCAGCGGCTGGTCCCGCAGTCGCGCTGGACTTACCTGCACGACGATGAGGCCGGCGGCGACCAGGGCAGGTATCTCGGGTGCCTTGTCCGGTTCGAGAGAGACCTCGTCGTAGCAGATTTGCATGGCGACGCCGGCCTTCGGCCACCAGACTTCGGCGACACCGACGACCTCCCCGTTCGGAGTCCGTAGCTCGGCGTTCCGTGTCGGCCTGGGCAAGCCGCTGCGCTCGAGCACGTTCTCCAGCCATTGCTCGACCGCGGAGTCGACTCCGTCCTGGAGCGCCCCGACGACGATTCGGGGGAGCGCCGAGCCGATCGTGCTGGCCTGTGCCAGCTCATCTCGAAGTTCCTCGGGAGTGCAGAGTCCGCGCTGGACCGCGTCGTGGATCATCGCCCGCACGGACTGGAGTTCGTCCATACGGCGAGCCGCGTCGATCAGGACCCGGGCGAGCGGAGCTACAGGAAGCCCGTCGATCTCTACTGGTTCCGGCAGGTGGATCGTTCGTTCGACGATGGCGAATCCCCAGGTGGCGACTTTGCTCCGGTGGGGGATCAAGGTGTGGGCCCGTCTTTCCGGCGGAAGTCTTCGGACTCCGTACAACCGGGCTGCCTGGACTCCGGTGAGCATCGCGTCCGGACCCGCGTGAGTCAGCGCGATCTTCAGAAGTTGATGCCTGGTCGGCGTGGCGTTGGTGAGGAGGATGACACCCGGAATCGGGCGTCGCCACGGGCCGTCTTCGCGACAACGGCGCGAAATCCAGGAGTGGGAGTGGCCCAAGGCGACAAGTTTCGCCCGGGCGGCCACGCCGTCCGGGAACATCGCTGCCAGCGCCTTCTGCAAAGCGCCCGAGGTTCCGTCCACACAGTGATCATGCGACCACCCACCGACAGTTTTCGTCCGGAGACGAATCAGGGGTCCTTTGCTACCGCCGCGGGCGATAGCAAAGGACCCCTGATTCTCGTTTGGTCAGCGGCGGCGGATCGTGCGCTGGACGTTGCGCATCTTCGCGCCGGCGGGCATCGGGCCCTTCGGCATCGCGGCGCCGCGGCTGCCGAGGGCGGCCAGCTTGGCTTCCAGGGCGTCGACCTGGGCTGGCTTGAGGTTGCGGGGGAGCTTCATGAGGTAGCCCTGCAGCTTCTTCAGCGGCACCTGCTGCTCTTCGTTCCCGATGATCACGTTGTAGATCGGGGTCTCACCGATCAAGCGGGACACGCGCTTCTTCTCCTGCGCGAGCAGGGACTTCACGCGGTGCGGCGCGCCTTCGGCGACGAGTACGACACCCGGGCCACCGAGCACTCGGTGCACGGCGTCGAGCTGGGTCGTGGCCGCCACGGTCGGCGTCACCTTCCAGCGACCTCGCATGTTCTCGAGTGCCCAGGCCGCGGCACCCGGCTGCCCATCGGCCTTCGAGTACACGGTCTTCTGGACCCGCCTGCCGAAGATGATCACAGCGGCGAGCGCGCCGAGCAGGATGCCCAGCGGCAGCACGACCCAGTGGACGTCGAAGATGAACCCGATACCGAACACGACACCGGTGATGACCAGGAGCGATCCGGCCATCCAGGGGATGAGCGCCTTGTCTTCCTTGCGCTGCATCTTGAAGGCCTCGAAGATCTGCCCGCGGCGAGCCTTGCTCGCGGCGCGCTTCTCCTTCTTGGCCAGCTTCGCTGCTTCCTTGTCCTGCTTTCCCGCCATGTGACCAGGATACGGCCGCGTGCCCTGCGTCGATCCTGTCGGGCCCTCTGCGAGGATCGGGGCGTGGTTAGCGCATCGTCCCCGAAGAGTCGTCCAGGCCTGCTCGATGGGCTCGATCCCGAGCAACGCGCCGCCGCCTGCGCGCCGAGGGGGCCGGTCTGTGTGCTCGCCGGAGCGGGAACCGGCAAGACGCGGACGATCACGCATCGCATCGCCCATTTGGTCCGCTCCGGACACGTCGCCGCTGGTCAGGTCCTCGCAGTCACCTTCACGACCCGCGCCGCGGGTGAGATGCGCGCGCGCCTTCGGGGTCTGGGTGTCGACGCCGCCCAGGCCCTCACTTTTCACGCCGCCGCTCGCCGCCAGCTCCGGTACTTCTGGCCGCAGGTCGTCGGGGACCGGCCCTGGGAGCTGCTCGAGAACAAGTTCCGCTACATCAGCCAAGCCGCCAACAAGGCCGGCCTCGGCACCGAGACTGAGCTCCTGCGCGACCTCGCCAGTGAGATCGAGTGGAGCAAGGCCTCTTTGGTATCGCCGGACGACTACCCGGCCGTCGCCGCGCGTACGCAGCGGGACACACCCGCCCCTTCGTCGCAGGTAGCGGAGGTCTACCGCAACTACGAGAAGGTCAAGAACGCCGCACAGGTCCTCGATTTCGACGATCTGCTCCTGCACACCACGGCCGTTCTCGAGGAACACTCGGTGGTCGCCCAGGAGTTCCGCGAGCGCTACCGCTGCTTCGTCGTCGACGAGTACCAGGACGTCACCCCACTGCAGCAGCGGCTGCTCGACGCGTGGCTCGGCGGCCGCGACGACCTGACCGTGGTCGGCGACGCCAACCAGACCATCTATTCGTTCGGGGGCGCCTCGCCCCGGCCGCTGCTGGAGTTCACGCGACGGTTCCCCGAGGCAACGGTCGTGAGGCTCGAGCGGGACTACCGCTCGACTCCGGAGGTCGTGGCTCTCGCCAATCAGGTGATCGGTGCCGCCCGCGGCCGTCCCGCGGGGTCGAGGCTGAAACTCATCGGCCAGCGACCCTCAGGGCCTGTCCCGCGTTTCGCCGAGTACGACGACGAGACCGCCGAGGCGGCCGCAGTCGCACGCAGGATCCGTGACCTGCTCGACGGCGGAGTTGCGGCCAGCGAGATCGCGGTGCTCTACCGAGTCAACGCCCAGTCAGAGGCTTATGAGCAGGCGCTGGCGGAGGTGGGCATCCCGTACCTGGTCCGCGGTGGCGAGCGATTCTTCGCCAGGGCCGAGGTCCGGCAGGCGATGTCCGCGTTGCGGATGGCGTCGACCGACGCCGACACCGGTGAGCTCGTGACCAGGGTTCGCTCCGTGCTCGCGAAGGTGGGGCTCACCGACCAGCCTCCGGCCGGAGGCGCGGCGAAGGAGCGGTGGGACGCGCTTTTGTCGATCGTCGAACTGGCGGAGGAGCTGGCTTCCACCGTCGAGGACGCCGACCTGCCCCGATTCGTGGCGGAGCTCGAGCAGCGGGCGAACGCACAGCATCCGCCGACGGTGGAGGGCATCACCCTGGCCTCGCTTCACGCGGCGAAAGGCCTCGAGTGGGACGCCGTGTTCCTCGTAGGGCTTGCCGAGGGAACCATGCCGATCCTCCATGCCGACGGTGACGACGCGGCCATCGAAGAAGAGCGCCGTCTTTTCTATGTCGGCGTCACTCGAGCGCGAGAGCACCTCTCGCTGTCGTGGGCCTTGGCCAGGACGGCGGGAAACCGCCGCAATCGGCGGCGCAGCCGGTTCCTCTACGGCCTGATCCCCGAAGACCACCCGGCGGCGAGGGTCGCCCGATCCCAGCAGCCGAAGCAGGCCGGCACCAAGGCGCGGTGCCGGGTGTGCGGCGGGCCGCTCTTGGAGACCCTGGACATCAAGCTGGGCCGCTGCTCCCGTTGCCCGTCCAACGTGGACGAGCAACTGCTCGAAAAGCTGAGGTCCTGGCGAGGAGAACGCTCCCGCGAGCTCAAGGTGCCGGCCTTCGTCGTCTTCACGGACGCGACCCTGGTCGCCATCGCCGAGCAGCGTCCGACCGATGACACAGCGTTGTGTGCCATCTCCGGGATCGGCGCGACGAAGCTCGAACGCTTCGGAGCGGAAGTTCTCGACGTCGTACGGGCCTCGGTGGAGTCTTGACCGCGTCGCAGGCTTGATCCGCGCGGCGAACCCGCTGCTCAGAGCCGATCTTCGTAACTTCGACGGTTTTTCTGGAAAATAAGTTGCCCCGGTATGGTCGGGGGCAATAACCTGCTGGTACCGGGCGCGAAGCACCCGGCATGGGGAAGAACTTCTACAACACAGCGTAGACCGCAGGGCGGTTCGCGCGCGACAGAGAAAGGTGGTGCCGGTGCTATGACGATCAAGATGACGCTCACGAAACCTGGCACCCGTCTGTCCTGCGTCGCGGAAGTCCCGCAGGCTCAGCGCCAGGGCACCTTCATGCCCGTGAGCATCCTCGCCGCCCGCGGCACCCAGCGTCTCGATCTGAGCAGGATCGCCGCTGACGAGACCTTCGCGCACGCTGCCGCCTTCGGTGGAGCGTACGTGAACGGTGGCGTCGATCTGCCGGTCATCAAGCAGTTCCGTGTTCCGTTGTCCATACGGGAGCGAAGTTCCTGACCTAGTCAGGACTAGAGGCTCACGAAGGCCGCGGAACCGGTTACCGGATCCGCGGCCTTCGTGTTTTTGCTGCACAAACAAGTTGGCTGCACAACCTAATTGGGGTTCAGCGTTGTCCAGTTCCACCGTCAGTAAGAAATCCGTCACGGAACAGAGGAGTGCACTTATGTCATCGGCCATAGCTTTCGTGCCGGGGGAGGCTCTGCCCTTCGCCGACGCAGGCGTCGTCGACCTGCTCGACGCCATCGACTCGCCCGAGTCGATGCTTCCCTGCCGTTCGGGCGACGCGGACCTTTGGTTCGCCGAGTCGCCGGCAGAACTCGAGCGCGCGAAGGCGTCCTGCGCGGACTGCCCGGTCCGTTCCGCCTGCCTCGCGGGTGCCCTTTCGCGGCGTGAGCCGTGGGGTGTCTGGGGTGGCGAGATCTTCGAGCGCGGCGTTGTCGTCGCACGGAAGCGGCCCCGTGGCCGTCCCCGCAAGAACCCTGTCGTCGAGCCCGCCGTCGAGGCGCGTCCCGTTGCGCACAAGGTCGAGCGGAGCGCTGCGGCATGACCGTCGAACCCATCACCACCAGGGATTACGAGGCGCGAACGGGTAACCGGACTCTCGCGCCGGCCAAGTTGAACGAGATCAAGGTCGAGGAGACCAGCGAAATGTTGCTTTATGAAGAACTGTCCAGAGCCCGAATACGAGACCTCGAAGAGGGAGTCCGCGCACAGCGGGCTCGAAGTGGGGCGCGCGCCGTACGCAGGTGGACCAAGGTCGCCCGCTGGGCGAACCGGCGAGTCGAGCGTCTGCAGGCCTGATCCTTGGGGGAGCGGGGGACCTTTGCTATCGCGCGGCGAGAGCAAAGGTCCCCCGCTCCCCCTTTGGGGCGTGGTGCGGTTCACTGGGGGAATGGCCGTACACACGCATGACGACATCGACTGGGCGGATCGGCTTCGGTCGCTTCGCATGGCCGAGGCGCTCGACGCCGAGCCGATGCGGGTGGCGGCCCGACGGCTGCTGGATGGCATGCCGGAGAGGCCGACCATCGTCGATGTCGGCTGCGGCGCGGGCGGGATGAGCGTGCTCTTCGCCGAGGAGCTCACTGCCGCCGGTGCCAGGATCGTGCTGGTCGACGCGACAGAGCATCTGCTGGCCGAAGCGCACCGGGTCGTCAGCGCGGCCGCAGGGGACAAGGCCACCGTCGAGACGGTCCATGCCGACGTGGCCGACGACGGATTGCCCGCCAAGCTTCCCCCCGCCGACCTCGTCTGGGCCTCACGCGTGGTGCATCACCTGCCCGATCAGCAGGCTGCGATCGACACCCTCGCCAGCCTCGCCCGCCCCGGCGGGCTGGTCGCCATCTCCGAGGGCGGCCTGGACTTCAACTGTCTCCCCTGGGACCTCGGCATCGGCCGTCCCGGGTTCGAGGGGCGATTGCTCGCCGCACGAGGCGAGTGGTTCGCCGAGATGCGAGCGGGCATCCCCGGCTCCGTCTCCATGCCCTATGGCTGGAACATCGCACTGAAGCGGGCAGGTCTCGACGACGTCGATTCCTTCGGGGTGCTCATCCACCACCCGGCGCCCGGGCCGGAACTGCTGCGCGAGTTCGTCATCGAGCGGATGACCTGGCTGACCGAGGTGGCAGGCGACCTCCTGGTCGACGACGATCGCGAAACCGCGGCCGCCCTGCTGAATCCGGCGAGCTCCGCCTTCCTCGGCGCGCGCCAGGATCTGTTCCTGCAGGGGGCGAAGACGATCCATTGTGGACGGCGGCCGTGAGCGACCAGGTCGGCTGTTCGTTGTGCGGCCGGATCCGCGGTGCCGACGAGGAGCCCGCGCAGACGCTCGCCTGGGTGTCCACCCGTGAGAAGGACGTCGTGCGCTGGATGTGTCCGACCTGCGCACGTCGCCACACCCGCGACATCGAGGGAAAGCTGCCGGACGAGTACTGGTGAGCCCCTCAGGCGGCGTCGTCGATCCGGCCGATCGTGCGGACCTTCGGCCGTGGTGTCCGCGTCGCCTCGGCGAACGCTCTGACCAGCTCGGCCGACACTTCCATCGGTACCTTCTTCAGCTGGTCGATGGTGCAGCGGACCAGCACCGTCCCGGTCGCGGTCAGCGCCAGCGGGTGGAAGTTCGCGGCGCCCTGCTTCGGGGCGCGGAACTGCCAGGCAAGGCCGATGTCGTCCCACCAGGCGTCGGCGGAGCCGATGGGACGTCCTCGCCGGTCACAGATCGTCATGTTCCAGGACGGCGAGGGCAGCGGGCATCCGCCGAGGACCTTCTTCGCCAGGCCGTGCGCGTAGGTCTCTTCGGGATCGACACGACGCAGAGCCGCACGGACCGCGGCCGAGCCTCGCCGATTGCCGGAATCGAGCTCCTCGCTGAGTTCTTCAAGCGTGCAAAGACCCCAGTACAGCGGTAGCGAGATCAACTCGTCGATCCGTGCTGGGTCGAGCTCCAACCGGGCGAGATCGAGCGCCGCCCTGGCCGGTGGGGCGAACGGAACGCCGTCGATCAAGTTCGGCGGAGGCATCCGCGTTGTTCTTCGGGGCAGCATGCCGGGTTCCGCCGGCATTCGCCGGTAGTCGGGGACGAGGAGATGGACCTCCCGAGTCAGCGCGCAGTCCACGCCCCGGGCACGAAGCGCGTCGGCACCCGTCACCACCACGTCCGGCCCGAACCGCGCGACGGCGGCCTGGAGCAGCTGAAGCCGGGTGGGCGCCGAGTCGCGCAACAGGATCACACCCGGCATCAGCCTTCGCCAAGGACCGCCCGGACCGCACAGCTTCGCGGCGTAACGCGCGGTCACGCCCGCCTTACGCAGCTCGCGGTTGGTGATGATTCCGGACTCGCTGGTGTTACTGAGCGCCACGAGTCGAGCGCTTCGTGTAATGGTCATAAATCGAGGATGACCGTTGGGCCGTCCGGGTGGAACCACTTCCGCGAAGTTGTGGACAACTCGCCCGGACGACCCCGATTTTGGCTCAGTTCCAACGATCCCTGTGGATAACTTCTCAGGCCGCGAAGCCCGGCTGCCACCGTTCGACGATCGCGCGGGCGGGGATCTCGGCGTCGAGCTGACAGAGGATGCCGGTCGAACCGGCGGTCACCCGGTGGATCATCAGGTACTCGGGCGGCAGGTTGAGCGAGCGGCCGATCCGGAAGTCCCGCCCTCGGGTGTCGCCGACGCGGCCCGCCTGCCGCTGCATCCAGCGGCGGGTGAAATGGAACGTTTCGCCCGCCAACGGTTCGGTGAACGGCGCCAGGTAGGCGAGCACGTCATCGGCCTGCAGGTCCGCGTCGGCCCGGATGAAGCCGGACTCCCTGAGCAGCCGCATGAGCTTCGAGGACTCACCGTCGAGCGCCAGCCTGGTCATCTCGCCGAGGTGCTGCGGAATCCCCTCGGGCAGCCGGGACACGCCGCCGAAGTCGATCACGCACAGCCTGCCGTCGTCGGTCAGCATGAAGTTGCCCGGATGCGGGTCCGAGTGCAGGAGCCTGGCCCGTTCCGGCGACGAGTAGTGGAACTCGGTGAGCAGGCGACCGGCGCGGTCCCGCGCCTCCTTGTCCCCGCCGGCGATGATCTTCGACAACGGGGTGCCGGTGACCCACTCCGTGACGACGACCTTCGGCGCGCTGGCGACCACGCGGGGGATCAGGAACCCGGGGACGCTCTCGAAGGCCTTCACGAAAGCGCGCTGGTTCTGGGCTTCCGCCTGGTAGTCGAGTTCCTCGTTCATCCGCTCGGCGAGTTCCGCCAGGAGGGGCTTTACCTCGGTCCCCGGTACGAAGGCCTGGAACAGCCTGCTGAAACGCTGGAGCTGTCGGAGGTCGCTCCGCAACGCGTCGTCGGCTCCGGGGTACTGGACCTTGACGGCGACCTCGCGGCCGTCGTGCCAGGTCGCCCGGTGGACCTGGCCGATGCTCGCGGCCGCGGCAGGCTCGTCGTCGAAAGCGGCGAAGCGTTGCTGCCAGGTGCGTCCCAGCTGCTCGGCGAGGACCCGGTGGGTCTGCCGGGTGGGCATGGGCGGTGCCGCGGCCTGAAGCTTCGTCAGGGCCTCGCGGTAGGGCTTCGCCATCTCATCCGGCACCGCTGCCTCGAAGACACTCAGCGCCTGGCCGAACTTCATGGCGCCGCCTTTGAGCGTGCCAAGGACCTCGAAGAGCTGCTCCGCGGCCTTGGCGGACAGCGTCGCGTTGACCTCTTCGGCACTCTGCCCGGTCAGCCGCCTGCCCCAGCCTCCGACCGCCCGGCCCGCTATGCCGAGCGGAATACTGGCCAGCTTCGCCGTTCGCGCCGCCCCGTTGCGGGGGATGGCTGCGTCACGGTCCTCGGCGTTGCGGGAGTCGGTCACCTCCGCGATTCTGCCTTGATTCACTCCGCCCGCGCAGCCTGTTGAGGGCGTGTGTGTGGGCTACGTCGCTTGTTGCGTCAGCGAGCGCCGCATCCGCATCCGGAATGCGGCGGCCAGTCGCGATGGCGGATCGTGCCGTCGAAGAAGTCGATTTCCATCGTGGCGTTCCACGAGGGCGGCGCCTGGTCGCTCGGCGAGAGAAGGCGGAGTGCCTGTGCGGCGGCCAGTGCGGCGCAGGCGTGCACGGCGCCGAGGTCCGGCCGTTGCACGCGTCCGGCGAGCTGGCTCGCCACCCTGGGCCAGGACTCGTCGAGACCGGCGCGGTGCAGGTCGGCGCAGCGCAGGCAGCTGCTGCGGCCGGGAACCACCAGCGGCCCGACGATGCCGACGCCGTCCCGGACGCGCACCGGAAGGTGGCTGACGCCGTCTCGGACGAGCTCGTCGACCACTTCGGGAGCGGGTACCACGGCGTCGGTGAGCAGCACGAGTTCCGGCTGGCGGTCCGAGTAGAGCCGGGTGGTCGACGTTTCCGCCCCGGCCCGGTGCACCACCTGTGCCATCGCCTCCCGGCGGGGCATGCCGATTTCGGCCTCGGTGTAGCCCGAGCCCAGGTCACGTTCGAGCACCGTGCCCGACGCCCGGATGTCGATGTGCCCGATTCCGCCGTTCGCGAGCAGGACGGCGATCGCCACGGCCAGCCGGCCGTCGCCGTGGATCGCCACCGCGGTGTGTTTGCGGCGCGCCGTCATGGCCGCCTGGTGGTGGCGGGCCCGAAGCGACCACAGTCCTGTTTCCAGCCTCGGTCTCGGCTGTTGCCGGGACTGCCCGGCATCGGTCAAGAGCCCGCGAGCCGTCAGGTCCGTCATCAGGTCCCGCAGCTGTTCGTCGTGTTCGCTCTGCGCGAGCACGATGTCGTCGGCGGCCCGTTTCCCGTCCAGTTCGCGGAGCGCTCGCGCCACCTCGGTGGCGACGCCGGCGATCACCACGGCGTGGGCGGGGTCCAGGCCGATCTGGATCTCGCCGTTTCCGCGTTCCAGCACATCCAGGCCGGGAAGCAGGGCGGGGAACTCCGGCAGGATGATCGATCGCAGATCCGGTTCGCGCAGGTTCATGATCGCAGCATCGCACTGGGCCGCTAACCAACCGCTAAGAAAAACGCGAGTTGTCCACAGGCTGGCCTCGTTGTGGACAACTCAAGGCTGTGACCTTTCGGCCCTCGGACTTGTCGGTGACTGGCCTTACCGTGGTCGAGTGGTCGAAGCACGGACGCCCTCATTGAGGGGCCGGGACACGACGAATCCGTCGGACACTCCCGAACACAAGGTCGAGGTACGGCGTAGCCAGCGCCGCCACCGGACCGTCACTGCGTACTGGGACGAGGACACCCTCGTCGTGCTGATCCCCGCCCGGATGACCCGGGCCGAGGAGAAGCACTGGGTAGCCGAGATGCAGCGCAAGCTGCTGCGCAAGGGCCCGCGGCAGGCCGCTCCGCCAAAGGCCTCTGACGAGGCGCTGCTGGCGCGCTGCGCCGTGCTCTCGGCGAAGTATCTGGACGGAAAGGCGATACCTGCGAGCGTTCGCTGGGTGCCGCCGATGCGCACGAGATGGGCGTCCTGCACGCCGGTCGACGCGACGATCAGGGTCAGTGATCGTCTGCGCCGGGTGCCGGCCTGGGTGCTGGACTACGTCCTCGTGCACGAACTCGCGCATTTGAAAGAACCGGGGCACGACGCGGCGTTCTGGGAGCTCGTTCGCCGTTATCCCAAGACCGAGCGCGCCATCGGCTATCTGGAGGGCCTGTCCTCCGCCGCCGGCTGGGGCATCGCGACGGAGGACTGACGTGCCTCAGCTCTTGTCTTCGTCGTCCTTGGGCTTGTTCTTCTCACGCTCGGCGCGTTCGATCTCGGCGATCGGGTCGATGCCTTCGAGGGTCGACTCGCCATCGCCGAGACGTTCCGCGAAGTCGAGCGGCTCGTCGAGGTCCTCGGCGGTCGGCATCAGGTCGGGGTGGGACCAGAGGCCGTCCCGCTTCTCGATGCCGTGCTGGTCGCCGACCAGCTTCCACAACGCGGAAGCCGCCCGCATCCGCCTGGGCCGGAGCTCGAGCCCGACCAAGGTGGCGAAGGTCTGCTCGGCCGGGCCACCCGTGGCCCGGCGGCGTCGCAGCGTCTCGCGAAGCGCGTCCGCGCCCGGGAGACGGTCTCCGATGGCCTCGGCGACCACGACGTCGACCCAGCCTTCGACCAGCGCGAGCAGGGTCTCCAGCCGGTTCAGGGCCGCCTTCTGCTCGGGCGAAGTCTGCGGCTCGAGCAAGCCGGAGGACATGGCCTCTTCGATGCTGGCGGGGTTCGACGGGTCGATCTGGCCCGCGAGCTGTTCCAGCGCTGAGGTGTCGACGGAGATACCGCTCGCGAACTCCTCGACGGTGGCCAGCAGGCGCTGCCGCAGCCAGGGAACGTGGGCGAACAGCCGTTGGTGGGCGGCCTCGCGCGCGGCGATGAAGACCAGCACCTCGCTGGTCGGCAGCTCCAGGCCCTCGGTGAACTTCTCGATGTTCGCCGGCAGGAGCGCGGAGGTGGCCGTGGGGCCGAGCGGAAGACCGACCTCGGTGGAGGTGAGGACTTCGGAAGCCAACTGAGCCAGGGCATTACCGAGCTGGGAGCCGAAGGCCATCCCGCCCATCTGCCCCATCATCGACAGAAGCGGTCCGGCGGCCTGTTTGGCCTCCTCGGGCAGGGCTTGCACCCATGCACCTGAGACCTGCTGGGCGACGGGGTCGCAGAGGCGCTGCCAGGTGGGCAGTGTCTTCTCGACCCAGGTGCGCGCGGACCACGCGACTGTCGTCGTGGCACCGGCGGGCAGGATCGTCGCGGCGTCGAGCCACAGCTCTGCCAGGTGGGCGGCGTCACGGACAGCCGTGCTCGAGTCTCCGCCGCTGGACGACGAGAAGCCGAGCTGGACGTCACTGTCGCTGCTGCTGAGGTTCTGCAGCGCGATCTGTTTCGCCAGGTCGTAGTTGACCGGCCCGGTCGAGCTGCCGGCCTGGCTGAGCATCTGGCCCAGCTGGCTGAGCATCTGACCGAGCTGATTGAAGGCCTCGGCGCCGGAGGGCTGGCCGCCGGAGTCCGACGGCTCGTTCTCGCCTCGTTTGTCGGGATCGGGCGGTCCGAAGCCGAACGGGGGTTTGCTCATGGCACCACCGTACGCGGGTCTCGGGACCCAGAGCTCGTCAACTGGAGTGATGCGCGTGGCCTTCACCGAGAAGCGAACACCGTCACCGTACGCTGTCACGCGTGACAGAGCCCTCGGAGGAGACCACAGCAGCGCGGAGCCGTGCGGGCTCCGCGAGTGACCAGGACCGCTCCGAACGGCGGCTGACCCGGCGCGGCTGGACGTTGCTGGTCAGCGGCGCGTTGTTCGTCGCCTTCGCGCTGGTCGGGTTCTTCATCCCGGTGCCGTACGTGGCGATCAGTCCCGGCCCGACCTACGACACCTTGGGCAAGGACGCCGCCGGGCAGTCGGTGATCCAGGTCAACGGGCACGAGATGTTCCAGACCTCCGGTGAGCTGCGGATGACGACGGTCTCCCTGCGCGATGGCGGCATCACGCTGTTCAACGCGCTCGGGCTCTGGGCGAGCGGCCGGTACGCGCTGGCGCCGCGCGAGGAGTACTTCAAGCCGGGTGAGACCAACGAGCAGGTCCGCCAGGAGAACATCCAGCAGCTGCAGGACTCGCAGACCGCCGCCCAGGTCGCCGCGCTGCGCCGCAAGTTCCCGGTGAAGGTGCTCGCGAAGACGATCGTCTCCGGCAGCCCGGCGGACAAGGTGCTCGCCCCCGGTGACCGGTTGCTGGTGGTCAACGGGCAGACGGTCACCGAGGCGACCGAGGTGCGGGCCGCGCTGAACGGGACGAAGCCCGGACAGACCGTCCAGATCACTTTCAAATCCGACGGGCAGACCGAGCGCACCGTGCCGCTCACGCTCGCGCAGCGGCCCGACGGCCCGGAAGGCTTCATGGGCCTGACCGCGGTGGACCGCGCCGATGTTCCCTTCGACGTGAAGATCTCGCTGCAGGACGTCGGTGGCCCGTCGGCCGGCCTGATGTTCGCGCTCGCGATCGTCGACAAGATGGAGCCCGGCGACCTCGCCGGTGGCAGGCATATCGCCGGGACGGGCGAGATCTCGGAGAAAGGCGTCGTCGGGGCGATCGGCGGCATCTCGTTCAAGGTGGTCGGCGCTCGCGAGGCCGGTGCTACCGACTTCCTCGTGCCCGCGCACAACTGCGCCGAGGCGAAGACCGCCGCGCCCGACGGCCTGAACCTGATCAAGGTGTCCACGCTGGACGAAGCGATCGCGCAGCTCGAGAACCTCAAGGCGGGACGGCCCACCGCCTCCTGCTGACCGCCGGGGGAGCAAGGGGCCTTTGCTATCGCCCGCGGGGTCGACCGACGAGAGCAAGGGACCTTTGCTATCGCCCAGCCTGCTTCCTGGGGCTGGCGAGAGCAAAGGTCCCTTGCTCTCTTTTCGCAGGTCAGGGCTGCAAGGTTGCCCTCAGGGCTTCGAGCAGGTTAGGAGCCAGCTCCGGGTTCTCGATGATCTCGTCGACAGGGACGTCACCGGGTTCTTCGGCCTGTCCGGCACCGCGAAGCCGCATGACGCACGCTCCGGAACCGTCCCGCAGTACCGCGGCCACGAGCCGGGCTTCGGTGCGGCGCGGGTGGTCGGCGGCCGCCTGGCGAAGGCGTTCGGCATCGGTCTCGGGCTCGGCCGGAAGTTCGGCCTCGGCGTCCGGCGGCAGCACGATGATCTCCTGCGCGAGCGCGCAGCCCAGCACCAGATCGGGCCACGCGATCTGCGCCAGCGCTTCCCCGAGGTCGCCGTCCGGCAGGGATTCCTGGGCGACCGGCGTCAGCGGGGCCGACGGGTCGAGTTGCCCGGCCAATTCGGGCTGTTCGTCCAGCAGTGCGGCGGTCGGGACCAGCGCGAACAACTGCGGCGGCTGATCCCATCCTCCGGAGGCGACGAACTCCTCGACTTCGCGGGCCAGGCCGGCCACACCCTGCTGCTCACTCGGTGCCATGGGCACATCGTTCCAGGCGGCCCGGACCACGGCCTTCCGAGTCCGGTTTGGGCGGGTTCCGGGAACTTCCGACGGCATCCGTAGAGTTAGAGCATCAGGGGCCGCACGCGGTACGCGCGCCCCCGCGAAAAGTTCACCAAACCAGGAGCGTGTGCAGTGGCCACTCGGCCCCCCGTGAGCCTGCCGAAGCTGTCCCGGCGCAGCCGGATACTGCTCATCATCGCCGCCGTAGTCATCCTTGCCCTGCTGCTGGGCGCGAGACTGCTCGACACCTATGTCGACTGGTTGTGGTTCGGCGAAGTCGGCGCTCGCACCGTGTTCAGCACGGTGTTGATCACCCGTGTCATCTTGTTCTTCGCCGTAGGGCTCTTGGTGGGAGGCACGCTCGCGATCAGTTTGATGATCGCGTACCGGAGCAGGCCGGTCTTCGTGCCGATTTCCGGCAACGACGATCCGCTCGCGCGCTACCGGTCCGCGATCGTCGGCCGGATCCGCCTGTTCGGCATCGGCATCCCGGTGCTCACCGGGCTCATCGCCGGAGCGTCCGCGCAGAGCGACTGGCAGGTCGTGCAGCTGTTCCTGAACGGCACGCCGTTCGGCCAGACCGATCCCGAGTTCGGCAACGACGTCGGCTTCTACGCCTTCGACCTGCCGTTCTACAACTGGCTCCTGGGCTGGCTGTTCATCGCGGTCGTCATCGCGTTCTTCGGCGCGCTGATCTCGCACTACGTCTTCGGCGGCATCCGGCTCGCGGGCAAGGGCGGTCAGCTCGCCGGCCCGACCCGCGCCCAGCTCGCCATCACCATCGGCATCTTCGTGCTGCTGAAGGCGGTCGAGTACTACTTCGACCGCTACAACCTGCTGCTCTCCGACCGGGGATTACCGCTGTTCGTCGGTGCGACCTACACCGACCTGAACGCGGTCCTGCCCGCGAAGCTGATCCTGCTGTGCATCTCGGTGATCTGTGCCGTCGCGTTCTTCGCCGGGGCGTTCCTGCGCAACCTGCAGCTCCCCGCGATCGCGCTGGTGCTGCTGATCCTGTCGAACGTGCTCGTCGGTGTCGCGTGGCCCGCGGTGCTCGACCAGTTCTCGGTGCGTCCCAACGCGAACGAGAAGGAATCCGCGTCGATCCAGCGCAACATGGACGCGACGCGCCAGGCGTTCGGCCTGACCAACGTCGAGTACAAGGACTACACGGGCAAGTCCGAGGCGACCTCCGCGGAGATCAAGGCGGACAAGGGGACCGTCCCGAACATCCGGCTCCTCGACCCGAACGTCCTCAGTGACACCTTCACCCAGCGCGTCGGCCGTGAAAACTTCTACGGCTTCCCGTCCAAGCTGGACATCGACCGCTACACCCTCAACGGGGTCACGCAGGACTACATCGTCGCGGCCAAGGAGATCAAGACCGAGGGTCTCACCGGCAACCAGACGAACTGGATCAACAAGCACCTCGTCTACACGCACGGAAACGGTTTCGTCGCCGCACCGGCCAACACGATCGACCGCGCGCTGAAGGACGCCAACTCCGACGGCGGCTACCCGATCGCGACCACCAGCGACACCCAGAACCCGGCGGGCGCGGGCTCGACCGACCCGACCAAGCCGGGCATCAAGGTGGACGAGCCCCGCATCTACTACGGCGAGCTCGCGAGCGATGCCGCGTACGCGATCGTCGGTGGCACGGCCGGACAGGCGCCTGGCGAGTACGACACCGCCGTCGACCGCGCCTACATCTACAAGGGCTCTGGCGGCGTGCCGATCGACAACTGGTTCAACCGGCTCGTCTTCGCCGCCGAATACGGGGAGCGGAACATCCTCTTCTCCGACGCCATCGGCGACGGATCCAAGATCATGTTCAACCGGGAGCCGCGGGAACGCGTCGCCAAGGCCGCTCCGTGGCTGACCCTCGACGGTGACCCGTACCCGGCGGTCGTCAACGGCAAGATCATCTGGATCGTCGACGGCTACACGACGATGAACAACTTCCCGTACGCCCAGCAGACCCAGCTCGGGCAGGCGACCAACGACTCGCTCAGCGGCACCACCCGCCAGGCGAACTCCTCGATCAACTACATCCGCAACTCGGTCAAGGCCACCGTCGACGCGTTCGACGGCACCGTGACCCTGTACGGGGTCGAGGACAACGAGCCGGTGCTCAACGCCTGGAAGAAGGTCTTCCCGGGCCTGGTCAAGCCGAGCAGTGAGATCTCCCCGGACCTGCGGTCGCACTTCCGCTATCCCGAAGACCTCTTCAAGGTGCAGCGGGAACTCCTGTCGAAGTACCACGTGAACAACCCCGCCGAGTTCTACGCTCAGCAGGCCTTCTGGAGTGTTCCGCAGGATCCGACGCAGGAAGGCGGCGTGAACGCGTCCGCCTCCGGCATCGCCAACCAGCCCGGTTACTACGTCCTGGCCACCGCGCCGGGTGACACCAGGTCTCGGTTCCAGCTCACCAGTTCGCTCACCGGTCTCCAACGTCAGTACCTGGCGGCCTGGATGTCGGTGTCCTCGGATCCCGAAGACTACGGGCGGATGAGGGTGCTGAGACTGCCCACGGGGGCGAGTGGTTCGACCCAGGTCGATGGTCCCGTCCAGGTCCAGAACAGATTCCAAAGTGACCCGCGGGTCGCGCAGGACCGGACGCTCTTCAACAACCCGAACGTCACGGTCACCTACGGAAACCTGATCACGCTGCCCGTCGCCAACGGCTTCCTGTACGTGGAACCGGTCTACATCCGGCAACGGAACCAGCTGAGCTATCCGCAGCTGGCCCGCGTCCTCGTCTCCTACGGCACGAAGATCGGCTTCGCGCCGACGCTCAACGAAGCCCTCGACCAGGTCTTCGGCGCCGGTACGGGTTCCGGGGTCACACCGCCTCAGACCGGCGGCACCCCAGGACCCACGACCCCGCAGCCGCCGGGGACGACGACGCCGCAGCCGCCTGCCAGCGGCAACCAGGCGCTCGACAAGGCCGCCGGCGAAATGCACGACGCCTGGGTCAAGTTCCGTGCCGCCCAGCAATCCGGCAACTACGCCGACCAGGGAACCGCCCTCGCCGCACTCGAAGCCGCCTCCAAGGCCTACGAGTCGGCCAAGGCCAGCCCGCCGGCATCCGGTGCGCCGCCGACCTCCGGCCAGCCCGGAGGGTGACGTCGCTTACCTAAAGGGCACCTGCTTTGCGCCTGCCGGAAACGCTGGCGTAAGGTAGGTGTCACGACGCGGGGTGGAGCAGCTCGGTAGCTCGCTGGGCTCATAACCCAGAGGTCGCAGGTTCAAATCCTGTCCCCGCTACAGAGGTTGGAGGCGTGGGGGGGGGGGGGGAAAGGAAAAAAAAAAAAACTGCCCTCTTCCCTCTGGCGCCACAACCCCCACCC
>NZ_JBVILA010000044.1:0-15676 GCF_055580625.1 Amycolatopsis sp. NPDC031561 | reverse complement strand
CTGGTTCGTGCTCTACGGAGGCCAACAAACGAAGGGCGAGGTCTGACCCTTTTCCCCCAGAGGGGGGGGGGGGGGGCGGGGGCCAAAAAAAACCCCCCCCCCACGCCTCTTTCGCATTTCTACGGGGGTCGAACCCCCGGACCCCCGCCAGGGAGGGCTTCGCCCCCCCCCGGACCCCCGCCAGGGAGGGCTTCGCCCCCCCCGGACCCCCGCCAGGGAGGGCTTCGCCCCCCTGGACCCCCAAAGTGGTCGGTTGCGCAGGTGCCGGAGCTGGGCCGGGATAGCAGGGGACCTTTGGTGTCGCGGGGGAGCAGGGGACCTTTGGTATCGCCGGTCGGCGGGGGTAGCGGGGGACCTTTGCTATCGCGTGGGGGTTGGGGTGGGGGCGGTCCAGCAGGCGTAGCCGTCGGGGCGGTACAGGACCGCTTCGGTAGAGGGCCAGGGGAGCTCTGTGACGAGCTGGGTCGTCAGCCGCGTGGAGTGGGCGCGGGCGGGCTCGATGTGGTCCTGAGTGGTCGTCAGAAGCACGAACTCGCCCTTGTGAAAGAGCGAGCTGGGGCGAAGCGGGCCGGTCGCGGTGGCGACGTCCTGGTCGGTCAGTCGCGAGCCGAGCGCCGGATGCGACGTCCCATAGGTCGGGTAGCGGATCCCGAGACCGGAGACCATGCCCGCCAGGTACCGGTTCACCTCGGGCAGCTCGACCAGATCAGTGAAGAAGGCGCGAAGCGCACGCGTCTCGTGAGACCGCGGAGTCAGTCCTAACTGCGCGGCGACGTTATGGAGCACCTGAGCGCCGACAGGGTGCCGTTCGGCTTCGTACGTGTCGAGCAACTCGTCACCGGCCCAGCCGCGCACCGTCGCGGCGAGCTTCCAGCCCAGGTTCATCGCGTCCTGCACGCCCAGGTTCAACCCCTGACCACCCGCGGGGAAATGGATATGCGCGGCATCGCCCGCCAGCAGGACCCGCCCGGCGCGATAGTGCGCCGCCTGCCGTGCCGCGTCGGAAAATCGTGACGCCCACCGGATTTCCGCCACCGTCGAGGAGGCGCCGTACGAGTCGAGCACCGCCTGCCGGACCTCGTCGTGCGAGACGGTGGACCGCATGTCCGCAGGCCGCGAGGCCCTGTCGCCGTACGTGAAGCGGTAAAGACCCGGTTCTCCCAACGGAATCAGGCCTTTGAACGTCGTTTCGCCGGTCGGCTCACCGATGTTCCGCATCGTTCGCCACTGTTTTTGCGCACCGTCAGGCACTTTGTCGAACAGGACATCCGCGACCACGCCGAAACCTTCACCGTCCACACCGGGAAAGTCCACGTCGAGTCCTTTGCGTACAACGCTTCGAGATCCATCGCAGCCGACGAGGAACTTCGCGCGCAGCAGGTTCTCGCCACCGTCTGTTCGGTACCGGACAGTCACAGAGTCCTTGTCCTGCACGAAACCGACTACTTCGCTGTCGCGCAGCACCTTCGTTCCTTGTGCGGCAAGCCGTTCCTCGAGGTGCTCCTCGATCTCCGCCTGCGGAATCCCCAGCTGATACGGGAATCGCGTACCCCAGCCGTCGTAGCCGACGGGGATCATCGCGAAGTGCCCGTCACCGACAGTGGCGTACGAACGGTCTTCGGCGCCGTCCAGAAGTCCCCGTAGTTCCAGCATTTCCGCAGTACGCGGCTGCAGGTTCAGCGCTTTCGACAGGCCGGTCCGCCGTGGATCCCGTTCCAGTGCCACCACATCGACGCCGGCGAGCGCGAGTTCGTTGGCGAGCATCAGCCCGGTCGGCCCCGCTCCGGCCACGATCACGTCGGTCCCCAGGTTGTTCATACCACTCCTTAACGACGTTAAATTGACCTGTGCCCAGCGTGCCTTTAACATCGTTAAGTTGTCAAGGTGGCACAGTGGGAAGAGGGTTCAAAAGTGGGTCTGACCAGGCAGGACATCGTCCGCGCCGGGCTGCGGCTGCTCAACGAAGTCGGGCTCAACGGGCTCACGCTGCGCCTGATCGCGCAGGAACTGGGGGTCAAGGCGCCGGCGCTCTACTGGCATGTGAAGAACAAGCAGGAGCTGCTCGACGAGATGGCGACGCTGATGTACGCCGACGCCATGCCCGGTCGCACGCCGGGAGTCGTGGGAGAGCGGGAGTCTCTCGAGTTGGCGTCGCGGCAGATGCGCCGGATGATGCTCGCTTACCGTGACGGCGCGAAGGTCTTCTCCGGAACATTCCTGACCGACGACACCCTGCTCACCGACAATCCGTTGCAGCCTCGTGTCGACGCGGGACTGAAGCAGTACCTGGTCGGACGAGCGTTGTTCACCGTCTACAGCTACGTCATCGGCTTCACCATCGAAGAGCAGGCCGTTTACCCGGTGCCGGGCGAGCGGGACCCGCGTTATGACACGACGTCCACGGTCTGGGTCTTCGACGAGGACGTCGAGGGCAGGTTCGACGACGGGCTGACGATGGTGCTCGACGGCGTCTTCGCTTGGCTGGATGACAAAGTTTCGCCATAAAGGCAGGTCAAAGGCCCTTCGGAAAGTTAAGGGTACCCCCCTGAAACCCGGTTTCGCCCCCATGTAATCTATTAACACAACGACGCGGGGTGGAGCAGCTCGGTAGCTCGCTGGGCTCATAACCCAGAGGTCGCAGGTTCAAATCCTGTCCCCGCTACAGAGAAAACGAGGCGCGGGTCTGCGGAAATCGCAGACCCGCGCCTCTTTGTTTTCCGGTTTCGTGGCGCGTGTGCCCTCCGGGTCGATCACCCGCCGTCGTTGGTCGGGGCGGGGGACGCGTACCGCTGTCCGTGGCGAAGGCCGGTTGCGCAGCGTGTCCGGTCCATTGTGGACAGGCGTAGTGCGTTGGGCCGAATGAGCGCATATCACTAGCCACAATGGACAGATGTGCTGACCACAGTGGACACAGGTTCCGAAAAGTGGGACCGTAGAGTACGTGTCCGAATTGAATGCAACAGCCGCCGCACTGCTCGGTCTTCTCCACGACGGTCCCGCCACGGGCGGGCAACTGGTCGCGGGGGCGGGTGAGCGTTTCGGCGCCTTCTTCAGCGTGACCCGCAGCCAGGTGTACCGGGAGCTCCCCGCCTTGTCGAAGGAGGGCCTCGTCCGCCTCGGCAAGCAGGGCCCGCGGTCGAGCCAGCAGTACCTCATCACCGCGGCGGGCAAGAAGGCGTTCAAGACGTGGCTGTCCTCCGAAGCCGGTCCTGACCACCTCCGCAGCCCGCTGATCCTGCGTCTCGTGCACGCCGGTTCGCTGACGGTGAAGCAGCGCTCGACGCTGCTCGAGTCAGCGCGTACCAGCTACACCCAGCAGCTCGACGAAGCCAAGGCCGCCACCAAGAGCGCCGACGGTCCCTACGCCAAGGCAGTCGCCGAGTTCGCACAGGCGCAGGCGAAAGCGGCACTGAAACTGCTGGATTCCATCCCCCAGTCCTGACCCGGACAGGTACCCGCGGCCGGTTCCCCGCAACCGGCCGTGGGTTTTGCCGTAACCTTGTCCGACGTGAGTGATGAGTTCGATGCGGCCCTGAAGGACCTGACCGGCAAGCTGACGCAGATCGAGTCGGTGATGGACCTGGACGCGCTGCGTGCCCAGGTGGCCGAGCTGGAGGAACAGGCGTCCAGCCCGAACCTCTGGGACGACCCCGAAGCGGCGCAGAAGGTCACCAGCCAGTTGTCCCACCGGCAGAGTGAGCTGCGACGCATTTCCGAGCTGCGGCAGCGGCTCGACGACCTGGGCGTCCTCTATGAACTGGCCGAGGCCGAGGGCGACTCCGCCAGCGTGACCGAGTCCGAGTCCGAGCTCACGGCGCTCACCAAGGACATCGACGGCCTCGAGGTCCGCACGCTGCTGTCGGGTGAATACGACCAGCGGAACGCCGTGATCACCATCCGGTCCGAAGCGGGTGGAGTGGACGCGGCCGACTGGGCCGAGATGCTGCTCCGGATGTACCTGCGCTGGGCGGAGCGGCACCACTACCCGACGGACGTCTACGACATCTCCTACGCCGAAGAAGCGGGCATCAAGTCCGCCACGTTCAAGGTGACCGCGCCTTACGTCTACGGCACGCTCTCGGTCGAGCAGGGCACGCACCGGCTGGTGCGCATCTCGCCGTTCGACAACCAGAGCCGTCGCCAGACCTCCTTCGCGCACGTCGAGGTGATGCCCGAGGTCGAGGAGGTCGACCACGTCGACATCCCCGAGAAGGACATCCGCGTCGACGTGTACCGCTCGTCCGGCCCCGGTGGCCAGAGCGTCAACACGACGGACTCGGCGGTGCGCATCACGCACATCCCGACCGGTGTGGTCGTTTCGTGTCAGAACGAAAAGTCGCAGCTGCAGAACAAGGCGGCCGCGATGAAGGTTCTCCAGGCGCGGCTGCTGCAGCGGAAGAAGGAGGAGGAGCGCGCCGAGATGGACGCGCTCAAGGACGGCGGCTCCAGCTGGGGCAACCAGATGCGCTCCTACGTGCTGCACCCGTATCAGATGGTCAAGGACCTGCGGACCGAGTTCGAGGTCGGCAACCCGTCGTCCGTTCTCGACGGTGAGATCGACGGTTTCCTGGAGGCGGGCATCCGCTGGCGCAAGCAGTCCGGAGCCGCGTAACAACCCTGCGTGAGAGAGCAAGGGACCTTTGCTGTCACTTTCCGGAAGAGAGTGACAGCAAAGGTCCCTTGCTCGCTTGGCCGCCGGGACCGGGCTACCCGGGCTTAACGACCGGCATGGGTAGTATGCCGAACCGTGATCCGGCTCGAAGAGGTTTCCAAGGTCTACAAGACCTCGACCCGTCCCGCCCTCGAAAGGGTGTCGGTCGAGATCGACAAAGGTGAGTTCGTCTTCCTGATCGGTCCCTCGGGGTCCGGGAAGTCGACCTTCCTGCGTCTCCTGCTGCGCGAAGAGGTGCCGAGCAAGGGTCGCGTGATGGTCTCCAACTTCGACGTCGCCAAGCTCGCCCGTCGCCGGGTGCCGCGTCTGCGGCAGACCATCGGCTGCGTCTTCCAGGACTTCCGACTGCTGTCGAACAAGACCGTCGCCGAGAACGTCGCCTTCGCGCTCGAAGTCATCGGCAAGCCGCGCCCCACGATCCGCAAGGTCGTGCCCGAGGTCCTCGAACTCGTCGGCCTCGACGGCAAGGCCGACCGCCTCCCCAACGAACTCTCCGGTGGTGAGCAGCAGCGTGTCGCGATTGCCCGTGCGTTCGTGAACCGCCCGCTCGTGCTGCTCGCCGACGAACCGACCGGGAACCTGGATCCCGACACCAGCCAGGACATCATGTTGCTGCTGGAGCGGATCAACCGCACCGGCACGACGGTGCTGATGGCCACCCACGACCATTCGATCGTGGACTCGATGCGGCGAAGGGTCGTCGAGCTTCAGCTTGGCAAGGTCATCCGTGACGACGCCCGAGGCGTCTACGGCATCGGCCGCTGACCGGCCCCGCCCTCCTCCGTAACCCACGACTTCCAAGGGACATCAACCCCGATGCGCGCCAGTTTCGTCTTCAGCGAGGTAGTCACCGGCTTGCGCCGGAACGTCACGATGACCATCGCGATGATCCTCACCACCGCGGTCTCCCTCGCCATGCTCGGCTTCGGTCTGCTGGCCGTCGGAACGATCGACAAGATGAAGGCCAACTTCCTCGCCGACGTCGAGGTTTCGGTCTATCTGGTCAACGACATCAGCTCGGGTGACCCGAACTGCTCGCAGTCCGCCTGCCAGTCGCTGCGTCAGGACCTCCAGGGCAACGACGGCGTCGAGTCGGTCGTGTTCGAGAACCGCGAGCAGTCCTACGAGCGGTTCAAGAAGATGTTCGAGAGCCAGCCGGAACTGCTCGCGCTGACCGGGCCGGAGGCGCTGCCCGCGTCCCTGCACGTGAAGCTGAAGAACCCCGAGCGCAGCCAGGCGATCATCCAGGAGTACACCGGCAAACCCGGCGTCAGCAAGGTCGACGACCAGCAGAAAGCACTGGACCGCGTGTTCAACGCGCTCAACGGTGTGCGGAACCTGGCCTTCGGTGCCGCGCTGATCATGGCGATCGCCGCGCTGATGCTGATCGCCAACACGATCCAGGTGTCGGCGTTCACCCGGCGTACCGAGGTCGGCATCATGCGCCTGGTCGGCGCGACCCGGTGGTACACGCAGCTGCCGTTCCTCCTGGAGGCGGTGGTCGCCGGCCTTGTCGGTGCGGTCATCGGCATCGTCTTCCTCGTGCTCACCAAGGTGCTGTTGCTCGACTTGGTGCTCACGGGTGACGTGTTCCCCGCGGTCGGCATGCTCGAATTGCTGTTCCCGGTGGCGCCGATCCTGCTCGCCGTCTCGGTCATCATTTCGGCCATCACCGGCTACGTGACGCTGCGCCTGTACGTGCGCCACTGACCTGCCCGATAACCACCTGCCCGAACACAGAAACTCACGTAGAGTCGCCGCTATGCCCAAGGAACGTGGACACAAGGTGATCGTGTCGAACCGCAAGGCTCGCCACGATTACTCCATCCTCGATACCTACGAAGCCGGTCTCGTGCTCGTCGGTACCGAGGTGAAGAGCCTGCGTGAAGGACGGGCATCACTGGCCGACGCGTTCGCCACGGTGGACGACGGCGAAGTCTGGCTGCGCAACGTGCACATCCCGGAGTACGTGCAGGGCACCTGGACGAACCACACGCCGCGGCGCACCCGGAAACTGCTGCTGCACCGCCAGGAGATCGAGCGGCTCATCGGCAAGACCAAAGAGAGCGGGCTTTCCCTGGTCCCGCTGTCGATGTACTTCAAGGACGGCAAGGTCAAGGTCGAGATCGCGCTGGCCAAGGGCAAGAAGTCCTACGACAAGCGCCAGGACATCTCGAAGCGTGACGCGGACCGCACCATCAGCCGGGCCTTGGGCCGGGCGCTGAAGGGCCGGTACAACGATTGATCCACGGACCCGCCTCGGACGCCGAGATCCCCGGGTGGATCTCGGCGCTGGGCATCGACGGGCTCGTGGACCTTCACCTGCACTTCCTGCCGAAGCCGGTGATGGACAAGGTGTGGGCCTACTTCGACCAGGCCGAGGAGCACTACGGCATGGCCTGGCCGGTGCACTACCGCACGTCGGAAGAAGAGCGGATCGCCACGCTGCGCTCGCTCGGCGTGCGCAAGTTCGCGCCGCTGGTCTATCCGCACAAGCCGGGGATGGCCGAATGGCTGACGTCCTGGGCGCTGGAGTTCGCCGAACGCGTCCCGGACGCCGTGCCGACGGGCACCTTCTACCCGGAGCCGTCGGCGTTGTCCGTTGTGGACGGTGCGCTGCGCGCGGGTGCCCGCTGTTTCAAGGCACACGTCCAGGTCGGTGCCTACGACCCGCGTGACGAGCTGCTGGACGGCGTCTGGGGCGCACTGGCGGACGCGGGCGTCCCGGTGGTCGTCCACTGTGGACACGGACCGTTGAAGGGTGCCTACACCGGGCTACGACTGTTCGAAGAGATCCTCGTGCGGCATCCCGGCCTGACGCTGGTACTCGCGCACGCCGGCATGCCGGAGATCGACTTCGCGTTCGAGCTGGCGCGGAAGTATCCGCGCGTGTACCTCGACACCACGATGGTCGGGGTGGAGTTCACCGAGCGCGGCAACCCGCTCCCGCCGGACTGGACGGACCTGCTGGCGGAGTTCCCGGATCGGGTCGTCCTCGGCACCGACTTCCCCAACATCCCGTACTCCTACGCGACACAGCTGCAGGCGATCGCCGGCTGGGCCGCCGACGATCGCCTGGGTGAGCCGTTCCTGCGAGCGGTGCTGCACGACACCCCCGCGAAACTGCTCAGCGTTTGAGCTGTGCCACCTCGGTGACGGCCACCGCGCGGCCGAGCAGTCGCGTCCCCAGGTCCGAGACCGGGATCTGCTTGCCGGCCAAAAGGAATCCGCCCGTCGCCAGCGCGACCCACGGCACCGGGCCCTGAGCGAGACCGTCGCTCAGCGGCGCGAAACCGTGCGCGGCCAGTCCGAGCAGGCCACCGGCGATCGCCAGTCCGGCCACGACGAGCTGAGGCGTCTGAGCTGTCGAGGCCGGGCCGGAGCTCTGCGTTTCGAAGCGGGCGAAGAGCCGCAGGAGACCGAGGAGCACCAGCCCGCAGGCACCGAGCCAGGCCGGGACCATCGTCAGCCACAGCACGGAACCCGGTTCGGGGGTCTCGTAACCCAGGCCGTAGACCGCGACGCCGGAGACGACGATCAGGGCGGGCATGTGCCACAGGTAGACGCTCATGAACCGCGGGCCGATCCACTTCAGGGCGGCGTCGAGGTTCGGGCGGGCGGCCAAGGCGTTCAGCTGCGGTTTGAAGGCCAGCAAGAGCCCGATCTGGCCGATCGCGAGGAAGGCCAGCAGCACCGTCGGCGGGCTCATGTTCGACACCGGGGCGCCCGGCATGCCGATCATGCTCGCGGGGTACGGGCCGAAGGCGACCATCAGCGCGGTGATGCCGAAACCGGCGGCGGACATGCCCAGCGCGGCGTTGCGGCTCAGTGCGCCGAGACGGCCCTGGGTGTAGTGGAAACCGAGCTGGTGCACGGCCATCCAGACGAAGACGGCGTTCGCGAAACCGATCAGGCCGAGGTCGTTGAAGCGGGCGACGTCGACGAGGACGGCGGCGGCGAGCATCACGAGCGGGACCTTGAGGCCCCAGCGGCGATGTGCCGCGGCCAGCATCGGGGTGAGCAGCACGGTGAGCACGTACACGGCAAGGAACCACAGCAGCTGCGCGGCGATCGCCCCGCCGACCTGAAGCGGCTGCTCCGGGATCCCCATGCCCCGCAGGATGTCCGGGACGAAGAGCCAGACGGCCACGAGCGGCAGCACCGGGATCATCAGCCGCTTGAGGCGGGCCGCGAGCCAGGAGCGGGAACTTTCCGCGCGCCCCAAGGAGATCAGGTTCGCCGCGCCACCGGCGAAGAACACGAGCGGCATGACCTGGGACAGCCACGTGATGACCCACCAGCCGGGCGTCGCGAGCGCGTTCCCGGTGGCGAGGTGGCCGTCGGCGTAGGAGAGCACCGGCATGCCCCAGTGCTGGACGACGACCGCGAGGATCGCGACCGCTCGGACGATGTCCAGGAACCTGTCCCGGCCCTGTTTCTGGCTCGTGTGCATGGAAATGAGCCTGGTGCTTCGGGGCCGCGAAAACAGCGGGGTGGGCCGCCGTATCGATCTTCCGGTTTTCGCCCTTCGAAGGTGGAGTTTTCCCTACCCCACACCGTCCGATTCGGGCTCCGGCCGTGGCGCGGGCTCCGGAACCGGGGCGGAACACAGCCGGAACTCCCAGCAGTCGTCCTCGGCGCGGCCGAGTTCGTACCGGGTTTCGATCTTGGGCCCGTCGTGCAGATGGACGTGTTTGAGGACGGTGCCCGCGACCGGCTCGGTGTCACCGAGTTCCTGGACACGTCCGTCGAGGGGCCCGCCGAAGAAGCGGGCACTGTGGGAGGGCCTGTCGGTCATGGGTCCTCCTCGGTTCGGCTCGTCACTCACCAACAGTCTGCCCATGTTAGGTGAGTGACGGCTTCGCCACCAAGAGCTACTTCAGCGTCCTAAGTAAGTGAGGACCGCGCGGACGCGGCGATGTTCTTCGGAGCTGGCTTCGAGGCCGAGCTTCGAGAAGATGTTGCCGATGTGCTTCTCGACGGCGCCGTGCGAGACGACGAGCGAGTTCGCGATGGCGTTGTTGGACAGGCCCTGCGCCATCAGCCCCAGCACCTCGGATTCGCGTGCGGTGAGCGCGTCGAGGGGGTTCTTGCGGCCTCGCGCCATCAGTTGCGCGATGACGTCCGGGTCGATGGCCGTGCCGCCGCCGGCGACGCGCTTGACCGCGTCGAGGAAATCGCCGACGTCGGCGACGCGTTCCTTGAGCAGGTAACCGACTCCGCCCGCGCCGCCGGACAGGAGTTCGACGGCGTAGCTCTCTTCGACGTACTGCGACAGCACCAGAACGGGCAGCCCGGGGATCGCCTCACGGGCGCCCAGCGCCGCACGGAGGCCCTCGTCGGTGAAGGTGGGCGGCATCCGTACGTCGACGATCGCGAGATCCGGCCGGTGCTCCTTGACCGCGCCCAGCAGATCGTCGCCGTTGTCCACGGCCGCGACGGTCTCGATCTTCTCGTCGGCGAGCAGCCGGATCACCCCCTCGCGCAACAGAACCGCGTCCTCGGCGATGACAACCCGCATCCTGCCCCCAGCGTCGTGAGTGAATGGCGCAGAGCCTATTCACTCACGAGCGGGTCACCATTGACACGGCAGGTCCGCGCGAATCACCGTCGGACCACCGGGCGGGCTGACGACGGTGATGACGCCGTCGATCGTGGCCGCCCGGTCGGCGAGACCGGCGAGACCGCCGCCGGGCCGGACCTCGGCGCCGCCGTGGCCGTTGTCGGTGATCTCGACGATCACCATCGAGTCGGAGCGCCACACCTTGACGCCTGCTTCGGTCGCTCCGGCGTGCTTCGCGATGTTCGTCAGCGTCTCGCCGACGATGAAGTACGCCGTCGTCTCGACCGCGGCGGGCGGCCGCGGCTCGACGTCGACCTGGACGTCGACGTGGATCGGGGACTTGGCGGCCTGCGCGGACAGCGCCGCGTCGAGGCCCCGGTCGCCGAGGACGGCGGGGTAGATGCCCCGGGCGAGGTCGCGCAGTTCCGACACCGCGAGCTTGGCGTCGAGGTGCGCTTCGTCGATCAGATCGCGGACGGCGTCCGGATCGTTGTCGAACTTCGACTTCGCGCGGCCGAGGCTCATCGCGACGGCGACCAGGCGCTGCTGCGCGCCGTCGTGCAGGTCACGCTCGATGCGGCGGCGTTCGGCCTCGGCGGCGTCGACGCCACGAGCCCGCGACGCCTGCAGCCGCTCGGCCTTCTGCTCCAGCCGCTGGGTGCGGTTCGGGCCCAGGAAGCTGAACGCCAGGTTGCCGTGCAGCCAGCCGATCCACGGCGTCACCCAGATCGCCATCGGCAGCAGCACGATGGACGCCAGCGCGATGGGGAGTTCCAGGCAGGCCAGCGGGAACGCCACCATCAAGTAGGCGAGGTCGCGCCAGGTCGTCGGGTCGGTCAGCCGGGTCAGCCAGCGCTTGACGAGCGAAAGGCCCTCCAACGGGAGGCGTTCGACCGGCTCCAGCGGGGTGCCGAGCATCTTCCGCGCCCAGCCGCGTTCGCGGTCGGCGGACCAGCGGATGAAGTTGGTCGTGGCCAGGAGGATCGGGAAGCCGATCCACACCGCCACCGTCGCGATGCCGACCGACAGGCCGACGATGATCAAGACGAACTGGAGCAGCCGCAGGACGAAGCTGACGATCATGTAGACGATCGACTTCAAGGGCCGCGGCCGCGGAATCTCGACATGCTTGATCTGCTGGTCGATCGTCATCCGTTCACCGTGCTCATCTTCGGAACCTCGCCCCATGAATCCTCCAGACGGCGGCGCTGGGCGTGAGTGGGCCCGAGCAGCGCCGTCGCCAGCCGGGCGTGCATCCCGGCCAGCGCCTTCGTCAACGCTACCGAGAGCGCGATGCACAGCACGCCGAGAGCGGCCCAAGGCAAGGCCGAGACCGTCGAGTCGACGGTGAACCACGGAACGTCCCAGTTCGGGAAGCGGTACGCGCCGCCCGGCAGGAACCGGTAGTAGATCGGCAGGCCCGCGAGACCGAGACTGGTCGACCAGAACGCCGTGACCAGGACGAACTCGACGATTCCGAGCGGGAAGAGCAGGAAGAAGTAGCTGAGGTCGCGCCAGGTCGAGCCGTCCTTCAACCGCGCCTTCCACCGCACGGACTGGCCGGCGGCGGGCAACGGGAGGTACGGCAGGTCGATGTAGCGGTCGAGCAGCGCGTACACCCTGGCGCGTTCCATCCGGGCCGCCCCGCGGACCGACAGGATCACCAGCGCGAGGATGGGCAACCCGATCCAGACGATCGCCGTGCCGATGCCCGCCCAGATGAACGCCATCAGGAGCGCGAACGCGCACACGCCCATCGGCAGGTTCATCAGCAGGTAGGCCAGGGAGCCGCCGAACGACGGATCGGACCTGCTCAGCTCCCGCTCGGCCGCTAGCGAACTCATGGTCGTGCTCCTCTCCAGGGTCGATGGCACAAGCATCGTCCCCAGGAGGGACGGGCGACATGGTGCCCGCGGGCATCTCCCGGGTGGGGCTAGCCCCACCTGCGGGATTAACCCGGTTGCCGTCCGCGTTATGCTGTACAGGTTGTGTCCCATCAAGGGGGTGAACGGTTTCGACTTTGGACGTTGAATCAGGAGAAGCGTGCCGGTGCAGGCGAGAGACCACCGTAAGCGTCATCGCAAACCAATAAGCGCCGAGCCTAAGAGCCAGCGCGAGTTCGCTCTTGCTGCCTAAGCAGTAGAGTGACTCTGTCGGTCCGGGGTCGCCTCCGACCCGGTCACCGGCATCAGCTAGGAGGCTTACCGCCGGATCCGGCTACGGGGTTCGGTTGGGAATCAAACAGTGGCTGGGCTCGTCACTTCAGCTTGTTCGCGTGACTGAAGGGGCCAAGTAGAGACATAGCGGACTGCGCACGGAGAAGTCCTGGTGATACGCCAGAGGACCCGGGTTCAATTCCCGGCACCTCCACTGGTCGACGGAAGCGGCTCTGCCCCTCGGGGCGGGGCCGCTTTCTCTATGTGGGGCCTGTCGCGCTGGCGCGGCGCCAAATTTCGCTACGGCAGTTGCGTAATCACCCCAGGGTCCGCTGCGGTTTCAATTACGAAACAGTCGTATCGAAAAGGAGTGGGATGTCAGCCGAGGAGAAGCGCCGGGGGCGGCCGAGGGACGAGCAGGCCGATGGGCGGATTCTCGATGCCGCGCTGGAAGTGTTGCTGGAGAACGGATACGACCGGTTCTCCATCGACACGGTCGCCGCGAAGGCCGGCGTCGCCAAGACCACGCTCTACCGTCGTTGGCCGACCAAAGACCACGTGATCGTGGCCGTGGTGGCCAGGATGCAGGACGAGGTGTCGGTGACCGACACCGGCGATCTGCGCGCGGACCTGGTCGGCTACCTCACCGAGATCGCCGCCGGGCTGAACCGGATGCGCAAGGCCGCCAGGTCGAAGGAGGCGAGCGACCGGTCCGCCGGACTGGTCGCCGAGATCGCCGCGGCCGCCGCCCGGCATCCGGACATCGGCGCCGCTGTGGGGCAACTCTTCGCACGACGCAACACCCTGCCGATCGACCTCATTCGCCGGGCGTGTGAGCACGGCGACCTGCCGGAGGACGTCGATCCGGAGGTGCTGTTCGACCAGCTCGCCGGGGCGCTCTACTACCGGCTGCTGGTTACCGGAAACCCGATCGGCCCGGCCTACGTGCGCTCGTTGGTCGGCACCGCGCTCAGCGGAATCTCCCCAACCCACCCGTGAAAGGGCCGCGTCATGACCATCACGTCTTCGTCAAGGGTCCGGATCTCCCGCCGTCGCCGGATCGCGATCATCGGGGGGATCGTGCTCGCCTTGCTGGCCGGCTATGTCACCTGGAGCAACCTGCGCCCGGTCACCTTGACCACCTAGATCGAGATCGACGCCCCGGCGGACAAGGTGTGGCGAGTGCTCACCGATCTTCGCGACTATCCGGCGTGGAACCCGTTCGTCATCTCGGCGGAGGTGACCTCGGATGGCGGCACGCTCAAGGTGGGCGCCACTTTGTGCAATGTCATGCGGGACGCTAGCGGCGACACCACGTTCACCCCGACCGTGCTCGCGGTGACGCCGGAACGGGAACTGCGCTGGCTCGGGCGGGTCGAGCCCGGACTGATCTTCGACGGCGAGCACCGGTTCGAACCGCAGCCGCTCGACTCCGGCCGGACCCGGTTGGTGCAGAGCGAGCGGTTCACCGGTGCGCTGGTGCCGTTCATGGCGAGCAGCCTGCGGACTGACACGTGGTCGCAGTTCGAGGCGCTGAACGGGGCGCTGGCTCAGCGGGCGATCGCGCTCCCCTGAACGGCCAGGCCGACAAGGCTTGACAGGGGCTCGTTCGGGCGGGGAGGACGGCGACAGAAATGTCCATTGTGGACGTCAACAATGGGCATTTCTGATCCATGGTTCATCACTTTGCGAGTTTCTGGTCTTCCTTTGCGTTCTTAAGGCGCTTCGCTTTCCTCGGTCGCGCTACGCAAATTGTGCTAGCACAGGTGTTCGAAACGGCGTATCGTTGATCACGTGGCCAGCGAAAACAGTCCCCAGGGAGCGTGCACCGAGTGGTGGCGTGCTGATGCTGCGACGCTGCATGCCCGTAAGTAGGAAATAGAAGTCTTGAAACGCCGTTTGGATGCGGAGCAGAATGCGATTCTGACGGAGTTGAATTCGCGGGGGATCCGTGGGTGTACGGGGCATTCGACGTTGATGGGCTTGATCTTTCAGGACTTCAACGTGTCGGAGAAGGAAGCGTCGGCTCGCGCTGATCGGGCGCTGGCGTTGCATCCTGGTGTCGCCATCGGTGGCGATGTGGTGCCGCCGTTGGCTCCGTTGACCGCGGAGGCGGCCGCGGAGGGCGCGATCGGGGGCGGTCAGATTGACGCGATCGTCGGCGCTCTCGCCCAGATTCCCTCCTTCGTGCCTGAGGAGAAAGTGCGGGCCGGGGAGAAGATCCTGGTCGACCTCGCTCGGCGGGCTGGGCCGAAAGAGATCGTCGCAGCCGGACGTCGGATGCTGAACACGATGGACCCCGACGGTAAAGAGCCCCGCGACAAGGGCCCGAAAGACGCCCGTCCGGAGCTGCGGTTCATCAAGCATCGTGACGGCACGCTCGGGTTCGCGGGAACCCTGGATCTGGAAACCTATGCGCGGTTGAAGTCCGATCTCGATCCGCTGGCCAAGCCGCACAAGGCTGTCGACGGGGTCAGGGACTCCCGCGGCCAAGGCGAGCGTTATGGGGACGCGTTCGCCGACTATGTGCGGTTGAAGACCGCCAGCCCCGATCTCCCCGGTCAGGCTGGAGAGTCGACCCAGATCTTGGTGACCATGGCCTACGAGGATCTGATGAACGAGGTCGGCGACGGCGTCCTCGACTTGGTCGGCCCGATCTCCGCCACCGACGTGCGGATCCTGGCCTGCGATGCCCGGATCCGGCCCATTGTCCTCTCCGGTGCTGGGCAGCCCCTCGACATGGGGCGGTCCAGTCGCTCCGCCACCACCCCGCAGAAGCATGCTTTGAAGATCCGGGACGGTGGGTGCGCGTTTCCGGGCTGCGACATGCCGGTGCAGCGCTGCACCGCACATCACATCGTTTTCTGGCGACACCGTGGCGAAACGAAAATCGACAACCTCGTGCTCCTCTGCGCGAGACGCCGTGTGTCCCGAATGCGATTGAGAGGTTCTGATGTAGAAGCCAGAGTCGCTTGAGTGCAATGCTGTGCTGGAGATGAAGGTAGGTCCTTCGGCATCGTTCTGCAGGGGATGGTGTCAAACCGCCCTGTGCTGCTGCGGTGAATGAGTCGTGGTGGTGAGCGTCAGGGAAACGTCACACAATGAGGTGGCAGGTATGGTCCGAGAAGGCGAACGACAGTGAACCATCGACGACGTGTCGTAACGCATGAGATGACATCAAAACCAGGGACTGGTGTTTTCCCTGGGATCAGTCAGACGGGTGCCTGTGTATTGGTCTGGCGGTGTCCGGCATATAGGTGGCGCGAGCTCGGAACAGGCTTCAGC
>NZ_JBVILA010000043.1:0-42500 GCF_055580625.1 Amycolatopsis sp. NPDC031561 | reverse complement strand
CGCTTTGCGACGGGGGTCGTGAGTGGCAATGCTGGTTCTAACCCTCTTTGCCACTCACGACCCCCCGTCACGAAGCACGCAAAGCGCCCAAACCGGGCAACTGCACCGTGAAAAGTGTCCCTTAAGGACAGTCAAGGCTCCTCAGGTCTCCCGGGGGAGCCTGCCCCCGCCACATTTGACTTACCCCTCAATAAGTGGAGTAACGGTCCTTGATCGCGCACAGATAGAGTTTGCCTTGGGCGGCGTGGTGTTCGGTGATTTCTGGTCAACCACTTCACGTTCGGTGCGTCAGCGGTGAAGTCCCGGCGCACCAGGTCGTTGAGGTTCCCTCCGGTGGGGCCGCCTCGTCAGAGGCGTTCGATGCGGTCGGCCTGCGGGCCCCGGTCGCTCTGACGCACCGTGTACCGGACCCGGTCACCCTTCTGCAGCGGCTCCGATCCCATGATCACGGACGCGTGAGCGAAGAGATCGTCGCCGCCTGCGTCCGGGGTGATGAAGCCGAAGCCGCGGTCGTCGTCGTAGCGCGCGATGACGCCCTCGCCGCCTCGTACGGGCACGTCCCGCGCCGCCGGCCCTGCGGCCGCGGCAGGTGCCGACCGCTGCGGCGCCGTCTGGGGCTCGGCGCCCCGGACCAGGTGCACGTCGCGGGCCTGCGGGCCCTTGTCTCCACTAGCCACCTCGTAGGCGACGCGGTCGCCCTCCGCGAGCCACGTCAGCCCCTCGGCCAGGGCCCGGGCGTGAACGAAGACGTCCCCGGCGCCGGAGTCGGGGTTGATGAAGCCGAAGCCCTTGTCCTCGTCGTACCAGGCCACCGTGCCGTCGGCACCGTCCGAGATACCAGCCGCAGCGGGTGAGCCGGCCCCTGCTCCCAGCGGGATCACGTGCTCGGCCTGCGGGCCGCGCTCGCCTTCGACGATCAGGAAGGCCACCCGCTGCCCCTCGGTGACCACGCCGCCGGTCACGATGGCGGAGCTGTGCACGAAGATGTCGGCGCCGCCGCCGTCCGGCGACGCGAAGCCGTACCCCTTGCCCGGCTCGTACCAGTTGACGGTGCCGAGCAGGCCCACGGCGCTGCCGGTGGCCGCATCGGCGGTGACGCGAACGCGCAGCGCCTGGGGCCCGCGGTCGTTCTCGCCGACCTCGAACACGACGGCCTGACCCTCGCGGAGCACTTTCGCGCCGCCGTCCCCGACGATCTCGGAGGCGTGCACGAACACGTCCGGCGAGCCGTCCTCGGGCGCGAGGAAGCCGAAACCCCGTTCGGCGTCGAACCAACGGACGGTCCCTTGCGGCATAAAAGACTCCAGGTCGAGAGGGCGGGTACTGGCCCCCAGTCTCTCTGACAGACCTCCGGTCCGTCGGGCCGGGTCCTCAGGCGGGCGGTGCGGAGCCAGGGGCGGGCCATGGTTCACCTAGCGACACGCCGAGTTTTGAGACCAGGTCTAAGTCACTGTTCAGTAGCTGGAGCGAATCTGGAGCACGCCGTCCAACCCCCGGCAGCCGTACGAGCCCGTCAACGCCGATGAGTTGCAGATTCCCTCGGATCAAAAGTCGACGTCTCGGCGGTCAAGCGCCCCGGCTGATGCCGACCCGGTCCAGGTAGTCCCGCACGGCGGTCCTGCTCGCGCCGGGTGCGCGCAGCGCGAGGTAGCCATCAGGCCGCACCAGGACGAGGGTGTCCTCGGTGACGCCGTACGCGGTCCGCGCGTGCCCCTCGACGTCCACCAGATCGGCACCGCTGCCCGGCGCGCCGACCGACACCGGCTTGACGCGTCCACTGTGGGCGATGCCGACGTCCTGCAGTGGACCGGCGCAGGACTCGCCGAAGCCGAGCAGGGTGAAATGCGGGCCGCGGAAGACGTCGAACAGCCGCCGTGACTTACCGGAGCTGTCCACGCAGGGCGCGTCGGGCGCACGATCACCGGCGTGCGGTCCATTCCCGCCGTCGCCGTCGACGGACAGCGAGCTGGCCGGGTAGCCGAGCCCGAGCTGCTGGCCGTCCGGGGTGCGCCGTCCACGATGTCCGTGCTGCCACCGTTGACGAACCGCTCCGCGACCCTGCGCAGCCCCTCGGCACTCACGCCGAGCGTCCACGAGGCGACCGGGAGCCGCTCCTCCTGGTAGCTGTCCAGCAGCGACTGCCGCGCGCCGGAACACACCATGGCGAGCTTCCAGCCGAGGTTGTACGCGTCCTGGACGCCGGTGTTCATGCCGAGGCCGCCGGCCGGCGGATGCACGTGCGCCGCGTCGCCGGCCAGCAGCACCCGGCCCACCCTGAACCGGTCGGCCATCCGCACGTTCACCCGGTACGTGGACAGCCAGGTTGCCTTCGAGAGCCGGATGCCGTGCCCGCCGGCGAGATCGTCCACGATCCGGCGGAAGTACGGCAGCGAGGGTTCGGGAAGGCTGCCCTCCGCGCCGAAGTCGCTGAACGGTACGGCCTGCAGTTGCCAGGACCGCTCGTGGCGGAACGGGCACAGGGCCAGGAACCCGCGCCGGCGGACGGTCCACTGGTACCAGGCGTCCGGTTCGAGCCCGCTGAGCTCGACGTCCCCGAGCAGCATGGCCTGCTCCTTGTTCTCGCCCTCGAAGCGCACGCCGAGTGCCTTGCGTACGGTGCTGCGGCCGCCGTCGCAGCCGACCAGGTAGCGCGCGGCCACCCGCTCGCCGGTGCCCAGCACCGCATGCACACCGTTCGCGGACTGGCTGAACCCGGCGACGCCTGCGGCCAGTTCCACCCGCACGCCGTCCTCGGCGAGCCGCGCGCGCAGGATCCGCTCGATCCGCCACTGCGGGATCAGCAGCCCGCCCTCGTAGGGCCGATCCGGTGTGGGTGCCCGCTGGGCGTGCGGGTCGGTCTCGGCAACCAGGTCGCCGTCGAGGTACCGCCGGTGTGGCAGGTGCCGGAACCCGTAGTGCAGCACCTCGTCGGCGACACCGAGGTCGTCCAGCACCTCCTGGGTGCGTGCGGTGAGCCCCTTGCCGCGCGAACCGGGGAAGTGCTCGCCTGCTCGGTCGACGATGCGCACGTCGACGCCCCGGCGGGCCAGCTCGATGGCCAGCGTGAGCCCGGTGGGTCCGGCGCCCGCGATCAGGACGTCGGTCATCGGTCCCCGTCCTGGCGCACTGCCGACGCCGATGCGGCATACATGCTCGCCATCACACCCTCCCTGATCCGTGCGGTCACTGAGGCGATCGGCGGTGACGCTAGCCGGTTTCCAGGCAGGGTGTCCTGGTGCTGGAGGTGGAGATGGGGTGGAGATCTGCCTGGGAAATCTCCACCGCGGTTACTCCCGTGAACCGACGACACGCCCGGGGTGGTGTTCGTAGCGTCGTCATCAACGGTCATGCCGTCGCGATAGTGACCATCGAAGGAGCATCACCCATGTTGATCGGATCCCTGCTGAGTGCCACTGGCCTGTTGTTCGGTGTGCCCACCGCGGTGTGGCTGACCGTGGCTGTCCTCGCCGTGGTGGGCGTGCTGGCCTTCAAGATTCGGAAACGCCGACGGCGTTAACCGCCGGACTCCTGCTGGATATGCCCGTCCGCGGTGACCCCACATGTCTGTCACATCGATATCGCCTGTCATACCGACCAGCGTCGGCAACCGGGACAGGCAATGACAGGACGTGTGGTGGCCGGGTGTGCAGCACCCTCCCAACCGGATGGACGGCGACCTAGTGCAGCGAGCATGAGGTGATTCACGAAGTGTTCGTCACCGAGGACCGCGAGGCCGTTTCTCCCCCGACCTGGTTGAGTTGATCGGGCGCACAGCTGATCAACAGCCGGGCGGCGTGCGCGATGTGGTCACGCAGCAGTTCCTGCGCGTGATCGGCGTCGCGCGCGAGAACGGCGTCGAGTAGTGCTCGATGCTCGGCGGCGACGTCGCGGCCGGGTTCGTTGCCGAGGGACACCGACCACTGCCGGTACAGCTCGGCCTCCTGCCGCAACGACCGTGCCGCGTCGAGCAGCCGCTGGTTGCGGCAGCCGACCAGCAGCGCGTGGTGGAAGGCCGCGTGTGCCTGCGACCACTCGTCGGACAGGTGGCCAAAATCGGCCGGGTCGCGATACGGCGCGCGTTCCAGAAAGTGGTGCGCGGCAACGGCATCGGCCTCCCAGCGGGTGTCGCCTTCCCGCACCGACAGCCCCAATACGAGGGACTCGATCTCCGCCCGCGCCTGTGTCAGTTCGGCCAGATCCTGATGGGACAGCGGCCGGACCAGGTAACCCTGACGCGGCCTGGCCACCACCAACCCTTCGGCGACAGTGGCTGTGGAGCGAGGCCAAAGAAGGCAAGGACCTGGACGCTCAGTACCGCGAGCTCATCTCCGCCAACAGGGACAAGCCGAACTTCTGGAAGGTGCCGCTCTACGATCCCGGCGCAGACACCTACCTGTCCGCGGTGTACCGGACCGGGCCGCTGATGCTGCACGCACTGCGCCGCAGTATCGGCGATGACGCGTTCTTCCGGGTGCTGCCCATCTGGCAGAACCTGCACTGGGGCGGCAATGCCTCGTGGCCGGAGTTCGAACAGCTGGCCAAACGGGTGTCAGGAGTGGACCTCGACGACTTCTTCAAGGCCTGGACGCGGAGCACCACGATCCCGGCTGACCGGTACCTCTATCTCGGCCCGCTGCGGCCGTGAGCTGTTTTGATCAGCCCGCGGCGGGGATTCCGCGCGGGTCGAAGGTGACGCGGACGGCGGTGATCCTGACGTTCTTCGACGACGCGAACATCTACGGCCGCTACCAGCTCCCGGCGACCTGGTAGCGGACGAACTGCCATCCCGCCACAGGACAGAAGAACTACGAACCAGGCCCGTGAACCGTCCACAACGGACAGATCGCCGAGACCTCGAGTAGCACACATCTCGGGTGACACCCTCGGCGTCGGCCACACTGCCCGCCAGCCGGGTAGACGACCCGAAGACCGGTCTCATGGAGCAAGACAAGAGCGATCAGCTTCGGAGCACGCGGCCGGACCACACCTGCCGGATCAGGCGGCCCACCCCGCATAACCCAAACCAGCGACCGCCAAGCGATCTCACGCTCATCTGCATGAGCGGACGTCGGCAAGTCAGCGCGCGAGGTGCTCATCCTAGTTCGGTCGCCCAGCCTGCAACGTCCCGATGTGGTGGGAACGGTCGCTCAGGTGGGCGATTTCCGCGTGGGGGTTGGCGTCGAACAACAGCGCGTCGGCGACGGATCCCACGGCGATGGTCGCCTGTTGACCGACCTTCTCGGCCGATACCTTGTAGGGGCTGCCACGACACCGAGTGCGGTCGGTTGTCACGGAGAAACGCGGTCGTACCAGGCAAGCAAACCCAATACGACGCACCACATCGTCAGCACACGTGCCGTTGCCGCTCGCAATCGCGTATGGGTTCACGACAATGATGGCCCATCGGTACAAGATGGGCAGCGGGCAACGTTGTGCACCCCCGAAAAGGGTGTCCTATGTCGCTACGAGATATCCAGTCATCTATCCACATCGGACTTGACCGTGCTACGAAGGGCGGTTTGACACACGGGGCGGCGACGATGGGGATTTCGGCGCCGAGCATCTCGTTGAGCACACCCAACGCGAACGTGTCGCTGATACCCGCTGCCCACTTGTTCATCGAGTTGAAGGTCAGTGGCGCGACCAGAACAAGGGCTGCGGTGCCGAGCATGATGCCCCGTAGCGAACTTCTCGGGCTCCTAGGTCATCCCGTGGCGGATGTCTGGCGTATCTGGGTCCGCCCCTACCGGAATGTCTGACGTCTTTCGGAGGAGTGCCATTCAGGCAGAACGGCGCAAAACATCCACGAAGAGGTGCAGCAGATCTTTGTACTGCACTGCCCAGGACGATGCTGTCTGCGGAGGCCTGGAGGGGTCAGCGTCCTCTTTGCGTGTAGGCGCGGAGCGACAGCGGGACGAAGATGACCAGTAGCGCGGCCGACCCGCAGCATCACATGATCACGTCGTCGACGACGCTCGGCGCCGCACCTACGTCAGTCTGGGGTTCGAAACAGTCAGGGAGCACATGGGCCTGAACTGCTCGTCCAAGACCTGACCATGATCCGCCTGACGTGCCGGCTTCGTTCGGCAGGCCACACGTGCGTCACCCGGCGGCCCAGTCAGCGCGGGTGTGCCGCAAGTGGGTGTGCATCAGGTTCTCCAAGGCGTCCCAGTCCCTCGCCGCGATCGCGGCGAGGATCTCCCGATGTTCACTGGCCGCTCCGGTGAGCCGGCCGCTTTCCGCCAGCTTCTCCAGGCCGTACAGCCGGGTCTGGTCGCGCAGGTTGGCGATACTTTCCAGCAGTCGGCGGTTGCCCGCGAGCGAGAGAAGGGCCAGGTGGAACCGCCTGTCCGTTTCAAGGAAGCTGGCGACATCACCCTCGCGAGCGGCGCGCTCGATTTCTCCGGCCAGGTCGCCGAGGCGGTCAAGGTCCGCCGGACCCGCCTTCGCCGCCGCGGACAACGTGCCTGGCACCTCGAGGAGCTGACGCATCTCGTAGATCTCGTCGAGGTCTTGCTCCTCCATCGCGACGACCCGGTAGCCCCGGTTCCGCACGGGTTCCATCAGCCCCTGGTTCACCAGCGTCAACAACGCTTCCCGCACCGGACTGCTGGACACGCCCAGTCGCGTCGCCAGCGCGGCCGCGGAGTAGATGTCACCCGGCCGGATTTCGCCGGACACCATCGCCTGCCGAACCACCTCCAGAACCTGGTCCCGCAGGCTCGTGTGCTGCAGGCGAACCGCTCCGTTCTCCGTCAAGACCCACCCCCTTCCTTCCACGGATCTTGACTTCCGCATCCTCTTGGCGCATCTTACTCGTTACCGGTGAACGGTAACCGGTAGCCGGTTACTAAGGAGTAACTTATGGCAAAGGCGTCTGACCTGCGGGGTTACTGCACGTTGTGCCGCTCGCGGTGCGGTGCGGTCTACACGGTCGACAACGGCTTGCTCGTCAGTGCCCGGCCAGATCCCGCCCACCCCACCGGGGCCGCCCTTTGCCCCAAAGGCAGGGCGGCTCCCGAACTCGTGCACTCCACCGAACGCTTGCGCAGTCCTCTGCGGCGGACCACCCCCAAATCCGATCCCGATCCGCGCTGGCGAGAGACCGGTTGGGAGGAAGCCATGACCGAGGTAGCCGAAAGGCTGGGCACGATCCGGGCACGCGATGGGGCCGAGGCGGTCGCCTTCTCGGTGACCTCCCCCAGCGGAACACCGATGTCGGATTCGATCGACTGGGTGGAACGGTTCATCCGGCGCTTCGGCAGCCCGAACACGCTGTACTCGACTGAGATCTGCAACTGGCACAAGGACTTCGCGCACGCCTTCACGTTCGGCAGCGGACTGCCGGTCCCGGACTACGCGAGTACCGATCTCGCTGTCCTGTGGGGTCACAACCCGGCGAAGTCCTGGTTGGCTCAATCCGCGGCGTTGGCTGAAGCACGCGCCCGAGGGGCGAAACTCGTCGTGATCGACCCTCGACGGTCCACGAGCGCGCTCCAAGCCGATCATTGGCTGCGGGTTCGGCCCGGGACCGACGGCGCCCTCGCTCTCGGAGTCGCCGGGCAGTTGCTCTCCACGCGAGGTCACGACGAGGCGTTCGTGCGAACGTGGACCAACGGACCGCTGCTGGTCCGGATCGACACCGGCAGGTTCCTCCAAGCGAAGGACATCGATCCCGAGCTGTCCGGCTACGTGGTTTGGGACGAACTGGCGGGACGACCCGAACCGTTCGATACCACGCAGGCGGCCTCCCAACCGGAGCGTTTCGCTCTGACGGGACGTCGACGAGTAACCACCCGGACAGGGCCGGTGGACTGCGTGCCGGCGTTCGACCACTACGCCCAGGCGTGCAGCGCCTGGTCGCTGGACCGGACCGCGGCCGTGACCACGATCGACCCGGCCGCCATCGAAGCCTTCGCCGCGGAACTGGCCACTGCTCAGTCGGTTTCTTACGCCGCGTGGTCCGGCGTCGGCCAGCATACGAACGCCACGCAAACCGAGCGAGCGATCGCCACGCTCTACGCGCTCACCGGCAGCTTCGATGTCCCGGGCGGTAACGTGATCCTGCCCAAGCTTCCCGTCAACCCGGTGACCTCGCCCGATCAGCTCGGCGAGCCGCAACGAGCCAAGGCCCTGGGGCTGGACCGGTTCCCGCTGGGCCCGCCGGCACAAGGCTGGACCAACGCACGCGACTTCTGTCACGCGGTCCTCGAAGGCGAGCCCTACCCGGTACGCGCACTGGTTTCGTTCGGCGGAAATCTCCTGCTGTCCCAACCTGATCCACGGCGGACCGCGGAAGCGTTGCGCAGCCTGGACTTCGGCGTTCACCTCGACCTTTTCGAGAACCCCACCTCGCGGTTCGCGGACCTTCTTCTCCCTGTGCAGACGCCTTGGGAACACGAGGCGATCAAAGTTGGCTTCGAGATCACTCGCGCCGCCCAGGAACGAGTCCAGCTGCGACCACAGATGACCGCCCCTGTCGGCGAATCGCGTTCGGACACCGAAGTCGTCTTCGACCTGGCGGTACGGCTTGGATTCGAGGCCGACTTCTTCGGCGGCCACGTCGAGGACGGCTGGAACCACCAGCTCGGCCCGCTCGGCGTCACCGTCGAAGAACTCCGTCGCTCGCCCGGCGGAATCGACCTGCCACTGAGGACCCGCCACCGCAAGTACGCCGAGGAATCGGAGGACGGCTCCGTGGCAGGGTTCGCCACGCCCACGCGCCGGGTCGAACTGTATTCCGAACGGCTCGCCGAGTACGGGCAGTCACCCGTTCCGGACGCGCACCCACCCGCACCCGATTCCCGGTATCCGCTCGTGCTCACCTGCGCCAAGAACGGCTACTTCTGCCACAGCCAGCACCACGGGATTTCTTCGCTACGGAAGCGTTTCCCCGAACCGACCGTCGAGCTGAGCACCGAGCTCGCCCACGACCGCGGGATCGTGGACGGGCAATGGATCAGCATCACGACCTCGCGAGCCACCATCCGGATGCGGGCGCGGATCGACCCGGCGCTTCACCGCGACGTCGTCGTCGCCGAATACGGCTGGTGGCAACCCGCGCCCGACCTGGCCTTGCCGGGCTCGAACCCACTCGACGACGGCGGCACCAACTACAACCTGCTGATCGGCGACGAGGCACGCGACCCGATCAGCGGCTCCGTGGGCCTGCGCTCGACTTTCTGCGACGTCCAAGCGGACGAGCCCGCGCCCTGGACGGCTCAGCGTGAATTCGTGGTCGAGAACACCGCCTACGAAACGGACGAGATCATGTCCGTCGAACTGCGTCCCGCCGATGACGGCCCGCTGCCGTCGTTCCGCGCCGGGCAGCACGTGACGGTCGCGTGGCGTGATGATCCCGGCCTCACCCGTAGCTACTCCCTCATCGGGACCGCGACGGGAGTACGAACCACGTACGCGCTCGCAGTACGACGGGTCGACGGCGGCCACTTCTCACCGACTGTCCACGAGCGGCTGCGTCCCGGCGAAAGGGTGCTGGTGACTCCACCATCCGGGGGCTTCGCCATCCCACTCAGCCATACGCGACCGATCGTGCTCCTGGCCGCCGGCATCGGCATCACCCCGTTCCTGAGCTACCTCGAAACCCTCACCGAGCTGCCTGCGACCGCACCAGAGGTCGTCCTTCACTACGGCAACCGGGACAGCGCGAACCACGCGTTCCGCGAACGGCTCGCCGCACTCACCGCGGCACTCCCCACAGTCCACGTCGTCGACCACTACAGCCGGCCCGCCCCGGAAGACCGCTATGACGCACGTGGGCGGATTTCGGCCGGAAGTGTCGATGCCGCACTGATCCGCAAGCGTGCGCGCTTCTACCTGTGCGGACCCGAGACCATGCTCGACGAGGTGACCGCCGGGCTCGTCGCGCGAGGAGTCCCGCGGTTCGACGTCTTCAGTGAGAAGTTCCACGCGCGACCCGCGCCGATACGGATTCCCGACGACGCCACCGCGATCGTGACGTTCGCCCGCACCGGACGCGAGGTCACCTGGGCCAAGTCCGACGGCACACTGCTGCAACTGGCCGAGAAGAGCGGCATCTCGATGCCGAGCGGCTGCCGCGTCGGCCAGTGCGAGAGCTGTTCGGTCCCCGTGCTCGACGGGACGGTCTCGCATCTCGTCACGCCATCCGAGGATCTCCCGGACGACCACTGCCTCACCTGCCAATCCGTGCCGACATCAGACCTTGTGCTCGACGCGTGAACGAGAAAGGACCACCGTGTACACCGTCTCCGCCGAGGAAACCGCCGCCGCATTGCCGTTCGGCGCGCTGATTCCCGCCCTGCGCGAGGGTCTTGCCCGCGGGGCAACCACGCCCCCACGCCATCACCACCAGATCGACAAGACGGCGGGCTCCACGTTGCTGCTGATGCCTTCCTGGCGCTCAGGCGGCTTGCTCGGAGTCAAGCTGGTGAACGTCTTCCCCGAAAACAGCGCAAAGGGCCGCCCCGCGCTGTCCTCGGCCTACGTTCTCGCCAGCGCGGACACCGGGGAACACCTCGGGGTCATCGACGGGAACGAACTGACCCGTCGGCGCACGGTCGCCACCGCGGCACTCGCCTCCTCCTACCTCGCTCGCCCGGACAGCCGCGTCCACCTCGTGGTCGGCGCCGGCCACGTCGGATCGCTCGCCGCCGAGGCCCACGCGGCCGTACTCGGCATCCGCACCGTCCTCGTGCACGACCAGCGTCGCGAAGCCGCCGCCGCACTGGTCACCAGGCTCCGGGAGTCCGATGTGGATGCTCATGTCGCCGACGACCTCGACACGGCGATCCCCCGGGCCGACGTGATCTCGTGCGCCACACTCGCCACCAGCCCGATCATCCGAGGCGAGCTGCTGACCCCCGGCACGCATCTCGACCTCGTCGGCAGCTTCCGCCAGGACATGCGCGAAGCCGACGACACCTGCCTGACCCGCGGAACGCTGTACATCGACAGCGAGATCGCACTCGACGAGTCCGGCGACCTCACCCAGCCCCTCCTCGACGGCATCATCACCCGCGATGCCGTCGCGGCCACCCTCCCGCAGCTCTGCCGACGGGAAGCACTCGGCCGCAGGGACGACCACCAGATCACCGTGTTCAAGGCAGTGGGAACGGCATTGGCCGACTTGGCGGCCGCAGCCCTCGTCCATCGCGGCCGTGTCCAGCAGGCCGGCTGACCCACCGGGAGCTCCGCATGACATCGCCCGATTCACCATTCATCACCGAGCCGCCCCACGGCCGTCTGGCACGCATCGCCACCCGCAGTGCGGCCTGGTCTGAAAAATGGTTCCCCAACACACTCGTCTTCGCACTGCTCACCGTCGCGGTAGTCGCAGTCGCCGCGATGGGGATCGGTTCGTCACCCGCCAAGGTCGCGACCGTGTTCGGGGACGGATTCTGGGATCTGATCCCCTTCACCATGCAGATGGCCATGGTCGCCATCGGCGGTTACGTCGTCGCCACCGCCGGGCCGGTCCGCAAAGCCATCACCCGGCTCGCCCGCGTCCCCGGCAACCCGCGCGCGGCCATCGCCATGGTCGCCGCGGTCAGCCTGCTCTCAGCGCTCCTGAACTGGGGGTTCAGCCTCATCTTCAGCGCGCTTCTGGTGCGGCGGCTCGCGGAGCGACACGACCTGCGCATGGACTATCGGGCCGCGTCCGCCGCCGCCTATCTCGGCCTCGGCGGGAGCTGGGCACTCGGCCTCAGCTCCTCCGCCGCGCAACTCCAGGCCAACCCCGCCAGCATCCCCAAATCGCTGCTCCCGGTCACCGGCGTCATCCCCTTCCGAGAGACCATCTTCACCTGGCAGTCCCTCCTGCTCGCCGCGGTCGTCGTGGTCGTGTGCGTGATCGTCGCGTTCCTGACGGCTCCTCGCGCGTCGGCCGCTCGCACCGCGGCGGATCTGGGCATCGACCCGCGTGATCCCGTCGAGGACGACACTCCGCGGTCACGCCCCGGCGAATGGCTCGAGTACAGCCCGCTGCTGACGATCGTCGTCGTCGCCCTGGTCGGCGGCTGGGCCGTTCAGGAGTTCGCCGACAACGACCCCATCGTCGCGATCTCCGGCCTCAACACCTACAACCTGCTCTTCCTCACACTCGGGCTGCTGCTGCACTGGCGCCCCCGCCGATTCCTTGCGGCGGTCACCAAAGCAGTCCCCGCCACCGGCGGTGTCCTCATCCAGTTCCCGTTCTACGCCGGTATCGCCGCGATCATGACCAAGGCTACCGACAGTGCCGGCACGTCGATCTCCCATCACCTCGCCGCGCTCTTCACCTCCGCGGGCAACGACACCACGTTTCCGCTGTTGATCGGCGTCTACTCGGTGGTGCTCGGCTTCGTGATCCCCTCAGGCGGCGGTAAATGGATCATCGAGGCGCCGTACGTGATGCAGGCCGCGAACGACGCGCACGTGAACCTCGGCTGGACGGTCCAGATCTACAACGCCAGCGAGGCCCTGCCCAATCTGATCAATCCCTTCTGGATGTTGCCCTTACTCGGGGTTCTTTCCCTCAAGGCACGCGACATCGTCGGCTACACGTTCGTCTACCTCATCGCGTTGTTCCCGATCGTGCTCGGACTGCTGACGTTGCTGTCGGCGACCTTGCCCTACCACCCGCCCATCCTGCCCTGACGCGGAGGCACAGTCATGACCCTGGACAGCGTTTCGAGCACGTCGTACGAGAACCCTCGACTCAAGGGCTCTTCCACGCCCCCGCACGGAGGACACCATGCCCTAGCGCCAGCAGACTGGTCTCACCGTCGACTACTACGGCCCCCGCTTTTTGCTGCGTCACAAGGCCTAACACCTGCCGCTGACTCCCGCATTCTTCGAGTGGGCACCCAGGTCCTCGACGACCGTGACCAAGGTTTGTCGTCATGACACTTCGCCGGGGGAAGCGTGCGTACGTCGGGTCGGGTGCCGCGTTACGAACGCCTGTTTCGCAGCATCTGCTCTCCTGCGTCCACATAGGACTCGAAGAAGTCCGCGACCTCCGCGAGCCGGGACTGGGCGCGTTCGTCCTCCGCACTCGTCGTTCCGGTCCGGAGCACCCGGACGAAGGCCCGCGTCCGCTCGTGACTGGCCGCGAGGAGCTGCTCGAACCCGCCCACCACCTCGACGAGCAGCCGGCGACTACCCGGCTGCGGGATGGTCCTGGCGAGCCCCCAGGAGACCAGCTCGCGGACGGCCACGCTCACCGCTCCCTTGCTGAGGCCGAGTGCCTCGCCGAGTTCGTCCAGCGACACGGGACCCGCGTTGAGCAGAAGCCGCCCGTAGACCCGGCCCGTCGCCCGGGGCAGGTTCCACGACGCGAGGAAATCGCCCATCGCCGTGGCGAACGCGGCCCGGTCGTCGGCCGCGGTCATACCGGGCGCTCCTCGATCGTCGCGTCCCAGCCGTTGATGATGTCCCGGATCGCCGTGCTCACCGCGTCCGCCGCGTCGAGGGTGACCACGTGTCCGGCATCGGGAACGACGTGCTCGGTCATGCCTTCGGCCCGCGCCCAGCGAGGCATCGCCACCGCGATGTTGCCGGTGCGGTCGCGGTCGCCGCGGATGAGGCCCAGTGGCACGGGAGTGCGGTAGCCCGGTTCCGGGGCGACGAACGACACCGTGGCCCGCCAGACGTCGAGGAAGACCTGTTTGGGCATGTTCGCGAACGTCGCCTCGGACTCGGCGATCCCTTCCGGAGTCACGGCCGAGGCCCTGGCCATGAGACCCGGGAGCCGCGAAGCGGGGATGAGGGCGAGCGCCGGAGCGACGAGTTTCAGCGAGAACCGCTCGACCGCGGTGAGCGGACCGGTGTTCCACGCCGAGTCCACGACGACGAGACCGGACACGCGCGCGGGAAAGCGGCGGACGAGTGCCTGCGCGAGGTTCCCGCCGAGCGAGTGCCCGACGAGGACCGGACGGTCGAGACCGAGGTGATCGAGGAGGGCACTCAGATCGTCGAGCGCGCTCTCCGCGGTGAACCGGACACCCGGCGCGAGGCTCGACTCGCCATGGCCCCGCTGATCCCAGCTGACCACCCGGTGACCAGCCTCGTTCAGGGCCAGTGCCTGCGCGTCGAACATCCGGTGGTCCATCCCGGCGCCGTGCGTGAAGACGACAGGACGCCCGGCCCCCGCCAGATCGCAGTACCGCAGAACCCCACCGTCGCGAGTGAGCACCCGATCCAAATTCACCATATTCTATATATAGACTACATGGCGTGCCGGGCCGAAAACTGACCCTGGAGTCCCCCGCCGTGCGCTGGCGTGAGCACGCTGGAGCATCGACTGGACCCAGCGGCTGGTCGGCAACCGCAAGGAGCGGATGCTGATCAGCGGTGTCGGCAGGCCGGGTGATCACTGGTCGGCGTAGCGCTTGGCGAGCTCCTCCTCTCGGGCGGTGGGCCAGGGGCAGCGGATGTCGCCTTGGGTGGCGGCGAAGAAGAGTTCCATGTGCACGTGCCAGGCGGCGAGGGCTTCGGGGCCGTGTGCGTTTTCTTGGAAAAGGGTCACGGTGGTGCCCTGCAGACGTTCGTGTTGGAACTCCCAGCGCACGACGCCCCGCGGGATCCCGTCCTGGAGCCACTCGTACTCCAGCAGGTGGGGTGCTTCGGAGCGGGTGAGCTTGCCCGGGGTGATGCCGGGGTGGGCGGCACGGGTGGGAACGGTGTCGGTGGCGCCTTCGGTGAGGAGGGCCCAGATGTCGTCGAGCGGGGTCCAGGCGAGGTCGCGGGTGAAGTGGATGCCGTCGGGGTTGTCGGTGCCCTCATCGAGGCCGAACTTCGCGATGTAGTGCTCGATGCGCGAGAGCCACTCGGTGGGTGGCTCGAACTCGGTGCCGTCGGCGTGGGCGACCAGGGCGTCCAGGCAAGTGATCCAGCCGGGGACCTCGCGGCCGGCGGAGAGCTTCGACGAGACCACGGCGGTGAACACCAGCAGGCAGCCGTCGGCCTGAGGGAGGATCTCGAAGCGCAGCACGTCGTTCGCCCAGCGGAAGGCGAAGACCTTCGGCGGGTCGGACTCGAGCAGTTCGCCCTCGCCGCCGTCGGCATCGACCGGGGCGGCGTCCGGGAAGGTGAAGCGCAGGGTGCGACCGTCGATCGTGACCTCGGCCGGGAACCAGTGCTTCATCTCGGCCGGTTCGGTGACCACTCGCCAGACCTTCTCCGGCGAGTGCCGCAGCCGGCGCTCGAAGCGCAGCACAGGTTTGCCCTCGATCATCTGCAGTTCCGCGTCCACGGGTCAGTCCCCTTCGATCTCGTCGAGTCGGTGTTCGAGCGCGTCCAGGCTCTTCTCCCACATCGCGCGGTAGGGCGCGAGCCAGGCCTCGATCTCCGCCAGCGGGCGCGGGTTGACGCGGTACCAGCGGCGCTGGGCGTCCGTGCGCACCTCGACCAGGCCAGCCTCGCGCAGCACCTTGAGGTGCTTCGACACGGTCGGCTGGGTCAGCGTCAGCCGGTCGACGAGGTCGCCGACCGGCTGCTCGCGTTCACGCAGCAGGTCGAGGATCTCCCGGCGACTCGGATCCGCCAGCACGACGAAGGTAGATGCCATGAAAGCAATATAGCCGAAGAAGCATATAAGTGCTCGGTGCGCCCGCCACGCGGCTCGACGCGGCGGTTCAGTTGTTCAGGCGGATGGCCACGTCCGTGGTCCACCTGTGCGGGTCGAGCTCCACCGCAGACCGAGACTCGACTACGGCGAGCTCGGCGAGTCAGCAAGTCGAAGCCCGTACGGCTCTGGGCGACATCCTCCACCCGGGCGGTCATCCACATTTAACCCGGCTGTCACGCTGACCAGCCACATGCCTCGAATGCGCCCTCACCGCAAGCGTCACGCGTCCGATACTGCGGTGCAGTGCCGCACTGCACCGCACATGACTGTGGGCTATTCACTGAACCTGACGTCGTGAACGGCGCCGGGAGCGGCGAACTCCAGTAACCGCAGGGCTTCGGCTTCGATGGCTTCTCGGTCGGTGGCGGCGATCGAGCGCAGCGGTACGACGGTGAGCACACCTGTGCGGTCCTTCGTCCAGGTCGCGGCCACCGTGCCGTCGACGAGCACAATGGCCGCGACCGCGGCGCCCTGGCAGACCTGACGCAGGATCGGCTCGGTCATCACGCGCGTGCGGTCGGCGTGGGCGGGCAGGGTCGCGTCGAACTCCGCGAGGAGCCGGACAGGCGCGGGCAGTTCCGGCGACGGGATCTCGTGGTCCGGCAGGTCGAACAGCTCGCGCCCCGCTTCGTCGGTGTATGTCCGCAGTTCCGGCCGCAGCTGCTCGAAGACCTCACGCAGTCCGCTCACCCCGGACCAGGTCCGGGCGTCGGCGACGGTGGCCGGCCCGAACGCTGCGAGGTAACGCCAGATCAGCTCGCGCGCCGCCATCGGCATTGACAGCACACCGTCGGCTGGTCCAGGCCGAATCCCGGAAAAGTGAAACCATGAAACTGGCCAATGTGGACGGACGCGCGGTCCTGATGACCGCCGACGACACCGGAATCGACGTCGAAACCGCGTCGGGTGGCAAGTTCGGCCCCGGCCTCGTGTCCGTTTACGAGAACTGGGACGGCTTCCGGGCCTGGGCACGACAGCCGCCCACCGAACCCGGCGTCGCCTTCACCCGCACGCAGCTGGGCTCACCGTCGCCGGCCCCGCGGCAGATCGTCGCGATCGGCCTGAACTACGACACCCACGCCACCGAGTCCGATTTCGAGGCACCTGAGAGACTTCCCCCCGACATTCACCAAGTTCGTCTCCGCGCTGACCGGCCCCGACGCGGAGGTCGCACTACCGGCCAGTGGAGGCCATCAACCCGGTGCTCGCCGCCCAATCGTGCCAAGATTCTCGTGGTGGCTCCGCGTTCCCTCCCCTTCGACGTGGAGCCACCCCCTTTCCGCGCAGTTGCCGCGCGCTCCCGACATCGCCTGTCATCATTCACACGAATTTCCCTGGGGCAAAACTGGGGCACGAGGGGGTTCCGAACGGTCTTAAAGTGCATCCAGCAGCGCTGAACCACAGCGCTTTTCCTGCGGTTTCTCCGTTCCCGCAGGTAGAAAGCCCCTGCGCACCTCACTGGCAGTGAGGGGGTCACGAATGCTGTACTCGCAGATCAGAAAGCTGTCATTTAAGTGACTCAGAGATTCGCGCAAGACGACACGCACCGCCGAAGCCGACTACCCACAGTCGCAGGCGAAGGCGTCAGACGAGTCTCCGGCAATGACGTCAATCCAGAGCTGACCACTTCGTGAGCAGGTATCGACAAGCAACGCACGCGTCCACGACCGCAGATCCCCACCGCAGCCGTCGTGACGAGGAAGCAGAAACGCTGCTACGCCAACAAGCGGCTCCGCAGAGCACTCCTCCACCTATGAGCACACCGGAACAAACGGAGACATAACGGAGCCCAGTCGCGATCAACGTCGAGGCGAAATCGCCGCCGAAGGGCCAACATCCCCGCAGGTCGGCAGCGATGTTGATGTTGTGGGCCGGGTCGGGCTCGAACCGACGGCCAAGGGATTATGAGACCGCAGCTCCGGCATGCCAGCCAGTGACGTCGGATGCTAAATTCTGCCGGTTTGTTCAGGTCAACGCCTAGTTAAGCCGGGGCCGAGTGCCGCTGTATGTCGGCTTGTATCGGGCTCTACGTGGGCACCGGAGCCCAATCGGAGACGACGTGCCCGTCCATTCGGCAGCGCGTTGCCGCCAGCAGGACCACCACGCCCGCCCCGCTCACCGGCACGGCATCCCCGCCTGCACAGCCGGAATCGCCCCCCCCAAAAAAAACGATCAAGACATTCCCGTCACACCCTGCATCGCGATATCCACCGCCCAGCTGCACGAGGCCTTCACGGCTGGCAAGTCTCCACCGCTTCGCGCCGACATGGCCTTCGACACCATGACACCGCCGATCACCTCGGAGTCAAGTCCGCACCGACGTCGTCGAACGGGACTGTTCCAAGATCGGTGTTTCCGGCCCGACACGCTGGGCTGAGGTCCGGCGGGATGGGCGCGTGCACCGAGTTGACCCGGACTCCGCGGGTGGCGTATTCGACGGCGGCGGTCTTGGTCAGCAGCCGCACTGCTCCCTTGGTCGCTTGGTACGCGGCGGCGGCGCCGCTGCCGACCAGGCCGAGCACTGAGGAGGTGTTGATGACGGAGGCGTTGCCGGAGACACGCAGCAGGGGCATGGCGGTCTTCATTCCGAGCCAGGTGCCGGTCTGGTTGACCGCGACCACCCGGTCCCAGCCGTCCTTTGTGGTCTCCTCGATACCGGGCCAGTCCACGACACCGGCGATGTTGACCAAGACGTCAAGGCGGCCGAAGTACCGCCGGGTGAGCTCGATCGCCTCGCTCCAGTTCTCCGGCGATGAGACATCCAACCTGACCGACAGCACATCGGTGCCCTCGGCTTTCAGGCGCGCGGCGAGCTCGTCCGTGGTGTCCTGGGCGATGTCGGTGACGACCAGGCCTGCTCCTTCGCGGGCGAACAGTTCCGCGGTTGCTCGACCGATGCCGCCGGTCGCGCCCGTGATCAACGCGACCTTGCCTGCGAGGCGTCCGGGCATGACGTGCTCTTTTCTCTCGTCGTGGTTGTTGGGAGTCAGGCGGCGGTGTAGCCGCCGTCGGTGGCGATGACCGCGCCGGTGATGAAGCTGGAGCGGGGCGAGGCCAGGAAACCGATCACCTCGGCGATCTCTTCGGGCTGCGCGACCCGGCCCAAGGGGTGGGCGGCGCCGAAGGAGCGCAGATACTCCCGGCTGTCGGCGCGGAAGTTGTCGAGCATGTCGGTCTCGATCACACCGGGGGCGACGACGTTGGCGCGGATGCCGTGCGGGCCGCCCTCCAGCGCCAGCACCTTGGTCAGCTGCGCCAGCGCTCCCTTGGACGCGCTGTAGCCCGCGGCTTCGACCAGCCCGACGGTGCAGGCGAACGACCCGACAGTGACGATCACACCCCCGCCGTGTTCGCGCATCGCCCGGAACGCCTCCCGGGCGTGCAGGAACGCCCCGCGGGCGTTGATCGACATCAGCTCGTCCCAGTCGGCCGCGGTGGTCTCGGTGATCGGCTTGTTCACCGATCGACCGGCGTTGCTGACCAGGATGTCCACGCTGCCGAACCGGTCGATCGCCGCGGCGATCGACCGCACCGCGGTGTCTTCCCGGGACACATCGCCGATCAGGGTGGACACACCGTTGAACCGGGTGGCGAGATCGTCCACCTCGGGGCGGAGGTCGGTGGCCAGCACACGCGCGCCGCGGGCGTGCAGCCAGGCGACCGTGGCCGCACCGACCCCGCGGGCGGCACCGGTGACCAGCGCGACCTTGCCCTCCAGCTCATGGCCCACGAACTCGCCGTCGGTGGGTGGCACGCTCATCGCCGTGCCTGCCCTTGGTGATCGGCAGCGGCGGACTCGCGATAGAGGACGAGATGCTCGTGGTAGAGCACGCCGTCGCGGATGTCGCCCGTCGCGGTGAAGCCGGTGTCGTCCACGTAGTCGAGGTGGTTCCCGGTCACCGCGTAGCGACCGGTGTAGGCGCTGCGCCGTTCGCCGCGCGCTTCGTCGTAGCGCCCGTCGGCGCGCAGTTCTTGCCGGATGTGCCCGTCCGCGGTGACCCACATGCCGACCACGTCGATATCGCTCGTCATACCGCCCAGCGTCGACGACGGCGACAGGCGATGGCAGGACGTGTGGTGACTGGGTGTGCCGCACCCACCCAACCGGGCGGCCAGCGACCTACCCTGATGCCATGGCCAGTGGTGAACTGGGGGCGTTCCTGCGAGCGCGCCGCGCACAACGATCTCCCGAAGACGCGGGCGTGCTCTACTCCGGCAGGCGCCGGGTGCCCGGCCTGCGCCGCGAAGAAGTCGCCGTGCTCGCCGGGGTGAACGCCGACTACTACACCCGCCTGGAACAGGGCCGCGAGACCCACCCGTCACCGCAAGTGCTCGACGCCCTCTGCCGCACGCTGGATCTCGACCCCGACGCCCGCGAGCACCTGTACCGGCTCGCGGGCACCACACCGGACAACACACCCACGCCTGCGCCCCAGGCCGTGAGCCCCGAACTGCGGCAACTCATGGACGGCTACCCGCACACCCCCGCCTTCGTGCTCAACCGCATCCTGGACGTCCTGGCCGCCAACACCCTCGCCGACGCGCTGTTCTCACCATTCCGCGCGGTGGACAACCTCGCCCGCATGACCTTCCTCGACCCCGCAGGACGACAGTTCTACGCACGCTGGGACTGGACCGCACAGGCCACCGTGGCGAACCTGCGGGTAGCCGCGGGCTTCGACCCACATGATCCTGGCCTGCGGCGCCTCGTGGCCGAACTCAACGAAGGCAGCGCGCACTTCCGCACCTTGTGGGAAACCCACCAGGTGCGCGGCAAGACACGCGAACCCAAACACCTCGTGCACCCCGACGTCGGCCCGCTCACCCTCACCTACCAGGCATTCGACGTGCGCAGCGCCCCCGGCCAACAACTGATCATCTACCACGCCGAACCCGCCACACCCAGCGCCCACACCCTCGCACTGCTCAGCAGCCTCCACGCCACCACACACCACGCGCGCACGGTCGACACCTAACTCGCAAAACGGCCCCAAAGAGCCACCCCAGTAACCAGACGACACCAGCCTCAGCGCAGCCCCCGTTCGAAGCCACGCCCTGGCCCCCGGTTGCCCCCACATATCCGGAGAAGGCCGGCTCGGCGCTTGGCCAGCCACCCCCTGCGTGAGCGGCACGTCCGCTATTCGGCATGTGCGGGCGTTTGCAGAGACGCACGATCAGCGGCAGAAGAGGATGGTTGCCGGACCATGCGTGTCGGCGGATCCGGAATCGGCGCCGGGTAGTCCAGTACGAAATTGGAAGTTCAGTTCTCGGCTGTGTTGGCCCGGCCGCTGTAGTCGGCAATTCGATGCCCGGTGTGCCACGGTCGCGCCGCTCCGGATGTCCACCAACGTCGCCATAGCGAGGGATGTTTGAGTAGCGTCGGCAGAAGCGGCAGAGGGTCGAAGTAGGTCATGCGCTCGATCGCTTTGCCGTCGCGCAAGACGAACCGGTCGATGTTCGGCCATTCGATCAGTTCGCCCCTGACGTGAGCGCGCAGCCGGAGTTCGATGAACATCAGATCCGAGTCGCCTCGCCACCGGTCCACTTGTGCGCGCAGGTCGGGCAGCAAGCGCCAGATCCGCCGGAACTCTTCCTGTGCGGCCGCGATCCCCTGCATCGGTACGGCCAGGGGCTGGGTCAACACGATGTCCGGGTGCAAGATCTCTGGCATCCGCTGGGGAGAAGGGTCGTTCCAGAAGTCGATGAAGTTCGCGACGAACTGCTCGGGCTCTTGCATGTGGCCGTCTCTTCCGTGCGGGCTGGTCTTGGTTGTCAGGCATGGTGTTCGAGAGGTGGCAAGAATTGTCACGACGCGACCGGACAGATGCTGTCCTCCACCACAAGCGGCGGTGCTCCGTCGCGTGGCGCTTATTCTTGATCACATGACCGCTCCGGCACTTCCACAAACGTGCGCTCCCGTACGGTTGTGGCTTCGGCTCGGGCACGCCGTCTACCTTGGCCCTCTGCTGCGCCTTGGCCCCCACTCCTCGGCGATCGCCTGTCTGGGCGTCGGCCTCGACGCGCCCTTCACCGTCCGGGCCGACGGGGTGCCGGACCTGACCGTCCGCAGTTTCCTGTTCCGCGCCAGGGTCCGGTACGAGTTCCGCGACGGTGCGGGCCGGATGCTGTTCTGCTACTTCGACCCGACCTCGGCGCGGATGTCCCGATGCCTGGGCGGTATGCGGCGCGTCACCGACGCTTTTTGCACCGGCCACCGCCACGAGGCGGACCTGATCGACCTGGCCACCCGGGACGAGGTGGACTTCGAGCAAGTGCTGGCGGCGGCCAGCATCCCCGTGGTGGGCACCGGCGACGCGCGGATCGCCCGCGCGGCGGCCCGAATCCGGGCCGACCCGGCGTGCCCGCAGCGCGCCGAGGCTGCCGCCCGCGAGGCGGGGCTGTCCAGGTCACACTTCCTGCGGAAGTTCTCCGACCAGACCGGCACCAGCTTCCGCCGCTACGTGCAGTGGGCACGGATACTGCGCGTGGCCGAGGCCTTCGCCAACGGCCACGATTTCACCCGCGCCGCCGCCGACGCGGGATTCGCCTCGCCATCACATCTCACCGGCACCTTCCGCGGCATGTTCGGACTCACCCCCACCGCCCTGGCCGCCCTCAACCCCCAAATCCTGCTCCACGAGCGCGACACAGCCGACCACGGCCGATAACACGTCCACCAGCTGTCCGACTTCCGCGTCTCGGCATGAGCGCGCGCTCGGCTGTCCAGCGTCCGCCTATCAGCAGGTGAGTGTGGTCAGGTACCGGATGCCATGTAGGCGGCGAGGATGTAGTTCGGGTGACGGTCGAGGTTCTTGCGTGCCCGGTTGTAACGCATCGTCGTACGCGAGTCCGCATGGCGGGCGGCGATCTGCACGTCCCGCAGGTCGACGCCGGCGTCGAGCATCGTGGTCACGAAGGTGTGGCGCAGCATGTGCGGGTGCATCCGCGGGAGCCGCACAACCGACTGCTCGGCCAGTCGCCGCAGCCGGCGGGTGGCACAGTGCCGGTCCATCCGCCGCCCCCGCAGGTTGAGCAGGATTGGCCCCGAGGGGCGGTCACCCATAGCGTGGTCGATGGCTCGCCCGACCGCTGGCGGAAGCGGCACCAGAACGATCTTGGTGCCTTTGCCGACGACCCGCAGCACCCGGTGCCCATGCTCCTCACCGACATCGGCGACGTCGCTGCCGCAGGCCTCGAAGATCCGTAAGCCCAACAGCCCGAACATTGTCACCAACGCGAAGTCGTTCCGGTTACCCGACTCACGGGCCGCGCTCAGCAACGCTTCGAACTGCAGATGCGACAACCCCAGGGTGGGTGATTCGGCGGGGGACGACCGGTTGGCGGACGTAGTCCGCGGGTGAGTGCTCCAGCACGGCGTCGATCACGCAGGTCCGGTAAAAGCCGGTGACGACCGCCATCCGGCGCGAGACAGTCGACGGCTTGAACCGGCGGACCTCCTGCATCCACCGCACATACCGCTCGACCTGCGCCCGCCGGATCTCCAGGGGGCCGATGTCCTGATCAGCGCACCAGGCGAAGTAGATTCGCAGGTCGGACTGAGTGTGAACCCGGGACGTGCCGGTGTATCGGCCGAGATATGCCTCCGCGGCAAGTCTGAGGGTAAGGTCGTCCTCGATCGAGGTGTCGGGCTGGGTTCCGGGTGGATTTGCCATGGTTTCCACGGTCGACGCGAGGCCTACTTGCCACTATGCCCGTCGCCCACCCGCGGCATAGCGGGCATTTGACTTACTGCGAATGGTCCTGTGTCTCCAAGCGATGGCGTGGGCTACCAGTGCTGCTGCGATGGCAGTCCGCCCCCAGTATCAATACCGTCATGTCCAGAAGTCTTTAGTAGTACTCGCGACCGTAGGCGTCCAGCTCAGGGATAACCCGAATGAGTCGCTGTTCGTATTCGGCGAGGACGTTCCATCTCCAGTCATCCAGGAGACCTCGTTGCTTCAGCCAGACGGAGACACAACCGGCTGGGTCTGCATCAAGCATCACCATGTCGAAGCCTGCCACGTCGGCACTTCGCCCAGGCTCGGGAACGGCGCCTTGTTGTGGGCCTCGAAAAGCATCGTGACTGTTGCCGGCCGATCCGTGAGATCCAACGACTTCCTCCTCCTGAGAGTTGTCCCGCAATCGCCGTGGCAGGAGCGGTCCGCGCGTGCTCGGCCCTCGCACAGTGACGAACCCGGTGTTGCGAGAGCGTTCGGTGATGTGCGTCAGCTCGGGCATGAGCGACACGTTTAAGTGATGTCGCCGAGGCTGGCCGCACGGGCCCGGAGGTAGCGCTGTTCGGGGAGACTCAGGGTCTTGGCGGCGGCTGACTCGTAGGCGGCTCGGGTGGCTTCGGGGTCGCTGGCGTGTTCCAGGAGGTGGGCGCGGACCGAGTCCAGGCGGTGGCCTGTGGTCAACTCCGGTGCGAGCGCGTCCAGTTCGGCCAGACCGGCCTTCGGTCCGTGGACCATGGCGATGGCCACGGCACGGTTGAGGCGTTCGACAGGGCTGGGGACAAGGTGGACGAGGACGTCGTAGAGGCCGAGGATCTCGGGCCAGTCGGTGCTGTCGGACGAGTCCGCCTCGTCGTGGACGGCGGCGATCGCGGCCCTCAGCTGGTAGGGGCCGGGGCGGCGTTGGGACAGAGCCCAGGTCACCAGGGCCACGCCCTCCTCGATCGCCGCCTTGTCCCACAGCCCGCGGTCCTGCTCGTCGAGGGGGATCAGTTCGCCGCCCGCCCCGGTCCGCGCGGCGCGGCGGGCGTCGGTGAGGAGCATCAGGGCAAGCAGGCCGGTGACCTCACAGTCGCTGGGCAGCAGGCGGTGCACCGTACGGGCCAGCCGGATGGCCTCGCCCGCGAGTTCGGCCCGCTGGAGAGAGGCTCCGGAGGTGGCCGTGTAGCCCTCGTTGAAGATCAGGTAGAGCGTGTGGAGGACGGCGGGCAGCCGCTCCTCCCAGTGATCGGGGCGGCCGAAACGCGTGCCCTTCACCCGCTGCTTGGCCCGGCTGATCCGCTGGGCCATCGTCGCCTCCGGCACCAGATGCGCGCGGGCGATCTCGGCCGTCGTCAGACCGCCGACGGCCCGCAGTGTCAGCGCGATCTGGGCGGGCGGGGGTAGATCCGGATGGCAGCAGAGGAAGAGCAGCGTCAGTGTGTCGTCCTCGGAGGGCGCACGATCGGGCCCGGGCGGCGGCGCGGTGAAGGCGTCGCGCGGTGTGAGCGCCGCTGCCTTCTCCTCACGCAGCCGCCGCGCCTGATCACTGCGCAGGGCGTCCGTGAGCCGCCGCGAGGCGACTCTGATCAGCCAGCCCCGCGGATTGTCCGGAACCCTCGACTCGGGCCATTGCCCGGCCGCTGCCAGCAGCGCCTCCTGTACGGCGTCCTCGGCGGCGTCGAAGTGCCCGTACCGGCGCACGAGCGCGCCGAGGACCTGCGGCGCGTGCAGGCGCAGCAGGTCCTCGACCTCGCTCGTACGTCTCAACCGTCTCCCCTGCTCACACTTCGCCGAGCGGCCGGATGACGACGGGGTACGTGTTCGTGCCCTCGGGAACGGGGCACTGGGTGATCCGCGCGGCGATCTCCGTGACCCGCTCCAGGCTCGCGCACTCCAGGAGCCAGTAACCGGCGATCACTTCCTTGGTCTCGCCGTACGGCCCGTCGGTGATCACGGGTTTGCCGTCCGCGCCGGCACTGACGAGGCGGGTCCTGGCAGGTTCGGCCAGCCCCTGGGCATCGATGAACTCGCCTGTCTCGGCGAGGTCGTTGTTGATCGCCCCCATGTGCTGGAACATCGCCTGCATATCCTTGTCGCTCCAGGCCGGGAGACCGGCGGCGCCCGCCTGGGCCTCGTAGTCCGCCTGCGTGCCCTGCACCATCACCAGGTACTTCATGAGTCCGCTCCTTCGGCTCGGGCCGCCCTTGGCGGGCGGCTCTCACAGGGGATGTCGGAGCCGGCCCGCGCTTCTCTACACATGCGCGGAAGTTTTCCAGTCTCGCGGGAAGAGCGTCCGGAGTCCCGCTGCTTGGCCTGTCGACCGCCGGTCCATTCTCCGTCGTGAGGACGGGCTCCGACTCGGCCTCTTCCGCCTCGTACGCCTGGCACTCAGGGTTCTTGCACGGGCCGGGACGCCACAGGGGCACGAACACGCCCACGGTCTTGTGCCGGCGCACGACCTGCTCGACAGGGTGGCCGCAAATGGGACAGACATACCCATCACTGGCCATGTCCTCAGGATATTGCGGTATAGCCCGGGCCGACAGGTGAGCGACGTGCCCGCGTCAGCTAGGCGCAGTTCTTCGATGCGGCGTACGCCGACATGTGGCTTGGCCATCGGCGGGCGGCCGGTGATTCCGTAACACCTCGGTGAGACGGCGCGGCGGATGGAACGATCTTGTCGTGGCTGGTGTGATCACGGCGTCGGTGCCCGTCTTGGATAACCCCGTTCAGCGGGCTGAGCCTGCGTAGCTTCCGCAAGCTGATCACCGCGCTACGACGAGACCGCGTGGACCAGGTGCGCCAAGGTCGGCCTTGGAGCCTGCCGCTGGAAGACCGCGTGCTGCTGGTCACCACCTATTGGCGTGTAAACCTGACGCTTCGCCAGCTGGCCCCGCTGTTCGGCGTCTCGAAGTCTGCGGCCAACCGCATCATCGATCATCTGGGGCCGTCACTCGCGCTCCGGCCCCGCAAGCGGTTCCGCAAGGACACGGTGCTCATCGCGGATGGCACCCTGGTGCCCACCCGCGACCATACGATCGCCGAGCAGTCGAAGAACTACCGGTACTCCACCAACCACCAGGTCGTCATCGACGCCGACACCCGGCTCGTCGTGCTGGTCGGCCAGCCTATGCCCGGCAACCGCAACGACTGCAAGGCATGGGAGGAGTCCGGAGCCAAGACCGCCGTCGGCAACACCACGGTGATCGCAGACGGAGGCTACCGGGGTACCGGGGTACCGGCCTGATCATCCCGCATCGTCGCGAACGTGGTCAGCGCGACCTCCCGGCCTGGAAGGAGGAACACAACCGCTCGCACAAACAGGTCCGAGCCCGCGTCGAGCATGCTCTTGCTCGCTTGAAACCTCGCCCTCACCGGATGAGCGGGCAAGCCACACAGTGCGCGACTGTGTCCCAAGCGACCCGAAGATCACTTACGGGACAACTCTTAGGCCGACGAAGCAATGGTACGGGCGCACGCTCATCGGCAGAAGCGGACATTCAACGAACGGGCCCGCCCAGCGGCATGGGAGTGCATCCGGTCGTCACGTACCCGAGGAGCGAACTACGCGCCTGGCGATCTCCGCGTCCAGCGGGCTCATGTCTTCGCTGACCGGCTCCGATGGCGGCCACCACCGGAAGTCCAGCGCTTCAACGTTCACGGTCAGGCTCGGCACGACCTGAAGTCGAACCACATAGACAGCGAGGAGTTCCCGACGCTCCGGCTTCGTGAGATCGAACTCGGCCACCGCGCCGAAGGTCAGCTCCACCTGATGGATGCCGGTCTCCTCGCGCAGCTCCCGACCGGCGGCCTGGCGGGGGGTCTCGCCTGGCTCCCGCGTTCCTCCTGGAAGCTCCCATTGCTTTCGCCAGCTGTCGAACATCATCAGGACGGCGTTCGCGTGGACGACCACAACCAGCGACGCGGGCACGGTCACTTGCTCGACCGGGTACGCCAGCTCCTCTTCCGCCGTGAAACGCAAGTCGATCAATGCATTGCCCGTACGATCACGGATCGGAAGTGCGACCATGACGCCAATCTAAGCCCCGGCCCGCGGCGTCCTCGGTCACCGGGGTCCTGCGTGCTGCTGGCGGTAGGGGTACGGAATGGTGTTTGTCAGAATTTCGTACAGGAGTTCCTTAACCGGGCTGGGACACTCACGCCGCTGGTCAGCGCTTTGTTCGTGGTAGGCGATCTTCCACTGATCGCTGGAGTCGGTGATCCACTCGAGGTCTTCGTCTCCGAGGATCAGGCCTGGTCGATTGCTTACTCTCCGGGGCTTCCGATGGAAGGCGAGATCGGTGAGGCGCCGGGCCGCCCGGTAAGGCAAACGCTCCTGGCGGGTCGGGTAGCCGAACTCGGCGGCTGCGGATGTGTCGCGACGTCGAACTGCATCGGTCCGACCTCTGCGCGCACCGGACCTGGATCACTCGGTTCACACCGAATTTTCCGACCCCTCGCGGAACTGCCAGGCTCGGCCGAAGTCGCTGGGCCGGGCGACGGCGCCGCGGGTGGTGACGCGGCTGGGGAGGCCGGGAAAGCGGACTGTGGGCCGGCCGGTATACACCGTGTCGCCAGCCCTCAGCGTGGTGGCGTTGATCAGCCCGATCACGTCTCCAGGATAGGCGGAGGTATCTCTGGCGTGGAGGTGGCCGAAGACTATTTGTGCGTACTCGGTGGCGAAAGGCTTGCCGGTGGTGGCGTGAGTGACGACCATTCCGCGCTTGAACACCCCGGAGCACACACGGGCGAAGGCCACCTGGCCGCGGCGGTCCGGATCCATTCTGGTCTGGACCCTGAACACGAACGCCGAGAACGGTGCGTCCAGGGCGCGGGCCCTGCCGTCGGTGTCCGTGCGCGGCATGGGCCGAGGGGCGCGTTCGGCCAGCAAGTCCAGCAGGTGTCGGACGCCGAAGTCGCACACGACGGTACCGAACAGCACCGGAGTCGCGGTGACGGCGAAGAACCGGGACGCGTCGAATTCGCCGCCGGTGGCGCACACTAATTCCACTTCTTCCTGGGCTCGCACCCAGTCCGCTCCGAGATCGCTCTCGTTCTGGTGTGCGACGAACCGTCCCTCCGGCGCGGTGATCGCCCCGCTCGGCGTGGGCCGATACGGAACGAACTTCCCGCTCGAGACGTCGACGACGCCGCACAGCTGCCCGGCGATCCCGACCGGCCAGGTCAGCGGCATGGGCTGCAACCCGATCCGGTCGGTCAATTCGTCACAGAGCTGCAGGGCTTCCCGGCCGGGCCGGTCCCACTTGTTGATGAAGGTGATCACCGGGATCCCCAGGTGGCGACAAACATCGAACAGTTTCAGCGTCTGTGGTTCCAGGCCTTTGGCCGCATCCAGCAGCATGACGGCGGAATCAACGGCCGAGAGGGCCCGGTAGGTGTCTTCTGGGAAGTCCGCGTCCCCCGGGGTATCAAGGAGGTTGATCACCGTGTCGCCGTAAGCGAACTGCACCGCCGCGAAGGACATGGAGGCACCGTGTGCGCGTTCCGTCTCCATCCAGTCAGTCCCTGTCGCCGAGAGCACTCGCGCGTGATACGCCAACTTCCCGATCAATGTCGACTTGCCCGCGTCCGGCTGGCCGATGACCGCGAACGTGCGGCGACGGCGTGCCTCGGCGATCACCTGACTTCCGCCCCCTTCGGCTGTGTGCACACTTGCCTCCTGCGGGTCATGAGCGTGGGTGCCGGCCGACACCCTGACTTCCCTTCACGTCCGCGTCACTCGCCGACTTCAGGCGGCACAGTTACCCGAAGAACACCCGGCGAGCACAAGGGTCACCGCGCGCGCGAGAACGGCCGCGACGTCAATTCTTGGGCACGATTCAAGGATTCGGCACCCTTCCCGGTCGTGGCAACCACGAGGCAGCATCCTGCCACTGAGATCGCTCACCCAGGACGTGTGCGGAAAGGTCGAGACGGATCGCGAGACCCCGCGCCCTCGCACAGCAGCCGCAGATGGAGGAGCTCGACCTCGGGATTCTCGATAAAGTGGAAAAGCGCCGCCATGTCGCATCCAACCGCGACTGGATAGCACTTAGCCGCGGTTGCGTTCGTGTGCCATGGTCAGCACGCTCGACATTCTCGAGGCCTCATCGTCGGAGCCGCTCAGGTTCGGCGCGACGAGCTGGACGGACGTAAATCTCCCTCCACTGCAGGCTTGTCCGTTGATGGCTTTGGGGTCCTCCCGACTGGGAATCAGATTCACGGTGCGGGAGCTGCCGGCCGGTTGCCCTTGAACCTCCAGCAGCGTGGAGAACAGCTCACAGGCACGATCCGGCGCGATCTCCTTGCCTGAGGCGATCAGGTCGCGAGCCGCTTCCAGTTTACGAGCCGTCTCCGGATCGTCGAGCAGTCCCGATCTCTTCACCTGCTCTATTGCTGCGGGCAATTGCGTTGCCCACGTTCCTGCTGACGCACCGAGCACCTGGACGCGACCCCCTGCAGGCGTCTCCCAGTGACACGCGGGCAGCCCGCCGACAGACAAAGTCTCCGGATCGGACACCTCTCCGGCAAGCATCGACAGCTCAGCCGGTGTGAGAAGTTCACACAAAGCGCCCGGAGTGGACGTCGTGGTAGGCGGGTTAGCGGACGATGGGGCCACGCTCTCGGCGACCTTGCCTTGCGGCGCCGACGCCGAACCAGACTTGTCCGACGAACACCCAACCAGCCATAGCATTGCCGACACGGCGACAAACACCGCGATTCGAGCGGCTCTCAGATAGCCGAGGCGCTCCACGTTTGACATCTTGCGCTCATCTCCCCCACCCAAAGTGAACAGAGGCTACCAGGACCGCAGTTGCGAACAGGCTGTGAGCGTGTCGGCGGACGCACGACGAGGATGATCGCGTGTCCGACGACCACCTGTGAGTGATGTGACACCAACAGCGGCGAGATATCCCCGTCAGGCCACACGTTGAAGCACGCCTGTCGCGACCGGCGGGTACCCATCTTCCGACTGCTGTCGGTCGCTGTTTTTCGAATCAATGTCTCACGACAAGCGTGTGCCACCCTCCACAGAGGACTGACAGGTTCGTCGAGTCTGTTTCACGCCGGTGGGACTGGAGCAAGGGTGTGGTGGTTGCCCAACTGCACCGTACTGCATCGAATTGCCTTGCTTGCATAGGTTCTGACGTGACGTCTTGTATGGTCACAGGTCAGAGGCACTGTCCAAACCAGACTAACAGCGAGAGGGTCAGAATCGCTGTTCTCGCGGGGCAGCGCGTCCGCTACCGCAGAGTTGATCCGACAGGCGACTGGATCGCCGGGTCGTTGTCGGCGTGGTGGTCCGGTTAGCGTGGCCGGATCGATCATCCACGCTCCCGAGGGACGGGCCAGCCGATCATGAGCACGTCGTACGTCTACCGGATCACCAAGTACAACCCAGCCGATCGCGACGACCAGGGCGCGTACCGCGGTACCGAGGACGTGACGAGCGACCACGGTCCGGTGGAGGCCGCCTACCTCGCCGCCGTGACGGCGTTCGCCGAGGACACCGGCGTGACCCTGCTGAACATCCGCGACCCCGAGGTCAGAGGATTGGCCAACTTCGGGGTAGAGCCGCCCGTCGAGGGCCACGGACTGCATGGGCTGTTCCCTTCCGACCTCACCGGCTACCACGACGGCGCGCAGATCACCCTGGACGTCGGGCGTGAACTGGTGCGCGCCATGCTGCGTGACAACGGTGCGTGGTGCCGGCTCGAGGCCGAAGACCGCTTCTTCGTCCACGTCGGCTACGACCAGTACCTGTACATCGGAAGCGACCGGCAGTGCGGACGTGCGGTCACGCTGACTACCGCGAGCGGGTTGTTCGTCGAACCGCTGGACGGTTCGCCCTACGACCCGGACGGTGACGGGCCGCACGAATCGCGTCCGGCGGACGCGGCGTTCTGGGCCGAGGTGGCGGCACTCGTGGCACAGCGCGGCGGGGTCCTGCTGGAAGAGCAGGTCGTCGGCAACCACTCCCGCTGGCATCGGCTCACCGCTGACACGGTGCCCGACCTCGGTCCGCGCGCCCTGCTGAACTTGTGGCCGGACCTGTCCACCGATGTCGCAGCAGTGCTGCACACGATGTCGCCGACCTTCACCGGCTGGGCCGTCCTGGAACACGCGGACGGCGGCATCCACTGCTTCCACGCCGACGGCGATGACCGGGCAGCCCTGGCCGAAGCGTTCACCGGCGCCCGCGCGGCCACCCTCCTGTCGCACACCACCGACGGCCACAACCCACTGCTCGTGGCCGTGCGACCCGACGACGACGGAATCGTCCGCGCCCGCTGGACCATCTGAACCACGGCGGCGAACAGAAGACCGGCTCAAAGAGATTCACGGCACAGGAACTCGGTCATCCAGACGAGTGGCGAACGCCAGTCGATTCCCTGGCCGTCGCCGGAAACGAAGGACTGGCGCCATACAACAGGTGACGTCCCAAGCCCCAGTCCGAATCCTCATGGAACCTCCGAATCGGCCGGCGACCGCACGACCGTGACCCCACACCCCTGCCGCCGAACAAGACCTCGTAGATCCTGGATCCACTCTCCTGGCCCACCCCACGCGACGCTTGACCCGCACTCTCCGTGTATGGCGAACGGGGGCGAACCTCAACCAATGCGACGCCGAGCTCATGACTCCCATCGGCTACCTCAAACGCACCGCCCACGTGACCGCGTCGGTTCCAAAGTGCGCAGGGCGAGAGTGAAACCGTAGACGTCACTGGCCTTCTGCTCGAGAACACGGATCACACCCAGCCGACCTGCGACCACACCCAGCATGCCCAACTATGGAAGCAAAGAGCTCCGAACCTGCTGAAAGTCCCACCACACCGGTCGTGACGAGGAAGCAGAAACGCTGCTACGCCAACAACCGGCTCCGCAGAACACTCCTCCACCTATGAGCACACCGGAGCAAACGGAGACATAACGGAGCCCAGTCGCGATCAACGTCGAGGCGAAATTGCCGCCGAAGGACCAACATTTCTGCAGGTCGGCAGCGATGTTGATGTTGTGGGCCGGGTCGGGCTCGAACCGACGGCCAAGGGATTATGAGACCACAGCTCAGGCATGTCAGCCAGTGTCGTCGGACACTAAGTTCCACCGTTTTGTGCAGGTCAACGCCAGTTTGCTTCCGGGCCGAGTGCCGCTGTGTGTCGGCCTGTATCGGGCTCTACGTCGGCAACGGAGCCCAATCGGAGACGACATGCCGCCCATTCGACTGGGCGAACGGGCGACCTTGCCAGTAACGAGGTTTCGTTGTGACGTATCGTCACTTTGGGGGCAGTGCACCAAGGGGGAGGGAAATTATCCGCTCGAAGGTATCAGCGTCCGCATCTAATTGCCGGTATTGGTGTAGGCGTCCGGGCAAGTTGAGCGACGATTAGTAATCAAGAAGGCAGCCGCCGCGTGAGCAACTTCAAGGTGTTCCATCTACTCCGCCGCGGTGATGACCCATGACGCCGTTCGCTCGATCAGCGGACGCGACGAGCCGACCATCGGGTGTTCACTACGTCGGTGACTGAACAGCTCGCAATCGACCGTGTCACCGTGCTGCGCCGGGCCTGGCGACACGACGACGCCGAGCGGTTGATCGCGGAAGAGCTGAGCGGTGCCGCCGCCGAGGTCGAACTGGGCCGCATCGCCGTCCAGCGTGGTCGGTACGCGCTCGCGGAGGAGCATGTCGAGCGCGCACTGGCGATCTCCCCGGACTTTGAGACGGCCACTGCCTGGCGAGTGGCGATCCTTAGCATGCGTCTTCGCTACCCGGAGGCGCGCGCGGTGGCGGACAAGGCCCTCGCGGTGGCGCCGAAAGCCCACCTCGTGCGGCTCGCCCGCGCCAGGGTCGCCGACGATGAAACCGGTGACGTCCAGTACCTGCTGGACGAGGCCGAGGTCATCCTCGAAGAAGACCCGGGCCACCTGGAGGCGCTGGAGCAGCGCATCTCGGCTCTGGGTGATCTTGCCCGCTACGACGACGCGGCCGTGGCGGCGGAGGACGCGATGCGCCGGCATCCCGGCGCCGCCGAGCTGCTTTTGCGCTGGTCCGCAGTTCTCTCGGACACAGGACGGTGTTCCGAAGCTGTCGAGCACTGCGAGCGCGCCTTAGCTATCCAGCCCGGTTACGTCGATGCGCTGCGAGGCATCTCAGACCACCTGCAGGACGCTGAACGTCATGACGAGGCCCTGGCGAACGCCGAACGAGCGGTACTGGCCAACCCGGAGGTGAGCGGCCTGCACCTGGTGTTGGGGCGGACCTTGGATGGCATCGACGACCATCACAGGGCACTGAGCCACTTCGAGAAGGCCGTCACACTCGACCCCGATATCGTCACGCAACACTGGTGGACGGCACATACCTTGCGTGCTCTGGGACGGTGGGACGAGGCGTTGGAGGTGATCCACGCGGGGTGTGCACGCTTCCCGGACAGTAGCGGTCTGCTGGTGGAGAAGGCGCGGCTGCATTCGGCTGCCGGCGACCTCGCCGCCGCTACCGCGGCCAGCGCGGAAGCGCTGGTTCTCGACCCCACGAATTCGTCAGCCCTCAGGTGCCATGTCGAAAGGCTGAGGAAAGCCAGTAGATTCCAGGAAGCGGAAGCGGTCGCCAGATCGGGCATTGAACTCCGTCCGCACGATGCGGATATGCCTGCTTCTCTTGGCTGGTTCTATGCCTGGCAGGATCGTGACCAGGAAGCCCTCGACTGCTTTCGCCGCGCGGTTACTCTGCGACCGAACTCGGCCTGGCGCATCAGCAGCGTGTGCGCCGCTCTGCGGTGGCTGAACCGGGACACCGAAGCCGAACGGCTCCTCGCCGCAGCCAGCCCACGATTGTCGGATCCGACCGCACTCGTCATGCAGAGCGCCCTGATCAACCAAGAGGCTGGCCGGGATCACGAGGCTCTGGCCCTCTACCAGCAGATCAACGAGAAAACGCCGCGGTACATCTACGCCTGGGACTACAGGGTCGCTGTACTTCGGAAACAGCGACGCCTCGCCGAGGCCGAGCAGGTCGTGCGACAAGCGGTCGAAGTGAACCCTTTCAACGCCGATCTGCGACTGGCACTGGCCTACGTACACGAGGAACGCGGAGGCGACAGCAGCGCGATCACCACGCTCCGGCAGGCCCGCGCCGACATACCACACAGCGTGATGCTGGCCCACTCCCTGGCCGTGTATCTCCGTAGGACGGGCGAGTTCGACGAAGCGTGGGAAACGTTGTCACAGCTGCCGGACAGCGCCGACACCGAACGAGAACGGATCGAGCTATGGCGTGAGGCTCGTGACCACCGACGTGCCATCGCCATCGCGACGGCAGCCATCGACCGCTATCCGCACGATGTCCGGTTCAGGATCGCGCTCGGCGAACTGAGAGTCCAACAGGACGACGACGAAGCCGCGCTCGCGGAGTACGAGACCGCCCTGACGATCGACAAGGCGTCTCGTCTCGCCCTGCGCGGAAAGGCGAACTGTCTGCGCAAGCTCCGGCGGTTCGCCGAAGCCGAGCACTTCCTGATCGCGGAGATCGCTCGATTGCCGAACTACGCGACGATCCGCATGGAACTCGCGTGGACCTACTCGCAGATGGAACGACGCGACGACGGTATCGCCCAGTACGAACAGGCACTGGAGATCGACCCACGCAGCCTTCTGTTGCTGAGAAACTATGCCAACGCGCTGAGCCTGGTGGGTCGCTGGCAGGACGCGGAACAAGTACTGAGTGATGCCGTCGACCGGTTCCCCTATGACGCAGGGCTCATGACCGCACGAGGTAAACTGTGCGACACGTTGAACCAGCGAGAGGAAGCGCTCACCTGGTTTGACAAGGCACTCGCGATTATGCATCGCGCCACTTGGCCGCTGAAGGCGAAGTCGGCAACACTCCGCTCGCTTGGCCGGTTCGACGAGGCGGAACGGCTGCTCATGCCCGCGCTGGAACACAGGACTGTCACCTCGGACGTGGTAGTGGAGTGGGGCTGGGTTCTGCGTGATCGTGGACAGCTCACCCGGGCCAGGCAGGCATTCCAACGAGCGCTCACGCTGACCGTCGGCAGGCGCGACCGGGCCGACGTGCTGCACGGCCTCGGTTGGGTCGCGTTAGCCGCCGACGACTTCCAGCAGGCCGCCACCCACTTCCGGGAAGCCCTCGACGAACATCCGAACTCGCTCGACGCGAAGATCGGGTTGGCGTGGACGCTCCTGCGAGACGGGCAGCCGAACGGGGAGGCTGAGGCCGAGCGGCTGTGTCTCGAGGTCCTCGACCGCCGGCCGCGGCGACACCTCGCGCACACCTGCCTCGGCGTGCTGTACGCACACCAGAACAACCTCCCCCAAGCCGAGCATCACCTGCGGCGGGCCATTGAGATCGACCCATACGGCGGCAGCTACGTCGACCTCGGGGCGCTCTTCGTCCAGATGGATCGGTTCGAGGAAGCAGAAAGCCTGCTGCGCAAGGCGTTGGACCGTGACTGGTACGACAGCCAGGCCCACATCGAGTTGGGCGGCCTTTACCTCCAGCGCGACTTCGACGAGGCGGGGGCCGACGCGAGGCAGGCGGCACAACACCTCCGGCAGGCACTGGTCATCGACCCGTCGCGCGGCGCGGCGGCGATTGGGTTGTCGCTCGCGCTGATCAGATCGCCGGGAGATCTGCCGGCAGCCGAGCGGGTACTGCGCGACGCGCTCGACCGCACCGACTGCGACCAGCCACGCTGGCAGTTGCTGGTCGCGCTCGCCAGGCTGCTCATCAGACACGGCGACGCGGTGCAGCGGCGGGACCTGTATCTGGAAGCGCTCAGCTGCGCGCAGCAGGCGATCGAGCTCGCTGAGAGCCAGGCCGACCCGCACTACGTGGCGGGAGTGGCCGCCTACAAGGCCGGGGAGAGCGGACCGGAAGCACAGGCGCGGCCGTTCTACCGCCGCCGTGCGTTGCGGTACTTCCGACGATGCCTGCGGCACGACCCCCGTCACACCGAGGCCCGGCGGGTGATGAACCTGGCAGAACAGAGCCTCGCGATCACCAGGACCAGCCTGGTGGGCAGCGTGCTGATGATGTTCGTCGCGACGGCCATACTGGTCGTCATGTGGGTCGGTTTCTTCCTGACCGACAAGGTTTCGACCGTGGTGATCACCACGCTCACCCCGGTTCTGGTCGGCCTAGTGGCGTTCGGATTCGTGCTGCCCTTCCTGGTGCGCCTCAAGCTTCCCGGTGGTGTCGAGGCGGACCTGTCCGCCAGCCTCAACCAGGTCTCGTCCGGGCCGACCGGAGAGGACAGCACCGGTCCGGGACAACTCGTCGGCCGCAGCTCGGACGGCACAGGAGGCAGCTCTCCGCTCGGCACTGGGCCACGGGGCGAGCTACCGAGACTCGGGTAACACGCCGGACAGAGACAAGGGCACCTTGGACAGATTCGATACCCACGACCACAACGGCGACCAACCAACTCAGGACACCGAAACCCGTCCTGGAGGACGTGCGGTGGTCCCTTTTGCCGTGACCTGAACAGACGGAGTCGTGCGCAGAGCGGGTTCACGCGCGGAGCGAGGTGGGGCGTAGCCCCTGGTTACCGCTCTGGCCGCGAAGCGACAGATCCTAGCCCGACGCGTTCGCGGTTGTCGACGTCGGCTTCAGTGGAGTGCTGCCGCCGTCGGGCGAGGTAGAGGGCAACCACTCCGCCGCTGCCGACGCCGATGCTCAGCACGTTGAGGCGGGCTTTGACCAGGTCGAGGCCGACGAGTTCGGCGGTGGCCGGCCACCACAACACAGTCACCGCGGCCGCGGTCAGCACCGCCACTACCAGCGCGGTGGTCCACAGCGCCGTCCGGGTCGACTCCGGCAACCGCCGCACCGATAACAACGTCGTCGTCGGGCCCGGTGGCGAACTGGTGGCGGCCTGGGGTCGCGGGGCGCCGGTCATGACCTTCATCGTCGCGGGAACCGGCGGGAACGGTTCGACTGCCATCTGCGGCAAGTCTTCTTCTGCTGTGCAAGAGCTTCGTCGATCGAGGCCTGGCCTGGGGCTATCCTGTGGCCGTTGACTCGCCGTCGTGACGGAGTCCTTGCGGATCCCGGTGGGCCTTGACGACTTTGCGTGCCGAGCGGAGGCCGCCGAATTCTGAGGTTCGGTCATGACTTTGACCTGTTAACGCGAAACCCCGGAGGAGATTCCTCCGGGGCTCGGGTGGATGGGCACCGGGCCAACGGTGGTCCATCGCTCCCTTGGCTCGAGCCAGAGCATTAGTTCGCGCCCAGGGGGTATCGACCCTTCGGATCGATATGACGAACTCTAACCCCCGGCGGGGTGTCTGGAAGTGCCGGTAGCGACGGTTCCAGACACTGTCGCTGTCCAAAACCGCGGGGGCGTGCGTGGCTGCGACCTCGACAAATGCCGCGAAGCCGGTGGGATGCCGAATTTGTACAGGTGCTTCATCTCTGTGCCTTCACTTACGGGCATAATATGAAGCCCGCCCCCACGAGGCGTGCCACACGACATCGTGGGGGCTGTTTCCTTCCGGAAGGCCAAATCCGGCGGGAAACAGGCAGTGATCAACAAGTCTTGAGCCAGAGCACGTGACCTGCTGTCCATCGCACGCTGGGCAGCTTCATAACCCGTGTCCCGAAGGGGGAACTCCACGATGGTGACGGTGTCGTCGATACCGGTCATGCCCGATCCCAGTACACCTTTCCAACCGCATGCCGCGTCCTCGACAACATGGCCGCAAGTGGTCATGACGCTCGGGGTGCTGTTCTTCACTGGCTGGGCACTCACTCGCGGCTATGACTGGTACCTGGCGCTGCTGATCGCCACCTGCGCGGTCATCGTCGGCACCGGGCTGGCCTACATCCCCCGGGTGTTCATGCGCGTCGTACGTGCGCTCGGCAGGGAAGTGTGAGACATGGTCCAGCTTCTTGAGAGCATGAGCGCAGGAGCCAGCGGTTACCGCTTCTTCCCCCCGCGCATCACGAAATCTGAGCTTGCCGCGCACGTCAAGGCCAAAATCGCATCCAATGGTCGTCTCGGCTGGCTGAGGGGCAGGGACGAAGGAAAAGCAGCAATCTACGTCGACCTTTTTCTGCTCGCGGAAGAGAACGACTTCGATGTGGCCGGGCAACTGCCCCGTATCGAGCACCTGGGCGTACAGGTCGGGGTCGAGGCCATCGACCAGCAACCAAAGACTGGAACGCTCACTGCGGACGAGTTAGCGGTCCGGACCCCCAATGATGTCTCGCGCATCGTGCAGCTGGCGATAACTCGTGCCGGGCTCACGGCGGGGCAGGTCGCAATGAAAACAATGATCCACCGCAGTCAGGTCTACAGCCTGGCCAAGCAGGACGGCGCCCTTCCGCACGAGCCAGACCAGCTCCTCGCTTGCCTGAGTGCTTGCAGAATGCCCGAGGAGCAGATCGACCTAGTGGTCTTGCAATGGCGCCTGCTGCGAGAACGCCGCCGCCTAGGGAAGACGCTCGAGTTGAGCTATCACTTGACCGAGAGCGAGACAGCGGTCAAGCAATCAGGCCTGCGCAGTACTGAAGATGACGTGGCCAGGAACGTCGACCAGCTTGCACGTACCCGAACTGACCACTTGATGCCGTCCCTGCCAGCGGCGAAGTCGGTCTTCACGGTCGCTGAACGCTGGATGTTATCTGGCCTGACTGTGCTGTTTCTCATCGTTGTCGGCGGACTCGTAGCCAGCTTCACTTGGGCGAGCGGCCGGATCACCAGCTTCCAAGCCGCCTTCACCTTGATATCTCTCACGATGGGAACGCTCAGTCTGTTAGCCGTCCGGCACGCAATGAATCGCACAAAGGAAATGCGTGCGGCAACAGGATCAGCCATTCAGCTGAGCCGCGGAATCGAGAAGACGGTCGGTAAGACCAAGGGCAAGCAGGTGGCGCCCAGGCCCAAAGCGATCTCGACGTTTAGAGCACCGGATGCCCGAGAGGAGGCCGTGGAAGTAGAGTCGGAACGCGATCGCGGCGTCGCGGCGCCCCAGATCAGGTTAAGCACGCAGAAGACATCCTCTGCAGTGCTGGGCGTCGGGACGGGATAGCGTGACATGGGTGGCGTAGCCGACTAGCGCACCACTGCCCTGGTCAATTCCGGCAACCGCCGCGTGACTGGGTGGGTTCCCGCAGCGGTGGCTGCGGGAACCCCGTGGAATCCGCCGCATCCGAATTCACAGCCTGAGGCTCGACCTGCCCATGCTGGCGAGCCTCGAACACGGCCGGACCAGTCGGTCGGTGTCTCCGTGCCCTCGGCTCGCGCATAGATATCGGCCAGCACGGCGTCGAAGTCCGTCTGGTCGTCCTGGCGATCGGCCATGGCCTTGAGCACCTCCGCGAACTCGGTCTCGAATTCCTCGCCCATGCCGTCCTCCGCTCGTTCTCGTCCGGGTCGGTGAGGATCCGAAGGTCTTCCAGTCGATGACGATGCGGATGCGGGCGTGTTCGACCAGCCCGTCCAGGTCTTCCCGGGCGATGGAGGTTTCGTGACGCAGTACCGCAACGTCGAACCAGCTGGTTGCCCCCTCTCCCAATTCGCAGGTGGAGTGGCTGTCTCGAACTCGAAGATTCCGGTCACGCCGACCTGCCACCATAAAGTCGCTCTCGGCTCTCACGCCAATTTTCCTGAAGCTGGATCGCTGCAAGCCAGTGACCTTCCGGACGTCTCCGGTAACCACCCCGAAACCTGTGCGCCCACCTCACCACGCTCGGCGCAATACCGGAAACCACTGTGATCGATGTCGGCGACGAAACGCGGCTGCCGACCGACGGCCCAGTCACTTACCACCAACGCCTCGTAACCGTTGACGGAAATACTTTCCTCAACCTTGAAGACGAGTCCAGCATGATCAACGACGTTGTCTCCCACAGCCTGCTCACGGGACCAGGAAGCTGCTCAACGGTTGCCACCTGACGCCGCGCAGCTCCACCGTACCAATGCTGTCTCCATGGCGGACGCTTCATACGCCTAGGATTATTGTCACCGCGCCAATCTGAGGTGGCGTGACGTGGCATGACCTAGCGGAAGGCACTCTCGATGGCACAACAGGTATCCGTTCAGATCGTCGACGACATCGATGGTGGCGAGGCCACCCAGACCGTGCCCTTCGCGCTCGACGGTGTCACCTACGAGATCGATCTCTCCGACGACAACGCCGGTGCCTTGCGCGCTGAACTCGAGCGCTTCATCGACGCTGGAAGGCGGGTCGGCGGACGCAAAGTGAAGGTCGCAACCGGACAGTCCACCGTGGCCGGTGGTACGGCGAAGCCCACCGATCGCGAACGTAACCAGCAAGTCCGCGCCTGGGCCACGGCGAACGGGTACGCGATCGCCGACCGCGGCCGTATTCCCCACGAGATCTACGACGCGTTCGACAACGCTGAGTCGGCCCCCGCCGAACCGGTCGCCGAAGAGGCTCCCGTCAAGCGCAAGCGCGCACCTCGCAAGAAGGCCTGAACCCGCACATGCCGTCCCTTCCCCGAACCAACAGGGAAGGGACGGCACGGGTGAGACACACGAGCCAGTCGAAACCAGGCTCGGAATTCTTCCATGAGGATCTGCTGATCAACAAAATTCGCCGCTGCCAGTTCCTGAACGACTGTGCGGACAAAGCCTCCACCGAGTGCGGGCCGAGGAACTGGCGAGGAGCGCGTCAAAATCGCCGCCGACGGGGATGATCACCCACACTGCATGGTGCAGCGGGCGGTGTCGAACCGCCCTGCCTTCAGATCGTCGGTCCGGATGAGCCAGTACAGCGTTCCGACGTCACCCCACAGCATGCCGGTGTCCTCGTCGCTGTCGAACTGGGCGAGCAGCACCCAGCGGGCCGCTTCCTCGGACAGCCGCGGATCACTCCACTCGCCCTCCAGCACTGCCGCCGCGATCTCGTTCTCCACCGCGTCCTGGACCGGTGAGGCGAAGCCACCGACCTGATGTTGCGGGATATCTCCATTGACTTCCCAGGTCAGCTCTCCGAGCACATCGGTGCCCACGCGCCCAGGACCAAGGACTGACTCGACAGCGTCAGCCAGGGACACTCCGCTCGCCGTCTCGGTCTGGTCGAGGAGGATGTGCTCTCGCTCCGGGGCCGTGGCCACGACCTCCGCGAACACGTCACGGCGCGGGTAAGGACCGAGGCCCGCTGGGGCTGTTCGTTCGACGATCGGGTCGCCCGCTGGCACGAAGATCACTCGACAGCCGTCGACGTCCTCGGCCATAGCTGGATGGCCCTCATCGGATGCGTAGCGTCCGTCGAAGTAGAAGAACAACAGCGTTCCCGCGTCCGGTAGCGGGATGGTCACACCCCAGATGCAGCTTCGTGGTCACCCCACCGCGGGACCGGCCCAACGCGTGATCATCAGGCTCGGTGGTGATCCCGCCCGGCGACTCGGCCTGCAGATCCCCCTTTTCCGCGCACCCGCCGCATGCTGATGCGCCCGGGCGATCGTGGAGTCCACGCTGACGTCCCACGTGATCCGCCCGGCCGCCTCAGCCAGCGCCTGCAACACGGTCAGGATCTGCTGCCAGGCACCAGCACGCTGCCACCGCCGGAACAACCCGTACACCGCAGCCCAGGACCCATACGCCTCAGGCATGTCCCGCCACGGCGCACCAGTGCGCACCCGCCACCGGATCCCGTCGATCAACTGCCGCTTGCTCCACAACGACGGGCGACCCGGCCGCGACGGGACAGGCAGCAACGGCTCCAGCGTTGCCCACTGCTCGTCGGTCAGGTCGAACCGCCTCGTCACCGCTAAGGTGTCCACGAGGTCTCCGGTGGTGCTCAAGGTTCTTCTTGGTCGACGAACCAACTACCGGAGACCTCACCCATGCCGACCACCGACACGCCCAACAACCCCGAACCAACTTGCTCAAGACGACTTCGATACAGGCCCTAGCACGGTAGCGGCGAGCGGGATCAGACCAGTCAGGCGAACTGCTCGTCGTCGGCTTCCTCGCACAGCTCATCCTCGTCGGTGACTGCTTGTTGCCTCTCTATCCAATAGTCGAGCTTCTCGCGCGTGGCTAAGGTCAGAGGCTGATCAGGGCCGATGACCTGCAGCTGGTCGGCTAGTGTTGCGCGTCGTTAATTAGTTTACGGGCGTGGGTTTGCGATGATGGGTTATGCCTTCGTCGGGTTTGGTGGTCAGCAGCGAGGATCGGGCAGTCTTGG
>NZ_JBVILA010000042.1:48890-57051 GCF_055580625.1 Amycolatopsis sp. NPDC031561 | reverse complement strand
GGGGGGGGGGGAGGGGGGGGGGGGGGGGGGGGGGGGGGGGGGGGGGGAGGGAGGGGGAGGGGGGGGGGGGGGGGGGGGGGGGGGGGGGGGGGGGGGGGGGGGGGGGGGGGGGGGGGGGGGGGGGGGGGGGGGGTTTTTTTCCCCCCCCCCCCCCCCCCCCCCCGACCCCCTCGAAAACCGCACATCTAGCCATCAACCGGGCATCAAACCGCCAGTGATTGTCCCTTTAGGACACTCAAGGAGAGTTCAAAGCCTCCTGGCGGGCCTGCTCCCACCGCCGACCCCCGCCACGTTCGCCCTTGTCCCTCAACAACTTGGACTAGTAGCGGCCAGTGAACACTGGCACGAAGTCCATGATGGTGCCCGACCCGTCAGAACAACACCGGGAAGTAGACGAGGGGTTCACCGGTTGCCGGGTCGTAGTATCCGGCGAGTTCGAGGTCGCCCCATTTCCCGACCATGCCCCGGCTTTCTCGTCCTGGACCAGTTCCGGCGACTGCCACGCGCCTTCCGCGGCACGATCCCGGCTTGGGCCTGGCGCATGGTCGACAGGACCATCGCCGCCAGCTCCGGCAGCTCGATGGTCCGAGCGCGCGCCGAGAACTCCACGTCGGTGAGATTGCCGTCAGAACGCACGGTGGCCCGGACTTCGCCACCGCGGCTGCTCGCGGTCAACCGCAGATTCTCGGCCTGCCGCGCGAATTCCTCGTACTTGTCCGCTTTCGCGGAAGCGGCGCTCGCCCACTGCTCGATCCGCGCGAGCGCCTCGTCCGGATCCGCGTTGAACCCCGCGATGCCGCCTGGAAGAGGAGAGCTCACAGCTGCCGCCCTATCCGCGAGTTCAGGGTTTCCCCAGCCAGTAAGCCTTTGAACGGCTCGGCCGCCATGTCATCGCGCCCGTCGTACGCGGTGGTCGTGGAGCGCGCGTTCCCCGCCGTGGCGCCCATCGCTTCCTGCGCCGACTTGAGCAGGTCGATCGCCTGCTCCTCCATGGGATTGATCACCGGGGGAACGAAGGAGCAGGGCAGCCCGTAGCAATCATCGGACATGGCGGCGGCCCCCGCCGCCGACAAAGCGGTGCCCAGCCGATCGGTCAACGCGTCGAGATGACTCGCGTGCGCGGTGAGATCGTCCGTGGCCACGTCGAATCCGGTCATGATTCCCGCGTTCCTCCTTCGGTGATCGCGTTCGCCAGACGACGATGCCGTTGGGGCACAGTGCTTCGCGGGCTTCACGGGAAAAGATGAACGAACGAACACGACTCGTTGTCCGAACGCGCAGGCCACCCGTCGACGGCATCCGGGTGCCCTGCGTCGCCGACGCCGGTGTCAAGCCGTTGGGGCCGCAGAGATTCTCATGGTCGGGTGCTCGGTCACTTGATGGGTGTGGTTTGGACCGAGGCGATCAACCACTTCTCGTGCTGGTGGGCGAGCACGAACGTGACCGCGCCCTTGTCGGGCAGGGGAGCGTTCGGCGCGGTCCGTTCGTCCGAGACGTGCTTGGTCGCGGTGACGACGGCGGTGTCCGGCTGTACCAGCCATGCGTCGTCGATCTCGATTCTGGTCCGCACCTGAGCGAGCTGGGAGGCCATCGCCTTGTGGTAGGCGGCACGGACGGTCTCACGGCCGTGCAGCCTGCGGCCGGCGATGTTGACCAGGTTGACGTCCTCGGTGAGCAGGTCGGCGAAGCCGTCCGGGTCGTTCTGCAGGCGGTCGCTGTCCAGTACGACCTGCTTGAAGTCCTTCATGATCGCATTCCCTTCGTATCGGAGCGTTTCGCTCCGATAGCGTAGGGCCGGAGCGTTTCGCTCCGCAAGCCGCTATGATCCAGGTCGTGCCCAGGCATGCGGAAGCCGAACGCAACGACCGCGCATTGCTCGAAGCGGCGCGCGAAGTCGTGGCCGTGGACGGAGCGAAGACGTCCGTCGCGTCGATCGCGGCACGTGCGGGCGTGGGCATCGGCAGCCTGTACCGCCGGTATCGATCGAAGACCGAGCTGTTCCAGCACCTGGTGGAGATCGCGCTCGACCATTGGACCGAGATCGCCGAGCAGGGGCTGGCCGACGACGACCCCTGGGACGGGCTCGTGCACTACGTCGGCAGCGCGGTCGGCATCGGTTCGCTGGCGCCGTTGGCCGGGATGGTCACCATCACCGACGAGATGGCCGAGAAGAACGCCCGATCCGACAAGGCTTTCGCCGCGCTGATCGCCAAAGCGCACGACGCGGGTGTGCTGCGCGCGGACGTCACCGCGATCGACGTGTTGCTGCTGGTCGAACAGCTCGGCAAGTCGCCGCTGATCGAGCAATTCCAGCGCCAGGGCAGGGAAGACCTGTTGGAAGCGGCTCGCGTCGCCCGGCAACGGGTGATCGCCATCGCCTTGGCCGGACTACGCCCGAGCGACCATCCACTGCCGGGAACACCGCCCAGCATGGACTTGTTCAGCGAACGCTGGACTTAGGTGACCCCTGCCCGATCGGCTTACCCTGCGCAGAACCACTTTTCTCGCGGGAAGCGGCTGCCGCTCACGGCGTGTTTGCGCTACGGTACTCGCTGCTGATGACGTCCTTCGATCCCCGCTGCCGTGGAGCTGCCGCATGATCCCCCGGCTCGGCCCAGGCGTCCCTGCCCTGTCGATCGTGAGGATTCCATGGAGTACCCCCTGCTGACGGCAGCGCTGGTCTGCGTCTCGCTGCTCGCCGCGGCCTTCGCGCTGTTGCTGGTGCGCCAGCGCCGGGTCACCGTCAACACCGGCCGTCGTGGTGAGCAGCTGCTGGCCGAACTCCGCGCCCGTCAAGAGGAGGACAGGCACCTGCTGCACAGGCGGCTGCCCGCCCTCGTCGAGTCGCAGGCCAACCAGGCCGTGACCGTGCCCGGCCCCTTGCGTGCCTTCAACGGCGAGGACCCCCACCGCGAACTGCTCGTGGTGATCAGCGAGCTGACCGGCCAGACCCGCCGCAACGCCGCCGAATCCGCCGCCGCCACCCTGCGCGCGATGATGCGCACGGTGCAGAACCTCGCGGGGGAGCAGCAAGTGCTGATCTCGGCGATGGAGGAGCGCCACGACAATCCCGACGTGCTCGACGGTCTGCTCGGTCTGGACCACGCGAACTCGCAGCTGGGCCGCCGTGCCCAGGCGACCGCCGTGCTCTGCGGTTCGTGGCCGGGCCTGCAGCGCTCCGCCGCGACCCTGACCGACGTGGTGCGCGGGGCCACCGGCCGCATCCGTGACTACGCGCGCGTGCAGATCCCGGCGCCTTCGGACACCGCGGTGGTCAGCCAGGCCGTGGAACCGGTGGTGCTCGCGGTGGCCGAGCTGCTGGACAACGGCGCCCGCCACTCGCAGCCCGGTTCACCCGTGCAGGTCAGCTTCCAGCAGGCGCACAACGGGTTGGCGATCGTCATCGACGACGCCGGGGTCGGCATGACGGTGGAAGCGGTGCAGCGCGCGGGCTGGCTACTCGAAGGCCACGGCGGTCAGGACATCGCCGCGCTCGGTGTACCGCCGCGGATCGGCTTCGCCGTCATCGGTGTGCTTTCCCACCGCTACGGTTTCCGCGTCTCGGTGGACATGCGCTCGCCCTTCGGCGGGGTGCGCGCGGTGCTGTTCCTGCCGAGCGAGCTGCTCACCCGCGCCGCCGTCCCGGTGCCGGCACCGCAAGAGGTCCCGTCGCTGGCCGCGCCCGCCAGCCCGGCCGCGATCACCCCCAGCCCGACCCCGCGCGTGCGCGTTCCCGCGCCGGAACCACAGCCGGCCGAACCGGCCGAGGAACTGGGTACCACCGAGCACGGCCTGCCCCGCCGTCGCCGACGCGCCCCGGTGACCGGGGCGGCCACCACCACGCTTTCGGTTCCGGTGCCGCCGCCCGCCGCGCCGGAAGTGACCGAGTCCCCGGTGAACCACAGCCCGGTCGCCACGGCCACGGCCTGGCAGCGCGGCACCCGCCAGGGCCGCGCTTCTTCCACCGATGACGAAAGGGATTTCCAGTGAGCAGCTCCGTCACCACCAACAACCGGTTGGGCTGGATGCTCGACCAGGCCCTGCAGATGCCGGAGACCATCTCCGCGGTGCTGCTCTCGGCCGACGGCCTGCTGATGGCCCATTCGCAGGGAATCACCGTGGAGGACGCCGAGCGCACCGCCGCCGCGGTCTCCGGGCTCCAGTCGCTCGCCCGCGCCACCGGCGAGTTCTGCCGTCAGCCGCCGGAGCAGTGGCGGCAGACGCTGATCGAATTCGACGGCGGGTTCGTCTTCCTGACCTCCGCCGGACAGGGCGCCTACGTCGCGGTGTCCACCACCGGCCGGGTGGACATCGAGGGCGTTTCCTCGCGACTGCAAGAGCTGGTGCAAAGACTCGGCCAGGAACTCACCGCGCCACCGCGCTTTCCGGCCGAGGGACCTGGCAACCCGGCATGAGCGGGCAACGGGGGGAACGGGCGCTGGTCCGGCCGCACGTCGTCACCGAGGGCCGGGCCCATCCGACCCGCAACACCCTGGACGTGGCCACCGTGGTGCTGGCCACCTGGGCGCCGGTGACCGGGCTGAGCCCGGAAAAACGGCGGGTGATGGAGCTGTGCCGGGGCGGCGCGCTGGCCGTCGCGGAGGTGGCGGCGCATCTCAAGCTGCCCACCAGCGTCACCAAGGTGCTGTTGTCGGACCTGCTCGACAGCGGGCACATCGAAGCACGGGCCGCGGTGCGCGAGACCGAAGTCCCCGACCAGCAACTCCTGCAGAAGGTACTCGATGGCCTCCGTGCTCTCACCTGACCGATACGTTCCCGCCACGGTCCGGACCTCGGTGAAGATCCTCATCGTCGGCCCGTTCGCGGTGGGGAAGACCACCTTTGTCGGCACGCTCTCGGAGATCCGCCCGCTGCGCACCGAGGAGCGGATGACCCAGGCGGGCGCACTGGTCGACGACCTGTCCGGCGTGCGCGGCAAGGACACCACCACGGTGGCCATGGACTTCGGACGCCTGACACTGAGCGACGAGGTGGTGCTCTACCTCTTCGGCGCCCCGGGTCAGCAGCGGTTCACGCAGATGTGGAAGGACCTTGCCCACGGCGCGCTCGGGGCGCTGGTGCTGGTCGATCCGACCCGCCTGCAGGATTCCTTCGACGTGATGGGCCTGCTGGAGGAACTGGACCTGCCCTACGCGGTGGCGGTCAACCAGTTCGACGGCGCGCCGCGTTTCCCCGATGCCGAGGTGCGCGAGGCGCTCGATCTGCTACCCCAGACCCGGCTGGTCACCTGTGACGCCCGCGATCGCGCGTCCGCCGCCTCGGCGCTGATCAGCCTGGTCGACTACCTGTTCACTCCCGGCCGCCAGGAGCATTCGTGACCGTTCCCGCCATCCCGCCCCCCGGTTGTCCCGCTCACGCGACGCGCACCCCGCTCTACGACGAGGAGTTCGCCGCGAACCCGGCGAGGGTCTACGCGCGGATGCGCAAGGAACACGGCCACGTCGCGCCGGTCGAGCTGTCGCCGGGGGTGAACGCGAGCCTGGTGCTGAGCTACGAGGCGGCGCTGGACGTGCTGCGCTCCCCACAGACCTATCCGCGGGACCCGCGCCGCTGGCAGGCCGGTCAGCCGCCGGACAACCCGGTGATGCCGATGATGGGCTACCGGCCGAACTGCCTGTTCACCGACGGAGCGGTGCACGCGCGCTACCGCAGCGCGGTCACCGACAGCATCTCGCGGGTGAACCCGCACGCCCTTCTGACCTACGTGGAGAAGGCCGCACGTGAGCTGATCGCAAAGTTCTCCCGGAACGGCCGGGCGGATCTGCTCACCGAGTACGCCGGAACCCTTTCCCTGCAGGTGTTCAACCACCTCTTCGGCTGCCCGCCGGAACTGGGCGAGCGGCTCACCGCGGGGATGCGCGGGATCTTCGACATGGTGGATCCGGAGCGCGCCAACGCCGAGCTGACCGCGGCCATGCTGGACCTGCTGGCGCTCAAGCGGCGGCAGCCGAGCCAGGACGTGCCCTCGTGGATGATGGCGCATCCCTCGAGGCTGACCGACGAGGAGATGCTGCACCAGCTGGTGCTGCTGATGGGCGCGGGCACCGAACCGCAGCAGAACCTGATCGCCAACGGGCTGCGGCTGCTGCTGGTGGACGAGCGCTTCGCCGGGGACCTGGCAGGCGGCAGCCTGCACGTGGAGGACGCGCTGGAGGAGATCCTCTGGAGCGACCCGCCGATGGCCAACTACTCCGCCGGTTACCCCTATCCGGCGGCCGACCTGATGGGCGCGCGTCTGCCCGCCGACGAGCCCGTGGTGATCAGTTTCGCCGCCGCCAACACCGATCCCGAGCTGGGGGAGGCCCAGCGGGCCGGTAACCGGGCGCACATCGCCTGGAGCGCCGGGGTGCACTCCTGCCCCGCGCAGGGCCCGGCGCGGCTGATCGCCACCACCGCCATCGAGACCCTGCTCGACGCGCTGCCGGATCTGCGCCTGGCCGTGCCGGACGCCGAATTGCGCTGGCGGCCTGGCCCGTTCCACCGCGCGCTGGCCGGTCTCCCGGTCCTGTTCACCCCCGTCGTCGCACCGGCCAGTCCCGTTCCCGACCCGACAGGAGAGCACCCATGGCACCAGCCCGCCCGTTCGTCCTCGATCCCAACGGCCGTGACATCCACACCGAAGGCGCCGAACTCCGCGCCCAAGGAGCCGCGACACTGGTGGAACTCCCTGGCGAAGTGGTGGCGTGGTCAGTAACCCAGCCGGAGCTGCTGCGGAAACTGCTGGCCGACCCGCGGGTGTCGAAGAACCCGAACCTGCACTGGGCGGCCTACCGCGACGGTGAGATCCCCGAGGACTGGCCGCTGCGGATCTGGGTCTCGGTGCAGAACATGTTCACCGCCTACGGTGGCGACCACCGGCGGCTCCGTTCGCTGGTGTCGAAGGCGTTCACCCCGCGCCGGGTGGAAGCACTGCGGCCGTGGGTCGAGGAGCTGACCACCGGCCTGCTGGACCGGCTCGCCGCCGGGCCGGATTCGGTGGACCTGCGGGAGAACTTCGCCTATCCGCTGCCGATCGAGGTGATCTGCCAGCTGTTCGGCGTGCCCGAGGAGCACCGGCCGGAGCTGCGGCGCGCGGTGGACGGGGTGTTCAACACCTCGCTCAGCGCCGAGGAGGCGCAGGCGAACGGCGTGCTGATGTACGGGATTCTCGGGCAGCTGGTGGCGAACGGGCGGGTGAACCCCGGTGATGACCTCGCCAGCGGCCTGATCGCCGCACGGGACGAGGACGGTTCGGTGCTGGAGGAGGCCGAGCTGATCGACACGCTGATCCTGATGATCTCGGCCGGGCACGAGACCACGGTGAACCTGCTGCACCACGCGATCCTGGCGCTGCTGACGCATCCGGAGGAGCTGGCGAAGGTGCGCTCAGGGGAGCACACCTGGGCCGAGGTGATCGACGAGACCATGCGGTGGCAGGCGCCGATCGCGAACCTTCCGCTGCGGTACGCGGTGGAGGACATCGAGATCGACGGGGTGCACATCAAGGCGGGCGAGGCGATCCTGGCTTCGTACGCGGCGGCGGGCCGCTCGCCCGAGGCGCACGGTTCCGACGCGGACGAGTTCCGGCTTTCGCGGGAGTCGAAGAGCCAGCACCTGTCGTTCGGGCACGGGGTGCACTACTGCCTGGGTGCGCCCTTGGCGCGACTGGAAGCGGAACTCGCACTACCGGCGCTGTTCGAACGGTTCCCCGATCTCGCGCTGGCGGCGGAGGTTTCCGAACTGGAGAAGATGCCGTCGTTCATTTCGAACGGGCACACGACTCTTCCGGTACGCCTCAAGTGAACGCGGTGAAAGCCACCCTCACCGCATCATTCCGGGTAACCGTCAGGGCTAAGTCAAATGTGGCAGGCTAGAGCCTCTGCGATGAAGGAACCCTTCGCTGGCTTCAAGGGCGAGAGGTGGCCTTCGCGGCATGGTTCTGGACTGGCCCGCGGGCGCCAGTCGTTCCCTGAGCGTCCACAAGGGACACTTTCCGGTGGCTGAATGTCCAATTGATGGCTGGATGTGCGGTTTTCTAGAGGGTCGGGGGGGGGGGGAGGGGGGGGGGGGGGGGGTTTTTCCCCCCCCCCCCCCCCCTCCGTCCCCCCCCCCCCCCCACACCCAACCCCAGCGCCTTGCCACGCGCCCCCCCCGAAACAAC
>NZ_JBVILA010000042.1:11344-48880 GCF_055580625.1 Amycolatopsis sp. NPDC031561 | reverse complement strand
AGTTTAAAAAGGGGCCCCTTTTGTTTGGTGGGTTCCCAGTTGGGGGTCTGGGTGTGTTTTTTTGCGGGGTGCGGGAAGAAAAAAGGCCCTCCCCCCCTCTCTTCCCCCCCCACGACCCCTTGATGGAATCGCCCATCCAGTCACAAATCAGACATCAGGTCGGTGGCAAGTGTCCACAGTGGACGCCTGAAGCCTGCTGGGCCACCGTCGGCCAGGGCAATCAAGCGTGGGACCTGCGGCAATCGTCACGAGTGACGATCAAGATCCGCCCAAGATCAACTTGGCTACGTGGCATTGGTTGTTGAGGGGTAAGTCAAAGGTGGCGTTGTTGGCTGAATCCGAGGTGAGCGAAGGCGTGACTCGCGTGATCGCCGCCCGATCACACGCGAACGCCTACCCCGCCCGAACACGACACGTTTACCCTTCCCCTCCGGGGACGTAGAACGCGGTGGTGGCCTCGACCGCGGCCGCCACGTGATCCGGATCGCCACCCGCGGCCAGGTGGGCTTCGCCCCATGCTGCAGCACTGCGTCTGGCGAACTCGCGTCCCGCGGGCGAGGTCTGGAACTCCTCGTGATCGAGCGTCTCGCCGTCGGCCAGAAACCGGGACAGCGTAAGGAGATGCAGGTCCCAGCCCACACCGCCGGCACCGGGGCCGTAGGTCGGGAACATGGGCTCCCCCACGGCCGCCGCGTGGACCAGTTCGAGCTCGGTATCCCCGGCAGGGCCCGCGGACAGGCGTACCTCGACCTCGCTCGTGCCCGGCCATTCGTCGGCGCCCGGCCCGAAGAGCCAGGACACCCGTAGCCGCCGCGGCGGGTCGCAATGGAGGATCTCGCCGTGCTCGCCGCCGTCCAGCTCGAACGACCCGCCGAGTCGCAGGTCTCCGGTGACCGGCTTCAGCCAGCGGCCCAGGCGCTCAGGGTCGGTGATGGCGTGCCAAACCTCGTCGACCGACGCGTCGTAGCGACGTCGCAACTCCATCGTGTAAGCGTCGCCGGCGGGCAGGGTGGCCGCACCCATGGTCCGGCGGGCAGCGGCCAGTTCGTCCAGTATGTCCTTCAAGCCATGACTCCTTACGTCGGGTCCCGTAGGTCAGGGCCTCCTGGTCTCGCGCTGCTGGTAATCGCGCGGTGAAAGGCCGTGGAAGCGGGTGAAGGCGGAGCTGAAGGTCGGGAGGTGGGCGTACCCGAGGCGGCGGGCGACGGCGCTGGGTTTGGCGAAGCCGGCGAGCATGTCCCGGGCGATGCGCATGCGGGCGGCGTAGCGCCACCGGGAGAAGCTCATCCCGGTCTGTTCGCGGAAGGTCCGGTGGACGGCGGCGGGCACGTCGGGTCCTGACCCGCCGGAAGTACCGATGCGGCGCAGGTAGTCGATGGCGGCTCCCCGTGCCAGGGGGTCGGTCGGCATCGGCAGCGACAGCGCTCGCTGCGCGGCGACCTGGTCGGCGAACAGGTCGAGGACATGGCCGGGGTCATAGCCGTCCGGCCGCATCGGGGTGCGCGCGATGATGGAGCAGAACAGCAGGTAGTCGTCCCAGTCGGGCGAGAACTGGACCTGCAACGGCTCGGTCAGCCGCAGGTCACCGGCATCGGCGTCCCCGATCGGCAGCGAGATCGAGTCCTGATGCACGCCCGTGACATGCTCCACGCCCGCCGGGATCCAGGTCGCGACGCCCCGGCCCCACTCGTAACGACGTTCGCCGACGCCCAGGTATCCGCTGCCGCGGTACGCCCAGCAGAGCACATGGGAGTCGTTGGCGTGCGGGATCGTGCGAGTCGCGGGAAGCAACCCGGGTGCGTCCGGCGCGACCCTGCCTCCCCGCATCATCGTCACGAGGTCCTCGGCCTGACGCACGGCAGCCGTGCGCCGGGAGTGTTCACCGGCGGCAGGGTGCGCGGAGAGCGTCCGGCTGAACTCGTGCGGAGTCGACCCGAACTGCTGCCTGAACGCGCGGGTGAACCCGCTGCGGCTGGCGAAGCCCACCCGCGCGGCCACCTGGTCGACGCCGAGCCCGGCGGCCAGGAACTCGACGGCCGCGCTCAACCGGCAGCGCAGCCGCCACTGCTCGAAGGTCAGCCCGGTGTCGGCGCGGAAGTCGCGGAGCAGGGTCCGCGGGCTGGACAGCACCCGTGCCGCCCACTCGTCGACGGTGAAATCGAGCGCGGGATTCCGCAGCAGCTCGTCGGCCACTTCCCGGGCCCCACCGGCCCTCGGCATCGGCGGCGGATCGACCCCGTCCGGCCGGGTGTCTTCGCTTCGCGGCGGCGGTCGACGTCCAGAGCCGCGAAGAAGATCGACGAGCGCGTCCTGGGAGTATCCGTGGCCGGTCAGCGGCGTGACCATGAGGTTGAAATGCTGGATCAGCCAGTCCTGCCAGCCGTCGGGAACCACGAACCGTCTCGGCTCGGCAGTGTTCTCGGAATGGGTCTCGGCGGCGAGACTCGGATGCGTCAACAGCGGGAAGGCGACCGTGCCCGGCTCGGTGACGAGCGTCCACCGGTTGCCGGGGTTCGCCGGAATCCAGACACCCTCGCCACCGGCGAGCCGGCACTCCGGGCTGTCCTCCATCCGGAGGCACGCCGAGCCCGTACGGACCCAGAGCAAGAGATGCTCGGGCTGGTCCCATGAGCCGCTGGACCGCACCCGAGGGATGGACGGCGGCCGGACATCCACGCCCATGGCGTCCTAACTATGTGGCGATCCACGCACACCGCGAGGAGTAAGGATTGCCTAACATTAGCGCCGCCCCCTGTCGATGGTGGAGGGCGGCCTCGTCACCTTCGTCCCGTTCGGAAGGGCTGTTCCCCGCATGCCGAAGACCTCACGCCGGATCACCGTGCGCCCCTTGACCCTGCGGGAGGTCGAGGTCACCCGCGTGCGGGACCTGACGCCGGGGATGCGGCGGATCACCGTGACCGGTGCGCAGCTGGGCGAGTTCACCTCGGCGAACGGCTTCGCCCGGCCGGCGTTCGACTCGACCGGTTTCGACGACGACATCCGGTTGGTGTTCCCCTACCCCGGCCAGGACCGGCCGGTGCTGCCGGTGCAGCAGGAGAAGGGCCTGGACCTGCCGAGAGATCCGCGGCCGTTGACGAGGCTCTACACCGTCCGCCGCTGGGCGCCCGAGACGGGCGAGCTGGACATCGACGTCCTCAAGCACGGTATCGGCGTCGGCACCACCTGGGCGTACCGCGCCCAGGTCGGCGATCGCGTCCACTTCTTCGGCCCGAGCTCGTCTCGGGCGCTCCCGCGGGACGCGGACTGGCTGCTGGTCGCCGGGGACGACTCGACGATCCCCGCGATCGCCCGCCTGCTCGACGAACTGCCCGAGGGCACGAGGGCACAGGTGTTCATCGAGGTCGCCGAGGACGAACACCGCCAGGAGCTGCGTGAACTGCCCGGCGTCGAGGTGACCTGGCTCGTGCGCGACGGCGCCGAGGCCGGTACGACCCGCCTCCTGGTCGACGCGATCAGGAACTGCGCCTGGTGGGACGGCAGGCCGTTCACCTGGCTCGCCGGGGAACAGGCGGCGGTGCGCGACATCCGGCGTCATCTGGTCGAGGACAGGGGAGTGTCCAAACAGGACATCGAGTTCAGCGGGTACTGGCGTCGCGGCGAGGTCGTCGCGCTGGAGACCGACGGGGCGGTGCCCGATCCCGCGAAGACGAGGACCCCGCTCGAGAAGCTCCACGAGCTGACCGAGCTGATCGCACCGATGGCGATCCGCACCGCCGTCGAACTGGACCTGCCCGAGCTGATCTCCCGCGGCGTGACCGCCACGGCGGACCTGGCGGGCAAGGCGGGCGCCGACGAGCGGGCGCTGGGCAAGTTGTTGCGCTACCTGCACACCCTGGACATCCTGACCGAGACCGAACCAGGCCACTACGACCTGACGTCGGTGGGCGAGGTCCTGACCGTCGACTTCATGGCCGACTTCCTGCACCCCGCCGGGGTGGCGGGGCGCGAGATGCTCGGCATCCGCGGGCTCACCGAGTCGATCCGCACCGGCCGGCCTGTCTATGCCTCGGTCACCGGGCAGACCTATGCCGAGGTACGGGCCGAACAGGACTACGAGGACCGCTACCTGGAACGACTGGCGAAGTTCCAGGCCACGCTGGCCGAGCCGATCGCCGCCTCCGACATCCTTTCCGGTGTCCGGCACCTGGTGCTCCACTCCGGCGGTGCGGGCGCCCAGGCCGCCGAGTTCGTCGCCGCCCACCCCGGCCTGCGGATCACGATCTGCGCGTTGCCCGCGCAAGCCGACTGGCTGCGCCGCGACCTGCCCGACACCATCCCCGACGAGCGGCAGCGCGCCCGGCTCGACGTGGTCGAACAGTCCGTCTTCGAACCCGGCCCCGCCGCCGACGCCGTGTTCGTCATCCGCGCGTTCAAGAACCTGGCCGACGCCGATGCCGCCCATGCCCTGCGCCGGGCGGCCGAGAACCTCCTCCCCGGCGGCCGGGTCCTGCTGGTCGAAGACCTCTTCGACACCGAAGACCTCGACGAACACGACGGTGAAGCCGATCTGCTCGCCCTCACCGTGCACGGCTCGGGGCTCCGCACCGCCGACGAGCTCGACGCCGTCATCGCCCGGGCAGGGCTCGAACGGAGCGTGACGCACACCGTCGGCTGGGGCACCACGGTCCACGAACTGACGCGCGCCGAAACCCACCACGACACGCACTGACCTTTCCCCTGAAACGAAGAAGAGAAGACATGACGCTTCTACGACGACGCGGCGCCGCCCTGGCCGCCGCCCTGTTGAGCATGGCGCTCGTCCTCACCGCGTGCGGCGGAGCCGGCACCAAGGAGCCCGCAGGCACGGCCGCCGACACCCGCACCGTGCAGGCGGGCAATGGCGCGGTCAAGGTCCCGGTCGCGCCCCAGCGCGTCGCCACGATCGGCAACACGACCCTGCCGTTCATCGACCTCGGCGGGAAACCGGTCGGCGTCACGGCGGAGTCGGACTCCGACATCGCGCTGTTGCCCGCGGACGAGCAGTCGAGGTACAAGTCGGCCACGATTCTCGCGCCCAGCGCCGACCAGGTCGACATGGAGAAGCTCGCCGGTCTGAAGCCGGACCTCATCCTGGTCCAGATACCCGAGCCCGAGTTCGAGTCGATCAAGGCGCAGCTGACGGTGATCGCCCCGACCGTGTTCTTCGGCCTCGACACCGAGTGGAAGGCCCTCGCCGACGGAGTCGCGCAGGCAGGCAACATCACCGGTGCGCTGAGCGAGCAGAAGGCGGCGTTCGAGCAGCGCCGCGCCGCGGTCCAGGCGAAGTACCGCGCGATCATCGACCGCACCTCGTTCGTCGACGTCATCCGCTACTCGTCGTCCGATCCCGGGACGTTCGCCATCGCCGACATCGGTTGCTCCGAGATCGCCAGGGACGAGGTCGGCATGAAGTTCCCCAAGGCCGCCGACGGCGCCGACCCCCTGGCCTGGACGGCCTTGCCGTTCGAGCAGATCGGTGAGCTGTCGAAGTACGACGTGATCACCTACCCCGTCGACGCCGCGGGCCGGCCGACGGAGCCCTTCAAGCCGGTGGTCGAGACCAACACCTGGAAGGCACTGCCCGAGGTGAGCTCCGGTCACGCGCTCGGGGTCTTCTGCCCCGGCAACAACTCCTACGGATCCGTCATCCGGTACCTGGAGTCGCTCGACCGCGCACTGGCGACCCTCCCGGCCACGGGGTGACAGCCCTGACCCTGCGGCGGAACGGTCCGGGCACCGTGGCGGTGCCCGGACCGTTCCGCCGTGTGCTCGGGCTGGTCGTCGCGCTGGTGGCGCTGGTCGTCCTGCTGGTGCTGAGCGTCATGATCGGCTCGACGTCGATCGCGCCGTCCGTGGTGTGGGACGCGCTGGTCCACTCTTCGGCAGGCATCGACCAGTTCGCGATCCGCGACTACCGGCTGCCGCGCACGATCGTGGGTCTGGTCGTCGGCGTCGCGCTCGGCCTGTCGGGCGCGTTGATCCTGGCGCTCACCCGCAACCCCCTGGCCGATCCGGGCATTCTCGGCGTCCACGCCGGCGCGTCCTTCGCGGTGACGGTCGCCGTGGGTGTGCTCGGCGTCAGCGACGTCCACGGCTACCTGTGGTTCGCGTTCGCGGGAGCGCTGATCGTCACGCTCATGGTGCTCGCCATCGGGTCGACGCGGCAGGGCTCGTCGCCGGTGGTCATGGTGCTCGCCGGGGTCTGCGTCGGCGCGGTGCTCGGGGGTGCCAGGGAGGCGCTCCAGCAGACCAACCCGGCCGCGTTCGACGCGATGCGGAGCTGGAACGCCGGTTCGACGGCGGGCCGCTCGCTCGACGTGGTGTGGCCGGTCCTGCCGTTCTTCGCGGTGGCGCTCGTCCTGGCCGTCGCGGTGTCGGGTTCGCTCAACGCCATGGCTCTGGGTGACGAGATGGCGGTCGCCCAGGGCGTCGCCCTGGCGCGCACCCGCGTCCTCGCGATCGTCGCGATCACCCTGCTCGCCGGGGGTGCGACGGCCATCGCCGGACCGATCGCCTTCGTCGGGCTCATGGTGCCGCACGTGGCCCGCTGGATCGTCGGCCCGCACCAGCGCTGGATCTTCGCCTACAGCGCGGTGCTGGGCCCCGTCCTGCTGCTGACCTCCGACATCCTCGGCCGGCTCGTGATCCGGCCCGGCGAGATCCCGGTCGGGGTCGTCACCGCCTTCGTCGGCGCCCCCGTCCTCATCGTGCTGGCGCGCCGGAAGAAGGCGAGCGGACTGTGAGCACAGGCGTGTCGTCACGGTCGGCCCGCGCCCGCCCGGCGCCCGGGGAGCGGGTGGACTTCGGGCGACGGGTGCTGACCGTGCGGTGGTGGCGGGTCGCCGTGCGGCTCGACCGACGTTCGGTCGTCGTCTGCCTGGTTCTCGCGCTCTTGATCGCCTGCACCGCGGTGCTCGCGCTGATGACCGGCTCGTACCTGCTCAGCCCCGGGCAGGTGGTCTCCGCGCTGGCCGGCGGGCAGACCGGACTGGTGCACGACATCGTGGTCGGGTGGCGGCTTCCGCGGGTGACCGCCGCGCTGGTGTTCGGCGCCGCGCTGGGGGTGAGCGGGGCGATCTTCCAGTCGATGTTGCGCAACCCGCTCGCGGACCCCGCCGTCATCGGCTTCTCCGAGGGCTCCTACACGGGTGCGCTGGTGGTGATCCTGGTCGCCAACGGCACGTACTTGCAGCTGGTCGGCGGGGCGCTGCTGGGCGGCATGACCACCGCCGTCGCCGTGTACCTGTTCGCCTTTCGACGCGGAGTGCAGGGCTTCCGGCTGATCATCATCGGCATCGGCGTCTCGACCTTACTGGCTTCGCTGAACACCTGGCTGATCCTCAAAGCCGACCTGAAACAGGCGATGGCCGCGGCGGCCTGGGGCACCGGGTCGCTCAACGGCGTGTCCTGGAACCAGGTGACCATCGGCGGCGCGTGTGTTCTCGTGCTCCTGCTGCTGGCGGGGATGGCGAGCCGTCCGATGCGACAGATGGAGCTGGGTGACGACGCGGCCGCCTCCCTTGGGGTGCGGGTCACTCCGGTACGCCTCGGCCTGGTCGTGGTGGGCGTGGCGCTGACGGCGACGGTCACGGCCGCGTCGGGGCCGATCGCGTTCATTTCCCTGGTCGCGCCGCAGATCGCCCGCCGGCTCGCCCGCACCGCGGGGATCACCCTCGCACCCGCCGCCGTCGTGGGCGCGCTGCTGTGCCTGTCGGCGGACTACCTCGCCCAGCACGTCGCGCCCACCCCGCTGCCGGTGGGGGTCATCACCGTCGTGCTCGGTGGTGGCTACCTCGGCTGGCTGCTGTTCATCGAAGCCAGGAGACGACTGTGAGCACCCTGACCGGCTCACGTCTCCGCGTGGGCTACGACAAGCGCGTCATCTCCCACGAGCTGTCCGTGGCGATCCCTGACGAGTCGTTCACGGTCATCGTCTGCCCGAACGCGTGTGGCAAGTCCACCTTCATCCGGTAGTGGACCGAGGCCGACGAGCCGACCCCGCCTATATCTGGACGCTGACCAACGCGCTCTAGGACGAGGACGAGTTGGTCCGGTCCCGCGCCGCCGCAGCACTGCGAGCAGCCGCCCACTGACTGTCCTCTATGGACGATCAGTCCAGCTCGTGAGGCAGAACGAAAAAACCGCCCTACCTCGGCTAATCTGCCAGGTGGGCGGTGTTTCGTCACTGTGGAGCTACTTCGGGCCTACTCGAACCGCCCTCACGTGCTGATTCAGCTCCAAGTGACCTGCGAGATGGTCGAGACTGCCGTTCGGCAGGCGAGCTATCGCGCCACCGGCTTGCATACCAGCCGCCAGCAACCGTCCGCATGTAGCCGTACGCGACACGCCGTCAAGGAGCGGATGAACCAAGCGAAGGTCGACGAACTCGTCAGCAAGTACACGAGTGGCAGTGCGACCCGGCAACAGCTTGCTGAGGAGTACGGGCTAGGTGTCAGCACAGTTGGCCGGTTACTGCGCGCACACGGCGGGCGGTTAAAGGACCGCAAGTAGAAGCAGGTGGACCAGTAGTCGGGCCTCCGAGTCGGTGTCCCGCCTGCTGCCTCAGGCGCTCTACCGGAAGAACGACGCCAACGGCACAGCCATCTCGATGACTTGCGCAGCGATGGTGATGCTGCTGGCGACCTCGTCCTTGGAAGGGACGGTGCCTCTATGGATAGCGTGATTTCGAGGCTTGGCAAGCCCAGAACCACTTATGCCATTTGGCAGGACTACGCCGAACTTCTCCAGCGCCTGGGCGAGGTTGCCGATTTGCTTCCATCGCTCCTTTACCAGCCCCGAGACCACGGGAGCCGACGTTGCAAGCTGTGCATCGAGAAGCCTGGTAAGGGCCATCTCTGCGCCCGTAGCAGCATCAAGTATCGACCGGCGGAAATCACCATTGCACATATTTCGGCGAGCATCTCGCAAGAGTATGTACTCAGTGGGCGGCGCTTCAGCTGTCCCCGCAAGACGCAATGCCTGCTGCCAGATATCCAGAGATAACCCGCCGCTCACATCAACGGTTATGTAGATTGCTCTCGAGTTGGGAAGCCTGACATTGGACGTTCCATCATTGCCCCAAACCCGTAATTCCGTGCCGTCCCTCTGTGCAGGCGATTGGATACCTAGAAGTACCCGTCCGGATCCGACTTCAAACCAGTCCGCCAAAAGGGCAATCCAACGGTCGATTGAGCCAAATAGTGTTTCACCGAGGGACTTAAGGTTCGCGGCCGACTCCTTGCTGTCAGGCGCTTTCGGGAACTCTCGGCGCAGGAGGACATGCGCCACAGTGATCTCCGTAACGCCCTCGATGCTCCCATCTTGATGCCAGGCGGTAACGTCACCCCAGCCAAAAGGGTTGCGCAAGTAATCAGGCCAATCGATGTCCTGCCTTACGCTCTTAATGTGTGGAGGAATTAGTTCAGGGCGACGACTGCTATCGCCCGCCCGTATGTGGGGCACCTCTACTTCGAAATCGACGCCACCGATCATTGTTGGAGTAACCGTACCGGCAACTTCGCCCCCCAAGCCGATCGGAATAGGCAAAGCCAGGACGGCCTCGATTATCTGCTTGGAAGGCTCAGTCATCGCCCCATCATTTCGACTTTGAGTGTAACGATTCCGGCAGGAAGTCATTTAGCTCACTATCGCTGAACGACATCTCTTCTTCCAGCTGCAGAGCTTTCTGTGCGCGACGGTATGCCCGGCCTGTTGTATCAGGGGCGAGTTTGTAGATGGACTTTAGCTCGTCAATCAGTTCATCGCGGCGATGGGTGATATCCTCGCGCTTCGGGTCGTTCTTCATGTCAACAAGCAGATTGACGTATTTCTCGCGTACGTACCACAGCTCTTTCGCCGTAGACCGATGCCGTTCGGCTTCCTTGCCAGGGTCAAAGCTGAGCTGGAAGATCACAAACATCAACGACAGTGCCGACAGTGCAGCGCTCACATACAAAAGGGCTCGTTGATTGGTGATGACGGTACTTAGCAGGGTGGCTGACGTGACGGTCGTAAGAAGGATATTCACCCACTTGACCATGACCGCACGGCGGGCTTGCATTTCCCGAGCTTTTTCGTGGGTCTTGTGCGTGTACACGACACGGCCGAAGCTCTCGCGTATGGCTTCTTCATTGGGTGTCACCTTCCTAGAAGACATACTGTGCCCCAAATATCTTCTGCCACTCTTCCACGGCGAAGTAGTGATTGTCCTCCGCTTCGCGCTCGCATGCTTTTACTGCTCGGCTATATGCTGACTCGGCTCGGCTCAACCATTCGTCGCCGTATTGGCAGCGTTCGTCAATACCGGGGATGACACAATAGTTGTTCTTGTTCTTAATCAGCTCGGCAAAATAGTCGCGCACCATCCAGTCGTAGTACATGCTGGACTTTCCGCGGTGATCCCATTTGTTCACGAAGTTGACCGCGCGCAACTCTAGTGCCAGCGATTTGATGGGGACTTTGCACGCGGCCTGCCATATCTTCATAATCCGGATGAGGTCACGAGTGTTCCCGCTGCTATCACTATCTGACTTGTCGACATTGTTAATCTCGGCGACATGGTCGACAACCTTCCAGTTGCCGCCGTCATGGGTGTTGGGCACGTAGTATTTGCCGGACGTAAGCTTCCACGCAGGCAATAGTTCGACCGTGTGGCCGCCCGTGAATGGCACTACAACTACCTGGCCATCGCCGCGCATGCCGTCAGTAGTCGTGTAGCGATCTTGCAAGATCCTCTTGACATCTTGTAAGAGCTGGGATTGACCATTTCCCGAGTAAGAGTCATATCTTGCAAACTGTGCGTAAGGCATCAAGAATAGAATGTCAACGTCGCGGGGCGGCTTGACGGCAGTGTCCTTGCCATAGGAGCCAATCAGCTTTGACGTCGAACCATCATACGGAGTGCCGTAGTAGTGACTATGCAGCTTCTTGACGACGCCTCGGAACTTGGCCTGGGCGTCTTCAAGGTGAGGCTTGTCGATCTTGATGTTCCCTAAGAACCCGTCAAACCGATCTGCTGTTGTCATCGCTGCACTCCATACGCCTAATGTAACCAAAACCTGGGAGATCAGCTATCTCCCCTTGATTCTGTCGGGCACGAACCAATCGTTGTTACGTCTTTTTCTGGCCCGATAGTGTGATCTAAGATCTCGCCCGGTCGGTTTATTTCCGGCATCTTCTGGCCGTCGAGCGTCTGACGCGGCAAGCGGGAAGCCGTGCATATGCAGAAGCGCCATCCTGATCAGGATGGCGCTTCTTGTTTCGAAGAGCTACCCGCTCAAACTCCCTGTCAGCCATACCCTTCGCGAAGGCTCCCATTCGCCCACTGCGAAGACCTCCGCCAACCCCTTGATATATCCTCTATCGCCACAAGGTTGGTTCAACGATGCACTGGAGATCGAATGCAAGTAGCTCATAATGCAAGTCCCTTGCGGCTCGTTCTTGTCCTCGGCTTGCCCGCGTCAGGTAAGACCACGCTAGCAAGGGAACTATCCAAGAGGCTTGGTATGCCGCTCTTGGTGAGAGACGAAGTAAAGGTACGACTGCTTGACGTGTACGGGTGGAAAGACCGGGAAGCTTCCATGCAGGCTGGGACAGCTAGTTTCAGAGTCATGGACTACGTCATTGAAGAACAGCTCAAGCATGGGAACTCGCTCATTGTGGAGGGTACGTTCAACCCGACGTATGACGATGCTCGGTTTCAAGCATGGCAGGAAACGTACGGCGTGCAGTATTCCCAAATCTACTGTTACGCGGAGGCTGAGGTCATACGGCAGAGGTTTACTGAACGAGCAGAACGAGATGATCGCCATGTGAGCTGCATTGAAGGAGCGGAAGGGCTCCAGAACCTGGAGGACTACATAGTCCAGGACAAGCGGCCGCTCAATGTAGATGGAGCAGTGGTCATGGTGGATACGACGGACTTTGCCATGATTGATGAGGATGCTGTTGTGAGGGGGTTGGGGGGTAGGAAATCACGTAGGTTGTTTTGTTGCCGCAGTCCATAGGCGTCGTACAACGCCAGCGCCCCTGATAGCGACGAACGCTGTTCCGCAGTAGAGGCTGGACACCAGGTTGATCGACAGAAATGGCGCATCGAACAAGTCCGTTATGAACTGCCAGTTGTCCCGGTCGTCCACCAGCAGGAAAAACAAGTCCTGCACGAGAGCTAGTGCCGTCAGCACTGCGCTGCCGAAAAGGAATAGACACCACGGGGTGGTGGCGACGAACCACAGCGTCCCGGTGGAGGCGTCCTTACGATACGCAAGCAGCATGAGGATGATCGTCACCAGCACGAATGCCCCGGAGATCGGGTCGACGGCCAAGAACTGGGCAAGGAAATCTGGGTCGATGAACAACAGCGGCGATGCGCCGTACGCAGCGTCCAGAGCCTTCCAACGGACCGGGTCAAACAAGGTCCCCATGATGCTGCCGCCAACATAGCTAACCCGGACCATGACCACCTGGGCGATCACCACTGTAATTGTCGTGGCGACGGTGACGGAGACCCGCACAGGCCGCTGAGTGGTGAGCCAAGTGCCACCGCGCGTCACTGCACCGCCCACCACGGTAGCTGCACGGGCAATGCGCTTTCCGTTGGAATACCAGGACTCCAACGCGAACGCGAGAAGCACGCCGCCGATCAGGACCGGACTGACCCCCACAAACTGGAGCACCGCCGCCACTGCCGCGTCGAAATCGGGAACTGGCGAGCTCACCTGCTGGTCGGCTGCATGCATGCCCGACAGGTCGTTCAGATCAGCGGCGGTGTTTCAACTACACCTTCATCGAGATCGGATCGAGCATCAGCGCTAGGACAGGTGCAGCCGTTTGGGCAGACCAGGCAGGCGACATTCTTGCCGACATGATCGCCGATCAGACGATGCCACCAAGTAGCCAGACCTCTGCGCCTAACTCAGCACCATCCGCCGTATGTCCTGGTTCAGCTCGCGTACCGCGGCCAGCTTCCGGTGTGGCACAGCTGCCGTCTGGAGCTGCCGAAACGCCTCGGACACGCGGTCGGAGCGGACGGCACCAACAGCCGCCAGAGCGTCACGGCCGAGCTCCGCACCATGCAGCGGATCGTCACGGGACATAGTCAGCGTTGCCAAGTTCGCCATGGCGAGCGCCTTCCCCCGGGAGTGGCCGGCGGGGAACCGCTGGATGGAGCTACGGAGCCGTCGTTCGGCCTCGTCATACGCACCGCCGTTGAGCGCCAGTCCGAGCAGCGCACGCCCGTTGTCCCGCTCCAGCCGTGACTGGTCGTAGTACGTAATCCACTCCGGCTCATCGCCAGAACTCGCTGCAAACGCGTCTTCGGCTCGCCCCACAGCAGTCAGGCAGTCGGCTTCGCGCTCCTGGCCAATGGCTCCGAGTGCGCGAGCGTGACGGCTGTGCATCATGGCCTGCACCATGGGCGTCAGCCGGTCAGAGCGGACCAGGGCCATTTCGGCATAGCTCAAGGCGTCGTCCGGCCGGGTTTGGTGCACCGCAAGGTTAGCCATGCCAGAGAGCGCCTTGGCGCGGATTGACCAATCAGCCGCCTCAGTCGCGCAGCCCACTGCAAAGCGGAAGCAGCGTTCGGCCTCCTCGTGGAGTCCGGCATCGAAGCACATGCCTGCCACGGTGTCGGCGAGGTCGCCCACCGCAGCAAACAGTGCGTGCCGGGCCGCAGCAGTCGCGAACTGGCCGTCGAGCAGGTGGGCGGAAGCCGACAGCTGTGTCAGCGCGGCTCGCGCGGCCATGCCGCCGCCGAACAAGTGGTCTTGGTTGGCGAACATCCGTGCGGCATGCCGGACTTGTTCGACCTCGGAGAGGCCGACGCGGCGTAGCGCTGTCTGGCCGCCGGTGCTGGTTAGGAAGTCGGCCACCGGGTCAGTGAAGGCCAGGCCAGCCACGCTGCCAGCGAGTACCCGTAGAAAGGCTTTGCGTTCCACGTCGTCACCTCCGTCCGTGCGTTTAGGGCTACTTACCACGGTAACCGCACGATGACGTGTACTGAAGAAGCCAAGCGCGGCATCCGATGCGACCTCGAGCACGGAGCGCAACGCTCGGCGGTATTCCTTGTTCGGCCAGCGGTGGACGCCCCGCTCCAGCTTGCCGATGTAGTCGGCGTCCATCGCACCGGTTTTGTCTGTACCGGGTGCGACCTGCTGGTTTGCCTGCTCGGCGAGCTGCGCCTGTGTCAGTCCGGCGGCATCCCGCGCCATGCGCAGTAGCTCGTTCGATTCCGGGTGCACGGACGTCCTTTCCGCGATGAGGCAGCAACCGAGGGTAACAGGATGGCATTCGAAAATCACCGGACGCGACGTAATCCTCCGGGTAATGCTCCGGGTGGCCTCCGTCCAAATCACCGGGTTAGCGGCCGTCTTGATCTACGTCTTCGGCTCTGTTCCGGTTCTGGCATCCGAGGACGAAGGTCATATGCGGCACCCGCCACTCGGTTGATGTTTCTCTGCCTCTCGATGTCGCCCGGCTTCCCGCAGGAGTACCGCCGTGCGGCCTTGTAAGTCCCGACTGGCGGGTGCCCTCCAGATTCTCGGATACGGACGGAGCAACACCGTGACAGTCCGGATGGCAGCTGTGAATGGACGGCCATCGGCCGTACCGCTTTGTTGGCAGCGCGGCCGCAACACGCTCGTGCCACCGCAGGAACCGCGGATACCGGAACCTGCCCAGCTCTACACGCTGATACTGCTTGCCCTGACCATGCACGCCCCGCATCCAGCCTCTGGCTTGTGCGAAAGCTGCGCGGGGACATGGCCGTGCGACACCGCGCGTCTGGCCTACCGGCTCCGCGAGGGTTTCTGACCGTGCGCTCTTCTCGTATTGCCAAGCTGCAGCTGGCTCGGCTCGCCTGGCGCATCGGGCAGTTGGAACAGATGCTCACAGCTAGCGAGACCCCGACCGAACGTGCTGTCGTGCTGAAGCGCTTAGCAACCGACATTGAGCGGCACGCCACGCTGCGGGCCACCCGCAGCGAACGAACCGACGGCCGCTGGCAAAGCGCACGCGCGCATCTCTTTTACCTCGCTGCAGCGACGGATATGGCGGTAGCAACTGCACATCCCTGGACCGCGCCACAAGATGATGCCCTGCTCGACGTCGCCGGTGCGCGTGCGGTGTTCCTGCACCTGACGGCAGCTGCGACGCCTCTGATACGCGCCGAGCTGTTCGTCCAACTCCGTGACGTCCTCCAGCGAGGCTTGCCGTTTCCCGACAACGCCGTCGCTCGCGACGCCGCAGACCTGGCTGCCTTCCACCTGCAGGCCGCTGGCCTCGGCTTCCTCGAAGCTCGTACGGCTGCCTACCGGGGCTGGCATCCATGACCAAACAGACCGAGACCACTGTCTCGGCGCCGATAAGCATCCCGGAAGGAGACGGCAATGAGTGACTTCGTCCAGCTCCATGACTTAGCCGCCAGGCTGGAGGCCGAACCCGGCGAAGCGACAGTGCCCTGTCTGCCGGTGACGGCCTATGGCTACGTGCGCTGCAGCAAGCGAGACGTGGACTATGTCGAGGCCTGCGCCGACTTGCTGACGGAGTGGTGCAGCGCGGCCGGATGGCGACTCGGCGTGGTCTTCCGGGACAACGGCTACGGCAGCACTAACACCGCAAGGCCAGGGCTGGTCGGCTTCCTTGACGCACTCCAGCTACCGGAGTGCGCCTACGGCTTGGTTATCGACCGCACACACCTGTCCGGAACGTCTCGGATTGCCAAGAAGCTTTGCGCTGACGTCCGCCACACTGGCGCTGTACTGCGGGTCCTGGCGGATGAGTTGAACGAGGACACGCCGTGACCATCGCGCCCGGACTGACCATATCTCGGGCCGCAGCATGACCCCTGAAACCAAAGCCCTGGTCGAGTCGCTGCGGGCGGTCAGCGCACATGCCGAAGGCGTCGCCAACGCCTTGCTCCTCGGCCGGATGACGCCCGCCAAGCAACACCAGTACGCCACCATGCTCGGCGAACTGGCCAGCCTGCTACACGACCACGCCGACACGCAGGAAAGGCAGGCCGGTGACCAGGCACCAGATGAAACTCCCTGACAGCATCGAAGCTATCGCCAAACACATGCTTTTCGTTTCCGAGAAACTCAAGACGGGCGAACTGCCGGGGGCGGAGTTGCGTGAGCTCGGCTATTTGCTGGCTGAGCTCGCTCAAACAGTGCATTACTACGCCGACAAGCTCGGTTCGCCGCTCGGGCGTCACGCACTACGAGAACCGCCGGACGAACCACCAGAGCCGTGAATCCTGTCGGTTGGTATGTCGTCATACTTGGGGGAAGCTTCCTCGTCGCCGGGCCGGTGATCCTCGCCGCAACTCGGCCACGCAGCCGCCGGGGAGTAGCTGATGACGAACACTCGCCGAAGGCAATCATCGCTCGCGTCAAGCAGGAACGGGAAGCAGCAGATTTTGCTGCTGCGCCTACAGAAAGCTTCCCGGCTGTCGCGCCGGACTACGACGAGCCAACGCAGCCAATGCCGACCGTTCCGCCTCTGCCCCGCCGCCAACGGCCATACGTCAACCAGCCGACACCGTATCCACGCGCACGCAAGCCAGTCATCCGCCCCGAAGTAGAACTCATGCAACGCATCTTGGACGGACTACGCCGCCTCAACTAACGCTCGTCTTGGTGCCAATAGACCTCCAGTACCGGACCGGCGAGGCCGCTTTCTAGGTATGTGGCCGGATGCTTCGGTCGATAGAAACCATCTTCACGCCGAAACTGAAATTGTTCCACCGGGGCGGAGATAGTGCCGGTCTGACCCTGATTTGGACCGTCCACGCAAATGTACTGCTGCATAGCCATAGCGAGCCATATTACCCCAGTTCCTCCGCGTGCCCGTTTTATACGCGGAGTCCGTATAGAGGAAACCAACCAAGAAAGGACACCGTGAAAAAGACCGTAATAGCGTCCGCCGTCGCCCTGGCAGGCTTGTCCAGCCTGTTCGAGGCAACCCCTGCTGCGGCCGCCGTCCAACCGAACATCGTGGGCGGCAGCGAGGCCACCGGAAATACCGATTGGATGGCTTCGCTCCAGTACGACGCCCCGGCCTACGGACGCACCAACTACCACACCTGCGGTGCGGCGCTGCTGTTCCGCTCCTGGGTGGTGACCAACGCCCACTGCGTCACCGACATGCCCGGCAATCCGCCCGGACAGGTGCCGACCAGCGCCAAGGCGTTCTCCGTCCGCGTCGGTTCCAAGGACCGGACGCAGGGCGGTGAGACAGCCAAGGTGGTCAAGATCGTGGTACACCCCGGTTGGCAGTGGGCGGCCGGTGCGCCGGACAAGGCCGTGAACGACGTGGCCCTGCTCCAGCTCGACCACGCCGTGAACGTCCAGCCCATCCAGCTCGCCGGACGGACAGCCAAGCCGGGCGACCGCGTGATGCTCTACGGCTGGGGTGCCGACCAGCCGGACGGCAGCGGCCCGCTTCCCACGAGGCTTCAGCAGCTCAGTACGCGGGTACTCCCGCCGGTCAAGTGCGCCGACGCCCGGCAGTCGGCTGGAGAGATCTGCACGAGCAACCCGCACGGCACCGATGGACCCGGTGCGGGTGACTCCGGTAGCCCGGCCGTCGAGCTGGTCAACGGGGTGCCGAAGCTCGTCGGCACAGGCAGCCGAGGAGCAGCGCAGTACCCCGGTGAAGCACCGACCGTCTACACCAGCTCGCCGGACTTCCGGGGCTGGATGTATTTGGTAGCGCGGGGTGGTGCGGCTGGCGCCGCGTAGCTGAGCGAGACACAAAACGCCAGGCCACCCATACCGCGAGGTGGCCTGGCGTTTTGTACTGGGGTAGGGAACGAAGTGCCGATCGCTGCCCGGAAATCACTTCCAGCCGAGCCAGTGATTCAAGCCGGCGAGGACCAGACCGCCAACCACCGTAATAACACAGGCTTGGACGATGGCGACCGTGGTCATAATCACCTTGCTCGATGCTTTCGGATGATTGCGCCGAATAGTCCTGTCAATCCGATTAGGCAAGAACAAGACGACGTGGTAAAGAACCTGCACCACGGGAGAGCCACTCTTTCTTGACCGTGACTGGTTGCGCGGGGCGTTCCTCGCGCGACCAGCGGACGACGACTTTCCTCGCCGAGTTGACGTTGCCTGCGGGCGCGCTTGCGCTTGGCTCACATGTGGTTGGGAACGTTTGGGCTTACTGCCGCGACGCGGCGGGCCGGATCTCGAACTTCGGGAGGAGGCTTGGCTGACGTGTGGACGTTTCACCTCACCGAGCCACCTTCGAAACGGAGTGCGCGACCTTCATGTGGTCCCGAGCGTCGCGCCCCACGCTGTAACGAACTCGGTCGCCCTTCCTCAGACCACTTGCGTCGCGCGAGAGAAGAACGATCGTATGCTGGCCGGAGACAATACGACCGTCCTCTGATCGTGTCGGGAGTGCCTCGACGGTACCGGTGAACTGATGGTCAGCCTCTCTACTGTGGGTCGACCAGTTGCATTTGAGCAAGTGCTTGTACAGGTGCTCCTTACCCATGCGGCTCGCCACGAGGCCATAGTTCAAGGTTCGAAGCACGAAGTCAGTGGGCATCGGGACAGGGCGATGCGGATCGTAGCCGGAGTCAGTGACCCGCACAAACCAGGTTGCGAGGGTCGTCTTGCCTTGAAAGCCGTCGATTGAGAAGCTCTTCAGATCGTTGAAGTGTGCCATGACGACAAGATCCGCGATCATGTCCTTGCCGATCACGTCGCGGCGTGCATACGGCCGGACTTGGTCGTTCAGCCACCGCGCGCCACATTCGGCATAGTAGGCAGCGGCATCTCCCGGGGCCCGCCGCGGCTGCTTCCCGTTGCCGTTTGATTGGACTGGTCGACGGCTCACAGCGCCGGTCCGCTTCGGACCTGAGCGTCGATTATTTGCCTGAGACATGGCCACTATTACCTCCTGAACGTCTGCCTTAAAACTCTCAGCCACACAGGCGAAAGCGAATAGAGATCGGAGTTATCGTGCTGTGACAGCTATCGCTACATTCTCTTGAGTGTGTACTGCTGTCGGCCTGCGCCAGCAGTGTGTTACAAAACCATTCGAATGGACTAATGATCGCCAACTTGAACCCAAATCCCCGTGCACTTCGGAATCGGCCAACAGTTCGCGAGCTTGGTTAACCTGACTGAAGTGTTACAAATCCTAGCTCTGAAAGTGACGGCCGTCGTAGGAGTTTGTCCACGTTTTGACATGTCTGAATTAGCCACAACGAGCCGCACAGGGTTCCGAACCGCTCCGGGTAGGACGCGTGCTCGGCAGATCAACGGTTTCCGCTGGTAGCCAACTCGCCCGAGATCAACAACAATGCTGGCCAAGGGGGTCGGCATGGGCGTGGACGAGTTGGCGGCAGCTGTACGGGCGACGCTCGGCAAGCTCTCCACGAATGCCCTGGAGCAAGCCGCGGGACTGCTCGACGAAGCTCGGCAGGCCCTAGACCAGACTGGCTCTGAACAGCCAGAAATACAGAACGCAGCCGCCGGCCTCAACGCAGCGTTGCAGGACGTCGGTCGGTTGCGTGAGCTGGTCGGCCGCGTCAGCACCTCCTTGACGGGTTACCTCGCAAAGCTCGGCGCTGACCAGCCGCCCGCGGAGAGTACGGCGACGGCGGGCGGCTCGTCACCGCCAGCGGCCAGCAAGCCAGCTCCGGCACCGACAAAGCCGGACGGCCAACGGCTCAGCCGCGAACAGGCCGAAGCATTACAGAAGGAGATGCCGCCACCGGTAGTGCGCAGCACCGGCCAGAAGACGCACGGCCGGTGGGTGGATGAGCACGGCGACACGCACGAGATAGTCAGCGGAAATGACGCGGATTCAGCAGCGGCTTGGGAGCTACTACAGGCGCGTGGCATCCCGCTCAAGGCCGCACCAGTGACGGTCAGCCATGTGGAACAGAAACTCGCGGCCCGCATGGTTGGCGAGGGGCGCAAGCACGTTGACGTGGTGCTCAATAACCGACCGTGTCGCAACGCCTTCGGCTGCGACAGCCTCTTGCCCGTTATGCTGCCGGACGACTACTCGGTGACAGTCCACGCACCGAACTACCGCAAGACGTTCACCGGAGGCATGAACCCGTGGTCACGTTAGAGGTCTGGTACGACCAGGAGCCGGAGAACGACTTCTCCGAGGGTGAACCGGCCATCCTGGTGAGCACGCCGGATGAGCTGGACGCACTCATTGCCCGTGTGCAGGCCGACACCAAAGACGCGGCCGTGCCCTCAATGGTGGAGTGCTCCGTATCGGGCGACCCCGGCAAGGGGACGTTCTACCTCGGCATTGGGCAGGAGAAAGGCTTTGTCATGTTCCTGGCGCCAGAAGCGGCGCACACCATAGGTGACGCTGCCCTGGCGGGCTTCGTCACCTACGACTTCATGGCAAACGCTCAGGAGATTCCAGCACGATATGAGGTGGGGATGAATGAAGCGATGGAGGGGGCGCGGGAATTTCTGATGTCGGGGGTGGTGGCGGGGTTGAAGACTTGACGGCTAAGTCGGCGTGATCCACATGTAGCCTCGTAGCGATAGGCGCTTTGAAGTGCCTACGACCCGCGATCCTCCTATGTTTGGCCTTGACTCGCTTGCTCAATGGCCGCAAGTTCCCGGCGTGCCGACTGCACATGAATGTTGTCTTCGGGGAGCACGCCTGCACTTGGATTGAGGAGGGAGCGGAATTCTGCTGTCGCATCCTCGGTATGGCCACATCCGGACAAGACGCATCCTAGGGTGCACCATGTCCTTAGCGTCGAACTGTGCGTATCTCCGAGCACCAAGCGTTGCTCATCTAGCAATAATCGGAGACAGGCCGTTGCGGCATCCCTTTCGCCTCGATCCCAGAATATCCGGGTGAGATGGAACTGCACAGTGAAGGCCAGACTCAGCAGGTTATTGCTGAGTCGAGTCCCTTCCAGCCTTTCAAGTATCGCGTCGTAGGCCACCTCTGCTTCATGCAGTCGGCCGGCGTTGTGCAATGCAACGGCCACCGTAGCTCTCGCCCACACTATGCGCTCTGATTCCTTGGCGTGCAAAGGTTTGCCTTCGAGGGCGGTTTCCACAAGACGGTTGCGAAGCAGCGCGTGGCGGAATTGGTACCCAATTCCCTCCTGGCGAAGCACGCCTCGCCGGTGTGCGTCGTCAAGGAATGCCACCAAGCGCCACGGTGTCCAGCCAAGAAGCGCCCACCAAGCTCGGGCCTGCAATCCCAAGCTCCACTCGGACGCGAAGGCGTAGCCCATTGAACCGCTGAGAACGGCGATCAGCAGAACCGGGATATCGACCGGTGGTTGACCAAAAACGAGCCAGCACAAGAGTAAAGCGCCGCCAACAGAGACAAGGCCGACAGTTAGCCCATTTATGACTGCATCTTTCCTGCTTGCGTACAACACAGAAGCAGGATCTACGATCCTTGACTTACGGGCGAGAATGAGAAGACCAGCCAGTCTCGGCAAATACACGAAGGCGCCTTGTAGATGCACGGCAACGACGAACCATAGGGCAATCCAGCTCCATACGCTTGCTGGTCGCCATATTGCGCCAAGTAGACCCGCTCCTACGCAGACTCTTGCCGCAAGCAGATAGATAGCCGGGCCGTCTATGCGCTCGTCGTAGCCACGCCAGGTGTACCGGCTGGAACAGCCAATGAATAGGCCGGTCGCTATAGCATCGAGGTATCCAACATTCCGACCGAGAAAAAGTACTGATACTCCGGAGGCAACACTCAGAACGCCGAGAATCCAGAGAAGCGCGAGTCCATGTCTGACATGCCAGAGTTTCCACCAGGCGACTCCGTCTCGACTGCACGATTGAACAGCGAGCGCTTCGAGCCATACCCGCGCGTCTGACGACTTCCATTCCGGCCGCTCTTTCCGGGCTGGTTCCACGTCTTGCGGCGGGTAGTCGTAGACCGCCGGGATGAGACCGTCAAGCAGGTGGTTGGAGATGGCCAGCGCATCGGGGAACCTCTCGGCGTCCAGGAGGTCTGCCGGGTTCGCGGGCGTGTCGCTGTACATGGTGCGCGCCAGGCCGACCATCAGGGGTGTGGATAGGACGGCCAGCAGTGTGGTGGCGGCTGGGTCATCCTGGGCGGCGCGCATCCGGTCGAGGACGGGCCGCCACTTGTTTGCAAATTCGCCCTCCCTTGAGGGTCGCGCGGAACGCCGCAGGTAGTCCGCGAGGTCATCGAACGCTAGGTCTTCGAGCTGGATCACCGCAGTTGCCGTCAGTACGTCACCATCGTTGACCGCCTTGGCGTATTCGTTTGTCCGGCTTGTCAACACCAGTGGATCACCCTCGTTCAGCTGAGCATTGAGCGCCCGGAGGGCGTACGGCTGGTGCTCAACGGCCATCTCGTCGAAGCCGTCGAGCACGGGGAGCACCAGGCCGTGACGTACAAGTCTGGCCGCCATCGTCCGCTTGCTCTTTGCGCGCTGGCGTAGCTCCGGGAACTGTGCGGCGAGGTGCTCGGCCATCCAATCGCGGATTGACTGCTTGGTTGGGTTCCACGACGCCAGGGGGAAGATGACGGGTACGAGCGACGTGGAGCGGTGCTGCTCGGATGAGAGGAAGGCGCGTACGAATTCCAGGGTGAGGGTCGTCTTCCCCGCGCCAGCTTGGCCAAGCACCACGAGGCGGTGGGACGGCACGTCGTCAAGGGCGACGAGCACCTGGCCGAGATTTCCGTCCGAGGGGAACGCGGCTGCGCTGTCCGCCGAGCCAAAGACGTTCTCGTCGTAATCCGAGAGGTGGCGTGGGGTACGAGTCCAGCGCACTGGCAGGGGGAACGGATCACCCACCTTGCGGATACGCCGCTCCGCATCAGCCTGGCGTCGCACCTCGGTGGTCAGCTCGGCTGCAGCGTATTGGACGGCGGGGTCTGCTGGTGGTCGAGGGAGCCACGAGCGGGATTTGGTTGGTTCTGGTTCTGCGGCGGGTGTGCTGGGCGGGGACTGCGATGTTCCGGCGGCTTCTGGCGGGGCTTGCTGCTCTTCAGCAACAACGACAGGCTCATACGTACCGCCGGTTAGCTGTTCGACGATCTGGTCGACAGCGTCGTTGAAGTAGCGCTGGCTGCTTGACACCGACACTCTGAGCGGCGCTGGTGCCTCCTCTGCGAGCCAGGCGCGCCGATCTCCGATCTTCAGCTCTTCTGAGGTTGTCTTCCGCGTCGTTGCGTCCCCCGATTTTTGAAATGTACATGTGTTGAAGCCAACCGCAACCGCAAGCATGTACTGCTCCTTACGTCGCCGGTCATCAAATTCCCTTGCTGGCGAACGTGGCGTCACCTCCTTAAGGTGGACACGTAAGTTTGCGGAGATAGTACGGCGAGCAAAATCTTCAGTGTTGAGGTTGACCCCCCACGCCCGCTGGAGTGCATGAATATCTCCACGCAGCAATTCAATGAGATCTTCCCGAAAGACTCCCTCCTCTTGAGACAACTTCTTCAAGCAGCGCCGAAGTTCCGCCCTCGTGTCTTCGACTTCATTTCTGACCATGTCTCCCTCGTTCATCGCATTACGACAACAACGACGTATCCTACCTTATGTAGTTGATCTTTATTTTTAACGACGGATATGCTATAAATGGGATAGTTAAACAGGACGAAGTTATGCCCGAAGAATTCAAGCCGGAACGACGAAAAGCTGGCGATTTGTCAGGGGAATCGAATTCTGACGCAGAGTCTTTTATGGAAGAGTATATACATCCAGACTTCGCCGACTCTGCAGCCAGACAGTTCCCCGAGCACTTCACGCCGGAGTATCTTGCCGAACTCGAAGCAGGTTCCAAGCCTGAATTACCTTCTTCTGATCATAAATCACAAGGTTCGCAGCACGGTTACGATGCCTGAGGTGGCGCTTCGCCCTGCCACTGTCGTTTAGTCTCCCTGTCCGATTGACCAGCCCATTGTTCACGCGGTCTCTTCTGGCGCGCATTCGACAGTCGGTAGTACTCTGACCTGCGCAAACACCGTGACTGGCCTCCTGGTCACTGGTCAAATCATTGCGCCACAAACCAGTCTTAGCGCACGCTTTCCCCATGACATCAAGCACTCTCCTCCCCATTGTCAGTGTGGCGGCTGTACTCGCCATGTTGTCTCTTATCCTCGGGGTCTTTATTGGCGCTCGGGTAGTGCGGCCTCGTTCACGCTCTTCTGAGGAAGAGCGCGGCAAAGGTGAGCTATTGAGCGCCATGCACGTACTGCGGGAGCTGCTGTCTGAACTGCGGGGTACTGAACCGCGTGGTGGCAAACCACGCTGGCCATGGAGCCGTCGGTAGTGCTGGGCTCTTTTCTTGCTGCAATTCGAAAGGAAGTACCCATGAAATCGGGCATCGGCTCAGCGCTCGCCCGCATCGCCGCCGCCATCGCAGCCCTGCTGTTACTTGGCCTCATACTACGGCTCATCGCGGAGATTTTGTCACCGGTCTTGCCGCCAAGCCTCATGCAGAACCTGACGGCTGGTTGGGACATGTTGTTCGGCATGGTCGGCGGGGCGTTGCCCGCGATCATGGCGGCCGTGATCCTCGGCGCTCTGGTGTGGGTCATTACCGGCAAGCGCCGGTAATCCAAACAAACGAAAGGAATGGAGGTACTGCCATGTTCAAATTCTTCTTCGCGTTCTTCATGTTCGTGTTCATTGTGTTGGTGACCATCGAACTGGCTTACGAGCTGGCGGTGTACGGGGCACCGCTGCTGCTCGCCGGCCTGGTGCTGTGGGGCGTCGTGCGACTGGTGCGCGGCAAGGGGCGGAGCTAGCCATGACGCCGGGATTGTTGGCCTTGCTCATCGCCGTAGCCAGGCTCTGCCGCCAGGCGCAGGAAGCCGCGGCTTCGGATGAAGAAAGCCCAGGTACGGAGGCATCTGCCCCCAGGAAGGAGGAAGCATGACCAATGAAGACAGAGCGGCTCAGCTCGGCGTCGTCGCCAAGCTGGATGCGCTCACGGAGGCCGTAGCGGAACTACGCGACGGCCAGGACGAACTGCTCAGGATGTACGAGGAGCTGGGCAGGCTGTACCCGAAGAACTGCTTGTGCGCGGCAGGACGGGAGCGGGCACAGCGGGAAGCTATGCAAGATGACGTCTTCAGGAACTCGACGGAGTTTGAGGAGTACCGGGGGTCGTAGGCACGGGTGCGCGCACTCCCCGGTGTTGTGGATAACACCGAAGGCAAATCTGTTGGCATTCCACCTCTGGCAGAGGTGCACTGGTCGGTGTAGTCGAATGCACATTCTTGGTTGATCTTTTGCGCATACGCAAATATAAGAGTTAGCAGGGCGCAGCTTTGCGTATGCGCAAAGAAATTGCTCGTCATTATTAATGCGAAGGGAGGTCAGATGGGAAAGATTTACCGTATCCGTGTACGAGGGGAGCAACGCAAGAACCCAGACGCCGCGCTGGTAGCGCAAGCGATTATCCAACTGGGGCGAGAGATCTGGGAACGTGAACAGGCGGAACGCCAGAGCACATCGGCTGACGATGAAGGACAGACGCCGTGCTGAGCCTGGCTGCCATCCTCTGTGCTGGCTTATTCGTCCTGTGGGTCGTGCTGGCGGCTCGTTGGCTGAACGGCAACCTCTGGCGAAAGTCCCTGGTTGCCTTCACATTGCGGTTACCAGGGACGGTCACAACAGTTGACGTCGCCAGATGGGTTGCTCGGGTGCAAACCATGACCGAGAGCCCGGAGTGGTACTTGGTGCCTAACACCCCCGTGGCGCTGGAGGTCAACGCCACGGCTGGCGAGGTCACGCATACCGTCATTGCTCCCGCCCGGCTGCAACGGCCGTTGCTCGCTAGCTTGCGGGCCGCTTTGCCGGATGTCCGAGCTGAAGAAGCGTCCACCTATCTCGGTTCGCGGCCAACGTTCACCGTGGCGGCAGAAGCCACGCTCAGTACGGCTACCCGGCCACTGGATACCAACCGGGCAAGCGAAACCTCCCAGCACATCCTGGCGTCGCTTCAACCGCTTCACCGAGGGGAACAAATCACCATCCAGTACATCTTCTCCGGCACCACCAGGCGGCTGCCCCAGCGCCGACCTAAGGACACCGAAACCCCTTGGTGGCTCGACAACGAAGCCTTGGCCACGGCGGACGACTTTCGGGCACAGCGCCTCAAGTACAAGACACCGCTGCTTATGTCCTCGATCCGCGTAGGTGTCAAGGCCAGCGACAAAGCCCATGCGTTGCGGCTGTTCCACCGCGTGTGGTTGACCTTGGGCGGTATGGACGCACCAGGCGTCCGGGTGATGAAACGGTGGCAGGTGTCGATGCGTAGCGCAGCCGAACGCTTGACATCACTGCGGTTGCCGGTGACGAGTTGGCCAGTCTCGATCAACGTCGAGGAAGCCTCGGGATTATCTGCGCTCGCGGCCAATGGACTTCGGTTGCCAGGTATGCCCGCAGGTGTTGCGCGTACCTTGCCCACGCCACCAGGTGTTACTCGTCGGGGTTTGTTGCTAGCCGAGTCGAATTACCCGGGAGATAAACGTCCGATCGGCTTGCTGCGGAGCGACCGCCTACGGCATTTGTGGGTCTTGGGGCCGACGGGGAGCGGTAAGAGCACGCTGCTGCAGAACCTCATTTACGAAGACATGTGCGCCGGTGACGGCATGGTCGTTATTGACGCCCGCGGCGACCTGGTACAGGACCTCATTGACGTAGTTCCAGAAGAACGGCGGGATGACGTCATCGTGCTTGACCCAGCCAACACCGGCCAGGTCGTCGGTTTCAATCCGCTGGCGTTGGGCTACGACCAACGAAGTCGGGAGTTGTCCGCCGAACACATCTTGTCGGTGCTGCACTCCGTCTACCATGCCAGTTGGGGTGTTCGGACACAGGATGTGCTGCGCGCAAGCTTGCTGACGCTGGTTAATACCCGTGCTGTCGACGGAGAGCGGCTGACGTTGGTGGAGTTGCCCGAGCTGTTGACCAACGACCAGTTCCGGCATTTCATCACCCGACAGCCGCTAACCCCGGCGCTACGCTCGTTTTGGTCGTGGTACGCCAATGTCGGCGTGGCGGAACGAACAACCATTATTTCCCCGGTACTCAACAAGCTGCGGAACTTCACCCTGTCCACGCCGCTGCGGCTGACACTCGGCCAAAGCCAAGGCATCAACTTGGCGGACGCCTTCACCAAGCAAAAGATCATTCTCGTGCCGCTGAAAAAGGGCCTGCTCGGCGCTGAGACGACTGCACTTGTCGGCTCACTGGTGATGGCCGGTGTCTGGCAAGCGACGCTGGCACGCGCGAATACTCCGAAAGAGAAGAGACGGCCGAACTGGCTATACGCGGACGAATTCCAGGAGATCATGCGGTTGCCGCTCGACCTAGCCGACATGCTCGCCCAAGCCCGTGGCTTGGGGTTAGGGCTTACCCTCGCCCACCAGTATCTTGGCCAGTTGCCACCGGATTTGAAGAGCGCGGTTCTTGGTACGGCGAGAAGCCAGGTTGTGTTCCAAACCGAACATGACGACGCCCGTGCGTTGGCACCCCGGTTCGCCCCACTCTCAGCTGAAGATTTGCAGGGGCTCGGAAACCATGAGGTGGCTATGCGGCTGTCAGTCTTTGGGCAGACGCTTTCCCCGGTTACCGGCGTCACCTATCCGCCGGTCAAGAGCCTGGGGAGTGCTGCTGACGTTGCTGGACGGAGCCTTGCGACCTACGCCCAGGACGCCGGCATTGTTGAGGCCGCCTTAGCTGCGCGTACTGCGGTTGACCTCACGAAACGCAGCAACCGGCGGCCAAAGGGGGCGCAATCATGAGGCAGTCAGGCCGTCCGATCGGCCGTCCGGTCGCGTCGAGTACCTGTGTGCGTCGCCCCTGGTCAGGCTATGCACGGCGGCCGGTAGTGCCAACGACTTATGCCCTGTTTCGGAGGGCATCATGACGGGCTTACGCGCAAGCTGGGCGAAGGTCGCTGGGTTGGCTGAGCGGTTGAGCGATCGGGACAAGGAGATCATCAGGCAACTTGCCCGTGTGCGACTGCTGACAGGGTCACAGCTCGAACGTCTCCTCTTCTCCCACCATTTAAAAGATAGCCAGGGACACATCCGCCGTCGCGTTTTGAAGCGGCTTGTGGATTTGGAGCTTGTTACGACCCTGGAGCGGCGCATTGGTGGCATACGCGCGGGTTCCTCCGGCCTTATTTATTGCCTTGACCGCTTGGGGCAACGGTTGGCGGACATGCTCAATGGTACCACGATGGACAAACGAGCGCGGGCACCCCGAATGCCAGGAGTGATGTTCCTCAACCACACGTTGGCCATTAGTGAAGCGTTCGTTTCGATGGTCGAGTTGTCGCGCCAGACTACGACCAAAGTATGCACCTTCCTTACTGAGCCGAATTGTTGGTGGCCGGACGGCGACGGCGGCACCCTGCGGCCTGACGCACTGGCCGTTGTGGAAGATGACAAGTATCAGGCGACTAGTTGGCTGGAAATAGACCAGGGTACTGAGCATCTCGGGCGGATACGTGGCAAGCTGGCAACTTATGAACGGTTTGCTCGGAGTGGTCTTGACGCTCCTAATGGCGTCCTGCCGCATGTGGTGTTCGCAACTAAAGATGACGCCCGTACGCAAGTAATCGGCCAGGAGATAGCGAGCCGGGGGACGCTAGGGGTGGTATACGAAGCCGTAAGGCAGGAAGACCTCGCCGCGCATGTATTTAATGGCCTTACGAGTGCTTGATTATCTTTGCGTATGCGCAAAATGGGCGTATACTACGAACATTAAGTACGGAGGGACTATGATTGGTTCCAATATTATCGGCACATACTTGCGGGAAAATCGTGAAGCTGCCGGATTGCGTCCGTTCGATGTAGCGAAGCTTGCCAACGTCTCGCCCTCGACGGTGTCAAGGCTTGAAAAGGGTGACCTGATCCCCACGGTCTTGACGTTGACCAAGATAGCGGCCGCACTAGACCTCGACTTGACAGAGTTGCTAGCCAAGCTTGGGGCGCACGCGCGGCGTGACCTACCGGAGTTTGAAGACTTCTTGCGAGAAAAGTACGGGGTATCTGACGCGTGCATTGCCGAGCTTGCCGCGCATTTCCGCGCGCTGACTAACTGATGATGGCATGGAGGGTTTATGAGGGATGCGAGAGTCAGGGAACGTGGTTCGTACCGTGCGGTGATCTACTTGCGCGTATCGACCCCTGGCCAAGTCAACAATGACTATGACAAAGAGGGCATTTCGCTACCAGCGCAGCGTAAAGCGTGCATGCAACTTGCCCGCGAACTTGGCGCGGTAGTCATCGATGAGTACATCGAGCCTGGGCGCTCCGCCAAAGAGCTTGAGAAGCGTCCTGAATTCCAAAAGATGCGGCGGCGTATCAAGGGCAAGAAAGACGTAGATTACGTCATCGTCTACCAGTTCAACCGGGCATTCCGCGACGCGGGCGGGGCGGCGCTCGTCAAGAAGGAATTTCGCAAGGCAGGTGCGCGAACCGTCTCAACCGTGCTCAACCTCGACGACAGTCCTGAGTCTGACATGGTCGAAGGGGTGCTGAACTACGTTGACGAGTATCGCGTCCGTCGTGATGCGATAGACATCAAGTACAAGATGGGTGAGAAGGTTAAGAATGGAGGCACGGCAAGTCGTGCCAAGATTGGCTACAAGAACGTACATGTCGTGCTCGAAGACGGTCGCAAGGTCGCTGACATCGCGCTAGACGAAGAGCGTTCGCCGTTCATTACGCAGATGTTCGAGCTGTACGCCACGGGTCGATACAGTTACTACGACGTTCAGCAGATAATGACTGAACGCGGCTTGTATGCGCAGCAAGACCGGCGGTGGCCAGGACGGCGGCCGGTTTCAATTCATACCGTCGGTCGCATCTTGACCGACCGCTACTACTGCGGGTATGTCACCCATGAAGGCAAAGAGTATAAAGGGCGTCATCCGGCGCTTGTGACGGAAGCGTTGTTCGAGCGTGTGCAGCAGGTGCTGCACACCGAGCGGGGTGGCGGCACTCGCAACCGTGTACACAAGCACCACCTCAAGGGACGGCTGTTCTGCGGACGTTGTTGCAAGCGGCTGCTCATCGCCCGGAGTAAGGGCAACGGCGGCACCTACCTCTACTTCTTCTGTAGCGGTCGGCAAGACAAAAGTTGCACGCTGCCGTACCTCTCAATCTCGGATGCGGTCGGTGTCGAGGCGGCTGTCAGCAAGCACCTCGCATCAGTGCGGCTCGACAGAGCCTTCCACGACGAAGTGGCCTGTCTCATCACCGATGCCCTGAGAGACGAAGTGCAGACCAACACGCACGTCCGACGTGAACTCAACAGGCGTCTCAAAGAACTGGCTGCCAAGGAAGATGCCCTCTTCGACCTCGTGGGTGACCCTGACTGGCCGAAAGGCAAGGTCAGTGCCCGCATGCAGCAGGTGCGCCGGGAACGTGATGGCGTCCAGGCGCAACTTGCCGACGTCCAGGCGACGCTTGAAGCAGGGCGGGAAGTGTTCACGCGGGGGCTGGACCTGCTCAGCCAACCGGACAGGCTCTATGACAGCCTGGATGACGACCCGGCCAAAGGCGCGCTCGTCAAGGCCATCTTCACCAAGCTCTACCTGGATGCTGACGAGTACCGGCACGTCTCAGTGACGGCCGACGAACTGGCCATCCCGTTCGACGCCCTGGTAGCCGCCCAAGCGGCCTGGCGCTGGACGACCGTAGAAAAGAGCGCCCTGGCCAGTGAGCTTGACCGCGCCCAGCAGCTCAAGCAGGCCGTAGACAGCATCAGAGGCCGCCACCCCGATGGGGTAACGGCCTCTGATGAGAACCTGATCCAACTCTTGGCCTCGGTCTTTGTTGACCAAGGTTCGAGTAAGGCCAAGATGGTGGAGCTAAGGGGACTCGAACCCCTGACCCCCTCACTGCCAGTGAGGTGCGCTACCAGCTGCGCCATAGCCCCGGAGCGAAGTTGTACTCCGCATCTCGTGTGTCCATACATTACACCGCCCGCGCGGGCCGTTCGCGAGGGGGTCGCTCTCAGTGGTCTCGATCCCCGGAAGCGGGCCTGACCTGCATCTTTGAGGCTTATTTTTAGGCGTGTATTGACTCCGCGTGTGACCGCCGTTACGTTTTCGACCATCGTGACGCCGAGGTCCCCGCCCGCTACGCCGCGTCTCCACTGGGCTCCGCCTCAGCTCGCCCTGCCCCATGACGCGGAGGAGGTCCCGATGAGGGCCAGAGCAGCCTTGATAGCCCTGTTTTCGCTGTTCGGAGCGCTGATAGTGGTGGCTCCGGCGGCGCAGGCGGCCATCGTTCCCGATACCTGGTACACGGTGACGGCCACCAGCGGGAAATGCGTGGACGCGCGGGCCGCCGGGTCGGCGAACGGGACGGTCGTCCAGCAGTACGCCTGCAACCAGACCTTTTCCCAGCAGTGGCAGTTCCAGCCGACCTCGGGCGGCTATTACCGGGTCAACACGCGCAACAACCCGGCGCAGGTGTGGGACGTCGCCGACGTGTCGACGTCCGATGGCGGGCTGATCCATCTGTGGGCTTACGGCGGCGGGAACAACCAGCAGTGGCAGCCGGTCGAGGAAGCCGGTGGCGCGTACCACTTCGTCAGCCGCAACAGTGGTAAGTGCCTGGACCTTCCGGGTCTCTCCACTCAGGACAGTGTGCAGCTGCAGCAGTACGCGTGCAACGGCTCCGGCGCGCAATCCTTCCGGCTCACGCCGGTCACCGGCACCGCCAACCCCGACCTCGGGCCGAACGTGCTCGTCTTCGACCCCGGCATGGCGCAGTCGGCGATCCAGTCCCAGGTCAACAGTGTCTTCTCGCAGCAGGAGACCAGTCAGTTCGGCTCGAACCGGAAGGCGCTGCTGTTCAAACCGGGTTCGTACAACGTCGACGTCAACGTCGGGTTCTACACGCAGGTGCTCGGGCTCGGGCTGTCGCCGGACAACGTGACGATCAACGGCGCGGTGCACGCGGAGGCCGACTGGTTCCAGGGGAACGCGACGCAGAACTTCTGGCGTGGCGCGGAAAACCTCTCCGTCAACCCCGCAGGCGGCACCGATCGCTGGGCCGTTTCGCAGGCCGCGCCCTATCGCCGGATGCATGTCCGCGGCAACCTGCAGCTCGACGACGGCGGCTGGTCCAGCGGCGGCTGGATGTCCGACGTCAAGGTCGACGGCCAGGTCCGGTCCGGTTCGCAGCAGCAGTGGATCTCGCGCAACTCGCAGTTCGGCGGCTGGAGCGGCTCCAACTGGAACATGGTGTTCGCCGGGGTCAACGGCGCGCCGTCCACCAGTTTCCCGAATCCGCCGTACACCACGGTGAACACGACGCCGGTGGTGCGCGAGAAGCCGTTCCTCCACGTCGACAACGCCGGCGCGTACCAGGTCTTCGTGCCCGCCACGCGCACCAACGCGCAGGGCATCACTTGGGGCGCCAACCAGCCGGGGTCGTCGCTGCCGATCAGCCGGTTCTTCATCGCGAAGCCCGGCACGACGGCTTCGCAGATCAACGCGGCGCTCGCCGAAGGAAAGGATCTCCTGATCACGCCGGGCGTCTACCACCTGAACGAGACGCTGCGCGTGACGCGGCCGGACACCGTCGTGCTCGGCCTCGGCCTGGCCACGCTGATCCCGGACAACGGCATCACCGCGATGACGGTGGCCGACGTCGACGGCGTCAAGGTCGCCGGTGTGCTGATCGACGCGGGAACGACGAACTCGAACACGCTGATGGAGGTCGGCCCGGCCAACTCCGCCCAGGACCACGCGGCGAACCCGACTTCGCTGCACGACGTGTTCTTCCGCGTCGGCGGCGCGGGCGTGGGCAAGGCCACGAACAGCCTGGTGGTCAACAGTGACGACGTCATCGGCGACCATCTCTGGATCTGGCGTGCCGACCACGGCAGCGGGGTCGGGTGGAACACCAACACCGCCGACACCGGCCTGATCGTCAACGGCGACGACGTCACGATGTACGGCCTGTTCGTCGAGCATTACCAGAAGTACCAGACGATCTGGAACGGCAACCGCGGCCGGACGTACTTCTACCAGAACGAAATGCCTTACGACCCACCGAATCAGGCCGCCTGGATGAACGGATCGACGCGGGGTTACGCGGCCTACAAGGTGGCGAACTCGGTGACGAACCACGAGGCGTACGGACTCGGCAGTTACTGCTACTTCAACGTGAATCCGAGCGTGGTCGCCGATCGCGCGATCGAAGCGCCGAACAACCCGAACGTCCGGTTCCGGAGCATGGTCGCCGTCTCCCTCGGCGGGAACGGGACCATCAGCCGGGTCGTCAACGACCGCGGCGGACCGGCCAACTCGGGATCGACCGTGGCGAACCTCGTCGCGTATCCCTGATGGACCCCGGTGCGCGCCGTGATGGCGGTCGCGGTGCGCACCGGCCTTCACCCTGACGAGTGGTGTGCCGCGCGGTCTCCGTCCGGCGCTTCGATACTCGGGACATGCCTCTCGCCGGTCTCACCGTCGTCGAACCCCGCCTGGCCTGGCCGCTCGCCGCCGTCCGCGGGGTTTTCGCCATCCTCTTCGGCGTGCTCGCGCTGATCTGGCCGGGAGCCACCGTCCTGGCCCTCGCGATCATCTACGGCATTTACGCGATCATCGACGGCATCGGCGGCCTGATGCAGGCATTCCGGCCGGGTGACGCAGCCCATCGCGCCGCGTACGGAATCCTCGGCGCCTTCGGCATCATCGCCGGTGTCCTGGTCCTGCTCTGGCCGGGGATCACCGTGCTGGTGCTGGCCTTCCTGGTCGGTTTCTGGGCTATCTTCACCGGCATCGTCGAGATCGTCGCCGCGATCCGGCTACGCAAGCAGATCGAGGGCGAGGCCTTCCTCATCGCGGCGGGTGCGCTCTCTCTGATCGCGGGCATCGTGATCGTGTTCAACCCGCTGGCCGGCGCCTACGGGATCGCGCTGCTGGTCGGGATCTACGCCCTGCTGTACGGCGTGATGCTGCTCGTCCTGGCGTTCCGCCTGCGGAAACTCGCCCAAAGCGCCTGATCACCGCCAGGCCGCCTTCGCGCCACGCCTCGAAGGAGCCGGGGAGCCCCGCCGTGGTGGCCGCTTCGCACGCTACGAAGGCACGGTCGTGGACGTAGGCTGATCCGGTGAGCCAGCCGATCCTGTTGACCGTCGACGACGATCCCGCCGTATCCCGTTCGGTCGCCCGCGACCTGCGCAGACGGTACGGAAAGGACTACCGGATCATCCGGGCCGATTCCGGGGCCGACGCGCTCGAAGCGCTGCGCGAGATCAAGCTGCGCGGCGACGCCGTGGCCGCGATCCTCGCCGACTACCGGATGCCGCAGATGGACGGCATCGTCTTCCTCGAGAAGGCGATGGACCTGTTCCCGAACGCCCGCCGCGCGCTGTTGACCGCGTACGCCGACACCGACGCCGCGATCCAGGCGATCAACGTCGTCGACGTCGACCACTACCTGCTCAAGCCGTGGGACCCGCCGGAGGAGAAGCTCTACCCGGTCATCGACGCGCTGGTCGAGACTTGGCGCGCGGTGGGGGAGCGGCCGGTCGACGAGATCAAGCTCATCGGTCACCGGTACTCGTCGCCCTCGTTCCACCTGCGTGACTTCCTGGCGCGCAACGCCGTGCCGTACCGCTGGTACTCGGTCGACGACGACGAAGGCCGCCGGATCCTGGAGGCCGCGGACGCCGCGCCGCACGACATCCCGGTGCTGGTCACGCCGGACGGGACGGTGCTGCGCCAGCCGTCCGGACCGGAGCTCGCCGATGCCGTCGGCCTGTCCACGCGCCCCGCGCAGGAGTTCTACGACCTGATCGTGATCGGCGGCGGGCCTGCCGGGCTCGGGGCGGCCGTGTACGGCGCGTCGGAGGGGCTGCGGACGGTGATCGTCGAGCGCAAGGCCACCGGCGGGCAGGCGGGCACCAGCTCCCGGATCGAGAACTACCTCGGCTTCCCGGACGGCGTTTCCGGCGCGCAGCTCACCGATCGCGCGCGGCGGCAGGCGTTGAAGTTCGGCGCCGAGGTGCTGACCACGCGCGACGTCGTGGGCCTGGAGGCGCGCGGTTCGGCGCGGGTCGTGCTGTTCGGCGACGGGACCGAGATCGCCGCGCATTCCGTGGTGCTGGCCAGCGGCGTCACCTACCGCGCCCTGGAGGCCAAGGGCATCGCCGAGCTCGCCGGCCGCGGCGTCTACTACGGCTCGGCCGCCACCGAAGCGCCCGAGTGCAAGGGCGAGCACGTCTACATCGTCGGCGGCGCGAACTCGGCGGGCCAGGCGGCGGTGTTCTTCTCCAAGCACGCCGCCGAGGTCACCATCCTCGTCCGCGGCCAGTCGCTCGAAGCGTCGATGTCGCACTATCTGATCGAGCAGATCGCCGGCATCGGGAACATCCACGTCCGCACGCGGACCACCGTGGTCGAAGCGCACGGCGACGACCACCTCGAACGGCTGACCCTGTGCGAGAACGGCGGCGCGACCGAGACCGTGCCCACCGGCCACCTGTTCATCTTCATCGGCGCGGCGCCGCGCACCGACTGGCTCGGCACGGAGATCCAGCGCGACGACCACGGTTTCGTGCGGACGGGCCCCGATCTGCTGACCGAAGGCGACCGGCCGCCAGGCTGGCCGCTCGACCGCGATCCGCACTACCTGGAGTCTTCCGTCCCCGGGGTGTTCGTGGCGGGCGACGTCCGCGCCGCGTCGGTGAAGCGCGTCGCGTCGGCCGTCGGCGAAGGCGCCATGGCGGTCACTCTGGTTCATCGCTATTTGGAGGAGCAATGAGCGTTCTGCCCAGGGAGGAACTGCGCGGGCTCTTCCTTTTCGAGCACCTCAGCGAGGAACAGCTGGACTGGATCGACGAGCACGCCGTCCTCGAGCAGTACACCGGCGGCACCACGATCATGCGTGAGGGTGATCCGGCGACCTGCTTCTATCTCCTGCTGTCCGGTGCGCTGCGGATGACGCGGCTCGTCGGCGGCACGGAGGTCGAGACGATCCGGTCCGACCAGCGCGGCGCGTACTGCGGTGCGACACAGTTCTTCGTGCACCAGGAGAACGAACATCACTACGGCGCTTCGGTGCACGCGGTCAGCGACCTCACTTTCCTGACGCTGCCCGCGGCCGAGTTCGCCACCGAGTTCCGGCGCTGGTTCCCGATGGCGACGCATCTGCTGGAGGGCATGTACCTCGGCTGGCGCAACAGCGACACGGTGATCGGCTCGCGGCGGCGCCTGCTCGCGCTCGGCGAGCTTTCCGCCGGGCTGACCCACGAACTCAACAACCCCGCCGCGGCCGCCGTGCGCGCGACAGCGGCGTTGCGGGAGCGGGTCGCCGGGATGCGGCACAAACTCGCGATGCTGGCGAAGAAGAACGTCGACCCGACGTTGCTGGAGCAGTTGCTCGAGATCCAGGAACAGCTGGTCAAGCAGGTCGCCTCGGCGCCGAAACTGACCGCGATGCAGCAGTCCGACCGCGAGGACGAGATCGGCGACTGGTTCGACGACCACGGCATCGACCAGGGCTGGGACCTCGCCGACATCTACGTCCGCGCGGGCCTGACCGTGCCCGATCTGGACCGGCTGCTCGACTCGGTCGGGGAGACCTTCCTCGACGGCGCCGTCCGCTGGCTGGCGTACGCGCTCGAGACCGAGATGCTGATGGGCGAGATCGAGGATTCGACGACCCGTATCTCGGTGCTCGTCGGCAAAGCCAAGCAGTACTCCCAGATGGATCGCGCGCCGCACCAGTGGATCGACGTCCACGAAGGGCTCGACTCCACCCTCGTGATGCTCGCGGGCAAGATCACGCCCGGGATCCGCGTCGTGAAGGAGTACGACCACGAGGTGCCGAGGATCCCGGCGTACGCGGCGGAACTGAACCAGGTGTGGACGAACGTCATCGACAACGCGCTCGGCGCCATGGGTTCCGAAGGCACGCTGACCCTGCGGACGTCGCGGGTGAACGATCACGTGCACGTCGAGATCGGCGACACCGGGCCGGGTATCCCGGCGGAGATCCGGCAACGGATTTTCGAGCCGTTCTTCACCACGAAACCGGTCGGCCAGGGGACCGGGCTCGGCCTGGACATCTCCTGGCGCATCGTCGTCGAGCGGCATCAGGGCGATCTCCGGGTCGACTCGGAGCCCGGTGACACGCGGTTCACCGTCTGCCTGCCGGTCTCGGAGCAGTCGGTGATCTGACGGAGGACGGGTAGGCGAAGGCGTCAGGGCCGGGGTGGTCGTGAGTGGCGTTTCGTGTTCTCTTTGGGGGCAAAGTGTGGCGCAGGGTTGCTCTGTCGTGTGGGCGCTCGGCTGGCCGTGAAGGCATCCTTGCCTACCCTGAGGGTTGTGAAGGCGTCCTTCACGGACACGCCATCCGACACACCACGTTTGCCCTTCGGCCCAAATAGAACTTGAAACGCCACTCACGACCACCCCGACCCACGCGGTTCCGGCGCCCGAGTCGCGGCCGCTTACGGTGTCGGGGGGGGGGGGGGGGGGGGGGGGGGGGGGGGAGGGGGGGGGGGGTGGGGGGGAAGGGGGGGAGAACGACGAACAAAGA
>NZ_JBVILA010000042.1:0-11334 GCF_055580625.1 Amycolatopsis sp. NPDC031561 | reverse complement strand
CGCCATCCCGTCTGCCCCCGTCCCCCCCCCCCCTCTCCCTCCCCCCCCCCCCCCCCCCCCCCCCCCCCCCCCCCCCCCCCCCCCCCCCCCCCCCCCCCCCCCCCCCCCCCCCACCGCCCGAATCGCCACGCACGACCAACCCTCCCCCGCGCCGATTTTCCCTCTGTCCCAACGTTTCGCCAGTAACTGACGACTTCTTCCGTTCATCGATCGTTCATTTCGAAATGGCTCGCCCGCGCGTCAAATGAGGTGAACGGGCTGAAGGATCAGGCCTGTGAACGAGGGGGTGGGCCGGTGAAACGCCGTCTGTCGATCGGCCTGGCAGTGGTGCTGCTGCTGGCCGTGGTCGCCGTGATCGTCTGGGGCCGCGGCGGTGACGAAGACACCGCGCAGGGGACCGGCCTGACCACGGTGCGCGGGGTCATCGGTTCGGAGAAGCTCGCGTTCTTCTCCGACAAGCGGGTGGCGGACGCGTTCGCCAAGCACGGCCTGAAGGTGGACGTCGACACAGCCGGTTCGAGGCAGATCGCGAGCATGGACCTCGGCGCGTACGAGTTCGCGTTCCCGTCTTCGTCGCCCGCCGCGCAGCGGATCCAGCGCGACCACAAGGTGACCGGCGTGCACACGCCTTTCCAGTCGCCGATGGCGATCGCGACCTTCGAGCCGATCGTGAACCTGCTGGCCGCCAACGGGATCGTGCGCAAGGGCGCGGGCGACTATCAGGTGCTCGACGTCGCGAAGTACCTCGAACTCGCGCAGAAGGGCACGCGCTGGGACCAGCTTCCCGGCAACACCGCCTTCCCGGCGCGCAAGAACGTGCTGGTCACGACGACGGACCCGCGTGAGTCGAACTCGGCGGCGATGTACCTGTCGATCGTTTCCTTCGTCGCCAACGGGAACAACGTGGTCAGCACGCCGGAGGCCGAAGCGAAGGTGCTGCCCGGGGTGTCGAAGCTGTTCCTCGACCAGGGCTACACGCAGAACACCACCGAAGGCCCGTTCGAGGACTACCTCGCGGCGGGGATGGGCAAGACGCCGATGGCGCTGATCTACGAATCGCAGTTCGTCGACAGGCTGGTCCGCGCGGACGGTTCGATCCGGCCGGACATGCGCCTGCTCTACACGGCGCCGACGGTGTACTCCAAGCACACGCTCGTGCCGCTGAAGCCGAACGGCGACCAGGTGGGCAGGCTCCTGGCGACCGATCCCGAGCTGGGGAAACTCGCCGCCACCTTCGGTTTCCGCACCGGCGACCCGCGGTTGTTCGCCGACGTCGTCGCCGCGGCCAAGGCGCCGGTGCCCGCGGATCTGGTGGACGCCGTCGAGCCGCCGTCGTTCGAAACCTTGGAGCGTCTGCTCGACGCCGTGAAGAAGCAGTACTGATGGACGATTTCACGCTCACTCCACCAGAACCGGTGGAGGCGATCCCGGCTGAGCGGGCCGCCGGTCTGGTCACCCTCGGCCCGGAGGTCCACGCCGAGGTCGCCGGCCGCGCGGAGAAGTTCGCCGCGCGGCTCGAAGCGCTCGACGTCAGATCGCCGGAGTTCACCCGTGTCCTGGACGAACTGCTCGCCGTCGGCGAGTCCGACATGCGCGCGGCGGCGACCGTCGCCGGTGCCATGCTGGACCGCTCGACGCGGGCACTGGCGGAAATCGCGTCACCGCAACAACAGGCGACGGTGAGCTTGGCCGGGCTCCGGCGGACCGTGGCCGAGATCGACCCCGCGAAACTGCCGATCACCGGCCGCAAGCTGATGGGGCTGATCCCGGTCGCGGGCAGCGCGAAAAAGGCGCTCGACCGCTATCGCGCCGCCAACGAGCCGGTGAACGCGCTGGTACTGGACCTGCGTGCGCGGCAGGACGTCCTGCGCCGGGACAACGCCGCGCTCAAGGGTGAGCGGGAGCGGCTGTGGGCCACGCTCGGCAAGCTGTCGGAAGCGGCCGCGTTCGCCGAGGCCGTCGACGCGGCGATCGACCGGCAGGTGGGGATCTTCGACCTGACCGATCCCGCGCGGGCCAGGTCGCTGCGGGCCGACGCGCTGCATCCGATCCGGCAACGGCATCAGGACCTGCTGACCCAGCTCGCGGTGAGCGCGCAGGGCTATCTGGCGCTGGATCTGGTGCGGCGCAACAACGACGAGCTGATCCGCGGGATCGAGCGGGCGGTGTCGACCACGGTCGCGGCGTTGCGGGTCGCGTTGCTGGTGAGCGGCGCGCTCGCCGGGCAGCAGGACGTCCTCGACGAGGTCCGGGCCGTGCGGGCGACCACCGACGGGCTGATCCGGGCGAACGCCGAACTGCTGGAGCTGCGCAGCGCCGAGATCCAGCGCGCGGGCAGTGATCCGGCGGTGGCGGTGGCGACGATCCGCGAGTCGTTCGAACGGATCTACCGCAGTATCGACGCGATCGACGAGTTCAAGGCGGGGGCCGTCTCGACGATGGCGGCGACCGTGGAGGCGCTGTCCGGGGAGATCCGGCGGGCCGAAGACCATCTGCGCCGGTCTCACGAGACGGCGACGGCCGAGGGGGCATCGTGAAACGCTGGACGGTGGTCACGCTGGCGGCGATCTGCGCGCTGTCACTGGTTTCCTGTGATTCAGGGGAAGGCACGACGGGACTGGGGGAGGCCGAAGCCGGCACTCTGCGCGTGCTCGCGGGCAGCGAGCTGGCGGACCTGCAACCGTTGCTGGAGCAGGAAACGGCGTCGACCGGGGTCAAGGTCAAGTTCCAGTTCACCGGGACGCTGGAAGGCACCGAGTCGCTCGCGAACGGGAGGGCGGACGGGCAGTACGACGCCGTCTGGTTCTCGTCGAACCGCTATCCCGCGGCCGTTCCCGAGGCGGCGAAACGGCTCGGCGAGCAGGTGAAGATCATGAGCTCGCCGGTGGTGCTCGGGCTTTCCGCGTCGGCGGCGCAACGGCTCGGCTGGGCCGAGCGGCCGGTGAGCTGGGGCGAGATCGCCGAGCAGGCCGGGAAGAAGGCCTTCACCTACGGCATGACCGATCCGTCGGCGTCGAACTCCGGGTTCTCGGCACTCGTCGGGGTCGCGTCGGCGCTCGCGGGTGCGGGCAACGCCATCGACGCGCGGCAGATCGCTTCCGTCACGCCGAAACTGACCGAGTTCTTCAGCGCGCAAACGATGTCGGCGGGTTCGTCCGGCTGGCTTTCCGAGGCCTACCAACGGCGGGCGAGCGGCCAGGATCCCGGCAAGAAGGTCGACGGCCTGATCAACTACGAGTCCGTCCTGTTGTCGATGAACGCGAGCGGGAAACTCCCCGAACCGCTGACGCTGGTGTACCCCTCCGATGGCGTCGTCACCGCCGACTACCCGCTCACCCTGTTGCAGAGCGCGAATTCCGACGCGCGGGACGCGCACCGCAAACTGGCCGAGCGGCTGCGCAGGCCGGACACGCAGATCAAGATCATGGAGATCACGCAGCGCCGCCCCGTCGTCCCGGGAGTCCGATTAGGACAACAGTTCGCGCGGAAGGACCTCGTCGAACTGCCGTTCCCCGCGACGCAGCAAGCGGTCGACGCGTTGCTGGGCGCCTACTTCGACAAGATCCGGCGTCCGTCGCGGACGCTGTACGTGCTCGACACCTCAGGTTCCATGGCGGGGGACCGGATGGCGTCGCTGCGCACCGCGCTGATCGGGCTGACCGGCGCCGACGGTTCGCTGACCGGCCGTTACCGCCGGTTCCGCAGCCGCGAAGAGGTCACGATGCTGCCGTTCGACACCGTTCCCCGCGGCCCGGAGACCTTCGCGGTGCCGGAAGGCGATCCGCAGCCCACGTTGGACAAGATCAAGCGGTTCGCGGAAGACCTCGACGCGAACGGCGGCACGGCGATCTACGACAGTCTCCAGCGCGCGTACGACATCATGGGCCCGCTGGTCGCGCGTGACCCCGACCGGTTCACCTCGATCGTGCTGATGACCGACGGGGAGAACGCGAGCGGTTCCACGTTCGAAGACTTCCAGCGGAAGTTCCCGTCGCTGCCGGAGCCGATGCGGCAGATCCCGGTGTTCACCGTGATCTTCGGCGAGGGCGACTCCGCCGAACTCGGCGAGGTCGCGAAACGCACCGGCGGCAACGTGTTCGACGCGCGGGGTGACGTGCTGCCCAAGGTGTTCCAGGAAATCCGCGGGTACCAATGACCCGGTACTTCGGCTCCACGAAGAACCTCGCAGGCTGTGTCGGCGGGCTCATCGGGCTCGTGCTGTACCTGACCGGTGTGGTCGGCGGGCTGTGGCCGGTGGTGGTCGCCGGGCTGTACGCCGTGTTCGCCCTGGTGGCGCCGCCCGAACGGGTCCGGCTGGTGCCGGTGGACGCCGTCGCCGAGGCCGGGCAGCTGCGCGCGGACCTCGACTCGCTGGTGGGCAAGGTGACCGCGCAGGCACAGCGCATGCCGGAGTCCTCTGTGGACGGTGTACGGCGGATCGTCGAGGTGCTCGACGACATGCTGTCCCGGACGGAGCGGTTGTCTGCCAACCCGGACGTCCAGCATTCCGTGACCAGGCTGGCGCGGACGGATCTGCCGCTTTCCGTGCAGACCTACCTCAACCTGCCGTGGTGGTTCGCCGCCAAAAGGCGGGCGAGTGGCGAGCCGAGCGCGTCCGAGGAACTCCTCGCGCAACTGGAGCTGCTGGAGACCGAAGCGCACCGGGTCGCGGAGCGGTTTTACGCCGGCGACGTCCATCAGCAGGCCGATCACACGCGATACCTGCGGGAGCGGGGCGAGGCCTGAGGCGGTCCCGATCAGCGGCAAGCGGGAACCAGTCTGCCGGTCGTTCTGCATGGGCAAGCCGGGGTTCCCTGCGCTGGACTGGGCGACGCCGATCCGGTCGAGGTCGGCGTTCCGTCTCTCCCAGGGAGCTCAGACGTGCGTAAATACAGACTCGGGGCGGCCGTCCTGGCCGCGGTCATGGTTTGTCTCGCCGGTGGTGTCCCGGCGAACGCCGAGCAGCGCGGCGACCATTGCGTCGCCGACACGGCGACCGAAGCGATCCGGTGCTTCGACAGCGTCGGCGAGTCACTCGCCGCGGCGTCGGCGGGCAAGGTCGGCGCCTCCGCCACGGTGATCAGCGTGCTTTACGAACACGGGAACTTCGGCGGCGCGAGTGTCGCGATCACCGGGTCTCCGTGCGTCGAGGGGACCAACCAGACCATCGGCTTCCTCGGCGACTGGAACGACAAGATCTCCTCGTTCCAGACCTTCCACAACTGCTACATCACGATGTACGAGCACGCCGAATACCAGGGCGAAAGCCAGGAGTGGTACGCCAACGACAGCGCCAACTACGGGTCGAACATGAACGACCGCGGCAGCTCCGTGGTGTATTCGCGCGGCCCTTCGCGCGCGGAACTGCTCAAGGACTGCGGCCGCGCAACCAAGAACTGCAACGCCCACGTCGACCAGCGTGGCCAGGACTTCTACGGCAGCTGGGGCCGTGTCGACACGGTGTACAACTGCAGTGCCAACAAGATCACCCAGGTGATCGGCAAACGCGACACCCGCAGCGGTAAGAACACGGTGTCGAACGAGATCAGCGTGAGTGCGGGCTTCCAGTTCCTCGTCGACTGGTCGGTCGCCTACAAGCGCACGTGGGGCCAGGAATGGGGCTGGGAGACCAGCGAAAGCGTCGAGACCCGGATCGAGGTGAACCCGGGCTACTGGGCGGGCCTGGACCGTTCACCGGTGATGCGGGTGGCCGACGGCTGGTATGACATGTGGTTCGACAAGCGCAAGTGGGGCCACAACCAGTGGTACGTCTGGAACTTCAGCGGTGAGGGCCCCGCTCCCGGTGTCGTGGGCCAGACCAGGACGGTCGGCAAGAAGATGACGTCGGACGAGAAGAAGAAGGTGTGCGGGAAGTCGGCAGGGCTCGTGCGGTCCTCCGCCGGAACGCAGGCGGAAAGCGCCGCCGCGGCGACGCCTGCCGCGCCCGCGGTCCACGTCGCGGAAGGACGACTGCACAGCTGACCCGTTCGGCGGCCGATGGTCACGCGCCTGGCTATCGGCCGCCGAGCTTCGGCAGGGTCAGCGTGGTGACCGCCGTCATCACCCAGCCCAGCAGGTCGCCGAGCGGGATCGTGGACAGCTTCTCCGGCCATTCCTCGGCCAGCGCGTGCAGGACCAGGTGACCGTCGTGCGCCTCGACCGCGGTGAGCCGGATCCCTTGCGGGAGTTCCGGCAGGGGCAGCACGATCGGCTTGAGTCGCGACGGCGGGCCGAAGCGGCGCCGTCCGATGTGGACGGCCATCGGCCGCAGGACGACGGCGTCGTCCTCCACAGTGGACTCCAGCACGAGATGTCCCCAGCGGGGCCGCTTCTCCCAGCGGACGTGGAAATTCCCGTCGTCGCCGGGGGTCACGATGATGCCCGGCCTGGCTTCGGCGACCCGTGCCCGCAGGATCTCAGGCGCCACCCTGATCGCCATCTTCACCTGTTCGGGGATGGCGGCGGGGGACGGGAGTGAGCGGAGCCGGACGTTCGACGCCAGCACGGTGATGCGTTCCAGCGGGGTTTCCGGCCAGTCGACGTCCTCCACGACGATGCGGACGTCGCCGATCCGGCCGGTGGCGGCCAGGCTGAGGCTGTCGGCCTGGTAGTCGAGCCCGGTCAGGGTGAGCCCGACGTCGTGCCCGTCCACCTTGGTCGTCAGCCGTCGCCCGACCAGCTGTTCGGTCACGGTCTTGAGCACCGCGGCCGGGGTCACCGGGACGTTCGGCAACAGCGCCCGCCCGGCGGCTGCCAGGCCGAACAGCTCGGGAAGGGGGTTCAGGTCGAACCATCTGCCTTCGCTCATCCGACCAGTGTCGCCGAACGGGACGCCGATTGCCGCCGCAGGGGGGTCAGCGGGCCGCGAAACGGGCGATCACGCCCGCCAGGATCACCCAGAAAGCCGCGGCCAGACCGTAGTCGAGGATGACCGCGAGATTCGGGTCACTCACCGGGAACAGCCCCGGCCAGAACAACGCCAGGGGTCCGGCGAGTGCCTGGATGAAGATGAAGAAACCGTTGCCCGCGTTGGCTCCCGCGAGAACCATCACCATGTACAGCAGCTCGATGAAAGCGAACAGCGCGCCGATGCCGGTGATGACCCGCACGGCCGTGTTGCTCCTACTGGTGGTTCGCCATCTGGACATGCCGAAAAAGTTCCCGGATTCCGCGACGGCAAACGCTTCAACGGCCAAGTTGCGCCGATCGGCCGTATCCACCTACTCCTCGTAGCCCGCCGGTGACCATGCGATGACCGTCGGTACAGCTGGTCGTGAGTGGCGTTTCGGGTTCTAACCCGAAAGGCCACTCACGACCCCAGCGGTGCGCCTTGCCACTGCCAGCCCGCGCGGGACGGGCGTCCGGGAAGGTCCACGCGGTCCGTGGCCCACAGCAACGCGGTCCAGGGATCGAGGCCGTCGGCGTCCACCTCCGGGAACATCCGCGCGAGCACCCGCGAACAGACGTCGCGGGGCGGATCGAGGGTGACGTCGAGCCCCCGGGCCATGTCCTCGCCGTGGACGAGGGTCTCGACGCACCCCATTCCGGCGAAACCCTCGAGGTCGGCGCGGCCGCTCGGGTGGTACGCGCGGACATCCGGGGCCACCGTGCGCAGCGTGGCGCCCAGGATGCCGCCGCCGACCGTGACGAACTCCAGCATTTCCGACGGAGTCGCGGCGCTGTCGGCGACGGCTTCGAAGCAGACGAACCGCGGCGTCGACGGCCGCGCGATCAGCAGTCCGGCGTAGGAGATGAGGCAGTCACCGAGGTGCTCGGCCGTCCGCCAGGCGTTCAGTTCGCCGGTGCCGGAGGCCGACGACCAGTCGTGGTCCGCCGCCTTTCGCAGGTCGCTCACCACGCTGGTCACCGCCGCGTCGAGATCGCCGGGCGTGATCGTCATCGGGGCCTCAGCTCAAAGGTGTCGGAAACGCGACCGGGCCGCGGCGGCCGTTCTTCCCGACCGCGCGCACGCCGAAGAACACGTTGTCCTTCGACAGATCGACCTTAGCTTCGGTCCTGTCGCCGACCCCGATCACGTGCGTCCATTCGGCCTCCGTCGTCTCCCGCCAGACGACCTCGTAACCGGCCAGATCCGGCTCGGTTCCGCGCCGCCACACCAGATCCGTGTCGTTCGTCAGCTGGTTCGTCCGGATCCGGACGTCCTCGGGGGCGCCGGGCGCGGTCGCGAGCGACCACAGCGTGGCTGCGTTCACCCGCGCGACCCTGGCGATGAACGGGAAGTCGCAGAACTCCGGCAGATCGCCGAACTGCTTGCCGTTCTCCACCCGGACGTCCTGGTGCTGGTGCGCGTAGTCCTCGTGCGGTTCGGTGAACCGCGCGGCCGGATATCCCTGTTCCAGGAACGGGATGTGGTCGCCGCCCCGGAGGTAGCGGTCGCGCCGGTAGATCACCCGCACCGACATCCCGGTCGCGTCGTTCTCCGCGACCGACCGCACGAACCGGGCCAGCTGGCGGGACGGCGAATCGTTCTCGCCGCCGACGGCGCGCCGGATGTCGGCCTGCGCGGGGGTTTCCGACGTCGGCACGCCCTCGGCGAACAGCCGGATCGTGCGCGGATCCCTTGTCCCGTCGTCCGCCCGGCTCGATCCGACGATGTCGTTGGTGAACATCGCACGCACGTTCGTGCCCGCCGTTTTGTACAGCGTGGCCAGATGCCGCGCGCCGAAGAGGCCCTGTTCCTCACCCGCGACGGCCACGAACACGATGGTCGAGGACGGGCGGCGGGTGGCGAACACCCGGGCGAGCTCCATCGAGACGGCGACTCCGGAGGCGTCGTCGTCGGCGCCCGGCGCGTCTTTGGTGGCGTCGAGCGGATCCGAACACCGCGAGTCGTAGTGACCCGACACGACGTGGACCCGCTCGGGCGTGGTGGATCCGCGCAGGGTGGCGACGACGTTGGTGATCGTGGTGGCGACGGGGATCCGGGGCGGGGCGGGCGGCTGCACGTACGACTGCAACTCGACCTTCATCCGGCCGCCCGACCTTTCCGCGGATTTCGACATCTCCGCGAAGATCCAGTCACGGGCGGCGCCGATGCCCCGGACGGGATCGGTCTGCGACGACAACGTGTGCCGCGTCCCGAAGGCGGCGAGCCTGCGGACGGTGGCCTCGATGCGGTGTTCGTCGATCTCCCGCAGGATCGCCCGGAGTTCCGCGTCGGGCCGTTGCGGGGCAAGGGATCCGCCGGGCCCGCGATCACCCGGCTGGTCGGCACCGGCCGGGACGCCGGTGAGGGCGACCGCCGACAGCGCGGCCGACGTGGACAGGAAAACTCGTCTGGACCTTTCCTCAGCCATCCTTCGTTCCTACGCGCGCGGGCATCGGACGTCTACCCGCGAAAAGGATGAGCGCGAGGTTCGAGTACTCCCGCGAGGGCCGAGGCGAGGAGGGCGACGGTGCGATCGTCGTCTCCGGCCAGGTTCCGCAGGACGCCCAGCGCCGGTTCCGGCGGCATCTCGACGAGGGCCTGGGTGAGGCGGATCCGCGTCGCGGGGTCCGCGCTGGTTGCGGCGAGTTCGTCGGTCAGCGCCTTCATGATCCGGTCCGCGCAGCCCGCGTCGCGTGCCAGGGTTCCGAGGACTTCGGCCGCTTCGACGTCGGTCGTGCCCTCGGCCACCATGCGGACGAGGGCCGGCACCGCGACGGTCTCGCCCCGCGAACCCAAGGCCAGCGCGGCACGCCCGCGGACGGCCTGGTCCGGGTCGTCGAGTGTCTCCGTCAGCACCGCGGTCGCGTCGTCACCGGACATCCCGGCGATCGCGAGGACCGCGCGCCGGCGGACCTCGACGTCCTCCGAACGCGTACCGGCCGCCAGACTCGCCACACCGTCGCCGCCCGCCCGCGCGAGTGCCCACCGCAGGGCTCCGGCGACGTTCGGATCGGCTTCGGCGAGGACCGCCCCGGCCAGCAGTTCGGTGGGCACCGGCACGTCTTCGGCCGGAGCCAGGACGGTCTGCTGCCGTCGCGCCGCGTGGGGCGAGTTGAGCCCGCGCAGGAGCTCGACGATGCGCAAGACGCCTTCCCAGCCGAAGGGCGCCGAGGCGTCGACCGCACGGAGCCGATCGAGCAACTCCTGTTCCCGCGCCAGGCGTTCCTCGGTCCGCCGGATGAGGTCGCCGACCAGATCGGACGGCTCGAAGGCCGGATCCTCCAGGGCACGCCCGATCTGGCGCAGCGACAAGCCGAGGGACCGCAGGCTCTCCACGTGGAAGATCCGGCGGATGTCCTCGTCGGAATACTCGCGGTAGCCGCCGTAAGTGCGGCCCGTCGGCCGCACCAGCCCGAGGGTGTCGTAATGCCGCAGCATCCGGCTGCTCACCCCCGAGCGGCGCGCCACTTCACCGATCAGCATTCACGCTCCTCCTGCTCGTTCCGGCCCGAGCGCGACGATCCGCTTCGCCTCGTCGACGGACGGGTCGAAAGCGGCCTCCGGGTCACGCAGGAGGCGCTCCGTGGCGCGGGCGTGCGCACGCACCTCCGGGTCGGCACTCGCCAGGCCCGTCCGCAGGGCGGGCTCGATCTCGTCTCCGAGCGCGACGAGCGCCCTGCTGAGACTCAGCCGCACCGCCCGGTCACCGCGGCCGAGTTGTGCGGCCAGGTCCCCGGCCAGCTCTTTCCGCGCCCCGTCGGGGACGAGGACGACGGCGGCACGCCAGGCGCTTCGCGCGACCTCGTCGTCGGCGTCGTGCAGCAGCGACCGGGTGATCGCGGGCCACGCGGTACCGTCGCCGATCTTGGACAGCGTGTGCAACGCCTGGCTTCTGGCCTGGGCGATCTCGGAACCGAGCTCCGTCACGAGCGCAGGCACCGTGTTCTCCGCGGGCAAGCGGGTCAGCGCCCAGGTCAGCATGTCCCGCACGAAGAAGTCCGGCTCGATCGCGCACCGCGTCACCAGCGCGTCGACGAACCGGGCTTCCGGGTACGTCCCGGCCGCCAGGGCCGCCTGGAGCCGCGCCGACGAGCTCTCCGAGCTCAACGCGTCGAGCAGCCGCATGTCCGGCGAAGTCCTCTGTGTCGTGTCCATGGGGATCACCTCCTGCCCACAGTGAAGACCTTGTCACGATGTCAAGGTCAAGCACGGAGCCCGGACTTCTATCGGGTGAGGCGGCCGAATGTGCGTTCGCGCAGGGTGGTCGTGAGTGGCGATTCGGGTTCTGACCAAGGGTGCCTTAGGTACCTACTGGATTTGCGTGCGAGTGTTCGCAAGTTCGTGGTGCCCAGCGGCCGTGGGGGGGGGGGGGGGGGGGGGGGGGGGGGGGGGGGGGGGGGGGGGGGGGGGGGGGGGGGGGGGGGGGGGGGGGGGGGGGGGGGGGG
>NZ_JBVILA010000041.1:0-61548 GCF_055580625.1 Amycolatopsis sp. NPDC031561 | reverse complement strand
TGTTTTTTTGTTTTTTGTTTCCTTCTTGTGTGTCTTTCTTTTGCTGCTTCCCCCACCCCCCCCCCCCCCCCCCCCCCCCCCCCCCCCCCCCCGACCCCCTTTGCAAAGCGTGCATATGGGCATCAATCAGACATTTACCCGCCTGAAAGTGTCCTGTGTAGACAGTCAGGGTGCGGTCGACTCTCGTCTGCCGGTCCAGGTCCGCGACGCCGAAGGCTCCCCTCATCGCATCGGACGCGGTGAAAGGGGCCTTCAGTCCGGCACGACCCGCCCGTGAACACGCCAGGATTGTCGGGGCGGTCTGGTAGATATTGGGCATGTTCCGCGACTTCAACTTCAAGCTGCTGGTCATCGACAAGCTCATGTACCAGGACAAGCTCATCCAGCCCCGTTTCCGGATCGCCGATGTGCTCCACGCCAAGGGCGCCACCGGCGACCTGTGGAAGTACCTGCGCGAACAGGACCTGCTCTACACCGTCCTCGAGGAAGCCCGTCAGTACTTCACCGACTTGGAGATCACCCCCGAACAACTGGCCTCCGTGGAAGAACTGACCACTGACGGCGGTTTGGAGATCTACCACCAGTGCTCGCCGTTCTGGGACGGAGAGGACGAACTCTTCGACGTCACCTCACTGGACGACCTCGCTCTGCTGCCCAACCTCCGCGTGATTCACGGCGGCGACGAGGCCATGATGGCCGCCCCCGGCGCCGAGGACACTCTCAAGGCCCGCGGAATCGCCGTGGGATGACCCCTTTTCATCGTGGGCACGATGGACCGCCTTCTGCCCGCGTGACAGGTGAGGGCGTGTGGCGGGGTGGGTCGAACTCTGGCCCTCCGACCGGCGGGCGCGCACGATCTCCACCGCGTCGTGTTCACCGGCTCTGCCGACCGATCACCTCACCAGGTCGGCATCATCGCCTCGGGGTAGCGGGAGCCGGCCGCGCCCCGGGGCAGGACCTCCTGCACTCGCGCCAGGTCGTCCGCCGTCAGCACCACGTGCGCCGCCGCCACGTTCTCGGCCAGCCGCCCCGGGCTGCGCGTGCCCGGGATCGGCACGACGTCGTCGCCCTGCGCCAGCAGCCACGCCAGCGCAAGCTGCGTCACCGTCGCGCCCTTCTCCCGTGCCAGCGCGGTCAGCGCCTCGACCGCGGCGACGTTGCGCTCGTAGTTGCCCGGCTGCCATCGGTCGTCCCAGCTGCGCATGTCGTCCGCCGGGTACTCGGCCGCCGGCTTCACCGTGGACGTGAGGAAACCGCGGCCCAGCGGCGAGTACGGAACGAACCCGATGCCCAGCTCCCGCACCACCGGCAGCACCTCGACCTCGACAGCGCGCTCGAACACCGAGTACTCGGTCTGCAGCACCGACACCGGGTGCACGGCGTGCGCGCGCCGCAGCACGTCCGGGCCGGCCTCGCTCAGCCCGAAGAAGCGGACCTTGCCTTCGGCGATCAGCTCACCGACCGTGCCCGCCACGTCCTCGATCGGCACGTCCGGGTCCACTCGGTGCTGGTAGAGGACGTCGACGTGGTCGGTACCCAGGTACCGGAGGCTGTTCTCGGTGACCTCGCGGATGTGCCCGGGCCTGCTGTCGAGCTTCGCACCCACGTTCGCCGGGTCGGTCAGGTCGAAGCCGAACTTCGTGGCGAGCACGACCTCGTCCCGGAACCCGGCCACCGCCCGCCCCAGCAGCCGCTCGTTGCTGCCGGTGCCCATGCCGTACAGCTCAGCGGTGTCGAACAGGGTGACGCCCAACTCGTGGGCGCGGCGGATGGTGGCGATACCGCCCGCCTCGTCGCCCGCGCCGTAGGCCATCGTCATGCCCATCGTGCCGAGGCCGATCGCGCCGACCTCCAGGCCCTGCGCGCCGAGCACGCGCGTGGGCAGGTTCTGCAGCTGTGTCATACCTTCGACGCTAGAGCGCACTCGTCGCGCCGGCATGAGCGGTGAACCGCATAGGATTGCCTGATCCTCTCACCCCTCCTGTTCGGAGCAGCCCCGTGCTCGACCAGCTCGCGGCGGCCGTCGGCCGTCACCGCAACGGCCTGTGGTCCGGCACCACCGCCGTGCCCCGGCTCACCGTGGTCGCCCTCGACGAGGTGGTCAACCCTCTCGACCTGCGCTACGAGCCGATGGTGTGCTTCATCGCCGAGGGCTCCAAGCGCACCGTCACGGGGGAACACAGCCGGACGGCCCGCCGCGGCGACATGTTCCTCAACTCGCTCGACCTGCCGGTCACCGCCGTGTTCGAGGAGGTGCCGTACCGCTCGGCCGTGCTGCACCTGGACGGCCCCGTCTTGGCCGACCTGCTGCTCGAACTCGACGGCGAGGCCCCGGCCACCCCGGCCGCGGGCCAGGTCTCCGCCACGATGACCCCGGAACTGGTCGACGCCGTCACCCGCTGGGTGCGGCTGCTCGACACCCCCGACGACATCCGGCCGCTGGCCGCCCGCGTGGAGGCCGAGATCCTCTACCGCCTGCTCGGCAGCGCGCTTGGCCCGACCTTGCGCCAGTTCGCGGCCACCGGCTCGGCCTTGACCAGGGTGCGCGCCGCGGCCGACTGGATCGCCGCCCACTTCACCGAGCCCGTCACCGTGGAGCAGGTCGCGGCGGTCGCACACATGAGCCCGGCCACCCTGCACCGGCATTTCAAGGCCGCCACCGGCATGAGCCCGCTGCGGTTCCAGAAGCACTTGCGACTCCAGGAGGCGCGGCGCCTGCTGGTGGCAGGCGACACCACGGCCGCGCACACCGCCGATGCCGTCGGCTACGCCAGCGCCACCCAGTTCACCCGGGAATACCGCCGCGCCTACGGCCTGCCGCCGGTGCGCGACGCCGCCCGCCTGCGCGGCAGGCTCACCGGCAACCGCTCCTAGCGGGCCTTTCCGGGAGAAGGAAAAGGACGGTCAGCGGAAGAGTCGGAAGAACCCCCGCACCTGCTCGATCAGCGACTCCGGCTGCTCCAGGGCGGCGAAGTGGCCGCCTCGCGGCAGTTCCTCGAACCAGCGCAGGTCGGTGAACCGCAGTTCGGCCTCCCTCCGCGATGGGCGGGTTATGTCGCGTGGGTAGACCGACAACCCGGACGGCGCGGTCACCTTGTCCCGGAAGTCGGCGAAGCTCTCCCAGTACAGGCGCGCCGACGACGTGGCCGACGCGGTGAACCAATAGACCGAGATCTCGTCGAGGATCGCCTGCCGCGACAACACGTCCTCGGGATGGCCGTCGTTGTCCGTCCACGCCCAGAACTTCTCGGCGATCCAGGCGGCCTGTCCCGCCGGAGAGTCGGTGAGGCCGTAGCCGAGTGTCTGCGGCCGGGTCGCTTGGAGCGCCGAGTATCCCCGGCCGGTGCGCTGGAACTCCTTCTCGGCCTCGAGATTCGTCAGTTCCGCGGGCGTCGGGTCGTCGAACGTGCCCGCCGCCACGGATCCCAGGTTCAGGTGCACGCCGGCGACCCGCTCGGGCGCCACCTCCCCCAGCGCACCGGACACCGCCGAACCCCAGTCACCGCCCTGCGCGCCGTATCGCTCGTAGCCCAGCGAAACCATCAGCGTGTTCCAGGCGCGCGCGGTGCGCGTGGTGCCCCACCCGGTCGTCGACGGCTTGTCACTCCAGCCGTACCCGGGCAACGACGGCGCGACCACGTGGAACGCGTCCGCCGGGTCGCCACCATGCGCGCGCGGATCGGTCAGCGGGCCGAGGATCTCCAGGAACTCCAGCACCGAACCCGGCCACCCGTGCGTGAGCACGAGCGGGAACGCGTCCGGCTCCGGCGAGCGGACGTGCAGGAAGTGGATGCCCAGCCCGTCGATCGTGTCGCGGTACTGCGGGAAGACGTTCAGCCGCTCGGCGAACCCGAAGTCGTAGTCCTCGGCCCAGCTGCGACACAGTTCCTGCGCGTACGCCAGCGGCAAACCCTGTGACCAGTCGTCCACCGGCTCGGGCTCGGGCCACCGCGTCCGGCGCAACCGTTCACGCAGATCCGCGATCTCGGCTTCGGTGATGCTGACCTCGAACGGTTCTGCTGCCATGGCGGTGCTTCCTTCCTCGTTCAGGTGTAGTCGGACAGATCGGTTCACGCGCCTGGGCGCCGGGTCAGGGTGAGGACCAGTCCGGCCAGAGGTAGTGCCGCGAGCACGGCGAGGGCCACCGGCACCGACGCGACGCCGGACAGGCCGGCGACAGCGGCCGGGCCGATTCCGCCACCCAGGGCGGTCATGAAGTTGAACAGGCCCTGTCCGGTGTCACGGTCGCGCGCGGCGACGAGTTCCGGCGCGAGGCCCACCAGGACGGCCTGGGCGCCGGCGAAGCCGCACACGGTCAGCGCCGCGCCGACGACGACCGGGATCGGCCCGTCGAAGACCGCGACCACGAGCACGCCGACGACGGTGAGTGCCGCAAGCCCAGCCGACACCTGCCAACCGGTGAACCGGTCGGTCAAGGTGCCGACCAGCCGCCCCGCCAGCACCGAGCAGGCGGCGGCCGGGACCAAGATCGCACCGGCTTCGAGGGCGCCGCCGCCCGTGGCCTGCTCGATCAGGGACGGGGCGACGAACAGCACCCCGTAGTAGCCGGCGAAGATCGTCCCGCCGATGAGTCCGGCCGGTAGGAAGCCGCGGGCCGCGATCACCCGCCGAGGCACGAACCCGTCGGGCGTGCGCCGCACGCGCCACCACAGTCCCACGGCGGCGAGCACTCCGGCTCCGGCCACGACGAGCGTGACCGGAGTGGGCAGGCCGACCGAGTGTGCCTGCAGCAACGTGATCAACGAGGCGGCGAATACCGACAACACGGCCGCGCCGACGAGGTCGAACCGCCCGGCCGGGCCGTCCGGCTCACCGCCGGCGATCCGCGCGAACGTGCGCCTGCGCGCCAACGCGGCCAGCAGCAGGGGCAGCGCGAGGACCGGGATCGCGAGCACGGCACGCCACCCCAGCCATGCGGTGACCGCCCCGCCCAGCAGGGTCCCGCACGCCGACGCCGTCGCACTGGCGGCCGCGATGATTCCCAGCGCACGGATCCTCTCCCACCCGGGAAGGGCGGTGGCCACGGCGAAGACGGCGATCACGGTCGCACCCGCCCCGGCGCCACCGATCAGCCGACCGGCGATCACGACCGGCAGTGTCGGGCCGGCTCCCGCGAGCGCCGAGCCCGCGGCGAGCACCACGACTCCGGCGACGAGTACCCGGAGTGGGCTCCACCGGGCCATCAGCCTGCCCGCGACCGGCATCGCGAGCGCGGAGGTCAGCGACCACGCGGCGAGAATCCAGGCCGTGGCCCCGAACGGCACCGCGAGCGCACGGCCGACGGCGGGCAGCGCCACCGACGGTGCCCCCAGTGCCACGTACATCGGCAGCACCAGCATCCCCAGGATCAGACCCAGCCGTCGCCCGTCCGGGGCGTGGTCCGATCCCCCGCTGGGGGCTCCTACGGCGGGGATCGTCTGCGGCATCGTCGTCTCCTTCCACAGCGTGGCGTGACACGTGACAGCTACTATGGGTGTCACGCTACGGAACAGGGAGGAGACACGTCAAATGATCGATGCGTGTTACAGGTCATCGGCGGTCGAGACAGCCGTCGCTCTTGCCAACACCTTGAAGCCGATCAAGGGCGAGGACGCGCTCGAGACGGTGGAGCAGCTCCGGAAGTTCCTCGACGACCATTCGCCGGACGCGGGAGGAGGGACCGGCCCGCGGCGTCTCACCCGTACCGACCTGGCCGAGGTCCGCGCGGTGCGCGAGACGGTGCGCGCCGTCCTCGAACGAGCGAGCACCGACGCGGCGGCGGCCGCGGCCCTGATCAATGACGGTCTCCGTGACAGCCGCGCCACGCCCGTGCTGCGCCACGATCAGGACCGCTGGTGGACCGAGGTCACCTCCGACACCGACCGCTGCTCGGCGCGCTTGGCCGCGACCACGCTCAGCGCGCTGGCCTCCGTGATCGCCACACTCGGTCCGACTCGTCTCGGCGCCTGTGCCGGGATGAACTGTCGAGCCACTTTCGTCGACCTGTCGCGCAACGGCTCGAAGCAGTACTGCACGCGGAACTGCGCGCACCGGGCCAGCGTCGCGGCCTACCGGAGCCGGCAAAGCCCGGGTTGAGTCCCGGCACTTGCCGTGGATCAGCCGGCCAGCTTGCGGAGCAGGCTCTCCAGATCACGTTCACCGTCGCGGGTCTGAGCGCCGTTGGCCAGTCCGCCTCGGATCAACTGTTCGGCCGCGGGCCGGACGAACTGGCCCGCCCAAGCGTCGTGCTCACGCAGGAGGCCCTCGCCCAGGTCGGCGGGAACGATGGCGCGTTTGGCCGCGGCGACCACGCCCTCGGGCAGTGCGGCGATGTTGCGGGCGAGGCGGTCGACGAAGTCGTCGAGTTCGTCGGCGGGTACGGCCCGGTTGATCCAGCCGTAGCGTTCGGCGGTCTGCGCGTCGTACAGGTCGGCGCCGAGCACCACCTCCAGAGCGCGGTTGCGGCCGATCCGATCGGCGAGGTACTGGGTGCCGCCACCCCCGGGGACGATGCCCATGAGGGCCTCGACCTGGCCGATCCCGGCGCGACCGATCGCCGCGAAGGTCATGTCCGCCGCCGTGACGAACTCCGCCCCGCCGCCACGGGCCTGGCCGGCGAGCTTGACGATCGTCACCTGGGGCTGGTGCCGGAGCAACTCCCCGAGGGCCTGGAAGACGTTGACACCGTCGGGTGCTTCGGCCGCGAGTTCGTCGAAGGCGTCCGGCGCGTCGACGAGCGACATGTCGACGTGGGCGATGAAGAAGTCCGGATCGGCGCTGTCGAACACGATCACCCGGACCGAGTCGTCGTCCCGCAGCCCGGTCAACAGCCTCCGCAGGTCGGCCATGAGGGCGACGTCCAGGACGTTGACGGGTGGGTTGTCGAGGGTGACACGGGCGATGCCGGCCTCATGGCTCACTCGCAGGGTCGCGTAGGCGTCGTGATGCACGAAAGAATCTCCGATCGGTACCTGTCAGGCAGCTAAGTTCCTGATGTATACCTAGGCTGTAGCGGCGGGAGACCGGCGTCAATAACGCACTTTCGGCATCGTAAGGATCGTGGAGGATACCGATATGGACGCTCCCGGCACGGACACGGACGTCGTCTACCGGGCCGATTGCCCCAGTCGCCCGATCCTCGACCAGATCGCCGACAAGTGGTCGATGATGGTGATGACCGTCCTCGACAGGCCCCGCCGGTTCAACGACATCAAGCGCCGCCTCGAAGGCGTGACCCAGCGGGTCCTGACCCAGACCCTGCGCCGCCTGGAACGCAACGGGATGATCGAACGGCGCGTGCTGCCGACCTCACCGGTCGGAGTCGAGTACTCCCTTACCCCGCTCGGCGAATCCCTGCGCGAACCCTTCGGTCACCTGTACGACTGGACGACCGCCCACGCGGACGAGATCCAGAACTGCCAGCAGAGCTACGACCAGCGTCTTCAGGCCGAACGAACGTAGTCGCTCGTTCGGGTCAGCTGACGGCGCGGTTCCTGTTCGCCAGGACGGCTCGCGCAGGTCGCGGTTGCCGATCTTGCCGGTCGGGGTGAGCGGAAGGCCGGTGACGAATGGCTGCGAGGACTACCTGTTCCAGCTCGAGGAGCAGTGCTTCACCCGAGGCCCACGGCCGTGCGGAGATCGCGGCGCCTCTGCGGCACGGCTTGAGCCCGTCCCTACCGGTCCTGGATCTTGCGTCGGCGGGAAGTCACAGGCTCTCGGCTTCCTCCTGCGTGATCGGGATGAGATCGCCGCCCATGCTGTCACGTTCGAGCTTGCTGCGGACGTGACTGCGCAGCCATCCCGAGGCCGTGTGCGTCTCCTCCAAATCGTGCCCCTGAGGACTGATCCACGTTCGGATCGCCAGCACCGTCTTGCCGAGCTCGATGAGCTTGAAGTACTCGTACTTCCCGTCGGCGGGGTCGAACCTGTGGACCCGGGCGTACTGGATCGCCTCGAACCGGCGGCCTGCCTCTTCGGTGATCGGGTGGATCTCACCGGTCCACCGACCGGCTTCGATGTTGCTCAGCACTTCCTCGGGTTCCCATTTGAACTCGTCGGTGAACGCTTCCTCGTACACGAGACCCTGCGCGTCGACCCAACGACGGCAGACCAGTGCGGGCTCGTCCACGCGGGGGAACGCCTCGGTCACGATCGCGTAGTACAGGTACTGGCGCTCCATCAGGTCCTCGTTCCGCGAAAGAGAGTGCGCCCCCGGCCGCGATCGCCGGGGGCGCCTCCATTGTGGCTGCTGCTACTGCTTCGTGGGCGAGATGTTGATCGCACCAACCGGTGTTTCCACCTCGCCGAAAATGAGCGCGGACTGATCCTTCAACTCATCGATCTCGTCCTGGATCTTGCTTCGCACGGCCTCCCGCTCATGCGGGGGGTACTGACTGAAATCGACCGCTTCGAGCGCTCGCTTCTTCTCGTAACCCCAGTGTTCGACGTCGCCCTTGGCGTGGAAGCTCTCCGGAGTGTGGAACTGAACCTCGAAGAGCTGCCCGTCCTTCGTCTTGTACGTGACGTTGATGCCGGGGTAGTTGCCCTCGCCCGCTTCCTTCTTCACCCAGAAGTTCTTGACCTTGACCTCGTCGAAGTACTTGGCGAACTCGACCAGCGCGTTCTGGACTCCGAGGGAGTAAGTGCCCTTCGGGAAGTTGATCGTGTACCGGACCAAGTCGTTCATCTTGTCCGCGACCTCGTCCGGTGATCGCTTCGGCGGCGCCGGCTCTCCAGGTTTCCCCGGCCTCGGGTTCATCTCGTCGAACAGCTTGCGCTTGAACGACGGGTAGGGGGCCTTGCCCTTGTCCTTCAGCTCGTACCCCTGCCCGACCCGCTCCCCCGTCGGGATCTTCTTCGCCACCTCATCAACCTTCGGCGTGATCGCCGGTTCACGGTTCTTGGCCTCGTTCATCTTCTTGTCGGCCCAAGCGTTCTCCGCCGGTGACAGCCTGACCTTCAGCGAGCCGAGCGGCGTGCCGCCCTGGTACCCGAGGTCGATGTCGTGCTCGTAAGAGTTGTCCGGATTGGTCTTCGGCCCATCATCTTTCCCGCAACCCGCGGACGCGGCCGCCCTGGCCGCGACGGTGACTGGACAGTGTTTCGGCGGCTCGACCTTCAGCTTGGCGCCGTCGAGTTTCGCCAGACCGTTCTCGATCCGCAGCGTGCCGCCTTCGAGGCGGATGGTCGCCCCGTCGACGAGGTTCGGCGTGCCCTCCGGCCGGATCGCGAAGGGCTCCATCCGGTACAGCCGCTCGTCGACGACCGCGATGGCACCGTCGAACTTGGCGTCGCCGTTGTCGAAACGCGCCTTCAGGTTCAGGATCTCCCCGACCGCGTTCGGCAGCTTGTCGCGGACGGACTCATGCAGCTTGACGGCGTAGCGCTCCAGGCCTGCCACCATCTTCGACAGCGGCCCTGAGCCTCCGTCGATCTTCTTGGACAAAGTTCGGACGGTCTTCCAAGCCGCGCCCCCGGAACCGCCCGCGTAGAAGGCCGCCATCCGGAACTTTCCCGGATGGCGGCCTTGGCTGTTCGGCTGGTGACCTCGTCGGTCCTGTGTGGACCTCAGCAGGCCTTGACGATGACCGAGTGCGCCTTGCCGCCGAGGTCGAGGATCTTCACGTCCCGGTTACCGGCGGGCACGCGAACCTGATAGGTGCCGGGGTTGACCGGATAGCCGAAGTAGCTGCCGGCCGGGGCGGCGCCGGTGCCCGCGATCATCGAGCCGTCGGTGCGGTGGATCGTGGTGGAGGCCGCCCTGCCGCAGTTGTTGGAGATGTAGATCTTGCCCTTGGTCGCGGCGGAGGCGGTACCTGCGCCGAGGACCGAGATGACCAGACCTGCGGTGGCCAGAACGGCGAGAACACGCCGGGTGGTCGTCATGGTGCTCCTTCGGATGCTGAGTGGTCAGCCAAAAGATATCCGCAGGCGGGTCCGCGTGCTGTCGGTCGAACGCACCACACCGCCGGTGATGTTTGTACGAATCTTGTACGAGCTTGAAGAATTTTCGGTCGGACCGCGAAACCCGATGAAGGCGAGCACTCATGCCCGAGCAGGCGCCCCCGGACCTCGTCCGATCCAGGCTCTCCCGACGTTCACTGCTGCGCGCCGGCGGTGGTCTCGCCGCGACGACGGCACTGCTCGGCACCGGCGCGACGTTCGCCGGACCGGCTTCGGCCGCGATCACCGCGCTGCCGTCGTCCAAGCGTTTCAACCTCACCGAACCGTCCTACGACGAGTTCCGCAGCAAGCTCCTGCACGAGTCGCACCACGTGATGCAGGGCTTCGCCTTCGACAACCAGAACGTCCGCATCTTCATCGTGAACGCCCGCAACGGCGGGACCGGGGACGACCTGTGCGTCACCCAGGTCAACTTCTCCGGTGAGATCCTGGGCTCGATGCATCTCAACAACGCCGGGCACGGCGTGTCGATCGGCGTCGAACCGGTGGGCACCGACTCCTACATCTGGATGGAATGCGACTCGGACGGACCCACCGGCGCCGGTCGCGGGACGGCGCTGGCCAGGTTCAAGTTCGTCAACGGTGGCACGCCGTCGGTGAAGAAGTTCCTCACCGGCAGCGAGACGATCACCTGCGCCACCGATCCGATCAACAAGCGGATCGCGGTACGCCGCAAGGAAGGCGGCAAGCTGCACATCAGCGTCTATCCGCTCGCGTCCGCCGCCGCCGGTGACTTCAGCGCGCCGCTGGCGCACTTCCCGCAGCCCGCGCTGACCGATACGAAGGTGACCTTCCAGGGGTACACCATCTACGGCCAGTATTTGTACACATTGGACGGTGAGGGCCACGAGAACCCCGCCGACATCAACTCCTACGTCACGTGCATCGACATGAACACCGGCAAGGTCAAGAGCCGCGCGCTGACCAAGGCGGGGAATTCGCTGGTGTTCCGCGAGCCGGAGGGCCTCGGGATCTACCGGAGCCTGGCCGGGGAAACCCGGTTGTACATGGGCTTCGGGTCACGCAGCAGCATGGGCGACATCAACCGCTACGCGAACCTGTTCTACAAGAACGTCCTCATCGACTGAGGCCCCGCAAGCGGCCACATGTCTGTGCCACAGTTGAGGGGGACGTCCGCGTCCCCCTCAATGCCGGGTCGAGAAGGGCGGGCAGCGGGTCCAGCCCGCGTACGTGCTCGAATACCTCGGCCCACCGGTCACCGGAGTGGTACGCGCGGAACCGTGGCGGAGCTGGGGAACCACTTTCACCAGGACTACGACCTTCTCGCCGACACCCGCTCAGTGTCGTCGAGCATTTCGTCCGTTGCGAACCCGCGGAGAGCGCGGCCCGGCTCCTGTCCGAGGTCGAGGCGTTGCCGGCAGCCGGTCTCGATGAGGTCGCGGCCCACAGGATCTGGATGATCGAAGGATGGGCCAGCTACGATCCCGAGGACGACGACCTGTCCTACGTCGGCTGGTTCACGGCTGTCCGGGACCTGCTGAAAGGCTGAGGGGGAGCCATTCGTAACCGGGAAACGTCAGCGACTGGTCGAGGCTGGACCCGCCGTCGGGTGACGATGGTGTCGATCGCGGTCCTGGTCCTCGTCGGCACACTTGGTGCCATGTTCATCCCCAAGGTGGCGAACCACTTCGGCTACGCCCTGCCGGGCGAGAGGGGCCTTCCGTACCAGGTCCACTACAACGGCAGGGACTACCGCAACCACCTGACGTGCGCCGGAGCGCAGTTGTGCGAAGACGAAAAGACCCCTGAACAGCGAGCGAGGTCATACTGCACGCCCGGCTCAGGGGAAAGCGTTCGCGGACTGGTGAAGGTCGATGACGTCTTCACCCTGTTCGGATCTTCGCACGTTGTTTTCACCGCCGGCGTCGTCCCGCGGGGAGAGACGGCGACGAGAGTCATCGTCGAGGCTGCCCCTGACTGTTACCTGACATACGACCTGGCGGGCGGCCCGTAGACCTATCGCCTCGGGCCCCGTCGTGCCGTTCGCGAACAGGAGCCATAACGCGGGGTTCGCGAACCCATGCCCGAGCGGTGAGACGTAGCGGAAGTACTGACGAGAAGCATCCACCCTCGCGTCTCCGTCTCCTTGCTTTTGACCTCCAGGGGAAAATAGGAGGCCGCATGGCTGGATTCGCTGTGCTGGATCACTTCGTCGAAGAACCATTCGGATCCGACGATGGCCAGAATCGCCGAGCTGCCCGCGAGCGCCATCCTGAGCGAGGGCGCGTCGAGGATCCTGAACGCATGGATTATCGAGTAGCCCGTGACCCCGTATTCATCGTAGTTGATCTCTCCCGCATGCAGGGCGAGCCGAAGGCGCATCTGCTCTTCGTGCGGATGAGTCGAGTTGTGCCTGGCCAGTTCCAGCGCGAGGGTATGGGGAAGAGAGTCGACGAACAGAGCCTTTGGCGTCTCGGCGCGAGAGAGGATCAAGATGCCGTCACCACGGTCTTCGCGATGACAGGAATGCCAGGGAATTCCGGCGCCTTCGAATGCCGCCCGCATCGCTTCGTAGAGCCCGCGGCGGATGCGCACCCGGTTCGCGTTGCTGCGGTGATGTTGCCCGAATCCTTCGATGTCGACCGCGACGATCGTGCAGTGGGTCGCGGCCCGGCCGACCGACTCTTGAGCCACCGGGCGGCCGACGTCGAGACTCAGGGTCACCGGCGACCGCGGGGCGTCATCCGGCGTGGCGGCTTCGGATCCCGCCGACAGCACGTGGCCGCCCACGATGGGCGGCTCAGGATGGCCATCGAACCCGTACTGATCAGGAGTCGACATCTGGTTCCTCCCCGTTGACGTGCGGCATCACTGCGGTGGCACCGCCGAGAAGCCAAACGCCGGACCGAGGTTGACGGGCCCTCGCGACCACGACATACAGCTTGACCGGCGGCTGGCTTGCCAGGTCACTTCGAACGATAAGGTGGGTTACGCTTCCCGGATACAGTGCCCGGAGTATCGTGTGGTTACCGTAACCATGCACGGGAACCGGCTCGTGCATCTCGGGCGACCACCCCGAAGGGAGGAGAAGTGCCACCACCGACATCACCGGTGGTCGCGGCCTGGGAGCTCGCTCTTCGGCTCCGCGACCGCCGCGACCAGTTGAACGTCGACGTCAAGACCATCACCGACGCGTTGGGCTTCTCTCGCAACTACTGGTCCGCTGTCGAGAACGAGCGCAAGATCCTCTCCGAAGAGAGCCTGACCAGGCTTCTGGGGCTTCTCGAGTTCGACGACAGCGAGCGACAAGAGTTGCTTGATCTGCGACAAATGGCCAAGGAGCGGGGGTGGTGGACCAGATATTCCAGCTTGCTGGGCAATGAGATTCAACGCATGTACGGTCTCGAACTGGGCGCCCAGGGGGTCCGCGACTACGAGAGCCTGATCATCCCCGGACTCCTGCAGACCGCGGATTACGCGAGGGCGATCATGACACCGGCCGTCGTTCTTCGCCAAGTGGAAGTCGACCAGAGTGTCGAGGTCCGCCTGCAGAGGCAGCAGCGACTCAAAAGTGAAAATCCACTTCACGTCACTGCGATCATCAGCGAAGCCGCACTTCGACAGCAGATCGGCGGACCGGCCGTCTTGCATGGCCAACTCAATCATCTCGCGAAAATGATCGAAGACCATCCCGAACGGATCAAAGTCCGCATCATTCCGTTCACCGCGAAAGCGTGCGGACTTTTCGGCGCGTCCACCGTGCACATGATCGATTTCGACAACCCGAGATTGCCCACCGTCGCCTGGCAAGAAACTGTCACAAAATACGACATCATCGATGACCCGACACGGGTCCGCGACTTGACAATGACATACAGTGACGCATTCGGGCAAGCCCTGGATGAGCAAAGCTCACTGGAAATGATTCACCACTACGCCAGGGAACTAGATTGAACGACGCCAAATCTCCATCGACGACGAAGACCCGAGGAGGCTGGTTCAAGAGCAGCTACTCAAGCGCTACCGGCAGCTGCGTGGAAGTAAAATTGCTGAACGATTCCATCTTGCTGCGCGACAGCAAGGATCGCACGGCAAATCCGCCGACGATCAAGGTCAATGCCGAGAGCTGGAGTTTCTTTTTGGAATCTCTCAAAGAAAGCTCGGCGACGAAGCCCATCTGATTTCATACAGGCGGTCATCCTCGCAGGCTAACGTGGGTGGATGCAGACAGCCGCCTGGCACGGACCGCCTCACGACATCCTGGGCCATCCCGTATCCATCGAGCAGTTCGTGGTCAGGACGGACGACACCGTCGTCGCACTGCAGCACGCCCTCGCCTTTCGCGAGGGCTGCTGTTTCACCCTGCAGGTGGCCGTCCGGCGGGGGTCAGCGGACGAGACGACCTGGAAGGGTCTGACCGACAGGCACTCGACAAGGGGTTTCCCTCCCGAACCGACCGACGCCGACCTGAAGTTCGGAGTCCGCTTTCCCGACGGCTCGAAGGCCACCACGGTCGGCAACGCCTTCCACGGCTGGGCGAACCCCGCCGAACGACCGGAAGCTCCCAGGCTCGTCGACGCGGGCGGCGGATTCAGCAGCGACGATCGGTATTACCAGGGCGATCAGCGCCTCTGGCTCTGGCCGCTTCCGCCACCCGGCCCCTTCGAGTTCGTCATCGAGTGGCGAAAAAGGGGAATCGGCGCCACGCCTGCGGTTCTTGACGGAAGTGCCATCGTGCACGCGTCGGAACAGGCCCGGCCATACTGGCCTCAGTCATAGCCGGCACCATTTTTGCTCGTGTCAAGAGTGCTTCACCCTATCGTGTGCACAGCACAGGCGGGCCCTGGCATTTCATCGATATTTCATCGGCGCTCATTAGCGTTCGGCCGGCAATTCGACAGTGGGGAGAAACCGATGAGAAGAGCCAGATTCCGCTTACTCGCGACCGCCGTCCTGTCCATCGCCACCCTGGCGAGCGCGATCGCCGGTGCCGGGGCCGCGCAGGCGGCCGCCCGGCCTGACGGCGCGTGCGGGCCGGTCATGTTCGTCGTGCCGGGGTACCAGGACGGAGGCGCCTTCAAACTGCTGGACCGCGCCTTCTCGCCGGGCGGCGCCGACCCGGTGCGCATCCCGTACCCGAACAGCGCCGGGGACATCAACCTTTACGCCGACGTCGACGCCGGTGTCGCCAACCTCAGGACCGCGCTCTACAACCTCTACGTCACCTACGGCTGCGACCTCGACACCAAGGTGTACATCGTCGGGTTCAGCCTCGGCGCCCTCGTCGCGGGCACCGTACTCGAGACCGAGCCGCCCGGGCGCAACATCCAAGGCGTGCTCTTCGCCGACGGGCGGCGGCAGCCCGTCGAGTCGAACTGGCCGGGTGACCCCGGCGGGTTGATCGGTCACCTGCCCGTTCCCGGCCCCGGCGGCGCCGGTTTCCGGCCGCTGGACTCGTTCCGTTACCCGACACTGAGCCTGTGCAACGGCCCCAATTCGGGTGGTGGCGCGGATTTGATCTGCTTCGGCGGCACGAATCTGGACAGTTACTTCAACTCGCACCCGTTCTACAGCTTCGATGTGCGCGCCGAGCTGAGCATCCATGGCGAAGGCCCGTACCCGTTCAACCTGCGCAACCGCGTCATTCCGTAACCCGTCGCCGCACGATCACCGGTGCGCCGGCGGGGTTCACCCTGTCGGCGCACCAGGTTGCGAAGTCTTCCGAGGTTCTGCCCGCGGGGACAAGGCGGCTCGAACCTTCGGGCACCTCTGCGCCATGACGGTCTTTCGAAGCAACCCCATTCCGGCCCTGACGTCTTCCGGACATAGCTTCGAACAAAGGCTGCGAGAGGGGAACCGAAATGGAATTCACCGCTAAGAAGACCATCAAAATGACCATTGTGGGCGGGGCGGTCGCCGCTACCGCGCTGCTTTCCGCGTGCAGTGGGAACAGTGTCGCGGGAAATGGTTCTCCGGTGCGGAACGCGGCGGAGACGGCGGCCGTCGAGCAAGTGCCGGACGGCGGTGGCCAAGGGGCGGCCACCGGCGGTTCCGGCGCCGCGGCGAACGGCGACGTCAACTGCAGCAAGTACGGGGGCCCGGTCGGCGCACCCGGCCGGACGAAGATGGACCTGATAGCGGTGGCCGCCACCGATGGCACCAAGCCGGGCTGCACCGAGGCGTTCACCGTGATCGCCGAGTACTACCAGAAGTTGCCGCAGGCCGAAGGCCCCGGCGAGCGAGTGCTCGACGTCCAGGGGAAGTGGACCTGCGCCCGTCAGGCTGGCCCTACGGGCGAAGAAGGCGCGGTGGTCTGTGGCGTGCCCAACAGCTCCCTGCAGCTGGAAACCAGGCCCTCCGGCTGGGCGCCCGAGGGGCAGGTCCGCAAATTCCCGAACTCCACCCAGCGAGTGCAGTTCGCCGGGTACGACGCCGGTACGCGGATGGTCCGCTTCAAGCTGGTCACGCACCAGGACTCGCCGGTCGACGGCAGGACCTACCGGCTTCCGCTGCAGAAGGGCGGCGAGGTGTTCAGCGCGGCCACCCTGTGCCCCAGCGACTCGGTCACCATCGATGACCAGGGCTTCGGCAGCCGGCCGTGCGGTCAGGAGCAGCTGATCCAGCAGCTGAAGGACGGCAACCCGGTGCTCGCGCAGATCAGCGTGAACGGCGACGACCGGATCAGCACGGTCAAGGAGATCTACCGCCCCTGAACCTGGGACAGCGAATGGCCGGCAGCCGGGCTGCCGGCCATTCGCGTATATCGTAAGCATGCGCGTATCATCTGCGGGTGCAGCCTTCTCGGGCTGAAGTGCCATGAGGAGTGAGCATGATCAGGAGCAGGTGGATCGCCGGCCCGGCGCGATCGGCCAGTGATTGTGGGCCGAACCGCTGCGACGGCGACTCGGGTCGGTCTCGGTATGGCGTGACCGCAAAGGTTTGCGCGGCTTCGTCGGGCTCCCCGCGCACGTCGAGATCATGCGGAAGTACCGCGACCTCGGCACCACCCGCGCCACCACGTGGCACGCCGCCGACCTCGATCCTCAGGGCATTTGGCGAACGGCGGACCGGTGGCTGAGGGATCGCGCCCAAGCGCCGCCTGTCTCGAGTCCCCCAGCTTTGGTATGCCAAAGTGAGTCGCCGGGACCTCGTCGAGAAAGGTGCTCTCCGTGTTGATCCGTGACGTCCGCCCGTGGGGTGGACAGCACAGTGACGTCGAAGTGGCCGATGGCCGGATCACCGCGGTGCGGGCGCACGACCCCGCCGCCGCGCCGTCGCCCGGCACGGTCGAGGGGCGCGGGCGACTGCTGTTCCCGTCGTTCAGCGACGTGCACGTCCACCTGGACTCGACTCGCGTCGGCCTGCCGTTCCGGCCGCATACGGGCGCGCCGGGTGTCTGGGCGATGATGCTGAACGACCGCGAGAACTGGCGCGACGCCGAGGTGCCGCTGCCCGAGCGCGTCGCCGGGACGCTGGAGCGGATGATCGCCAACGGCACCACCCGGGTGCGCACCTACGCGCAGGTGGACGTCGACTGCCGGCTGGAAAAGCTCGACGCCGTGCTCGCCGCGAAGGAGCGGTTCGCCGGGCACGCGGACGTCGACGTGATGGCGTTCCCGCAGGCCGGGATCCTGCGCGAGCCCGGCACCGTGGACGTCCTGGAGGCCTCGCTGCGTTCGGGCGCCACGGTCGTCGGCGGGATCGACCCGTGCTCGCTGGACAAGGATCCCAAGGGACATCTCGACGTCGTGTTCGGACTCGCCGAGAAGTACGGCGTCGAGGTGGACATCCACCTGCACGAGCCGGGGCATCTGGGTGTGTTCTCGACCGATTTGGTGATCGAGCGGGTCCGCGCGCTGGACATGCGCGGCAAGGTGACCCTGTCCCACGCGTACGCGCTGGGCTCGATTTCGGAGTCGGTGAGCCGCCGCCTGATCGACACTTTCGCGGAGCTGGACATCGCGATGGCGACCGTCGCGCCGTCCGTCGACGGCCAGCTGTCCCTGGCGGACCTCACGACCGCGGGCGTGCGCGTCGGCCTGGGGGAAGACGGCCAGCGGGACTACTGGAGCCCGTACGGCAACTGCGATCTGCTCGACCGCACCTGGCAGCTGGCCTTCACGCACGGCTTCCGCCGCGACGACCTGATCGAAATGGCGCTGGCCGTCGCGACGATGGGCGGCGCGTCGATCATGCGCCACGACGTCCCGCGGCTGGCGGGCATCGCCGACCGCCCCGGCGTCGCCGTGGGCGACCGCGCCGACCTGCTGCTGGTGGACGGCGAAACCCCGACGAGCGCGGTGATGGACCGCGGCAAGGACCGCACGGTCCTGCACGACGGCGTCGTCGTGGCGGACGGACTGTCGGTGGTGGACCTCTGATCGACCCGGACGGGTGACGGCGGCCCGCCCCCAAGGAGGGAACGGGCCGCCGTTCAGGCTGTTGTCAGCCTTCGTACGAGCCGTAGTCGACGATGTTGCCGTGGTTGTAGCAATCGCCGCCCCACAGCCAGGTCCCCGGTCCAACCGTCGGTCCGTAGACCCGATGGCCGTCCGAGCACTTGGTGTAGGCGCCACTGCGGCCGTAGTCGACGAACACGGTGGCGTTCCAGGCGACGCCGTCGTAGTAGGTGGTCGTCCACCTGCCCACGTGACTGGTGCCGACCTCCCCGCCGATCGCCGAGTGATGCTTCACCTCGGTATCGGCGGACGCCGAGCCGGCACCTGCCAGCAGGATGCCCCCGGTGAGTGCGACGGCCCCCACCGCCACCGCGATTCCGCGGATCCCCACGTTATTCATTTCCCCTCCAGTGATCATTTCCGATTTTCGAGAGCGAGAGCCGCGTAAAGCACGGCACCCGCTGTCACCCTGTCTAGTGCGCCGCGGGTGTTCTGTGCCGGGGAGTGGACAGCGAACGACAAACTTCCGGACAATGGAGGAAAGCAGACACCTGGGGGGTGGCTGATGCCACGACACGAGCGTCCGTTCGTTACGGAAGAAGATTCGTTGTCACAGTTCGCGGGGGATCTGCGGCGGTTGCGTGAGAACGCCGGAAGTCCGCCGTACCGGGAATTGAGCAAGCGGGCCCACTACGCGGCGAGCACCTTGTCCGACGCGGCGGGTGGCCGAAAACTGCCGACTCTGGCGGTGACCTTGGCCTATGTCCGGGCCTGTGAAGGCGACCTCGCCGAGTGGGAGGAGCGCTGGTACGGGACCGCCGCGACGAACCGTGTCGCGGAGCCCGAAGAAATCGACGAAGCGATCCCCTATCCGGGTCTCAACGCATTCGGGGAGCACCAGGCCAAATATTTCTTCGGCCGCGAGCGCCTTGTCGAAGAATTGTCGCGCCAAGTCACCGGACGACGACTCCTCGCGGTTTCCGGCGCTTCGGGATCCGGCAAGTCGTCCTTACTGGCGGCCGGGCTGATCGCGACGGTCCGGCGATCCGGCCGGGATCGGACGATCCTGTGGTTCACTCCCGGGCCGCATCCGCTCCGGGAATGCGCGATCCAGCTGGCCGCGGTGAGCGGCGGATCGGCGGTCCGGCTGCACGGGGAGCTGACGGCGGATCCGGCGGGGTTGCATCTGCGTGTCCGTCAGCTCCTGGCGAGGCGGCACGAGGACGCGGAACTCCTGCTCGTGGTCGATCAGTTCGAAGAGCTCTTCACCCACTGCCGGACCGTGGAGGAGCGTGACGCCTTCGTCGCGGTGCTCCTGCACGCCGTCCAGGAACCGGACAGCCGGACCCGGCTCGTGGTGGGTGTGCGTTCGGACTTCATCGGGCGCTGCGACAGGTATCCGGCGCTCGCCGCGGCGCTGCGGCCCGAGAACCGGGTCGACACCGGGCCGATGACCGCGGAGCAGCTGCGCTCGGCGATCATGCGCCCGGCGATCGCCGCCGGGCACCAGCTGGAAGGCGCGCTGGTCGCCACGGTCATGGCCGAGACGGCGGGCAGGCACGGCGTTCTCCCGCTGGTCTCCCAGGCGATGCGCCGGACCTGGCAACGCCCGCACGGCGCCACGCTCACTCTCGCCGCGTACCAGGCGGCCGGCGGGATAACACGCGCCCTGGCCGACACGGCCGAGGAGGTTTTCGGCGAGTTCGACGAACTCGGGCGGCAGCAGGCACGGGACGTGTTCGTCCGGCTGACCACGCTGGGCACCGACGGCCACGACACCCGGCGGCGCGTCCCCGCGCACGAACTCGACCCGGCCGCCGCGCCGGTGGTCGCCCGGCTGATCGACGCCAGGCTCGTGACCGCGGGTGCCGACGGGCTGGAGCTCACTCACGACGCGCTCATCCGGGAGTGGCCGCGGCTGCGGAGCTGGCTGTCCACCGGCCGTGGCGCCCTGTACCGGCATCGGCGGCTGACCGAGGCCGCCGGGGTGTGGGAACGCGCGGACCGCGACCCGGCGCCGCTCTACCGGGGCAGCCAGCTCGATGAAGCGATCGCGTTGGCCGGGTGGACGAGATTGACCCTGCGGGAGCACCAGTTCCTCAACGCGAGCATCCGGGCCCGCGAAGAAGAGACGGCCCGGGCGCACCGATCCGCGTGGCGGCTCCGACGGCTGGCGGCCGCGGTGGTGGTCGTGAGCGGGCTTGCCGCGGCCTCGGTCGCGGTGGCCGTCCGGGAACGGAGACAGGCCTTGGCACTTTGCTGGTGACCGCGTGTCGCCGAAGCCAGGACTGGGCAGGGACGAAGCTGTAACATCACCGGAGCCAGCAGATACGGTCGCCGCAGTCGGCCGGATCGCTGTTCCGCTCTTGGGAGGTAGCTCGATGTACAGCCCGTCCGCCCGGTCCTTTCCGGTGTCGCTGACCCCCGGTGACCCGGTCCGGGAAGCGGTACTCCAGGCCGCCACCGCACGACTCGACGAGTATTTCGGCGATCGTGTCCGGGTGGAGGTGGGGCAGCTCGACCGCGTCGGGCCCTGGGTGTTCCTGCAAGGGACGATGCGCGGCACCGAAGCCGGCCGTCCGTATTACGACGGCACCGTCTACGAGGCACGCCGGGCCGACGGCGTCATGTCCGACGTCTATGTCGCCCTGCTCAAGAAGCGGGACGAGGCGGCCGCCGACAACGACGCGCGGTCCTGGCGCTTGTCCGACTACGCCATCGGCCCGACCGACGTCGCCTGGCTGACCTGGGCCGACGACCACGAAGCGCCGCGGACGTTGTTCGGGTTCTGACTTCGGCACACGGATGTCAGGAAAGGGGCTTTCAGGACGTTTTTCGTCCTGAAAGCCCCTTTCCTGACGTCTGGAGCACGCTCAAGCCTCGTGAGTGGTAAGGACGGTTAGAACCGTCCTTACCACTCACGAGGCCGCAGAGCTCACCGCGCGGATCAGGTCGGCGGGGTCAGGATTTTGACGAGACCGCCGCCGCCACCCATGCTGATCTTCTGGGAACCGTCGGGGTTGACGTTGTTCGAGCCGATGAACTGACCATCGCCCGCGTACAGCACGACGTGCCCGCCGTTGTTCGAGATGACCACGTCGCCGGGTTTCGCCTCGGAGAGCGGGACCGACTTCCAGCCGTCCGCTTCGAGGTTGGCCGTCAGGCCCGCGACGGAGGCACTGGCCTGGCCCTTGTCGATCAGGCCGGAAGCCTCCAGGCAGCCGGAGACGAAGTTCGCGCAGTTGACGTTGTTGGGCACCCAGGACTGCATCGCGGGAAGCTCACCGCTGCCCTTGAGGTCACCGGCGTTGCGCCCGAGGAACTGCTCGGCGATCTTGGCCGGGTTGTCGCCCTGCGCGTCGATCGGCTTGGCGGGCCGCCCGTCACCCTGCACCCCGGCGACGCCACCACCGCCGCCGCCTCCGCCACCACCGCCGCCGTCCCCGCCGCCATAGCTGGGAGTCGGGCTGATGCGGGAATCGACGGGGCTGGCCTTGACGCTCGACGCCGTGGTCTGACCGGTGTCGGCGGGCACCAATTCCAGGAAACCGTTCTCGATTTCCAGGCCGAGCGGCTTGAGGAGGTCGTCGATCTGTTTCTCGGCGGCGTCCAGTACCCGCTCGATCTCGTCTTTCTTGCCGTTGGAGTCTTTTTCGTTGAGCTGCCGGAGCCGCTCGATGTCCGACGCGGCGGCGGCGATCTCGTTCTCGTCTTCGGAGCTGTTCTTCCGCTTCCGGGCCGCGCCGATCAGGGCGCGATTGTCCGCGTCCTTGTCGTTGGCTTCCTGGGCGAGCTGGGCGACCTTCTTCTTGGTGTCGTCGAGGATCTCGGACACGCGCTGAAGAATGTTCTTGGCGGCTTCGGCCTTGTCACTGACCTTGTAACTGGCCTTGCCGAGCTTTTCGAGGTGGTCGGCGACGGCGTCGGCGTCCTTGCCTTCCCATTCGCGCAGCACGTCGTCGCGGAAGAGTTTGAGATCGTCTCCGAGATCGTTGGCGCGGGTGGCGGCTCCGCCTACCTTCGCTGCCTGATCGTTGACGGCACCGGCGTTGAGCTTCTGCGCCTGCTGGGCGTGCTTGTCGATGGCGTCCAGCGACTTCGGCCGGTCGTGCGCCGGGTCGTCGAGCGCGCGCTGGTCACGTTCCGCGGTGGTCATCGGTAAATCCCCCTGGTTCCCGTCTTCAGTCCGATCAAGACCGCTCGCGGTTGCCGCCGAGGGTGTGGACACCCGCGGCCTCGTCGTTACGCATGCGCTGGGCGGCGTTGGCCAATGCCTGGGAAGCGGCGTCGACGAGCTTCTCGGCGGCGGCCAGATGGGCGTTCACCCCGGTGTGGAAACCCTTCACCGTCTTACCCGTGCTGGCCGCGTTGCTCAGGTCACCGAACGCGCCACCGGGGTCGCCGTCGCCCAGGTCCTTGCCCGTTTTGCTGAAGCCGTCCTTGAGCCCGCCGACCTTCTTGGCCAGCGCGGCGATCTGCTCTGGATCGAATCGGCGAGTCATGAGTGCTCCCTCACTTGCTGTCCCACGCTGCTCTACCGCGCAGCCTATGAGCTCACAGTCACCTGTGCGCACCGTTTCCCGAAACGCGGATGACCACATTCGTGTACACCGACGCATCCGGCCGCGCTTTGGTTCCCCACGTCGGCGGGAGGATCTTACCGCGTCGGTATCCGCATTCGCCCTGGCCGAAACGCCAGGCGCCCCGGAACCGGGAATCGGTTCCGGGGCGCCTGGTGACGGGATCGGGATCAGCGGAAAGCGGCGATGGCGCGAGCCGCCCAGTCGGAGAAGGGGCGAGGGGCCCGGCCGAGGACCCGCTCGACGTCGGGGCTGACGCGCACCTCCTCCGGGCTCGGGGAGCCGAGGATGTCCAAGGTGTCGTCGGCGAGTTCCGCCGGCATGGTCTCGGCCATGCCGGCCTTGGCTTCGGCGCGGGTGAGCTCGTGGAACCGCACCGGCGAGCCCAGGGCGGTGGCGATGGCCTCCGCCTGCTGACGCGGTGTGATCACCTCCGGGCCGGTCAGCTCGTAGACGCCGCCGGTGTGCCGGTCGTCCAGCAGGCAGGCCGCCGCGACGTCGGCGATGTCGGCCGGGTCGATGACCGGCACCCCGATGTCACCGAACGGCGCGGCGACCACCTGCCGCTCACGGACGGACTCGGCCCACCACAGGGCGTTGGAGGCGAAACCGCCCGGACGCAGGATGGCCCAGTCCATCCCGGACTCGCGCAGCGTGTCCTCCACCGCTCGCAGCGCGATCCGCGTCGAGCCGAAGGGCCTGGTCGCCACGCCCAGCGACGAAAGCAGGACGACCCGGCGGACCCCGCTCGCCGCGGCTTGGCCGATGACGTCGGCCGGGCTGGCCCCGGCGGCGTGCAGGTCTCCGGACAGCAGCAGGAACAACGCCTTCGCCCCGGACAACACGGGCTCGAGCCCGGCGGGGTCGGCCAGGTCGGCCACCACGTGGCGGACGCCGTCCGGCACCGCGGCGGCGTGCCGCGACACCGCCGTCACCTCCTGACCCTTCTCGGCCAACGCCTTTGTCAACGGCTTGCCGATGTTTCCGGTAGCCCCGGTCACCACGATCATGAACAGCTCCTCGTCCGATGTCTTCTGTGGCCGGAACGCTAGGAGCCGAGCTAACTTTTGGTAAGGACATACCTCCAGGTAAGCTCATGACATGGCGGAAGGCGCACAGCTCAAGGAGACCGGGTCAGGGCGGCCGTATGAGGTGTTTCACACCGACTGCCCCGCTCGCGACGTGGTCGACCACGTGACCAGCCGGTGGGGTGTCTGGGTGCTGATCTCCCTGCGGAACACCGACCTCCGGTTCTACGAACTGCGCGAAAGCATCAAGGGCATCAGCGAGAAGATGCTCGCCCAAACCCTGCGCGCGCTGGTCGAGGACGACCTTGTCTGGAGGAAGGTCGAACCGACGACGCCGCCCCAGGTCACCTACGGGCTGACCGAGTTCGGCAAGGATGTCGGCGAACCGCTGACGGAGCTGTTCGACCGGATCACGGCGCGGTTGTCGGCCTGAGAAACTCCGCCTGAGAAACGAGGCGACATCGGGCGCCCCATAAGGCGAAGATGGTCGTGATGACCATCGACCGGCGAGCACTCGCCCTGAACTCCCTGTACGGACTCGCCCTCGGCGACGCTCTGGGTTCCCAGTTCTTCGTCCCCGACAATCGTGACGCTTGGGAACGGCGGCAACCGCCTCCAAGCCCCTGGCAATGGACCGATGACGCCGAAATGGCGTGTTCCGTTTTCGCCGTGCTGACCCGGACCGGCCACGTCGACCAAGACCTGTTGGCCGCGAGCTTCGCGGAGCACCACGACTTCGACCGAGGCTACGGACCGTCCATGAACCGGATGCTGCGGCTGGTCCGCGAGGGCGGCTCGTGGCGCGAACTGGTCGCGGACCTGTTCGACGGACAGGGTTCCTGGGGCAACGGCGCCGCCATGCGCGTCGCGCCGCTCGGCGCTTGGTTCGCCGACGATCCGGACGAGGCCGCGCGCCAGGCGGCGCTGTCGGCCGAGGTGACCCACACGCATCCGGACGGAGTGGCGGGCGCGATCGCCGTCGCGGTCGCCGCCGCGCTGGCCGCCGCCCCTGAGCCGCCGTCGCCGAGGGACTTCCTCGACCAGGTCCTGCGACGGGTACCACCGGGCCGGGTGCACCACGGTGTCTGGGCGGCCCGGGGCCTGGCCCACGTGCCATCGCCCGCGATCGCCGTCCACGAACTCGGCAACGGCCGCTACACCGGCGCCCACGACACGGTGCCGTTCGCGCTGTGGGCCGCGGCACGGAACCTCGACGACTACGAGCAGGCCATCTGGATCACGGCGGGCGCGGGTGGCGATGTCGACACCACCTGCGCCATCGTCGGCGGCATCGTCGCCGCCCACGTCGGTGCCGACGGGCTGCCGTCCTCCTGGCGGGCCGCTTGCGAGCCCCTCCCGGACTGGGCGGGCGCCGCCGACGGCTAGACCAAGCCGAGTTCGCAGCGATGCGCTGGCCCTGCTCGAGGGCGTCGCGGGCGGAGTTTGACGGCGCGGGTCCGTGGGCATTCCGATCGCATGGGGAAACGATGCGATCGGAGTGTCAACGAGTGGCCTCTTTCAGCGTGAAACCGTCGAAACCGACAGCGATTTTCGGCGCGGTGTTCGGAGCGGCGCTTCTTCTCTTCGGACTCTTCAGCGGAATCGGGCGGGAGAACGGTTTTCTCTGGCTGTGGCTCGCCGCCGGGGTCGGCATCATCGGGTTCAACCTCTGGGCGGCGTTCAGCAAACGAGGCGCGACAGAGGTGATCGAAACCCGCGAGAAGGCCGACGACCCGGCGGATTCCGGCAGGTGAGCGCACTTCACCGCCGGACGCGGTGATCCACGGCGACCCAGTTCGTCTCCCAGGTCGTCCCGCCGTCCGCCGAAAACGCCTGCTCGAACCTCGCCTCGTCCGGACCCGGCCGGACGACGCGGAAGCGGACCTTGATCGGACGGCCGCCGTACTGGTCTTCGCCGAGGAATTCGCCCACACCGTCACGGAACCCGCCGTACACCGCCGGGGTGGGCAGGCCGTCGCGGATGTTGACGAAGGTCAGGCTCCACCGCTTCGCCTGCGGCTCGTACAGCCGCAGGTTGAGGGCTTCGATGCGGCCGTTCGCCCCCGAGACCTCGAATTCGAGGACGTTGGCCCGCCGGTCCAGCAGGGGGCGGACGGTGCTCGTGCCCGCGAAGTGCAGCCACTCGTCGGCGGAGTCCGACAGCGGCTCGGCGAGGACCCGCACCGTGGAGCGCCAGACGCCGATCTCCCAGTCGAAGGCTCGTTGGCCGTCCGCGCTCGTCGAGGACGCGGGCGGCGTCGAGGCATCGCCCGACACCGCCGTCGCGATCAGCATGAAGGCCGCGAGGCCCACCGTCAGGATTCGTCTGTATGGCACGGTCATGGTCCGACTATCCGAGTGGAGTCCGGCCATGGACAAGAAGGCACCTGCGGGTAACCCCTCTCGCCCCAATCCGCTGCCCGGCTGCCCGATGGCGGCGGCGTTCGCCGCGTTCGGCGGCAAATGGAAGCTGACCCTGCTGTACTGGCTCGCCCACGGCGAGTCCCATTTCGCGGGCCTCCGCCGCCGGGGCACCCCCATCACCCCCAAGGTGCTGGCCGAGCAGTTACGCGAACTCGAGGCCGACGGACTCGTCGAACGCGTGGAGACCGGGCCTGTCCCGGCGCGCGTCCTCTACCGGCTCACGCCCTACGGGACCACGGTTCTTCCTGTGGTCGAAGCGGTCAGGGTCTGGGGCGAGGCGCACCTCGAGCACACCGGCGGCGAGGCCGCGCCGAATCCGGCGATGGGGTGCGCCGGCGCGATCAGGTAGTCACTTCGCGCCCGTCTTGGCCTGCCGTCGCCGGGCGGCGGTCGCCGTGGCGAGATTCTGCAGGACTTCCTGGGTGGCGGCCATGTCGATGCAAGCGTCCGTAATGGACTGTCCGTAGGTGAGCGGCCGGTCGGGATGGAGGTCCTGCCGTCCCGCCTGGAGGTTGGATTCGAGCATGACGCCGACGATGCCGCGCTGGCCGGTCCTGATCTGGTCGGCGATCTGGTCGGCGACGATGGCCTGCCGCAGATGGTCTTTGCGGCTGTTGTCATGGCTCGCGTCGATCACGACCCGGCGCGGCAGACCGGCGGTCTGCAGGGTGGTGAGCGCCGCGCGGACGGACGCGGGATTGTGGTTGGGCGCGGAGTTCCCGCCGCGCAGGACGAGATGGCAGTCGGGGTTGCCGACGGTGTGCAGGATGGCGGGCAGTCCGCTGGGGTCGACGCCGGGGACGACGTGGCGTGCTTCGGCGGCGCGGATCGCGTCGACAGCGACGGTGACATCACCGTCGCGGCGATTCTTGAAACCGACGGGCATGGAAAGGCCGCTGGCCAGCATCCGGTGGTTTTGGCTTTCCACGGTCCTGGCGCCGATCGCGCCCCACGAGACGGTGTCGGCGAGATAGGCCGGAATGGTGGTGTCCAGCCATTCACACGCGGCGGGCAGGCCGCCTTCGGCGAGTTCGAGAAGGAGGTCCCGTGCGATACGCAGGCCGCGGTTGACATCGCCGGTGCCGTCGAGGTGCGGGTCGTTGATGAGTCCTTTCCAGCCGCCGACCGTACGGGGCTTTTCGAAGTACACGCGCATGACGATCAGGAGATCGTTGACGAATCGGCCCGCGACCGAGGCAAGACGGTCGGCGTATTCGAGTGCCGCGGCGGGATCGTGGATGGAACAGGGTCCGGCGATCACGAGCAGCCGGTCGTCCGTCCCGTCGAGGACGCGGACGACGCTTTCGCGGCCTTGCCGCACGGTGTCCGCAGCGGTGGCGCTGAGCGGCAGTTCGTGGTGCAGCAAGGCCGGGGTGACCAGAGGGACCATGCGGTCGATGCGCTGGTTGTCGAGATCGACGGCGGCGATGGTTGTCATCACAGATATCCAGGGTTTCTGCCGGCACCGGGCGTCAGGGAAAGCCGGGATTTCCCGGCCCGGCCGGCGGTCTCGGGTGAACGAAGAAACAGGCTGGGAAAGCCCGGCAGTACAAGTGACAAGAAATCTTTTCGGAGATTTCTCTTACGCCGAAATCTCCCACCATCCGTCACTCAAAACAATGGAAAAAGCCCTGTCCAACCCTGTTTCCGCGCGCCGTCCGCACTTTAGCGGCCCGTCCAGATCGGATCCCTTTTCTCGGCGAAGGCACGGGCGCCCTCGCTCGCGTCCGCACTCCATCGGCGGCGTTCTTCCCACGGATACGAAGCGGTGAACGCTTCCTCGAGCGGGAGGTCGAGCGACCGCAGCGCGGCTTCCTTGATGGCGCGGACCGAAAGCGGGGCGGCACGGACGAGATCGTCCGTCCATTCGGCGACGCACCGATCCAGTTCGGCCACCGGGACGACCTCGTTCACCAGTCCGTGGCGAAGCGCCGTCGCCGCGTCCATCCGGCGACCGGTCAGCAGATACCCCATCGCCACCTTCTGCGGCAGCTGCCGCGGCAACCGGAAAACGCCGCCCGCGCCGGCGATCAGCCCGAGCCGGACCTCCGGCAGGGCGAACACCGCGTCCTCGGAGGCGATGACTATGTCGCAGGCGAGCATCAGCTCGAAACCGCCGCCCAGCGCGTATCCGTGCACCCTGGCGACCACCGGTTTGGACAACGTGAACCGGTCGGTGAGCCGGGGATGACCCGGCTGACCGCCACTGCCGAACGTCGAGGCCTCCACACCCGCCTCGGTCAGCCGCGCGCGTTCCTTGAGGTCCTGGCCAACGGAGAACGCGCGGTCCCCCGCGCCGGTCAGGACCACCGCCCTGATGTCGTCGTCGGCCTCGACATCGTCCCAGATCCCGGCGAGTTCCGTGTGCATCCGCCGGTCCATCGCGTTCAGCACGTCGGGCCGGTCCATCGTCACGTAGGCGACGTGGTCCTTTTTCTCGTACCGCACCCGGGTTTCGCTCATCGCGAGCCCACCGCGAAGCCGTCGACCTTGCCGATCACGTCCGCGCCGTAGATGCGCAATGCCTGCTGCAACGCGAATTCGGCGATGTACCGGCGGAAGTCCTCCGGCGGTTCCTCGGCGAGGTTCAGCATGCGCCGGTTGGCCACCACCGCTTCTCCGTCGAGACGGGCCAGCGCGCCCTCGATCGCCGCGTCCATCTGCTCCGGCGGGACGACCTCGTCGACGATCGACCGGGCGTCCGGCTCGGCCGCCTGGATCCGGCGGCCGCCGAGGATCACCTGCCGGGCCACCCGCGGCCCGGCGATCCGGGAAAGCCGGAAGTTCGAGACGCCGGGGATGATCCCCTCCTTCGCCGCGGGCAGGCTGAGGTACGCGTCGGACGCCGCCAGCACGTGGTCGAAGACCAGGAGGAGCTGGGTCCCGCCGCCGATCGCGAAGGAATCGACGGCCGCCATCCACGGCTTGTCGGTCAACCGCGAGTGCCACGAGCCGTCCGTGTACAGGCCGCGGAAGATCTTCTGGATGTAGCCCATTTCCCGCCGCAGCAAGAAATCGACGAGCGGGATTTCGCCTGAGCTCAGCTTCTTGAGGTTGATCCCCGCGCAGAACACCCGGCGTCCCCGGTACCGGGGGTGGCTCATCACCCCGCCCCGCAGCAGTGCCACCCGGACGGACGGATCGAGCAGCACCAGGTCGACAGCGGTCTCCATGTCGTCGACCTGCTGCGCGTCCTCGGCGTTCAGACAGTCGTCCCGGCACAGGGTCAGGTGTGCGACGCCGTCGCGGCGTTCCAGCCGGACGGCTTCCATTTGCAGGACACCGGTTTCGGCGAATTCGGGCAGCAGCCGCAACGCCCGGGAAGTGGGCCGGAGCATGGCGTCGAGCAGATGCGGGCCGGCCTTCGGCGCGCGCAGGATCCCGCGCAGGAAGATGCCCTGGTCGATCTCGCGCCCTTCCTTCTCCGCCTGCGGCCGCGAGCGCTCGGCCGCCATCTGCGCTTCCGTCGGCACCAGGCCGGGATAGGCGAGGGCGGCGGCGCTGACGAGTTCGTCGATGCGCAGGTACCGGGTCCGGCCGTCGGTGAGCTCGGCGTAGATCTCCTCGGCGTGCGCCTCCATGAAGTCCGCGCGCAGCGCCCGGACGCCGTCGTCGACCCGGTGGGCCTCCCCCGCCAGGGCCCGAAGATCGAGCCCTGGCGGGAGAGTCACGGAATCCGTTGTCACGACTTGGCTTCCCGTCGCAGCGCCCGGTCGGCCGCGGCCAGGTGGGCGCCGAGCGCCTCTTCGAAGGTGGTCGAACCCGCTTCGAAGATCAGCTGACGGCGGATCGCCGTCTCCGCGCCGTCCGTGGCACCGGCCAGCCCGGCCAGCGTCTCCGACGGGTCCACGGCCACCTCGTCGACGAGGTTGAGGGCGAGCGCGCGGTCGGTCTCGATCGGCGTTCCGAGGAGCACGGCCCGCCGGATCCCCGCCGCACCGGCCTGCTTGGTGAGCCGGTAGACGGTCATCCCCGGCCAGGCACCGCCGCCGACCCACGTGAGCAGCAGCCGCGTGCCCGGCGCGGCGATCCGGACGTCGGCGGCGAGGAGGAGGTCCAGCGCCATTCCGGCGCACTCCCCCGACGCCACCGCGACCGTGAGCCTGCCGAGCCGTTCGAACCGGCGCACGACCCGTTCCCACTTGTTGACCAGGCCGACGGCGAGCCCGTTCGCCCAGCCCGCGGGCGGGGCGCCTGTGACGTGGATGGTGACCGGTCCCGTTCCCCGGTGGTCCTCGGCGCGATCGCAGAGCGCGTCGATCTCCTCGACCGCCGCGGCCGACAGCGGCCGGGCCCCGTCGAAACGCAGCACCAGTTCGCCGTTCACTTCGTTACGCGTCACCATTGAATAAGCGCCATTTCAATCGTGGAGCCAGGCCCCATGGTCATGAGCACGCCGTAGTCCCCGGGACGGGTGACGTCCTCGTCGGCGAGCCGTTCGTAGGAGAAGAGGAAGGAGCCGCTGGAGAGGTTTCCGTAGTCGCGGAGCACTCCGGTGGTGTGGCGGACGTCGTGCCGGCTCAGGCCGAGGTTGACGACGACCGCGTCGACCACCTTCTTGCCGCCGGAGTGCACCAGCCAATGGCCGATGTCACTGCGGCGCAGCCCCGTACCGGACAGCAGCCTGTCGATCACGATCTCGGCGTGTGCGCCGACCACGTAGGGAATCTGCGGGTCGAGGAAGAAGCTGAACCGGTCCTGCTCGCGATCCCAGTCGTAGCGCATCGCCGCGACCGCGTCGGTGATGATGTAGCTCGCGAACTTCAGGACCCGCGGGCCGGGCACCCGGCCGTCGCCGGAGATGACCGCGAGGGCCGCCGATCCGTCGCCGAAGAGGCTGTTGACCACCGCGGTCCGCATGGTGCCGTCGAGGGCGTAAGCGGCGGAACACGCTTCGCTGCACAGGACGACGCCGAGCTCACCGGGATGTGCCGCGGACCAGCCCGAGACCACGTTGAGCGCGTTCAGGCCCGCGTTGCAGCCCATGCCCACGATGTCCGAACGGCTGCAGTGCGGGTCGATCCCCAGTTCACGGATGATCAACGCGCTGAGGCCGGGGGTCAGGAAACCGGTCGAGGTGACGCAGCACAGGTGACGCAGGTCCGAAAGCGTCGCTCCCGCCGACTTCAGGCAGGCCTCGAGCGCCCGGCATCCCATGTCGACCGCGAGTTTCTTGTGCTTGTCCAGCAGATCGCCCTGCGGTTCCGAGACTCGCTGCCCGCCGGGACCCTCCGGCGGAAGTGTGAGGAAGCGCCGGTCGATCGCGCTGTTGAGGAAGATCGACCGGATCTTCGGATCCTCGACGTCGAGGATTTCGAGGAGCTCGGATTGCGAGTAGGACGACGCGGACACCGCGGTCCCCACCCCGGCGAACCTGGTGATCTCGGTCAGCCCGGTGAAAACGGAAAGGTCCTCGGCCGGTTCGGCAATGGCAGTCATCGGTACATCCACCCCCATGTTCTCAGCTTGCTACGGAACAGCTGCTTGAACTGCGCAGCGGGCATCGATCTCACCTTTCGCGGATCTCGAGTGAACATTCCTGAAATTAGGCTTCGCCGAACTCGGCGGTCAATCGTCCAAGGCCCGTTCCCAGCCGGATTCCGGTTACGGACGAACGATTTCGGACGAATGACCGCCGATGGAACGTCTCAAGTGGACTGACGACGTGCCCTACGGCCGCCGGTAGATCGTGATGGAGTGGCCCACCGTGTCGATCGGCGTGCTGCTGTCGAGCAGGGTGGCAAGTCGGCCGGTGGCACCGGAAACCTCGGAGACCTCACCGCCTCCGCCGAGACCACCGCCGCTGCCGCCTCCTCCCGAACTGTCGTCATAGTCCCCGAGAATCGCGGAGTCCGACACCGCGAGCAGCCCGTGCACCTGGTCCACGGGCACCTTGAACGGGTCCGCGGCGTCGATGCCGTAGTAGGACGGGAGTGCGCTGCCCTGGTAGACGAGCCAGGTCCGCTCGCCCGGGTAGCGCTCCTTCAAGCGGTCCGCCAGGCGGCCCAGGTCCTGGCCCCAGTCGACGTTCGAGTCGAGCAGGTACCGGTGCGTGTTCGCCGGGCCGCCGAACGCCATGTTGGAATACGGGAGGTAGTAAGGGAACGTCAGCAGCGAGCTGACCGCGGCGAGGGCCACCAGTACCGTCGCGGCCACCTTCACCCACCGCCTGCGGAGAGCGACGACCGCGGCCGCCGCGACGGCCAGGAACATCGGCGCGAAGGCCAGGTACCGGACGCCGTTGTCGCGGACGATGACCATGGCCGTGGCCATCAGCACGGCCGTCGGGATGAGCACATACGGTGCCGCCGGGCGCAACCGGCGAACCGACAGCATCACGGCGGCGCCCGCCAGCCAGATCGCCAGCGCGCCCAGCGGCGTCTTCACCAGGAGCGCGGCGGGCCCGTAGTACCAGAGCGAACCCGTGTAATGCCTGCCGAACAGGAAGTTGTGCCACACATGGTCTTCCAGTTCGAACTGGAACCGCATGCCGTCCTTCAACGGCTGCGGGAAAGGCAACCACTCGACGAGGGTCCGCATCCCGTGCAGGGGTTGCATTCCCTCCGGTGTCTCCCAGTGCAGGCTCGGATCCACGACCAGGTAGGAGACCCACACGACGGCGATCGCGATCAGCGCCATCCCGGCGGACGCCAGCAGGCCGCGGCCGATCAGCAGGGCCGGGCTCTTCAGGTCGAGGCCGCGGGCGCGGCGGGCGTGCCAGACGGACAGCACGGCCAGCGGCACCAGGACCGGAACCGCCACCAGGGAAAGGACTTTCGTGGCCGTGGCCGCGCCGAGGGCGAGTCCGGCGAGCGGGAGGTAGAGGCCGGGGCGGCTCCGGGCACGCCACACCAGCCAGGCCGACGTCAGCAGGAAACCGGCCACCGGGACGTCGAGCGTGGCCAGTGATCCGTGCGCGATGACGTCGGGCGAGAAGGTGAACAGGGTGAGCGCCACCAACCCGCCGGCGCGACCGGCCAGGTCGGAAGCGAACGCGAACACGACCAGCCCGAACAACAGTGTCAGCACGATCACCGGCAAGCGGGCGGCCAGCATCAGCTGTTCCGGATCGTTGCCCGCTTCGTAAACGACGTGCTTGCCGAGTTCCCACTCGTGGCCGTTGAAGGCCGGGTCGATCTTCGGGTCGGTGAAAGCCACTCCGGCGGCGATGATCAGCTTGCCCAGCGGCGGATGCTCGGGGTTGTACCGCAGGCTGTGCTGGTCCAGGTAGACCACGGCGGTGCCGACGTAGACCGGTTCGTCGATGGTCGGGGACTGCTCCACGGCCGTCGTGATCATCGCGATCGCCATCTGGGCGAGCAGCGCGAACACGGCGAACCCGAACAGCCATCGCCGGTGTCGTCTCACCCATCCGAACCGGTCCGGTTCCCGCGGACTTGGAAGCTCCAGTGGCGCGTCAAGGCCCTTGGTCGTCAAGAGGCGTCCTTCCCCCGGCGAACCGGCGTTCGCCTGTCGGATCAGTAACGGGACAGTTACTCAGAGAGCTTGATCATTATGATCTTCGCCCTTGATCCGGTCCACGGGCGGAACTTGGTCTGGGGGTTGCGAGGGCCACTTTCGCAACCTTCAACGTTGCGAACGAGGCTTTCGCAACACCGTCGTCCCAGATGACTCCGCGGGCCGCTTTGAAGGCCACGTCAGCCATTCCGGATGTCGCGAAAGCCACTTTCGGGACATCAGACGTCGCGAAAGTGGCTTTCGCGACACGGCCGCCCGCTTTCACGGACCGAACCTGCGATCGCGGGCCGGTGGGTCCTGAGTGGCGATTCGGGTTCTCTTGAGGGGTAAGGCGAAGGAGGCGTGGTGTCCGCACCCAGGGGTGATCGAGGGCGTGACTCGCGTGATTGAAGCCGGATCTCACGTGATCAGAAGCCGAACTCCGTGAACGCCGCCCAATCACGCGAGATCCGTCTCCGATCACGCGAGTTACGCTTTCCTTCACGGGTACGACAAAACGCCGGCGATCGCCATCACGGTGTCGGGTTCCGTGATGGCGATCGTCGGCGCAGGATGTCGGCGAACGGAGACTCAGGCGGTGAGCGGGACTCCGGACAGCTGCCGCTCGAGTTCGACGCTGGTGGCGTAGTCCGGAAGCAGCCCTTGCTGTTCCGCCTCGGCGAGGGTGAGGGCGACCCGGTCCCGGTCGGACACGATCGGGTCGATGCCGTCGTCGATGGGCAGGTTCAGCGCCGGATCCAGCGCCGAGAGCGCGAGTTCCTGTTCCGCCACATAGCTTCCGGAGAGCATGTACGACATGACGGTGTCGTCCTCGAGCGCCACGAACGCGTGGCCGACCCCGACGGGGAAGTACATCGTCCGGTGGTGCTCCTGGTCCATCAGGACCGAGTCGACCTTGCCGAACGTGGGCGAGCCGACCCGGATGTCGATGACGATGTCCAGCGCCTTGCCCCGTGCGCAGTAGACGTACTTCGCGACGCCCGGGGGTGTCACGGTGTAGTGGACGCCCCGCACCACGCCGCGTTTGGACACGCTGTGATTCGTCTGCGCCACCCGGAAGAGCGGGCTGCCGTGGGCCTCGGTGAAGGCCTCTTCCTGGAACGGCGAGAGGAACCGGCCCCGGTCGTCGGGGAAGACGCGCGGGGTGAACTCGATCGCGCCTTCGACGGCGAGTTTGCGTGCTTGCACGGCTTGCTCCTGTGCTCGGTGTGGTCAGAGGGTGGACAGCACTTCGCGGACCGCGTGGATGACCTTGTCCTGCAGGTCGGCGGAAAGCGCGGGGTACATCGGCAGCGAGAAGATCTCGCCCGCCAGTTTCTCGGTGACCGGGAGCGAACCCTTCTCGTAGCCGAGGTGGGCGAATCCGGTCATGGTGTGCACCGGCCACGGGTAGCTGATGTTCAAGTGGATGTCGTACGCCTTGAGACGTTCGAGGATGTCGTCACGCCGCGGGTGCCGCACCACGTACACGTAGTACACGTGCTCGTTGCCGGGGACCGTCTGGGGAAGCTTCAGTTCGGTGTCACCGAGAGCCTCGACGTAGCGCTGGGCGACGGCCCGGCGGGCGGCCGTGTACTCGTCGAGGCGCCTGAGCTTGCGCCGCAGGATCTCGGCCTGCACCTCGTCCAGACGGCTGTTGTGGGCAGGCGTCTCCAGCGTGTAGTACTGCTCGTCCATGCCGTAGTACCGCAACCGGCGCAGTTTGTGCGCCACGGCTTCGTCGGACGTGATGGTCGCGCCGCCGTCGCCGTACGCGCCGAGCACCTTGGTGGGGTAGAAGGAGAAGGCGGCCGCGTCACCGGTCGAACCCGCGATCTTGCCGTGCTGCCGGGCTCCGTGCGCCTGGGCGCAATCCTCCAGAATGGACAGTCCGTACTTCGCGGCGAGTTCCTTCAGCGGGGCCATGTCCACGCACTGCCCGTACAGGTGCACGGGCAGCAGGCACTTGGTGCGCTCGGTGATCGCGGCTTCGACCTGGCCGGTGTCCATCAGGAAGTCGTCCTCGCGGACGTCGACGAAGACCGGGGTGGCGCCCGTGCCGTCGATGGCGACCACGGTCGGGGCGGCGGTGTTCGACACCGTGATCACCTCGTCGCCCGGACCGATGCCCAGCGCCTGCAGGCCGATCTTGATCGCGTTCGTCCCGTTGTCGAGACCGGCGCAGTGGTCGACCCCGTGGTACGCGGCGAATTCCGACTCGAACCCGCGCAGGCTCGCGCCGAGCACGAGCTGCCCCGAGTTGAAGACCGTCTCGACCGCGTCCAGCAGGTCGAGCCGCTCGGTCTCGTATTCGGCCAGGTAGTCCCAAACACGCGTGGTCATGAGCGAGCCTTTCCGTGAACTGATGTCGTCAATGCGGCGACGGTGCGACGCACTCCTTCGGGCAGTGAGATCTCCGGGCGCCAGCCGGTGATCGCCCGGAACGGGGTGGAATCGATGGTGACGCTGCGAAGATCCGTCGCGGGCGCGTGCGACGGGGGTTCCACGCACGTCACCTCCACCGGGTTCCGTCCGGTCTGCCCGGCCATTTCCTTCGCCACGAGCCGGAAGACCTCGCCCAGCTGGTCGCCCCGGCCCGCGCCGAGCAGCCAGTGGCCGCCCACGAGGGAATCCGGGTTCGCCAGGGCCGCGGTGAAGGCCGCCGCGATGTCCTCGACGTGGACCAGGTCGCGGCGCACGGTGCCGTCACCCCAGATGGTGAGGTCCTGGCCTTCGAGCGCTCGCCGGGCCATGGCGGACACGACCCCGCGGTCGAGGTTCGCCCCCGCTGTCGCGGTCTCACCGAACACGGTGGGCAGGCGCAGGCTCAACCCGCGCACCACTCCGTCGGCCGTGGCCTTCTTGAGGACCTGTTCCGCCGCGAGCTTCTGCTTGTCGTACGGAGTCGCCGGCTCGTCGGGCTCGCTGCCGTCGAGCGGCTCCCGAGGGGGCACGCCGACCTGTGAAGCGGCACCGCCGTACACCACCAGCGGGGGCGGTCCACCCGCGTCGCCGAGGACGTCGACGAGGTCTCGCATCACGCCGAGGTTCACGCGTTCGGCTTCTTCGGTCTCGGCCGCGCGCCAGCCACCGTCCGCCAGGAGCAGGTACACGACCGCGTCCGATCCCGCGACCGCGTCGGCGAGCGCGGCCCGGTCGGTGAGATCGGCGGTGACGACGGTCGTTTCGGCTTCGCCGGGCTCGGGGGTGAACCGCCTGCGCGCCACCGCGCGCAGCCGGATCGGCTGGCGCGCCAACGCGCGCGTGACGGCCGAGCCCACGAAGCCCGACGCGCCGAGGACGGTGATCAGCTTCATGTCAGGCGACTCCTTGAATGTCTGTCGGTGAACCCGCGTCCGCGATCGACGTCGGCAGGGCGAGACTTGGTCATGCCTCTCATGTTGACGGCCAAGGCGCCCTGCCACCGCGATAGCGGGGCCTTCGGCCGGGGCGGGTTCACGCGTTAGGGCCCTTTCTCGAAGTACGTCTCAGCTCCGCCGACAGGTGCTTGAGACTGGGCTTGAGGCTGGGCTGTCGCGGCGTTGAGGCAGGCGAGAAGCGTGCGGGCCTCGACGTTGACGTAGTGCCCGTGCCGGGTGAGCGCGGTGAGCTGGGCCGGGGTGACCCAGGCGAAGCCGGGCGGGGTCTCGGCCGCTTCGTCCGCCTCGATCGCGAGATAGCGTGCCCTCGCGTTGAGGAACCGGCCGCCTTCTTCGGAATGTATCGCCTCGTAACGGATCCGCGACCGCGGGGCGTCCAGGACGAAGTCGAGGAACGGCGGCCTGCTCTCCGCGGGCAGATGCGCGTAGTTGTGGGGCGTGCACTGGACGGTCGGGGCCAGCTCGACGGTGTCCAGGAAACCACCGTCGGCGCGAGCGTGTACCAGCACGTGCGGCACGCCGTCGATCTCGCGCACCAGGAACGCGACGACACCCATCCCGACGGATTCGAGCAACGGCTGGGTCCAGCTGATCTTCTCGCGGTTGCTGCCCTTCACAGCGACAGCGAGAACCTTGAAGTAGCGGCCGTCCTCGTGCTCGATCGCTTCCACGCCCTGCTTCCAGTCGCAGACGTCAGTGAGCGGGATGCGGCGGGCACGCACGTCGTGGCGCGAGCGCTCGTTCGTGAACCACGACAGGAGCTGGACGTCGGAGAACAACGCGCCGGAAGCCGTGTCGTGGTAAGGAAGACACGACAGCACGCTCCTGGCGTTCATGTTGATCGTCTCGTCCTCGTGCATCAGCTCCGCGATCTGGCCGAGGGTGAGCCAGCAGAAGTCGTCCCACATCGGCACGTCGTCGACGGTCTCGACGATCATGTTGCGATTGGACTTCTGGAAGAACCACGAGCCTTGCTCCGCCTGGAGGACGTCGACGATGACCCGCTCGGGGTCGGGCGGCGCGAAGTACTCGATCAGTTTGACGTTCGTCCCGCCGTGCGCCTTGGTGTAGTTGCTGCGAGTGGCCTGCACGGTCGGCGAGAGCTGCACAAGGTTGGGGTTCCCCGGCTCCATTTTGGCCTGCATCAGGAAATGCAGGACACCGTCGAACTCCTTGGCCAGAATGCCGAGGATGCCCACTTCGGGCTGTTTGATGACCGGCTGCTGCCACTCGCGGTAAGGACCGTCGCCGTGCGGGCCGTCGTGCTCGACGACGTGCAGGCCCTCAATGGTGAAGAACCGTCCGCTGCTGTGCACGAGATTGCCGGTCACGCCCTCGAACCACCACTGGTCCAGATCCGCGAACGGGATGCGTTCGACGTGGAAGACGTTGGCCTCACGGCGTTCGGCGATCCAGGCGCGGACGTCCTCGGTCCGCATGTGCACCCCGTCGGTGGTCGCGGCCGACAGCGCGACGCGGTCCGCGTGGTCGCGGTCGTCACGGGGACGCACCGCGTTCCGCGGGATGAGGCAAGGCAGCATCAGAGGACTCCTTGTCATGACCGTCGCGCCGTTCTCGGGTGGTAGCCGGGGGCCCTGGTGCCCAGACGGCGGGCCGCGCCCATCGAGTCGCAGCCCGCCAGGCCCAGCGCGTTCCGGAGTTCTTCGGCGAGCAGGTCGAGCACCTGCCGCGCGCCCTTCTCCCCCGCCGCGGCCAGCCCCCACATCACCGGGCGTCCGATCAGGACGGACGACGCCCCGAGGGCCGCGGCCTTGAGGATGTCCCCGCCACTCCGGATTCCCCCGTCCAGCAACACTTCGCAGCCCCCGGAGACCGCCGCGGCGATCTCGCCCAGCATTTCGAGTCCTGGTACGGCACCGTCCAACTGACGGCCTCCGTGGTTGGACACCACGATCCCGGCGACTCCCGCGTCGACGGCGCGAGTGGCGTCCTCGACCGCGAGAATCCCTTTGAGCAGCACGGGAAGGTCCGTCCGCGCACGGACGGCCTCCACGGATTCCCAAGTGGCCGGGGCGAACTCGCGCGCGGTGTGCTCGGCCACCGCCGACTGCCCGCCGGTGCGGCTGTGCGCGGCCTCCCCTGCGTCGAAGTTGGCCGCTGTCACCGAATCCGGTAACGCGAAACCGTTGCGCATGTCCCGCAGCCGTCGTCCCATCCACGGCACGTCGACGGTGAACACGATCGCCTCGCAGCCGGCGTCCTCCGCGCGGCGGACGAGTTCCAGCGACCGCTTCTCGTCACGCAGCCAGTACAGCTGGAACCACGGCCGCCCACCGACGGCCGCGATCTCCTCCAGCGGAACACTGCTCAGGGTGCAGATGGTGTAGGGAACACCGGCGTCCCGCGCCGCGCGTGCCGCCGCGAGTTCCCCCTCGGGGTGGAACAACCGCTGGTACGCGACCGGCGCGACCGCCATCGGCAGCGCGGCACGCCGGCCGAGCACCTCGGCCTCGGTGGTGCTTTCGGCCACTTCGCGCAGCACCCGGGGGATCACGAAGATCCGCTCGAGTGCGGCGCGGTTGGCCTCCAGCGACGCCTCGGTACCGCTGCCCCCGGCGAGGAAGTCCCAGATCTCGCCGGGGAGGACTTCGCGGGCGGCACGTTCGAGGTCGTCCAGGCAGAGGTGGTGGGTCATCGCCGGGCGGGGCCGAGCTTGCTCTGCCCGGTCCGTTCCAGTTCCACGGCCTCGTACAGGGCCTTGATGTTGGAGCTGCCGAAGGTGCCGGCACCCTGCCGCTCGATGATCTCGAAGAAGATGGTCTTCCGCGGATGCGTGGAGGCGGTGAAGATCTGGAACAGCTGGCCGCCGTGGTCCTCGTCGGCGAGCAGCTTCGTCTCCCGCAGATCGTCCAGCGAGTGCGTCTCCAGTTCGATCCGCTCGCCGAGCATGTCGTAATAGGCGTCCGGGGTCTTCAAGAACTCCACCCCCCGCGAGGAAAGCTCCTTGACCGCGCCGACGGCGTCCGCACTGGTGAAGGCGATGTGCTGGACGCCCGAACCGTGGTGCTCCTTGATGAAGTCGTCGATCTGGCCGGGGTCGGCGGTCTTGTCCGGCTCGATCAGCGTGAGGGTGACCTCGCCCGACGCGCTCTGCACGACGGTGGAGTTCATCGCCTGGGCACCGACCACGATGTGCTCTTCGAAGATCTGCTTGAACCCGAGGGCGCGCTCGTAGTACGCCACCGTGGGGCCGAGGTCGCCCGCGTTCAGGCAGACCGCGAAGTGATCGATCGCGAGCAGGTCCACGCCGCCCCGTCCGCGGGGGGCTTCCTGGGAGCCGGGGACCTCTTCGCGCTGGATCAGGGTGTGCACGACGTCGCCGAACCCGCCGACGGTGGCCGTGACGACCGCGTCCGCACGCTCGCCCGGCTCGCGGATGGCCTCCGCGCCCGCCTTCACCGCGGCCTCGAAGGCGGCGGCCACGTCCGGAGTGCGCAGCGCGATGTCGGCCACGCCTTCACCGTGGGTCTGCAGGTACGTCGCCGCCGGGTGACGATCCGAGGTCGGCTCGGTGAGGATCAGTCTGATCGGGCCCTGCCGCAGCGTGACGCTCCGGTGGTCCTCCGAGCGGTCCGTGCCGGCGACGGCGAAACCGTACTTGTCCATCCAGCCGGACGCGGCCACCTCGAGATTCGGCACATACATTTCCACGTAGTCGATCTCGAACTTCTGCATGCTGGCAGTCACGATATTCCTCCGTGAAATAGATTCGCTGCTCATTTACAGGATGGCTCCATGGCAATTCGGCATCAATGGTGTCCGCTTGACACTTCCCGGCCAGGAGTCCACATAGGACTGACACTCACCGCCCGGTGAATCGCACCGGGAGCTCCCGGTATCCCTGCACGACGACCGCGCGCAACCAGGCGGGTTCCTTCACCAGCTCCACCCGCGACACCCGTTCGGCCACCTCGCGCAGCACGACCGCCAGCTCGATCCGCGCGAGCGCGGACCCGAGGCAGTGATGCATGCCGTGACCGAAAGCGATGTGCCGATTGGGTTTCCGGCCGGGCAAGAACGTGTCGGGGTCTTCGAACACGGCGGGATCCCGGTTCGCGGCGGGCAGCCACGCGACCACCGGCGCACCGGCGGGCAGGTCGCGGCCGTTGACGGTGACCTCGGCCGTCGACACCCGGAGCACGTGCATCGCGGGCGAGGTCCAGCGCAGCACCTCGTCCACGACGGTGTCGACGTCCGCGCTCCCGTCGCGCACCTGGTCCAGAAGTCCCGGCACCGTGGCGAAAGCGTGCACCGCACCGGTGATCGCGTGCCGGGTGGTCTCGTTGCCGCCGATCAACACGTTGTCGCAGTTGAGCACCACGTCGTCGACCGTGAGTTCGTCATCGGTCAGGAGCGTGCTGACGAGGTCTTCGCCGGGGCTCGCACGCCGTGCGGTGATCAGTTCGTCGAAATAGACGAGGATCTCGGTATGCGCCTGCCTCGGCGTCATCCCGTCGAACAATTCGTCCTCACCGCCGAACGCGTGATTGGTGAGTTCGATGAGCATGTCCTCGTCCTGCGAGGGAACTCCGAGGATTTCGCAGACGACCGCGGCGGGAATACGCGGGCCGATCGCCGCGGCCACGTCGCACACTTCGCCGTCGAGCACCTCGTCGAGCACGCCGCGGACTTCGGTCCGCACCCGCTCCGCGAGTTTCCGCGCGGACGCCCTCGAGAGCAGTGGCCCGACCAGCTTGCGCAGCTTGCGGTGCTGGTCCTGTTCGGAGACGACCATCATCTGGCCACCCGAGTTGTCGGGATGGTCGCGGTCGAACCCGATCATCATCCCGTATTCGGAGGTGAACGGGGCGGAAGGCCCGAGGACCGCGGCGCACGCCCGATGCGAGAACACGGACCAGAAACCGGTGGGCGAACTGCCCGGCTCGCTCCACACCATCGCGTCTTCCAGCGCGAGTTCGCGCCAGCGGGCATGGCGGTCCAAGGTCGTGTACAGATCGGGATTGCCGAGATCGACGGCTGCCGTCGTCTGCATGAATGATCTCCAGGTCAGGTGAGTGCGCCGTCGAGCACCTTGGCGAGCCGCGCCACCGTCGGCGCGTCGAAGAACGCCTGCACCCTCAGCCGGATCTTCAGCCGTTCGCGGATCCGGCTCACCAGCCGGGTCGCGAGCAGGGAGTGGCCGCCGATCTCGAAGAAGCTGTCCTCGACACCGACGCTGCTGACGCCGAGCACCTCGGCGAACAATTCGGCGAGGATGATCTCCGTGGGGGTGAGCGGTTCCCGTCCCGCCGCGCGCCCGGCGTGCTCCTCTTCGGGAGTGGGCAGGGCGACGCGGTCGATCTTGCCGTTCGGCGAGACCGGCAGGCTCGGCAAGCTGACGACCACGTCGGGCACCAGGTATCCGGGCAGCTGCTTGCGCAACGGCGGCAAGAGATGTTCGGCCGGGACACGGGCGCCGGCGGGGCCGACCACATAGGCGACGAGCCTGTTCTCGTGCTCGGTCACCACCGCCTGGGCCACCCCGTCCACCGCGAGCAACGCGGACTCGACCTCACCGGGTTCGATGCGGTGGCCACGGACCTTCAGCTGGTCGTCGACACGGCCCACGAAGACGAACTGGCCGTCCGAACGCGTCCGGACCCTGTCACCGGTGCGGTACATGCGCTCGCCCGGGCCGCCGAACGGATCCGGCAGGAACCGCTCCGCGGTCGCGGCTGGTCTTCGGAGGTAGCCGCGGGCGAGACCGGGGCCCACCGTGTACAGCTCGCCCACGTCCCCGTCCGGGACGGGGCGCAGCAGTTCGTCCAGGACGTAGGTGCGGACACCGGTGATCGGCCTGCCGATCGGCGGGGTGTCCTCCCCGGTCAGCGGCTCGCTCGCGGTCACCGCGACGGTGACCTCGGTCGGGCCGTAGGCGTTGATCATCACGCGGTCCACGGCCCAGCGTTTCGCGACCGGGGCCGGGCACGCCTCACCGGCGACCAGGAGGGTCAATCCGGCGGGCAGGCCGCCCGCCTCCTCCAGCGGTGCCAGCGCGGACGGCGGCAACGTGACATGGGTGATGCCCTGGTCGCGGACCAGCCGGGCGAGCGGCTCGCCGGGAACCAGGTCCGGCGCGGAAGCCAGCACCAGACAGCCACCGGCCTGCCAGATCGGCCAGAACTCGGCGACCGCGGCGTCGAAACTGGGCGACGCGAAGGCCAGCAACCTGCTCTCCGGCACCAGCTTCTGGCGGCGCACGTAGTCGTCGGCCAGGTTCGGGATCCCGCGGTGCGTGACCAGCACGCCCTTCGGCCGTCCCGTGGAACCCGAGGTGTAGATGACGTACGCGGGGTGGCCGGAACGCAGCGGGCTGAGCCGGTCCTGATCGTCCAGGTTCGGCTCGGACAGACCCGGCTCCCGCGCCACGCTCAGGACGACGGGCGCACCGGTCACGTCCTGGCCCGGCAGGCACAGCAGGCAGTGCGCCGCCGTGTCGTCCAGCATCTGACGCTTGCGTTCCTCCGGATAGTCCGGGTCCACCGGTACATACGCGGCGCCTGCCTTGTGCACGGCCAGGATCGCGATGACGAACTCGATCGACCTCGGCATCGCCAGCGCGACCAGCCGCTCCGGGCCGACCCCGTGCGCGACGAGACGGCGGGCGAGCCGGTTGGCTTCGCCGTTCAGCTCGGCGTAGGTGAGCGTGGTGGTGTCCATCGCCACCGCGGGCCTGTCCGGCAGGACGGCTGCGGTCGCCTCGAACAGGGCCGGCGTCGTGGCTGCCGAAAGGGCGGTCATGCGGTCTCTCCCAGTGTCTCGCGGGACTCGGTGCGGAGGAACCGGAGCAGCTCGCGGTTCACCGCTTCCGGGTTCTCCAGGTAGCCGAAATGCCCGCAGCCGGGAACCGTGCGCTGCGTCGCCCCGGGGATCGCCGCGGCCAGCTCCCGCCCGGCTTCCGGCGGCGCCACGAGATCGCGCTCGAACGAGACGACGTGGCAGGGCACCTTGATCGAGCCGTAGGCGTCGAGGCGATCGGGCAGCGCGCTCAGCAATAATTGCGACCGGACGCCAGGCCCCCAGGTTCCCGACGCGGCGAACAGGTCGAGCCAGTCTCCGGCGAGGTCGTCGTCGGCGAGCGTCGCGGGGCCCAGGTTGTGCAGGGCGCGAGTGGCGGCGAGGAAATCCGGCGGCAATTCGACGCCCAGTTCGATCAGCTTCGCTTCACCTTCCGCGAGCACTTTCTGCACGAGACTGCTCTTGCCGCAGGCGGCCATCAGCAGGACCGAGTCCAGCAGCTCCGGATGGGCGAGCGCCAGTTCTTGCGCGATGTACGAACCCATCGACGTGCCGATCACGCGGCACGGCATGGCGTCGAGATAGTCGATCAGGGCTGCGACGTCCTCGACGAGGTCTTCGATGGTGAATCCGTCAAGGCCTTCATCGCTCGGCGAGATCCCGCGGTTGTCCATGGTGATCACCCGGAAACCGGCGGCGCGGAGCACGGGCACCTGATGCAGGTCCCACACCGAACTCGGCGCCCCGGTGCCGGTCAGCAGCAGTACCGGCGGACCGTCACCACAATCGTTGTAGGACAACCGGATCCCGTTCTCGGTTGTCATCAGCATGATGCTCCTCCGGGAGTGTGGCTGCTACGCCGCGATTCGGTGGTGAGGCCGCCGGAAGTGTTTCCCCTCAACGGTTCCGTCCTCCCCAGGTGCGGTGGCACGGAGTCGACCGTACCTTCAGGGATCGTGTGTCTGGAGGATTCGGCGATGGACAGTCGGGCGAAACCGGGAATAAATCCGGCGTCCACGGACTGTTCTTGACACCTCAACGGCGGATGGAAATCCTAGTATTCATGGATTCAAACGGTCTGTCCACCCACTTGAACGTGGAAACGCTGCACGGATCGCTCACCGATCCGGCCATCTCGTCGATGAATCTGCTCAACGAGCTGATCGACGAATACCCTGTGGCCATTTCCATGGCGGCAGGCCGGCCGTACGAAGAGTTCTTCGACATCAGCCTCATCCACCAGTACATCGACGCTTATTGCGACCATCTCCGGCGCGACCGGAAACTGGACGAGGCCGGGGTCACCCGCACCCTCTTCCAATACGGCACCACCAAAGGCGTCATCGCCGATCTCATCGCCCGGAATCTCGCCGAAGACGAGAACATCGACGCCGCCCCCGAATCGGTGGTCGTCACCGTCGGCGCCCAGGAAGCCATGTTCCTCGTCCTCCGCACCCTGCGCGCGGGCGAACGCGACGTGCTGCTCGCCCCCGCGCCCACCTACGTCGGCCTGACCGGCGCGGCGCTGCTCACCGACACCCCCGTCTGGCCGGTCCGGTCCACCGAGAACGGCATCGACCCCGAAGACCTCGTGCTCCAGCTGAAGCGGGCCGACGAACAGGGCAAGCGGGTCCGGGCCTGCTACGTGACCCCCAACTTCGCGAATCCCACCGGCACCAGCATGGATCTGCCCTCGCGGCACCGTCTTCTCGACGTCGCCGAAGCGCACGGCATCCTGCTCCTGGAGGACAACGCGTACGGATTGTTCGGATCCGAGCGGCTGCCCTCGCTGAAGTCCCTCGACCGGTCGGGGTCGGTGGTCTACCTCGGTTCCTTCGCCAAGACCGGCATGCCCGGCGCCCGGGTCGGCTACGCGGTGGCGGATCAGCGGATGACGGGCGGCGGCCTGTTCGCCGACCAGCTTTCGAAGCTCAAGGGCATGCTCACGGTGAACACCTCCCCCATCGCCCAGGCCGTGATCGCCGGAAAGCTCCTGCTCAACGATTTCAGCCTGACCAAGGCCAACACCCGGGAAATCTCCATTTACCAGCGCAATCTGCACCTCACGCTGGGCGAATTGAAGCGCAGGCTCGGGGGATGCGCCGGAGTCAGCTGGAACACCCCGACGGGCGGATTCTTCGTCACCGTCACCGTTCCGTTCGTCGTCGATGACGAATTGCTGGAACGCGCGGCTCGTGATCACGGTGTTCTGTTCACCCCGATGCATCACTTCTACGGCGGAAAGGGCGGATTCCACCAGCTCCGGCTTTCGATCAGCCTGCTCACGCCGGAATTGATCGAAGAGGGCGTCGCGCGGCTGGCCGCGCTGATTGTTCCGCGGCTTCCCTGAGCTTTTACATGACGAGAGCCCCTTGCCGTTTCGCGGCGAGGGGCTCTTTTCGTAAGGGGGCGGAAGTCCGTGAAGGCCTCCTTGAGGGACCTAGGGTCCCTCAAGGAGGCCTTCACGGACTTGAGGTCAGGGCTTGGTGCCGGTCACCAAGGCGTGTTCGAACGGCAGCTCGACCGAGCGGACGTCGACGCAGCCGACCGACTTCAGCCAGGACGCGGCCTCGGCCTGCGGCCAGGCCATTCCGCGGCCGGTGGCCAGAATGTTGAGGTACAAGGAAAGCCGCGCGGAGAGCGGGCCGCCCATCTCGTCGTCCGCGGCCGCGAAGCCGTAGATCGAGATCTTCGCGCCGGACGGCAGCACCTCGTACGCCTTGGCCAGCAGCATGACCGACTGCTCGGCCGTGAAGGTGTCGAGGACGTGGCTGAACAGGGCGTGGTCGGTATCGGTGGGGAACGGGTCGGTCAGCAGATCGGCCGGGTGCAGGGTGAGCCTGTCGACGATCTCGGCGGGCACGCGCTGTTCGGCCAGTGCCACGCTGCTCGGCAGGTCGAGCAGGGTGGCCTTGAGGCCGGGGTTGGCCTTGAGCAGCGCCGCCGCCGTGGTGCCGTCACCGCCGCCGACGTCGAGCAGGTGCCGCGACGACTTGACGTCGATGTGCTCCAGCAGCCCCGGCATCGTCTGCAGCGAGAACGCCGACATCGCCGTGTAGAAGATCCTGGCCTTCTCCGGGTCGTTGCCGAGCCGGGCGTACAGCGTGTCGCCGGGGCCGTCGAGGGCGTCGAGGGCCTCGTTGGTGCCGGCGCGCAGCGCGGAGGTCATCCGGGCGAACGCGGGGTAGTAGATGGTCTTCCAGCTGAGCAGGATGTGCCGCCAGCTTTCCGGGCCGCTCGCGGCGAGCAGTTCGGTCGCGACGGGGTGGTTCACGAAGTCGACGCCGCGCTTCTCGATCAGGCCGGTGGTGGCCAGCGCGAGCATCAGCACCCGGAGCTTGTGCGGCTCCAGGCCGGTGAAGGCACCGAGTTCCGCCGCGTCGGCACCGTCCTTCTCGGCGAGGAAGTCGAAGATGTCCAACTCGATCCCGGACACCACCGCGTTGAACAGCGCGGGTCCGTTGGCGATCAGCTGGAAACGACGGTGCACCTCGGTGGAGTCGAGCGATTCCTGCATCTGCAGATTTCCTTTCCGGCCGGCGGAGTCTTCCGCAGACGATGAGAACGACAACCGGCTCACCTCAGAAGGAGCCGGACGCCGGTCCGGCGTTGGCGTCGAAGGAGCTGCCGGAGTAATCGGGATCAAGGACTGAGACGGCGTAGGTGGCGGGCGCGGCCAGCATGGCCACGACGCCGATGACGAGTCCGGCCGTGACCAGGCCCGAGGAGGCGGACTTGATCAGCCGCGCCAGGATCAGCACGACGAGGGCGGCGACGCCGAGCGCGAGCGTCCCCCATTTCGCCCACGGCAGGAAGTTGGGGTAGTGGGACCAGAGCCAGGCGCCCCAGGCGAGGTTCGCCGCGATCGCGACCGGCAGGATCCAGGCCTGTTTGCCACCGCTTCGGTACGCCCGCCAGAAGGTCACGATGCCGAGCGCGGAGAGGGCGGCGATCGCGGGGGCGAGCGAGGCCACGTACGCGGTGTGCGCGACGGCGCTCGCACTGAACACGAAGCCGAACGTCACCAGCCACACGCCCCACATCACCAGCCCGCCGCGGACCGGATCGGTCCGTTCGGCCCGGCGCCACCACCAGAGCCCGCACAGCAGGGACAGCAACGCGAGCGGGAACAGCCAGGCGATCGCGACACCGAGGTGACCGTCGAGCAGTTTGGTCGCCCCCAACGGGTCCGCCCGGGTTTCGATCTTGGACTGGTCCATTTCGGGTCCGCCCGGTCCGAGCGGCTGGCCGCCCTCGGCCTTCGGGCCGAAGTTCCCGTCTTGTTCGTCCTGGTGCTTGGAACCGAAGTCCCCGTTCTGTTCGTCCTGGTGCTTCGTGCCGAAGTTCCCTTGGGCGTCCGGGCCCGGCTGACCGCCCTCGGGACCGCCCTGCGGATCACCGGGGCCGCCTTCCGGGCCGCCCTCCTGGCCCTGCGGACCGTCACCGGGACCGCCTTCCGGGCCGCCGCCGGGACCACCCTGCGGACCACCCTCCTGGCCACCTCCCGGGCCGAGCGACGGCAGGCCGCCGCGGCCGTTGGGGTCCTCGGCGCCGGGGATCTGGATGCCGACGCGGCCGAGACCGTTGTAGCCGAACACCATGGCGAACGCGCTGTTGTTCGTGGTGCCGCTGATCGTCGGCCGGGCACTGGCCGGGGTGAAGGTGTAGAGCGCGATCCACGACAGCGACACCGCGAGCGTCACCACCCCGGCGATCCCCACGTGCTTCATCCGGCGGCGCAGTTCGACCGGAGCGGTCAGCAGGTAGCCGATCGCGAGCGCGGGCAGGATCATCCACGCCTGCACCATTTTGGCCTGGAAGCCGATCCCGACCCAGACACCGGCCCAGACCAGCGACCGAAGCCGCCCTTCGAGGACGGCGCGCTGATAGGCGTCGACGGCGAGCACCAGGCACATCGTCAGCAGGCCGTCCTGCATGCTGTGCCCGAACATGGACGCGAGGACCGGGGTGAGGGTGAAGATGCCCGCGGCGAGCAGCCCGGGCACCACGCCCGCCCAGCGCCGCACGACCCGGTACAGCACCAGTACCGAGATCACGCCCTCGATCACCTGCGGCAACGCCACGGCCCATTCGTGGTAACCGAAGATCTTGATCGAGAGGGCCTGCGGCACGAAAGATCCGGCGAGCTTGTCGAGCGTATACGTCGCTCCCGGGTCCACGGCGCCGTAGAAGAACGCTTTCCAGCTCTCGGACATGCTCTTGGCGGCGTCCGAATAGAGCGGCGCGAAGTCGACGCGCGGCAGGTTCCAGGCGTAGAGCACCAGTGCCACGAACGCGATGCCCAGCAGCGCCGGACGGGCCCACCGCGGCTGATCGGCGGGAGAACGCCAGAACGCCCAGCGGTTGCGCGCGCTTTCGGGCGCGGAGTCCTGGGAGGGCGGCGACGGCAGATGAGTGAGTGTTGCGGACACTCCGGTACCTCCGGGCGTGATACGGCGTCGATTGTGGGGAGGTTCAGCTGATGTCTTCGTCAAGGAGAACAGGCCAGGTGGTTTCGCCATATCCGCCATGGGGTGAGTTCTTCCGGGCGTGCTCGTCGAGCCGGGCGAACAGATTCTTGTTGCGGCCGTTGAGCATCGCCAGTTGGGAAGAATAGCACTCCGCGGCCTCGACTTTCCGTTTCCAGATCTCCTCGGTCGCGGAGTGGAATTCGGAAGAACCGAGGCGGAATCCCGGCGGGAGTTCGATCTCGCCCGGTTTGAACATCGAGTAAGGAAGGTCTTCCCACAGCCGTATCGGAATGTTCTTCTCGCGCGCGGCGGACAAAGCGGCGTCTCGCGCGGCCTCGTTGTCAGGATGGTCGACGATGGCAGCGCACGTGACGATCACGGTGGGAGCGAACTCCGCGATGACCGCCTCGAGGTCGGCCTTGATCTCGGCGACGAGACCGTCGTCGCCGTCGGCCGAATCCTCGTTCATCGCCAGCTTTTGCCCGCCTGCCACGTGATCCGTCAGCCAGCGGCCGTCCGGCAGCCGCCGGTAGATGGAGTCGAGGAACCGGCCGTGCCGGTGGGCCACCCCCAGGCCGTCGAGGGCGGCGATGTCCTCGTTCCGCCGATGGAGCGGCGCGTCGTCTTCGGGCGAAAGGCCCCAGACGGCGTGCATTCGCTCCGCCGCCGCGGAGTAAGGAGGAGGCGCGGTCCCGGCGAAGACCGTATGGACGAGCACTTTCGCGCCGTCCCGCGCGGCTTGGGCGAGACCGGCCCCGAGCGAAAGGACCGCGTCGTCCAAATGGGGGGAGATCGCCAGCAGCCGGGTCTCCCCGGGATTCTGAAGCATGGACATGATTTTGATGACCTCGTCACGACGCTACAACAGTGCGGACTGGACAGGAGACCAAGCGTCCATTACGGACAGTTGGTCAGGCGGGGCCCACCGCGTCACGCAGGAGTCCCGCGGCCACCGTCGTCCCGTCGGCGCCGATCGTCGCGGCGACGGCCGTCGCGCGCTCCCGGGTCTCCGGGGCCAGTGCCGTGGCGAGCGCGGCGGACAGGGACTCGACGGTCGGTTCCGGGCCGTCGTGCGCCACCCCGATGCCCAGTTCGGCCACCTTGGCGGCGAACTGCGGATGATCCGCGATCTGCGGGACCACGACCTGGGGAACGCCCGCGCGAGCGGCCACGTGCGTCGTGCCCACGCCGCCGTGGTGGACGGCGGCGGCCACCCGGCCGAACAGCACCTGGAGGTTCACCTCGTCGACGGCGAGGCAGTCGGCCCCGTCGTCCGGCAGGTCCAAGCCCGCCCAGCCATGGGAAAGGACCACCCGGCGCCCCTGGGCACGGATCGCCTCCACCGCCACCTTGGCGATGTCCGCGGGCGCGGGCGAGCTGCCGAAGCCCACGTACACCGGTGGCGGGCCGGCGGCCAGGAACGCCTCCAGCTCACGGGAAAGAGGCCGTTCGTCGGACAGGATCCACGCGCCCGTTTGGACCGCGTCGAGGCCCGGCGGCCGCGGGGCCAGGAGCGGATCCGCGATCAGCCAGGGCTGCTCGGTACAGCTGAAGTCGTAAAGGCTCTTCACCGGCGGCAGGCCGATCCCGGCCCGCAGACCGTTGAGCGCTTCACCGAACATCCCGTCGGCGCCCTGGTTGTACATGGCCCGGTGCTCGGGCGACGGCAGCAGAACCGGCGAAGGAACGGCGTAGAAGTAAGGGATGCCGAGCTTCTCGGCGACGGACCGCACCCCGATCGCGCCGGACAGCAGACCGCTCGCCACCACCGCGTCACACCCCTCGGCGGCGGCGGGGATCTTCTCGAACTGCTCGGCTATCCCCGCGACAGCGGCCTCGGGTGACTCGGGCGGCCCGCCCAGCGCGCCCGCGCCTTCGAGCACCGGCTTGCCGACCGCGACGTGCGGCACGCCGACCTCGGCCAGGCGTGCGGCGGAGTCCGGCGGCGCGCACATCCGCACCTCGACACCGTCTTCCCGCAACCGCACCGCCAGTGCCACCAGCGGTTCGACCTCGCCGCGGGCTCCGTACGACCAAAACAACACGCGCATTTCGTATCCCCTGGAGTACTTCAGCGCCGGATCGCGGCGATGCCGACGGTGGCGTAGTTGATGGTGAAGGAGCCGCCCAGCTCATCGATCGCCGAGCCGAGGTACGCCAGGAACCGGGCGCGCGCGTCCTCCGCGAGATGGTTGAGACCGCCCTGGGTCGGGATCTGGTCCAGCCATTCGTCACGGGTGCAGACCCGCGACCACGCGAAGCGCAGTTCCTCCGGCTCGCTGAACGCCCCGGTCTTGAGGATGCCCTCGGCGGCCTTCACGTACTGCTTGGCGTAGACCTGCTTGACGTATCCTTCGACGTCTTCCTCTTCACCGTCCTCTTCGGACGGTGGCTCGAACTTCACGTCGGGCATGGCGTGGCGGTACGCCTCCCCCTGCGCCGTCATGACGGCCTGCGGGAGTTCGAAACCGTTGTCGAACAACGCCAGCAGACCGTGGGGGGCCAGCACGTCCGCCACCTTGGCCGCGCCCGCGAACGGATCCACCCAGTGCCAGGCGGTTCCCGAGGTGACCGCGTCGAAGGTGCGGCCCGCCGGGTCCCAGTCCTCGAACTTGGCGACCTCGACGTCGAGGCCACGCCTGCGGGCGACCTCCGCCATCCGCGCGTCCGGTTCGACGCCGAGCACCGTGCAGCCCGCCGCCTGGAACGGACGCGACGAAAGGCCGGTTCCGCAGCCGACGTCCACGAAGTTCTTGCCGGGGCTCAAACCGACGACCCGGTCGACCAGTGCTTCGGGATAGCTGGGCCGGGCGCGGTCGTACCGTTCGGCGTCGAGGCCGAACCATTGCGCCATTTCCCGGTTCTCGTGCGGTGCAGCAGCCAGATCGGACATTTTCCTCACCCTGGTCGGATTCGCGATGGTCAAACGGAAACAGCCGGCTTCTTCCGGCTGACCGCGTCACGCAGGAGTTCCGCGGCCACCGTCGTGCCGTCGGTGCGGATCGAGCCCGCCACGGCCGCCGCCCGCTCCCGGACTTCCGGGGACAGTGCCTTGGCGAGCGCGGCCGACAGGGAATCGAAGGTCGGCGCCGGTCCATACTCCTCGAACGCCACCCCGATGCCCAGTGCGGCCACCTGCTCGGCGAAGTACGGCTGGTCGGTGATCTGGGGCAGTACGACCTGGGGGACGCCCGCCCGCGCGGCCACGGTCGTCGTGCCCCCGCCCGCGTGGTGGACGACGGCGGCCACCCGGCCGAACAACGCCTGCAGGTTGGCCTCGCCGACGGCGAAGCAGTCGGCCCCGTCGTCGGGGAGCGCCAAATCGGCCCAGCCGCGGGAAAGGACCACCCGGTGGCCCTGGGCACGGATCACCTCGATGGCCAGCTTCACGGTGCCGGCGGTCTCGGACGTGCTGCCGAAACCGACGTACACCGGCGGCGGACCGGCGGCGATGAAAGCTTCCAGCTCGGCGGAAAGCGGGCGTTTGTCGGGCAGGATCCACGCACCGGTCTGCACGGCGCCGAGCTCCGGCCGCGGCGGGGCCAGGGTCGGGTCGGCAGCCATCCAGGGCTGCTCGGTGAAGCCGTACTCGACGAGATCCCCCACCGGTGGCAGGCCGATCGCCGCCCGCCTGTCGTTGAGCGGGGCGGCGTACCGCTTGGCGAAGACCTCGTTGTAGAAGTCCCACAGCGCCCGGTTGTCGTCCATCGCCTCCTCGGGCGGACGGCCGTCGCCACGCGACAACGGCGGCGGGTAGTACGGCGACGGCAGGTAGATCGGGCAGTACGCGGCGTAGAAGTACGGGATGCCCAGCTTCTCGGCCACCGAACGCACCCCGATGGCGGCGGACAGCACGCCGGTCGCCAGCACCACGTCACAGCCTTCGGCGGCCGCCGGGACCTGGTCGAACTGCTCGCCGAGCTCTTCGGCCGGGCGCCGGGGTTCCGGTCCCTCCGGCGACTCCGACATCCCCCGCATCATCGCGCGCAAGGACTGGCCGACCGGCACCACCGGAACGGCGAACTCGGCCAGCCGCTCCTCGGTGTCCGGCGGCGCGCACACCCGCACCTCGGCGCCGAGCTCGCGCAACCGCACCGCCAGTGCGACCACCGGTTCGACGTCTCCGCGGAGTCCGGTCGTCGACAACAACACACGCATTTCGTATCCCTTGTTTTCGGACCGTGTGGTCACACTGAAACGGACGGCTTCTCCCGGTTGACCACGTCGATCAGGAGTTTCGCGGCCACGGCGGCCCCGTCGGTGCGGACCTCGCCCGCCACGGCGGCCGCCCGCTCCCGGGTCTCCGGGGCGAGCGCCGTGGCGAGCGCGGCGGACAAGGAATCGAAGGTCGGGGTCGGGCCGTCGTGCGCCGCCCCGATGCCCAGTTCGGCCACCCGGCCGGCGAAGTACGGCTGGTCCGCGATCTGCGGGACCACGACCTGCGGAACGCCCGCCCGGGTGGCCGTGGTCGTCGTGCCCGCACCGCCGTGGTGGACGGCGGCCGCCACCCGGCCGAACAACAGCTGGTGGTTGCCCTCACTCGCGGCGAAGCAGTCGCCCCGGTCGTCGACCAGGGCCAGATCGGCCCAGCCGCGGGAAAGAATCACCCGGCGGCCCTGGGCGCGGACCGCTTCGATGGCGATCTTGGCGGCCTCTTCGGGCGCGCGCATGCTGCCGAAACCGACGTACACCGGCGGCGGACCCGCGGCGAGGAACGCCTCCAGGTCGGCCGCGAGGGGGCGTCGGTCGGGCAGGGTCCACGCACCGGTCTGCACGGCGTCGAGATCCGTCGGCTGCAACGGGGCCAGCGCCGGGTCGGCCGCCAGCACCGGGTGATCGGTGAAGCCGTACCGGAAGATGTCCTCGACCGGCGGCAGGCCGATCGCGGCCCGCTGGGCGTTGAGCGGCTCACCGAATCGCTTGAGGGCGCTCTGACTGTTCCTGTTCCACAGTGCCCGGTTGTCGGTCCCCTCGGGCGCGGGCGGCTCGCCGAGCGGCGGCGGCGGCGCGTAGTGCGGCGAGGGAATGAAGCGCGGGCAGTAGAAGCCGTAGAAGTAGGGGATGCCGAGTTTCTCGGCGACCGACCGCACGGCGACCGCGGTGGCCAGCATTCCCGTCGCCAGAACCACATCACAACCCTCGGCGGCCGCCGGGACCTGCTCGAACTGGACGGCGATCGCCTCGGCCGAGAGCCGCGGCCCGTCCTCGGGCGACGGCGGCTTCGCCCCCTTGATCGCGGTCCGGGTCGACTGGCCGACCGGCACCAGTGGCACGCCGACCTCGGCCAGCCGTTCCGAGGAGTCCGGCGGCGCGCACATCCGCACCTCGGCGCCGGATTCCCGCAGCCGCACCGCCAGGGCCACCAGCGGTTCGACATCCCCACGGCTTCCGGACGTCGCCAGCAACACGCGCATTCCGTGATTCCCCGTTCGTTAGGTTCCGAGATGGTTCAGGCGGGAACAGACGGCTTTTCCCGGCTGACCGCTTCACGCAGCAGTTCGACGGCGGCCGTCGTCCCGTCCGCGCGGATCGTTTCGGCGACGGCGATCGCCCGTTCCCGGGCTTCCGGTGCCAGCGCCGTGGTGAGCGCGGCCGACATGGCCTCGAAGGACGGGGCCGGACCCTCGAGTGCGACACCGATCCCCAGTTCGGCGATCCGGTCCGAGTAGTACTGCTGGCCGACGATCGAGCGCACCACGATCTGGGGAGCGCCGCCGCGGGTGGCCACGTGCGTCGTCCCCGTGCCGTCGTGGTGGATGGTGAGGGCGACCCGGCGGAACAACTCCTGGAGGTTCACCTCGTCGACGGCGAAACAGTCGGCGCCCGCGTCGGGCAGGTCGAGATCGGCCCAGCCGCGGGAAAGGATCACCCGATGGCCCTGGGCGCGGCTCGCTTCGATGGCGACCTTCGCCGCGTCGGCGGTGCCGGACGAACTGCCGAATCCGACATACACCGGCGGCGGGCCGGCGGCGAGAAACGCCTCCAGCTCGGCGGAAAGCGGGCGTTCGTCGGGCAGGATCCACGCGCCGGTCTGCACGGCCTCGTGCCGTGGTTCGAGCGGGGCGAGGATCGGATCCGCCGCCAGCAAAGGCTTGTCGGTGGAGCAGTAGTCGAAGAGGTTCTTCGCCGGCGGCAGCCCGATCTCGGCCCGCTTGGCGTTGAGCGCGTCACCGAACAGCCCGTCGGCGCCCTGGTTGTACATCGCCCGCTGCGGCGCTTCGAGGTGACTCGGCAGGTGGATCGGGCACAAAGCGACGTAGTGGTAAGGAATCCCGAGCTTCTCCGCGACCGAGCGCACGGCGACCGCACCGGACAGCAGGCCGGTGGCCACCACGACGTCGCAGCCTTCGGCGACCGACGGCATCTGGTCGAACTGCTCGGCGATCCCGGCCGCCGCCAGCGCGGGGTCGCGTCCCTCGCCGTCGTCCATCCCCCGGTCCGGGCGCGCGACCGGCACCAGCGGAACCCCGATCTCGGCCAGCCGCTCCGCGCTGTCCGGCGGCGCGCACATCCGCACCTCGGCGCCGGATTCCCGCAGCCGCGCCGCCAGCGCCACCAGCGGCTCGACGTCCCCGCGTGATCCACACGCCCACAACAACACACGCATTTCGCTTCCCCTCTTCATCACCAGGTGACCGGCAACTGATCCGGGCAGTCGATGAAGGCGTTCCGGAGTTTCACGTCGTCGGCGGAGACCGCCAGGCTCATGTCGGGGAATCGTCGCCACAGCGACTGATAAGCCATCCGCAGCACCGTCCTCGCCACCGCCGCGCCGATGCAGTAATGGATTCCGTGCCCGAATCCGACGTCCGAAACCGACGGGCGCCGCGCGTCGAGGACATTGGGATTCGGGGTCAGCGCCTCGTCCCGGTTGGCCATCAGGATGGAGCACAGGACGTAGTCCCCCGCCTTGATCAGCTGTCCGCCGACGACGACGTCCCTCAGCGCCATCCGCGGATTCGGCTGCTGCACGGGCGACAGGTACCGCAGCAGTTCGTTGACCACGCGATCGGCTTCCTCGCGGCCTTCGAACAGCATTTGTTTCTGCTCGGGGTGATCCAGCAGCGCGAGGACCCCGAAACCGAGCATCCCCGCGACGGTCTCGACACCGCCGAGGAGCAGCGCCGTGCAGAGGCCCTTCAGCTCCTCGTCCGTGACGTTGTCCCCGTGCTCTCGCACGAGCATGCCGAGGAACCCTTCGTCGGGATCCTGCCGCTGCCGGGTGATGAGGCTGAGCAGATACCGGTTGAACGCCGCGCTGTCGGCCGCCCTCGCCTTGAATCCGCGGCTGAGGTCGACGTTCCGCCTGATCCGGCGGATGAACTCGTTGCGGTCGTCCCGCGGAATGCCCAGCAGCTCACAGAGAACCCCGCCGCCGACGGGATCGGCGAACAATCCCTGGACGTCCGCGCCCGGCCCCTCCGCCTCCAGCTCGTCGAGACGATCGTCGATGAGTTCCTGGATAGCGGGTTCCAGCCGCCGGATCCGCCGGACGGTGAACTCCGGGGTCAGCATCTTCCGCAGCCGGGTGTGTTCCGGCGGGTCGTAGGTCGAGATCTGCCCGACGAACTGCGGCGCCATGGGCACGTCTTCGCCGTTGGTCGTCCTCGCCGCTTCCGCCTCGGTCAGCCGGGGGCGCGTCGTGAAGTTCTCGTGATCACCGAGGATCTTCCGGACGACGTCGTAGCCGAGGGCCTGCCAGACGTAGCCCGTGCCCAGCTGCGTGGACGCGTCCCCGAGAATCCGGACCAGCGGGCCCTTCTCGCGGAGGGCGAACATGTCCGCATGCGGATCGCAGTGCGTTCTCATCATGTAGTTCGCCGTCGGCTCCACGGCCGGCGCGACCTCGTCGATTGCGTGCTCCATACCGAGTGGAAGCTCCTTCATAGACCAGGAATTGCGGTCCGGCTGCGCGCCGCATCGCCATCTTCATCCGCGATCGGGCGGGAGGTCCAGCGCGCCGCCATGGACGTGGTCGTGAGTGGCGATTCGGGTTGCGTTGGATGACCAGAAATCCACACAGTCTGCCGCTACCCGCCCGGTCACGACAGCCCGGTGACCCAGCCGACCCCAGGGGTGTGTGGAAATAGGGACGCTGAACGTCTCTATTTCCACACACCCCTCACCCTCGGCGACACCTCGCGCTCGCCCACGTACGGCCTTATTTTGAGAGGTAAGACAAAACGTTTCGCGGGTGATCGCTTGGCCGTGTGTTGGTCCGGGTGTCGCGAAAGCCACTTTCGGGACGTCTGATGTCCCGAAAGTGGCTTTCGCAACGCGTCCACGACCAAGGCACGTTTGCCTTACCCCTCAATAACCCGAAACGCCACTCACGACCCACTGGACCGGCGCCTCACCAAGCGACCATCAGGCTGGTGAGGCCGTAGGCCGGGGTGGTCAGGCGGAACATGGTGTCCTTCGCGGGATCCGCGAGCCTCAGCTCGGGGAAACGTTGCCACAGAAGGGTGAACACGGTCCGCAATTCGAGACGGGCAAGGGAAGCGCCGAGGCAATGGTGGATTCCGTGCCCGAACGCCACGTGCGGGACGGGCTCGCGCGCGAGGTCGAGGCGGTCCGGTTCCGGCAGCAGCGCGGAATCACGGTTGGCCATCGGGAGCGAGCAGAGGACGGTCTCCCCCTCCTTGATGACCTCCTCCCCGATGGTGACGTCCTCCATGGCCGTCCGGGGTGTCGGGGCGTACGGCACCGTCAGGTACCGGATCAGCTCGTCGACCGCGCGGTCCGCCGCCTGGCCTTCGCCCCGCAGCGCGGCGAGCTGCTCGGGATGCCGCAGCAACGCCAGCACGCCGAGCCCGATCATGCCGGAGATGTTGTCGTCACCGGCCAGCATCACCTGAACGCAGAAGCCCCTCAGCTCCTCGTCGGTGGCCTCGTCGCCGTGTGCGGCGACGACCGCCCCGATCAGCCCTTCGCCGGGGTCCTTCCGGTTCCTGGCGATCATCGCCAGCAGATAGCGGGAGAACGCCTCGCCGGCGGCCGCCCGTCTCCGCTGGCTCAGCGAGGCGTCGAGATGTCCGTGACACAGCTTCAAAAACATGGCGCGGTCGTCACGGGGAACCCCGATCAGCTCGCACAGCACGGCCCCCGGCACCTCGTCGGCGACGAGCTCGATCACGTCGGCGGGAGATCCCGCGTCCTCCATGGCGTCGAGCCGTTCGGTGACGATCTGCTCGATGTAGGGCTCCATCCGCCGCATCTTGCGCAGCGTGAACCCGGGGGTCAGCTTCTGCCGCATCCGGGTGTGCTCGGGCGGGTCGTAGTCCATCAGGTTGCCGACCAGCTCGTTCGGCCGGAAGATGCCTTCCCCGCCGATTTCGTCCTGCTCGTGCCAACGGCGCCGCGTGCTGAACCGCTTGTGATCGCCGAGGACCTGCCGCACGACGGAATGTCCCGCGGCCATCCAGATGGTTTCGGCGTCCGCTCCGGATCCGACGGTGACCTTCGACAGTGGTCCGGCGGCGCGCAGTTCGTCCGCCGGATCGAGGTCCTGCCTGCGGATGTGGAGCGGGCGCGTGTCCTCACCACTCAATGGGAAGCTCCTCGATGTTGAACGGGGCCGGTTTGCCCGCCACGAACCGCAGTTCCTCCTCTGGGACCGCCAGCCGCAGCGACGGGAACCGGCGGGCCAGCACCGGCAGCGCCACCCGCAGTTCGAGCCTGGCCAGCGGAGCCCCGACACAGTGGTGGATGCCGTGCCCGAAGGCCAGATGCCCGGGCGAGTTCTCGCGGGTGATGTCGAACTTGTCCCCGAGCGTGCGGTTGACCGCCAGCATCGAACAGGTCAGCACGTCACCGGCGCGGATGTCGTATCCGGCGATGTTCAGGTCGACGAGCGCTGTCCGGGGAGAGGGGGCCTCGACGATCGTCGGGTAGCGAAGGACTTCCTCGGTCGCGCTGTTCACCAGCTCCGGGCGCTCCTGGAGCAGCGCCAGCTGGGCGGGGTTGATCGCGAACAGGAGCACCGCCATCGCCAGCTGGGCGGCCATTTGCTCGACCGCCACGATCAGGATCGCCTCGGCGAGCCCCGACAGTTCTTCGTCGCTGACCTTGTCCCCGTGCTCGCGCACGATGAAACCGATCAGTTCGTCGCCGGGATCGCGGCGTTCGCGGGCCGCGAGCTTTTCGCAGTAGTGGACGACGCCGAGGCTCGATTGGGCCCGCTGCTTGGGAATCCGGCTCTCCCGGCTGTCACGGATCATCCGTGACAGGTCGGCCTGGTCGTCGCGCGGGACGCCGAGGAACTCGCAGGCGATGAGCGCCGGGATGGGCCAGCCCGCGTACCGGACGAAGTCGATCGGCGAACCCATGCTTTCGAGATCGTCCAAGCCCTCTTCGAGGATCTCTTCGACGCGGGGCCGCAGCCGCTCGATCCGCCGGACGCTGAACGCCCCCGCCACGGTCCCGCGCAGGCGGGTGTGATCGGGCGGATCGTAGGCCTGCAGGATCCCCGGCAGATGGGCCCGGTCCGCCTCGTCGTCGACCGGGCGCATCGAACTGAAGCGGGTGGCGTCGGCGAGGATCTCCCGCACCTCGTCGTAGCCGGTGACCAACCATTGCTTGCGGCCGTTCAGCCCCGTCTCCGTGTCGTACTCGTGGAGCGGCCCCTCCTTCTGCAACGCGCAGAGCTCCGGCACCGGATCAAGCCGGATCCGCTGATGCGGCAAGGGAACTACCATGATTCTCCTCAGGCTTCTGGCGTTACCAGTCGAGCAGCAGGGCTTCCACGTCGAACGGTGGCGGCCCGAATTTGAGCTTGCGGTCGGGCTCGGCGAGCCTCAGCTTGGGAAAACGCAGGGCCAGCGCCGGAATCGCGACCCGGAACACCATCTCCGCCAGCGGCCTGCCGAGGCAGTGGTGGATGCCGTGCCCGAACGCGACGTGCGGGGCCTTCTCCCGGGTGATGTCGAACTCGTCCTCCGCGGCCGGGAACTTCCCGCGATTCGCTCCCAGCAAAGAACAGGTGACGGTGTCGCCCGCCTTGACGAGGCGGTCACCGATCAGCACGTCCTCCTTCGCGATGCGCGGGTGGAGCTTCTCGTCGGTGGTGAGGTACCGGGTCAGCTCTTCGAGCCAATCCGGGACGGTGTCCGGCTTTTCGCGGAGCAGGTCGAACTGCTCCGGGAAATCGGCCATCAGCAACGCGCCCGCGGCGAGGAAACGCGCCACCTGGTCGCCGCCCGCGCCCATGATGAACGCGGCCACCCCCGCCAGCTCCGCGTCGGTGATCTCGTCGCCGTGCTCGCGCACCACGACACCGAACAGGTCGTCGCCAGGATTGCGGCGGACGCGGGCCACCGCCTTGTTCATGTACGTCATGTACTTGTTGCCCGCCGCGTTGCGCCGTTTGTCCGTCCGCTCGGTCCGGCTGGCGTGCAAGGTGCGCGACAGATCCGCCTGGTCGTCACGCGGGATGCCCAGGAAGTCGCAGGTCGCCGTCGTGGCCACGGCCCACCCGAACTGCGGGACGAAGTCCGCGGGACCGCCCATGTCCTCGATGGTGTCGAGAACGTCTTCGACGATCTGCTCGACCTCCGGCCGGAACCCCTGCATCCGGCGGATGGCGAACGGAGGCGTCACCAGCCGTCGCAGCCGGGTGTGGTCCGGCGGGTCGTAGTGGGTGAGGAAACCGGGCCAGGCGATCCCGGCCGCGGTCCCGCCGTAGATCAGCCGTGCGCTGAACTTGTCCGAGCTGAGGACCTGCCGGACCTCGTCGTACCCGGTGGCGAGCCACGCGGTCCGGCGTTCCCCGGAATCCTCGGTGCCCAAGGCGGAAATGGGGCCCTGGTCCATCAGGGCGAGGAGTTCCGCGCCCGGATCGAATCGGTCCCTCCGGTGGATTTCCAAGCCCCGGACGACGTTGAGCTCTTCGAACACGGCAGATCCTTTCGCCTCGACCAGCCGGGGCATGCGGAGTGGATGTTCCCGGTCGGCCGGACGAGCGTCGAGCTCGTCCAACCGACCGGATCGCGGTGGGCAAGGCGCTTCTGTTCTCAGGCCTCTCGCCCTGGACCGTGTCGCGAAAGCCACAGTGATGATGATGTGTACGGACGGGGGCCTGGCAGGGTCTGGCCCGGAAAGCCACTGACGCTCTTGGCGGGGTTGTC
>NZ_JBVILA010000040.1:4230-62441 GCF_055580625.1 Amycolatopsis sp. NPDC031561 | reverse complement strand
AGATACGACAAACTCGCCGTCCGCTACGACACCACCGTCACCATCGCCGCGATCAACGAATGGCTCTGACATCTGAAACAGGCCCTAGTTGCGGTAGTTGCACGCGCAAGGACCGCAACTAGAGGACTAAACGCGGGAGAGGCCGCCGGATTCGGCGGTGACGGCGTCGGCGGTCGCGACCAGTGCCGCGCCTCGGCGCGCGATCTCGGCGCCGGTGATCGGCTCGCCGACCGACAGCGTGAGCACCAGTTCTTGCCGTCCGGAGGCGTCGAACGTCGGCGCCGCCAGCAGGCTCACCGCGTGTTTGTGGCGCGGTTCGAGATCGGCGCCGAGGTAGACGCGCTCGCCGAGGCTCGAGACGAGCTCCCCGACCAGGCCCCGCACCTCCGGCGGCAGTTCCTCCGCGCCCACCCCGGCCATCAGGGCGTAAAGCCGCCGTCCCGCGGAGGTCAGGCTTTCCACCAGGTAGCCGTGTTCGCGGCATTCGGCGACGACGCGGCGCAGGTGCGCTTCGTCCAGCCGCACCGGCACCGCCGGGGGCTTCGCGAGCCACGCGTCGAACGCCGCGTCGGAATCCCACAGCACGTACATCAGCCCGACCGGCGGCGCGAACGGATAGGTCTCACCGAGTTTGACCCGGCCGGGGCCGGCGCTCTGCAGCATCAGGATCCGGTCGCCGACCACGGCCGACGCCGTGCACGTGGCGCCGTATCGCCTGCTCAGGTCCTCCAGATGCCGCCGCGCGACCTCGCTCGCGCCGAAACCCTCGCCCGCGACGCGCCCCGCGGCGATCATCGCCGGCCCGAGCCGGTAGGTGACCGGACGCGGATCCCGGACCAGGTAACCGCCCGCGGCCAGTTCGGTCACGATGCCGAGGCAGGTCGGTTTTGTCAGGTCCAGTTCGCGCGCGAGTTCCGAGAGGCCGAAGCGCCGTCCGGGGCGCGCGGCGAAGAAGTCGAGCAGCCGCACGACCCGCTCGGTGGGCGGAGAGCGCCGAGTCATTGACCCATCCTTAGAACGCGTTCTAGTCTGTTGTCGCGAAGAACGTACCAAGTCGGTACGTATTTGTACCAGCATGAGGAGTCGCCGGTGCTCACTCAACCGTTCGCGGACGCGATCGTCGAAGCCGAGAAGGTCATCGCGGAGGCGCCGCACATCCGGACCGAACAGGACCTGGTCGAGGGCTACGACTACCTCGCCGGAAGCATCCGCGCGTCCCTGCAGATGGCGTGGGCCTACGAACGGGACTATCCGTACTTCACCCAGTCCACCGGGCCGTACACGAAGATGGGCCTGGACAACCCGGACACGCTGTACTTCAACGCGAACATCCGCGAGGACCACGAGTACGTCGTCACCGGGACGCGGGGGAGCACGGCGGACCTCAGTTTCCAGGTCCTCAACGGCGACTACTCGCCCGTGGAGGTGCCGGACAGTCTCGCCGCGTTCGACGATCGCGAGATCGAGATCGCCGAGGACGGCTCGTTCGAACTCCGCTTCGGACCGGCGAAACCCGACCCCGGCACCAACTACTTCATCCTCGGCCCGGGTTCGTCGATGCTCGTGGTACGCGAGGTTCACAGCGACTGGGCCACCGAACGTCGCGGCACGATCCAGATCCAATGTGCTGACACCGCGGGTGGCTCACCCGCGCCGCTCACCCGCGACGTGCTGGCCAAACGCTACGGCGTCACCGGCAAGATCCTGCTGAGCAGGCTACGGACCTTCCTCGCCTTCCCGAAGTGGTTCTACCTGAACCTGCCGGTCAACACGATGACCGAACCGCGTCCTACGCCGGGCGGCCTGACCACGCAGTATTCCTCGGCCGGGCATTACGAACTCGGCGACGAAGAGGTCATGATCGTCACAGTGCCGCGCTCGGACGCGCCCTATCAAGGCATCCAGCTCGGCAGCATCTGGTATCTCTCGCTGGACTACATCAACCACCAGACGAGCCTCACCGCCGACCAGGCGCGCGTCGACCCGGACGGCAAGATCCGGTTCGTGATCAGCGAACGCGACCCGGGCCTGGCCAACTGGCTCGAACGGACCGGTCACGATCGCGGGTACGTCCAGATCCGGTGGCAGCGGCTCTCCCGCGCGCTGGAGGTGGCCGACGGTCCCGAGGTCGAGGTGGTGAAGTTCGGCGAACTCGCCGACAGGTTGCCGTTCCACGACGAGGCGCGCGTGACCCCGGAGGAATGGTCAGACCGGATCTCGGCTCGCCAGACGGCCGTCGCGTCGAGGATGCTGGGCTGACATGGACCTCCTGAAGGACAAGGTGATCGTGGTTTCCGGCGTCGGGCCGGGGCTCGGCAGGTCCATCGCCGTGCGCGGTGCCGCCGCGGGTGCCGACGTGGTTCTCGCCGCCCGCACCGAATCCCGGCTCGCGGAGGTCGCCAAGGAGGTCGACGCGCTCGGCCGCCGCGCGGTCACCGTGCCCACCGACATCACCGACGACGCTTCGGCCGCGAACCTCGCCGAAGCCGCGTTGAAGGCGTTCGGCAGAGTGGATGCGTTGGTGAACAACGCTTTCGCCATCCCGCCGATCATGGATCTCGCCGACGTCGACCTGGCCGACGTCCGGGCGGGCTTCGAGACCAACGTCCTCGCCGCGCTCCGGCTCACGCGACTGTTCACGCCCTCGCTCGAAGAGAGCGGCGGTTCGGTGGTGATGATCAATTCGGCCGTGCTCCGGCATTCCCGGCGGACGTTCGGCGCGTACAAGATGGCGAAGTCGAGCCTGCTCGCGCTCGCGCAGAGCCTCGCCTCGGAGCTCGGGCCGCGCGGGATCCGGGTCAATTCCGTGGCGCCCGGCTATATCTGGGCGGACTCGCTGAAGTGGTATTTCGCCTATCTGGCCAAGGAACGTGGCGTGACGCCGGAGCAGGTGTACGCCGAGACCGCGGAGACGATCGACCTGCGCCGTCTGCCGGAGCCGGACGAGATCGCCGACACCGTCGTGTTCCTGGCCTCGTCGCTCGCCCGGTGCGTCACCGGCCAGTGCCTCGACGTCAACGCCGGTGAATACCACCACTGAAGGGGAAAGCATGCTGCCAGGTCGGGAAAACGTCGGCACGGTGGAGGATCTCCACGCGTCGGCGGCGAAACTCACCGGACTGGACGATTTCGGTGGCGAAGACCATCTCGAAGGCCTCCGCGTACTGCTGGATTCCTACGTCGGCGAGGCGGGTTTGACCCCGTACGGCAACAAGATCCATCGCACGTTCCTGCGGGGTGCTCTGGTGGCGAGGTCGTTAAGCGAGGCGTCCTGGAAACAGCATCCGGAGTACGCCGGGGTTCCCGTCGAGCGGCCCATTTTCGTCACCGGCCTGCCGCGCACCGGGACCACGGCACTGCACCGGCTGCTCACCGAGGATCCGGCGCACCAAGGCCTGGAGGTCTGGCTGACCGAGGTGCCGCAACCGCGGCCGCCGCGTGAGACCTGGGCGGAAAACCCGGTCTTCCAAGGGATCCAGGCGGGTTACGAGAAGCACCACGTCGAGCATCCCGAGTTCATGGGCCTGCACCATATGTCCGCGGGCCAGGTCGAGGAATGCTGGCAACTGCTGCGGCAGTCGCTGAAATCGGTGTCCTACGAATGCCTCGCGCACGTGCCGTCGTACTCGCGCTGGCTGGACGGCCAGAGCTGGACCGACGCGTATCGCAGGCACCGGCGCAATCTGCAGCTGATCGGCCTGCCCGACGCCGGGCGCCGCTGGGTGCTCAAGAACCCGAGTCATCTCTTCGCGCTCGACGCTCTGCTGGAGGTCTACCCGGACGCGCTGATCGTCCAGACCCACCGCGCGCCGAGCACGATCATCGCGTCGGTGTGCAGTTTGAACGAACAGGCTTCGGCAGGCTGGTCCGACGTCTTCCGCGGCGATGTGATCGGCCGTGACCAGCTGGAGCTGTGGGCACGCGGCGCGGAAAGGTCACTCGAAGCCCGGGCACGGCACGATCCGGCGCAGTTCTGCGATGTCCGGTACGAGGATTTCGTGGCCGACCCGATCGGCACCGTCGAGGGCGTCTACCGGCACTTCGGGCTGCCGCTGAGCGGCGAAGCCCGGGACGCGATGACCGTCGTGCACGCCGAAAGCCGTTCCGGGGAAAGGAAACCCGTGCACCGGTACGACCTCGCGGACTTCGGGCTCACCGCGGGCGAGGTCGACGAACGCTTCTCCACCTACCGCGCCGCCTGCGCTCTTTGACGTTCCGCGTTTCGTCCTCTAGTTGCGGTAGTTCGTGCTCCCAACTACCGCAACTGGAGGACGAAACGCGGGCTAAAAGCCGGCGGCGGCGCGTTGGGCGGGGAGACCGCGGGTGGTGATCCCGCGCAGCACCTCGACGCGTTCCGACCCCGGCCGCCCGAGCACCCAGCTCGACCCGGGGACCTCCTTGGCGCGCTTCTTCAACGGCGCCAGGAGCCGGGAAGCGTCCTTGTAGGACCGGATCGCGCCGTTCCCGCAGACCAGGGTCGCGAGGGAAACCGTCACCGGCAGCTCGTCGGCCGACCACGCCGTGTCCAGCAGCGCGGCGGCGATCGTGCCGATCTCGTCGACGTCGCAGGCGATCAGGAAATCGTCCCCGCCGACGTGGCTGACGCGCATCCGGCGCAGCCGGGACTCCAGGTCGGTGAGCGTCCGGCCGAGCGTGCGGATCAGGTCGTCGCCCGCGGCGAACCCGGCGGTGTCGTTGACCGTCTTGAACGAGTCGACGTCCAGCCAGGCCGCGACGAACGGCTCCCGCGCGTTGATCCGGCGGTCGACGTCCCTCGCGACGGCGTCACTGCCGGGCAGGCGCGTCAGCGGGCTCAGCGAGACGGCCTCCTCGACCTTCGCCTCCGCCACCCCGCGGAGGACCTCGTTCACCAGCACCACGCCGACGCACCGGCCGCGGTCGTCGACCACCACGACGTCGTCGCCGGTCCGGCTCCAGTCCGCGTCGGTGACCAGTTCGAGGAACTCCAGCGCGCTCGCGTCCGCGTGGATGGTGTGCGGCCGATCGGCGAGCCGCGACGCGGGCCGTTTGGCGTGCAGGGCGTGGCCGTACAACCCGGTGACCGCGACCAGGAACCGCGTCCGGTCGATCGACCACTGTGGACGGTGCCGGTCGTCGATGCCGACGATGCCGCTCGGCCCGTCCGCGGCGGCCAGGACCTCGCGCACGTCGTCACAGGTCGCGGCTTCCGGCAGGGTGGTCGCGGGCCGGAGGAAGTCGCCGACGCGGCGGGCGCGCGCGGTGCCGGGGATGAACGGGCCGGGCGCGTCCGGCGCGGGCAGCGGCGCGTGGTTGCCGTCGGGCGGTGCGAGCAGGTTGCCCTGCGCGATCCGCACCCCGAGCCTGCGCGCGGACTCCAGCTGCTCGGTGGTCTCGAGCCCGGTCGCGACGAGCCGGTTGTCGGTGCGCGAGGCGAAGTGCAGCACCGCCTCGACCACCGCGACGGCGGCCGGGTCGTGCGGCAGGCCGCGCAGCACGCTGCGGTCCAGCTTCACCAGGTCGATCGGCGCGGAGGCGAGCAGCGTGAGCGGGAGGTCGCCGCGGCCGAGGCCGTCGAGCGCGAGCCGGAACCCGAGGTCGGTCAGCCGCCGCATCCCGCTGAGCAGCTGGTCGGCGGGGACCTGGGAGAACGGCGGCCCGATCTCCAGCACGACGTCCCTGGTCCGGCGGCCGGACAGGCTGAGCGCCTCGGTCAGCGGGTCGAACCGGGACACGGGTGCGGCCAGGGTCCGCGCGGACAGGTTCAGGTGCAGGGGGAGGGTGGTCTGCGGCTCGTTCTGCTGCCGGACGGCTTCGGCGGCCAGGCCGATGTCGACCTCGGCCAGCTTGCCGCTGCGCCGGGCGTCGGCGAGCAGTTCGTGGGCGGTGCCGCGGCCCGGCCGCGCCAGGGCTTCGAACGCGACGACGCCACCGGTGTGGAGGCTGTACAACGGCTGGTAAGCGAAGCGGACCGCGATCTGCAACGTCACGTTCGTATGGTCGCCGGACGCGGCGGGAAGCGAAACACGTGTCAACTGATGTTCATCATGGCTGCACCGGGTTACCTAGAACGGCGTAACGCACGCCACCCGATCAGGTGTTTTCTCACCGGCCATGGCGCCGTTCGGAAAAGTGTCGACATCGCTTCGGTGGTACCCGGAAGGTCTTCGCGACCGGTGGTGAAGGCCCGCTGGAGCCCGATGGGCAGCGTGAAGAAGTGATCGAAGAACACCGGGACCAGTTCGGGTGGCATCCCGCACAGCGCCCGCAGCCCGTGCCGCCGCAATCCGTGCACTGCGCGGGCCGAGGCGGGCCACAGCGCCCGGTGAGCGGCCGACGCGGCCTCGGCGGGTCCCCGGTCCCATGCCTCGGCGATGGCGTCGGCGACCGGTCCCGCGAGCCGCATCGAGGTCGCCACGCTGTACCCGGTCGCCGGATGCACCAGACCGGCGGCGGCCCCGAACGGCACCGTCCGGCCGCGCCGGGGCACCGGCACGTCGAGCACGATGCGCACGCGTTCCTCGCGCCCCCGTGAGGTCAGCCCGGCAGCCGTCAGGCGGGCACGCAGCCGCGCCGCGAGGAGTTCCAGCGGCAGGCCGGGCTTGCGTGCCAGCGAGGTTTCCTCGACCAGGACCGTGCCGTCGCCGAGCGGCAGCACGTACAGGAAGCCCTGTTCGCTGCCGCGCCAGTCCATGAACACGGCGGTGTCCGGGCTGTCGACCAGCCGCAGCGCGTCCTCGGCGGGGAGGACGGCGCCGAACGCCGTCTGTTCGTACCGGTTTCCCCGCGGCCGGGCGCCGGAGGCGTCGACGTACAGGCCGGCCGCGAGGACCCGTCCGTCCTCGAGCCGCACCGACGAACCCAGCCGTCCGTGGTCGACGCCGGCCACCGTCCCGGTGAAGACGTCGTAGCCGCCGACCAGCCACGCGCGCAGACCGGCGTTGTCCACGACGAGGTACTGCCTGTCGAGGACGTGCGGTCCGGTTCCGAAAGCGAGTGTCCTCGATGGAGCACAGGCGACGGCGCTCTCGGGCAGCGACGGCAGTTCGTCGGCCCACAGCCCGTAGGTCGCCCGCCAGCGCCTGCCCGGCACCGGGTCGATCAGGATCGTCGACAGGCCCCGCCGCGCGCAGGCACGCGCCAGCGCCCGCCCTGCCGGGCCGCCGCCCGCGATCACCACGTCCGCCACCTGGGCAGTGTCTCAGGGCGTCCCGACGGATACGGTGTGACGCATGGAACAGACGGACCCGAGGGCGTGGCGGCGAGACCCGGAGAGCGCGAGCGCCGGGTTCAGCGATCTGGCCACGAGCCCGTTCCGGATCGACCGGGACCGGATCGCCGCGTCGCCGTTCTTCGCCCGCCTCGGCGGGGTGACCCAGGTGGTCAGCGCCGGCGGTTCCGGGCTGCTGCACAACCGGCTCACGCACAGCCTCAAGGTCGCGCAGGTCGCGCGCGCGATCGCCGAGCGGATCAACGCGAGCAGCGATTCCGCCGAACTCGCCGCGAAACTGGGCGGCTGCGATCCGGACGTCGCCGAGGCGGCCGCGCTCGCGCACGATCTGGGGCATCCGCCGTTCGGGCATCTGGGGGAGCAGACCCTCGACCGGATCGCCCGGCACCGCTTCGGCCTCGCCGACGGATTCGAAGGCAACGCGCAGTCGTTCCGGATCATCACCACGACCGACGTGCGCGGCCCGTCCGCTTCCGGGCTCGACCTCACCACGGCGGTGCGCGCCGCGGTACTGAAGTACCCGTGGGCGCGGCTGCACGTGCCCGATCCGCATCCGACGTCGATGGACGTCCAGCCGCGCGGCGCGGCCGAGCCCGCCGACGCCCCCGGCACCGGCGCGAGCAAGTTCTCCGCCTACAGCACCGAACTCGACGACTTCGCCCAGGCGCGGGCGCCGTTCGACGGCCGGATCGAACCCTGGCAGCAGACCGTCGAGGCGTCCGTGATGGACACCGCCGACGACATCGCCTACGCCATCCACGATCTCCAGGACTTCCACCGGATCGGCGTCCTGCAGCACGCGCCGGTCGCGGCCGAATTCACCGGCTGGATGAACCACGCGCTGGACCTGGCCGGGCTCGACGACGCGACCTTGACCGCCGAACGGCGGCTTCCCGGCCGTTCGCTGGAACGGCTGCGCCGCCGGATGCACGCCAAGGACGGCTGGATCGTCGATGACGACGCCTTCACCAGTGCCGTCGCCCGTGTTCGCGCCGAACTCGTCGACGGCCTGCTCGCGACCGGATTCGACGGTTCCATCGAGGCCGAACAGGTCACCGCGGCCTTCTCCTCGAAGTGGACGGCGCGGCTCGTCGACGGTGTGCAGGTCGTGCCGTCGCCCTCGACCCGGACAGGGCACCTCACGCTGCGGCCCGCGCAGTGGCACGAGGTGCAGGTACTGAAATTCGTGCACCGGCGGTTCGTGCTGCTGCGCCCGGAACTGGCCCTGCACCAGCGTGGACAGGCGAGCCTGGTGACCACGCTGGTCGACGCGCTCGACGCGTGGCTGCTCGACCGCGACGAGTTCTACCGGCTCCCGCGACGCCTGCACGATCTGGTGGAACTGGCGCGGTCGGAGTTCAACGACCTCGCGCGGAGGTCGCCGGAGCTGCTCATCGGAGCGACCGGGGAACCGGTCACCGGCGCCGACGCCGTGCGCGGGCTCGCGCGCGGCCGGGCGGTGGTCGACTTCGTGGCGTCGCTGACGGACAAACAGGCGGTGACCCTTTTGGACGGCTTGTCCGGTCGCGCTTCGCAGCCATGGTCGGACTCGTTCGTCCTTTGAGGCCGGTGCTCCAGCACACCGTGACCATACGATTACGCTGATCGGCCTACCTTCTGCGGCCAAAAACGGAAAATCCCCATCTGACGTCACTCGAACGGCCTCTGCCGACGGTGCACGCGCGGTACTTAGCTTGATCCAGCCGGTGATCGCCGGTATTTGGTCAGCGTGAGTCGGGGCACGCGCCTAGGAATCGGAGGCGCACGTGCGTCCAACCCGTTCTAGTAGGAGAAGAAGAACGATCCTGACCGCGGGCACCGCGGCGCTCGTCACCGCGCTCGGCCTGGTCGGCCCGCCCGTCTCGGCGGCGGAATCCGCCCAATCCCCGGACGCTTTCTCGGAGAACACCGTCCGGCAGATCGAGGCCCTGCAATCGATCAAGAAGGGACAGCAGACCGGTGAGTCCAAAGTGGACAGCCGACTGCTCGTCGAACAGAAACTCCGCGCTCAGCGCATGTCGGCCTCCGCGGTTCCCGCACTGGGGTCTGGGGCGAATGTCTCCGCGGCCGGCACCGTGCTCGTGGACATCCGGGGCCAGGTCTCCGAAGGGCTCCTGAAGAGCTTGCGTGAATCCGGTGCGGGGATTCGCGCGGTTTCCGAGCACTACGGCAGCATCCGTGCCGAAGTGCCGCTGAACGCGGTCTCGGCGATCGCGGGCCGCGAGGACGTCAAGAAGGTCGAAACCGCCAACGAGGCGTTCACCGCCCGCCAGCTCGCCGAGCCCGCCGCCGCGGGCAACCAGGCGAAGCGGGAAAGCAAGGAAGAGAAGGCCGCCCGGATCGCGGACGAGCTGAAGAAGGCCGTCGAGGCCAAGGGCCAGGTCGGCATCGCCGCCGGGCCGGTCAACAGTGAAGGCGACCGCGCGCACAACGCCGACACCGCGCGTCAGCAGTTCGGCGTCACCGGGGTGGGCACCAAGATCTGTGCCCTGTCCGACGGCGTCGACTCGCTCGCGACCTCGCAGGCGCGCGGCGAACTCCCCGCAGGCGTCGACGTGATCCCCGGCCAGGAGGGTGACGGCGACGAGGGCACCGCGATGCTCGAGATCATCCACGATCTCGCGCCGAACGCGTCGCTCGGTTTCGCCAGCGCGTTCAACTCCGACGCCAGTTTCGCCGACAACATCCGCAAACTGCGTTTCGACGCGCACTGCGACGTGATCGTCGACGACGTCCTGTACTTCAAGGAATCGCCGTTCCAGGACTGGATCATCGCCCAGGCCGTGAACGACGTGACCGCCAACGGCGCGCTGTACTTCTCCTCGGCCGGTAACGAGGGCAACGTCGCCGACGGCACCTCGGGCCACTGGGAAGGCGACTTCGTCGATTCCGGCAAGGGCGTCGGCAAGTTCGCCGGTACCGCGCACAACTTCGCCGGTGCCGCGGGCAACCAGATCTTCCAGCCGATTTCGAGCGCGTCGCCGGCGGTGCCGGTCACGCTGTTCTGGTCGGACCCGCTGGGCCGCTCGAACAACGACTACGACCTGTATCTGCTGAACGCGGCGGGCAACGTCGTCGACTTCAGCCAGGACGTCCAAACCGGGACCCAGGACGCCTACGAGCGGGTGGACACCCCCGCGGGCGGCGGTGCCGGGTTGCGGCTGGCCATCGTCAAGTTCTCCGGTGAGGGCCGCTACCTGTCGCTGTCCGCGCTGCGCGGTCGCTTCTCCGACTCGGCCGACGGCCTGAAGGCCTACACCAAGCCCGGTGTGACCGTGGGCCACTCGGCGGCGCGGGACGCGTTCAGCGTCGCGGCGGCCCCGGCGGCCAAGGCGTTCCCGCGTGCCCTCGAACCGGGCGACCCGGCCAACCCGGCGGGCCCGTTCCCCGGTGCCTTCGGCGCGACCACCAAGGTCGAAAGGTTCACTTCGGACGGTCCGCGGCGGATGTTCTACCAGGCCGACGGCACGCCGATCACCCCCGGCAACGTGTCCGGGACCGGTGGTGAGGTCCGCGCCAAGCCGGACATCACCGCGGCCGACGGCGTCTCCACCAGCGTCACCGGCTTCACCACCTTCTACGGCACGTCGGCCGCCGCGCCGCACGCCGCCGCGATCGCGGGCCTGGTGCTCTCGGGCAACCCGGGGCTGCCCCCGGCCGACGTGCGCGAGGCGCTGATCAACACCGCCGTCGACATCCTGGCCCCGGGCCGTGACCCCTCCAGCGGCGCGGGCGTCATCCTCGCCGACAAGGTGCTCGCGTACACCGGTGCCAGCCCGCAGCCGCTCGCGACCGCGGGCCAGCCGACGGTCACCCCGGCCGACGGCGGTTCCGCGCTCGACCCGGGCGACACCGCCAAGGTGACCCTGCCGGTGACCAACCGCGGTGACGGTGTCGCGTCGTCGACCAGCGTCGTGCTCAGCAGCCCGACCCCCGGTGTCACGGTGGCGCCGCGGTCGAAGTCGTACGGCACGATCAGCCCCGGGCAGACCGGCGTGAACGACTTCACCATCACCGTTCCCGCCACGCAGGAACTGGGTGTGCCGGTGGTGCTGAACGCGCGAGTGACGTTCGCGGGTTCGTTCTCGCCGACCACGTCGACGTTCTCGCTGCCCGTCGGCACGCCGTCGCCGGTGACGCGGGACTTCGCCTACGCCGGTGACGCGGTGGCGATCCCGGACAGCGATCCGACCGGCGCGACCGTGCCGATCACGGTGAGCGGTGTCGGGCGCGCGTCGAAGCTGACGTTCTCGATCGACGGGGCCACGTGCAACACCGACCAGACCTCGACCACGGTGGGCATCAACCACTCGTACGTCGGTGACCTGGTCGGCACGCTGATCGCGCCCTCGGGCGCCAAGGCGACCGTGTTCCAGCGAGGCGGCGCCGGGGGCAACAACCTCTGCCAGGTCGTCTTCGCCGACACCGCGGCCGCGCTGTTCAGCTCCGTGTCCGCGGCGAACGCGCCGTTCACCGGGACCTACAAGCCGGTTCAGGCGCTCGGCGGCCTGACCACCGGTACGGCGGCCGACGGTGTCTGGAAGTTCACCGCGGTGGACGTCGCCGGTGGCGACACCGGGTCGATCCGCTCGATCTCCTTGCACCTCAACGGTTACGTTCAGCCCGGGGTGGCCGAGCGGCCCGCGGGCGTCGGGAAGTCGGTCGGGAAGGGGCCGGTGAAGCCGGTCTAGCCCGTTCTTTCGGAAGCGCGTGAAGGCCCCCTTCCCTCGACTGAGCCGAGGGAAGGGGGCCTTCACGCGCATGCAGCGTAGGTTGAGCGTATGGCGAAGGAGCGGCAGGTAGCCGGAGGCGGCAGGGCGGTCGAAGTCGCCCCAGACCGCCTCGAAGGCTGGTACGCCCGCTTCGCCGTCCGCAACGAAGGCGTCCGCGAGACGGAACTGAGCCCCGACACCGTCAAAGTCACCGCGCACAACGGCGTCGTCGCCGTCGCGACCGTCCCTTTCGGACCGTTGGAGGCCGAGGGGACCGTGACCGGACTGGCCATCGGGCCGCTCGTCGGCCACGCCCTGATCTCGCGGAGGATCGCGCTCCTGCTGGTGCGGCGCGGCGGTCACAGTGTCGGGATCACGCGCGGGGGAGTGGTCGTCCAATCCAGGACGGACCGCCATCTCGTCCAAGGTCGATCCGCGGCGGGCGGCTGGTCGCAACAACGCTTCGCCCGACGCCGGGAAGGGCAGGCGCGCGTCGCGCTCCGGTCCGCCGCCGAGGACGCCTACGAAGTGCTCGTGCCTCAACTGTCCGAAGTGGACGCCGTCATTCTCGGCGGTGACCGGCGAGCACTGGAAACACTGCGTGAGGACCGGCGGCTGGCGCCGTTGTTCCAGCGTGCCGAACCCCGCGTTCTCGACATCGCCGAACCGCGCCGGACGGTGCTCGACGACGCGGCCGAGCGGGCCGTCGCGGTGGAGATCACGCTGCACGGGCCGTGACGTCGGGCACGGTCGGATAAATCCGCTCGACACCGGCCCGTACACTGATCGCGTGGACATCCTCTTGGAGTGAGCTCCTCGCCTGCCCGACGGCAGGCGAGTCGAAGCTGTCCACCCAATCCACCCTTTTACCGGGAGTTCCCGTGATCACGGCCTCTGGCCTGCAGCTGCGCGCCGGCTCGCGCATTCTGCTCGACGAAACCAACGTCCGCATCCAGCAGGGCGACCGCATCGGCCTGGTCGGCCGCAACGGCGCCGGCAAGACCACCTCGCTCAAGGTGCTGGCGGGGGAGGGCGAGCCGCACGCCGGCGAGGTCCGCCGCAGCAGCGAGCTCGGCTACCTGCCGCAGGATCCGCGTGAGGGCGACCTGTCCGTCACCGCGAAGGACCGCGTGCTCTCCGCCCGCGGCCTCGACTCGTTGATGCGCAACATGGAAAAGGCGCAGACCGCGATGTCGGAGCTGGTGGACGACAAGGAGCGAGACAAGGCGATCAACCGCTACAGCCGTCTCGAAGAGCGCTTCGCCTCACTCGGCGGGTACGCCGCCGAGAGCGAGGCCGCGCGGATCTGCTCGAACCTCGGCCTCGCCGACCGCGTGCTCGCGCAGACGCTGCAGACCCTCTCGGGTGGACAGCGCCGCCGCGTGGAGCTGGCCCGGATCCTGTTCGCCGCGGCCGAGGCCGGCGCCGGCGGCAAGTCCGAGACGATCCTGCTGCTCGACGAGCCCACCAACCACCTCGACGCCGACTCCATCAACTGGCTGCGCGGGTTCCTGAAGCAGCACGACGGTGGTCTCGTGGTGATCAGCCACGACGTCGAACTGCTCGGCGACGTGGTCAACAAGGTGTGGTTCCTCGACGCGACCCGCGGCGAGCTGGACCTGTACAACATGGGCTGGCAGCGCTACCTCGACGCGCGGGCCACCGACGAGAAGCGCCGCCGCCGCGAGCGTGCGAACGCCGAGAAGAAGGCGGCCACGCTGCAGCAGCAGGCCGCGAAACTCGGTGCGAAGGCGACGAAAGCGGTGGCCGCCAAGAACATGGCCCGCCGCGCCGAGCAGATGCTGTCCGCGCTCGACGAGACCCGCCAGGCCGACAAGGTCGCCCGGATCAAGTTCCCCGAGCCCGCGCCGTGCGGCCGGACCCCGCTCACCGCGGAGGGGCTTTCGAAGTCCTACGGTTCGCTCGAGATCTTCACCGGAGTCGACCTCGCGATCGACCGCGGTTCGAAGGTCGTCGTACTCGGATTGAACGGTGCCGGAAAGACGACTTTGCTCCGGCTGCTCGGCGGAATGGAAACTCCGGATACCGGCGAGACCATTCCGGGTCACGGATTGCGTTTGGGCTATTACGCACAGGAACATGAAACGCTCGACCACGACGCTTCCGTGTGGGAAAATATCCGTCACCTCGCGCCGGACACCGGAGCGCAAGAGCTGCGGAACCTTCTCGGGTCGTTCCTCTTCACCGGCGAGCAGCTCGATCAGACCGCCGGCACGCTCTCCGGCGGCGAGAAGACGCGGCTCGCGCTCGCCGGTCTGGTGTCCAGCGCTGCCAACGTTTTGCTGCTGGACGAGCCGACGAACAACCTCGATCCGGCCAGCCGCGCCCAGGTCCTGGACGCTTTGCGCAGCTTCGCCGGGGCCGTCGTCCTGGTGACGCACGACCCGGGCGCGGTCGAGGCGCTGGAGCCGGAACGCGTGATCCTGCTGCCGGACGGAACCGAGGACCATTGGTCCGCCGATTATCTGGAACTTGTCCAGCTTGCGTGAGCTCTGCGTCCGTTCGGGTGCTTGATCGATGCCATCCGGCCACTGAAATGGCCCAATGTGATCGCGGTTTCAGCAGTTTTGCGCTCGTCGTCTGGCATTCCGGCGCTCAGTGTTCGATCATTGCGGCGACAGGGGCCGCTATGTGGCCCAGAACACTCTCGGCGGGAAGGCGATCGACGTGGCTGATCTCAAGAAAGGCGCGCGGATCACCGGCAACACGCGTGACAAGCTGGCCGCTGACCTGAAGAAGAAATACGAGAAGGGCTCGAGCATCCGCGCCCTCGCGGAGTCCACGGGTCGCTCGTACGGGTTCGTGCACCGGGTTCTCTCGGAATCCGGCGTCCAGCTGCGTGGTCGCGGTGGTGCCACCAGGGTCAAGAAGAAGTAGTCACGAAGAAGTAGCGGACTGCTGCGCGGGGGGCGCAGTTCCCTTATCGGGAACCGCTGTTTCAGAGGATTCACTGGCGGCGAAGGCCAGCCTGGCACCGAGCAGGACCAGCGGATACACCAGGTAGCCGTACCTCGTCGCCGGGGTGAGCAGGATCAGCGCGCCGAGTCCGACGGCCATGCGCAGCAGCGCGTCCGAGCCGGTCGTGGGAGGTCGGCGGATCAGCCAGATCAGGATCGCGACGGCCGCGATCCCGAGCAGGGCGAAGGAAATCGCCGTGCCGACAGGGCCGAGTGAGGCGATGAGGCGCCCGGGCAACGGGCTCGCCGCGGGTGACTCGACCACGCCCATTCCCAGTGGGAACCGGAAGACGTGCTCGACGAACGCCTTCGGGTCCACGAGATAGACCGGTATGTGCAGGACCAGGGTCGTCACCACGAGTGCCGCGGTGAATCCACCCAGTGCGCGAGGACCACGCCGCGTGAGCAGCAGGACACCCAGCACGACCACCGCGGGCGCGACGATGAGTTTCGCGCTGATCACCAGCGCCAGCACGAGACCCGACAGGACCGCGCGTCCGCTCGTGGCCAGCGCGAAGGACAGCACCAGCAGGCCCACGATGGCCAGATCCGGGCCCGCCACGGCCCAGGTCAGCGCGGTCAGCGGGCAGGCCAGGGCGAGTTGTGCGGCGCTCACCGGGACTTTCGGCCACTTCAGCAGCCGCAGGGTCAGCAGTACACATGCGACGGCCGCCAGCGCGAACATCCAGCGTGCGTCGGTCAGGGCATTGGCGACCGGCCCGCCGCCGAACAGCGCGCGCGGCAGGCCGAAGACCGTCATCACCGGACCGTATGGCGTGTAATCGTTTACTACCGCCGCGCGACCGAGAGCGGTCACGTCGACGTACGGGGTCCCGTTCTCCAGAAGGAGTTTCGCCGACCGCTCGATCACCCAGACCTCGGGCTGGGCGGCCCACGAGACCGGCGTGATGAGCCAGTCCACTCCGGTCAGACGGCGAATGACGAGCATTCCCAAGGGAAGGATCATGGCGAACAGCCCGATGGCTCCGATACCTACCCACCGCGAGCCGAGCGGGCCACGCGGCCGCTCGCCGCGGCGGGCGGCGATCATCAGCCAGCTGGTGTGGACCACCGCGAGGCCGTAACCTGCGACAGCGAAATTGGCCCACACGCGGTATCCGTAGAACTCCGCGACGGCAGTGTTCACGCCCGCGAAGATCAGGCAGCCGACGTAGAAGACCAGGTCGATGGTCAGCTGTCGCGAGTCCTTGGTCACCGGCTCAGGCTACCGACGCGGTGATGCCCGCCGGAAAGAGGACGCGGAAACCGGGAAGGATCCCGTGTCCTTCGGTGTTGGTGCTGGTTATATCCGGGAAAAATCTCGACTAATGTCGAGGTTTGGTGGGGGCGAGGAGAGAGTCATGGACAACACCTGGACGCTGATGAACTCGGCGATGAAGTCGGCCGACGTTCCGAAAGGGCTGCACAAGGGGACGCTCCGCCGCGTCGCGAGGTTCGCCAGGCCGCACTGGCGGAGGTTGCTGATATTCCTGGTGCTCACCGTCATCTCGGCGGTGCTGGCGGTGAGCACGCCGGTGCTGGCCGGGAAGGTGGTCGACGCGATCATCGGCGGGCACGACGTCTCGCTGGTGGTGTGGCTGGCCGTGGTGATCGCCGCGCTGGCGCTGATCGACGCCGGACTCGGGCTGGCGGAGCGGGCGCAGTCGTCGAGGATCGGTGAAGGGATCATCCTCGACCTGCGGGTCGCGGTGTACGGGCACGTGCAGCGGATGCCGGTCGCGTTCTTCACGCGCACCCGCACCGGCGCGCTGGTGAGCAGGCTCAACAATGACGTCATCGGCGCGCAGCGCACGTTCACCGCGACACTGTCCGGTTTGGTCACCAACGTGATCCAGCTCGTGCTGTCGCTGGTGGTCATGATGACGCTGTCCTGGCAGGTCACCCTGCTCGCGCTGGTGCTGCTGCCGGTGTTCATCCTGCCCACGCGGCGGCTCGGCCGGAAGATGGCCGGACTGCAGCGCGAGGCCGGGCAGCTCAACGCGTCGATGACCACGCAGATGACCGAGCGGTTCTCCGCGCCGGGCGCGACGCTGGTGAAGCTCTTCGGCGACCCCGGACGGGAAGTCGGCGACTTCGGCGCGCGGGCCGGGCGGGTGCGCGACATCGGGGTGCGGACGGCGATGCTGACGCGCTGGTTCCTGACCAGCCTGACCACGGTCTCCGCGCTGGCGCAGGCCCTGGTCTACGGGCTGGGCGGCTACCTCGCGCTGACCGGGGCGCTCGCGCCGGGCACCGTCGTGGCGCTGGCGTTGCTGCTGACCAGGCTGTATTCACCGTTGACCGCGCTGGCGAACGTCCGGGTGGACGTGATGACCGCGCTGGTGTCGTTCGAGCGGGTCTTCGAGGTGCTCGACCTCAAGCCGATGATCGAGGAGAAGCCCGAGCCGCGTCGCGTGCCCGACGGTCCGGTGTCGGTGGAGTTCTCCGATGTCCGATTCGGCTACCCCGCGGCGGACCGGTACTCGCTGGCGTCGCTGGAGGACGTGTCCACTTTGGATCACCGGGGCGGTGACGAGGTGCTGCACGGCATCACCTTCCGCGCCGAACCCGGGCAGATGGTGGCGTTGGTCGGTTCTTCCGGTGCGGGCAAGTCGACGATCGCGTCGCTGCTCCCGCGGCTCTACGACGCCGACGCCGGGTCGGTCCGCCTGTCCGATGTGGACGTTCGTGAGCTGAGTTTCGCCTCGCTGCGGGAAACCGTCGGTGTGGTGACCCAGGACGGGCACCTCTTCCACGAGACGATCCGGGCGAACCTCGAGTACGCGCGGCCCGGTGTCACCGACGAGGAGATCTGGTCGGCGCTGGACCGTGCCCGGCTTGCCGAGCTGATCCGGGAGCTGCCGGACGGGCTGGAGACCGTCGTGGGGGAGCGGGGCTACCGGCTCTCCGGCGGGGAACGGCAACGGCTGACCATCGCGCGGCTCCTGCTGGCGCAGCCGCGGGTCGTCATCCTCGATGAGGCGACGGCGCATCTGGATTCGCAGTCCGAGGCGGCCGTCGGCGAGGCGCTGACCGACGCGCTGGACGGGCGGACCGCGCTGGTCATCGCGCACCGGTTGTCGACGGTGCGGGCGGCGGACCAGATCCTGGTGATCGAGCACGGGGAGATCGTCGAGCGGGGGACGCACGAAGAGCTTCTCGCGCGCGAAGGGCGCTACGCGACGCTGTACCTGACGCAGTTCTCGGAGGAGCCTGCGGTGGCGTGACCGGATGCTAGGAAAGGCCCGCCCGCTCAGGAGTGTCATGAAAGGGGCTTTCAGGACGAAAAACGTCCTGAAAGCCCCTTTCATGACACTTGAGGGGAGATCAGGCGAGCGCGGGTGAAGCGAAGGTCGCGTTCACCAGCGCCATCTTGCGCGGATCGTCGCGCAGGAGCGGGCCCATCCGGTTCATCGTGTAGCCGAACGCGATCCCGCTCTCGGGATCCGCGCCGCCGGACGAGCCGCCGAGCCCGTCGTGCCCGAAAGCCTTCGGGTTCGGCCCGAAGCCGCGTTCCTCGCTGCCGAGGTAGAACCCCAGCGCCCATTCGTTGCCGAGTCCGCCGACGAGGTCGGCCTCGCGGCCCTGCCCTTCTCGGGCTTTGGCGAGGGCCTGGTCCGAGAGCAGCCGCCCCGAGGCGAGAGCGCCGTAGATCGTCGCGATGGCCCGGGCGGTGCCGTGCCCGTTCAGCGCGGGCAGGATCGCGCGCCGCCACTCGGGGTCGTTGGCGTCGCGGCCCTGGACGCGCGGGTTCGCCAGCGCGGCGAGGGCGGCCGGGCCGGCGTTGGCGAACGCCTGCGTCAGCGCCGTCTTCATCTCGGCGCTGAGCACGGGCTCGACGAGGGTGGAGCATCGGGCGAGGTCGTCGTCGGAGGTCAGGCCGATCTGGAAGTCCGCGTCCAGCGGACCGGCGACGTGCTCGGCGAAGTACGCGCGGACGTCCTGCCCGCCGACCCGGCGGATCACCTCGCCGACGAGGAAGCCGAACGAGAGCGCGTGGTAGCCGCTGGCCGTGCCGGGTTCGAAGAGCGGCGCCTGCGCGGCGAGCAGGCCGGTGATGTGGTCCCAGTCGTACAGTTCCTCGACGGTCACCTGCCGATCGAGGCCGACCCCGGTCACGCCGGAGCGGTGCGAGAGCAGCCAGCGCACCGGGATGTCCCGCTTGCCCGCCGCCGCGAACTCCGGCCAGTACCCGGCCACCGGCGCGTCGAGGTCGAGAAGGCCGGCGTCGGCGAGGTGATGCGCGCAGAGCGCGGTCATGCCCTTGGTGGTCGACCAGACGTTGGTGAGCGTGTCCGCCCGCCACGGGGTCGTCCGGTCCGGATCCGCCCAGCCCGCCCAGAGGTCGACGACGGTCTCGCCGCGATGGGTCACCGAGAACGCCGCGCCGAGCTCGTCGCGCAGGGCGAAGTTCTCTTCGAAGGCGGCTCGGACGGGTTCGAAGCCCGCCGCGCATTCACCGTGGATCTCGGTCATGGACACGGGACCTCCTGCGGACACCGACCGGTCGGTATGTGACCGTAGAAGGGCCGCGCGGACGAGTCAAGGGGCTCGTCCGCGCGGGCCTCGGCTACCGGAGGGCGGGAACCCGCGCGCCGTACTTGGCGAGCAACGCGGCGTTGGCCTCGTCGCCACCGTCCACGTTGGAACTGCGCCACAGCGGGATGTCGACACCCTGCGCCGCGCCGAGGTCCACGACCTCGGCGAGCACCAGGTTCCACAGGAACGCGTTGATCACTGTGGACAGTGGCGCGGTCCGGGGTGCCTCCGGCGGGTAGCTCGAGTCGCCGGGACGCACGTGGGAGTCGAGCACGATGCTGGCTTCTTCGATCAGCGTCGTCGCCGCGCGCTTCGGCGCCGCGGCCACGGACGCGGCCGAACTCACCGCGATGACCGACGCGCCGCGGGCGCGGGCACCGGCGGCCAGTTCGACCGGGTACGGGTTCACCCCCGAGGTCGAGAACACCACCAGCAGGTCGTCCGGCCCCGGCGCGCGTTCGGCCAGCACCTCCTCGGCGAGCCCGGAGCGGCGTTCGGTCTTGGTGCTGTGCTGCGCGCCGTGCAGCGGCAGCAGCTCGGGGTGGTAGACCGGGTACACGCAGGCGAGGCCGCCCGCGCGGTAGAAGGTCTCGGCGACCGCGGCCAGCGAATGACCCGCTCCGGCGGTGAACACCAGGGCGTCGGCCCGGATGACCCCGAGGATCAGTTCGGCCGATTTCCGGATCTGCTCCGCGTTACCCCGTTCGGCCTCCGCGAGCCGTTCGGCGACGTCTGCATAACGTTCGGTGGTGCTCACCACATCCGCCCTTCCGTCTGGAGATCAGCGACGAATGTATCGCGTGGACCAATGGCCGAAGTGGAATACATCGGGTCATGATCGAGGTTGACCCGATCGCTGCGGCCGGGTTTCGGAGACTGGAGGGTCCAGGGTGAGCGAGGCTGATCCCGCGGTGCGGACTTGGCGAGCACGCGGCCAGGCGAAAGCCGTGGTGCTGGTCCTGCACGGCGGCGCGGAGCACAGTCATGCCCGCGTGGCGCCGTGGCGGCTGGCATACCAGCGGATGGTGCCGCTGGCGAAAGACGTCCACCGGGCGGGCAAGGAGCACGGGGTCGAGGTCCGGCTCCTGCGCAACCGGGTCTACGGGTGGAACGACCACGGCACCGATGCGCTCGCCGACGCGCGCTGGGCCTTGGAGCGGATCCGCGAAGACCATCCGGGCTCGCCCGTGGTCCTCGTCGGCCATTCGATGGGCGGGCGGGTCGCCCTGCGCGTCGCCGACGATCCGGCTGTCGCCGGGGTCTGCGCGCTGGCACCGTGGACACCACCGGGTGAACCCATTGGCGCCGTCCGCGGTCGTGCCGTGCTCATCGCGCACGGGACCAAGGACCGGATGACCGATCCGGTGGCCTCACACGCTTTCGCGGAACGCGCCGAAAAGGTGACATCGCGGTCCGCGCGGTTTGAGATCGGCGGTGAAGGGCACGCGATGCTACGAAGGTCTCGCGTCTGGAACCGTCTCGTACGGGCTTTCACCCTTGAGCTGATCGAAGCCGGGGGAAAAGACGAAACACTGAGCGCGGCCTGGGACCGGCCGAGCTCCGAGCGGCTGCGGATCCCGGTCTAGACCGGGCGGGAGGGAGCACCTTTTATGTCCACGTCAAGCATCGATCGGACCGCAGGCCCGTCCGGTCTGCCCACCCCCGACGAGTCGCGGTGGCCGGGATTGGCCACCCCGCCGCATTCGCCGTTCCGCGCGCGGATCGCCGAACAGCTGTTCTGCCGCGCGGTGCATCCGCTGAACGTCCGGGTGCGGATGCCCGACGGTTCCCAGCTCGGCTCCGGCGGTCCGGACGCGCCCGAGATGCGCATCAACCGTCCTGCAGCCCTTTTTCACCGCCTCGGTGTCGACGCGAAGATCGGGTTCGGCGAGGCCTACATGGTCGGCGACTGGACGAGCGACGCGCTCGCCGAGGTGCTGACCCCGTTCGCGGAGCGGATGGCGACGCTCATCCCGCCGCTGCTGCAACGGTTCCGCCGGTTCGTCGACCGCGGCCACCCCGTGGAAGAGGAGAACACCATCGAGGGATCGCGGGCGAACATCCATCGCCACTACGACCTCTCCAACGACCTTTTCGGCGCGTTCCTCGACCCGTCGATGATGTATTCGTCGGCGTTGTTCGGTCCCGACGACGATCTCACCACCGCCCAGCACCGCAAGATCGACAGCGTCCTCGACTACGCCGGGGTCCGCGAAGGCAGCACGGTGCTCGAGATCGGCACCGGATGGGGCGAACTGTCGATCCGGGCGGCCGCGCGCGGGGCCAGGGTGACGTCACTGACCATTTCCGAGGAACAGGCTGCGCTGGCGACGGAACGCATCGCCGCGGCGGGCTACTCCGACCGGGTCGACGTCCGGCTGTGCGACTACCGCGACTCCAGTGGCGAATACGACGCGGTGGTGAGCGTCGAGATGATCGAGGCGGTCGGCGAGTCTTACTGGCCGACGTTCTTCGAGACCATCGGGAAGCGGCTGAAGCCGGGCGGCCGGTTCGGCCTCCAGGCCATCACCATGGACCACGAACGCATGCTCGCCGCGGCCCGTTCGTACACGTGGGTGCACAAGTACATCTTCCCCGGCGGGCTCATCCCGTCGACCACCTCGGTCGAACAGGGCATGCTGGACCACACCCGGCTGAAACTGCAGGGAGTGCGCGAGTTCGGCCAGGACTACGCGCACACGTTGCGGCTGTGGCGGGAGAGGTTCACTCATCGGTGGGACGAAATCACCGAACTGGGCTTCGACGACGTCTTCAAGCGGATGTGGGAGTTCTACCTGGCGTATTCCGAAGCGGGCTTCCGTTCGGGGTATCTCAAGGTCCACCAGTTCGGCTTCGCCGACGACGGGCGGTGAACGCCACCCAACCGATGCGGGGTGCCGCACGTCCTTCACCTAGGGTCTGCGGTTGACTGGGCCCCACACGCGAAATCGGGACGGGTGATTCGGCATGACGTATGGAGGCGACGACCGAGGGCGACGGATGCCGCCACAGCGGCCGCCGTCCGGCCGCCCCCGGCGGCACCAGCCCGCGCAGATGATGCCCCTGCCGGGCCGGGGGAGCAGCCCGTACGACGAGCGGACGGCGCCCATGGGGCACGGAGGCGCCGAGCGTCCCGCCGGTCCGCCACCGCGCCGTCCGGGGCCCCCGCCGGGCCGCCCGATGGACGGCGCGCGCCCGCCGCGGCGACGCAAGCGCTTCGGCTTCGGCAAGGTGCTGGTCACGTTGCTGACCGTGTTCGTGGTGTTCCTCGCCGGAGTGTGGGTGTACCTGGAGTTCTCCATCAACCGCGTCGACGCGCTGGCCGACTACTCCGGCCGCCCCGTCGCGGCCGAGGGCACCAACTGGCTGATCGTGGGCTCCGACAGCCGGGACGGGCTGACCCCGGAGGAGCAGGAGAAGCTCGTCACCGGTGACGTCAAGGCCGCCGGCGGCGGCAAGCGGACCGACACCATCATGATCGCGCACGTCCCGGACAACAGCACCAAGCCGACGCTGCTGAGCCTCCCGCGCGACTCGCAGGTGGCCATCCCGGGGCACGGCAAGAACAAGATCAACGCCGCGTTCTCGATCGGCGGCCCCGTGCTGCTCGCGCAGACCGTCGAAGGCGCCACCGGCCTGCGGATCGACCACTACGCCGAGATCGGGTTCGGCGGGTTCGCCAAGATCGTCGACGCGATCGGCGGGGTCAACATGTGCGTCGAGAAGCCGATGGAGGACACCCTCACCGGCATCAAGATCCCGGCGGGCTGTCAGGACCTCCAGGGCCCGCAGGCGCTCGGCTTCGTCCGCATGCGGCACAGCGAGGCCACCCCGCGGTCGGACCTCGACCGTGTCGCCAACCAGCGGAAGTTCATCGGTGCGCTGGTCAGCGAGATCGGCAGCCCCGGCACGCTGCTGAACCCGTTCTCGCTGTTCCCGCTGCTGTCCACGGCGCCCGACGCGCTGACGATGGATTCGGGCGACCACGTGCACAACCTGGTCGGGCTGGCGCTGGCGATGCGCGGGATCTCGTCGGGCGGCGTCGTCACCACGACGGTCCCGGTGACCAACGGCTCGGCGGAGAACTGGGACAAGACCAAGTCGAAGCTGCTTTTCGACGCTTTGAAGAACGACACGGAGATCCCGGACAGCGCGATTCTCACCTGATCCGTGGTGTTCCGGACGCTATGAAAGGCCCGTTACTTGCAAAATTTGCAAGTAACGGGCCTTTCATAGCGTTGGGGAGCGGGTGTGACCCCTGCTCTCCGGCGGTGGTTGCTGTGACTGGTGGGCCTCGGTGACCACGAAGCCGCCTCGCCAAGTGTCATGAAAGGGGCTTTCAAGACGAAAAACGTCTTGAAAGCCCCTTTCATGACATCCGTACGGCTCGCCCGGCGCGCGAAAACCGGAGGCGTCCGGAGCGACGGCGAGGCACCATGGGGCGATGGAAGCGCCCGCCGAAACCCTCGCCGACGACGTCGTCGTCCTGCGCCGCTGGAAGCCGGAGCAACTCGACACCTTGGCCGCTGTCGCGGGGGACTCCGCCGAGCATCTCGGTGCTTGGCAGATCTGGGCCACCAACGGCTACGGCCGCCGAGAAGCCGCCAACTTCCTCGAAACCACCGCGCGCAACTGGGCCGAAGGCAAGACCTACGACTTCGCGATCTTCGCCGACGGTGACGTCGTCGGTGCCTCGGGCATGATCACGCATCCGGACCGGATCGAGATCGGCTACTGGCTCAGCCGTCACCACACCGGCCGCGGCCTGGTGACGAGGGCCGCGCGGCTGCTGACCGCCGAGGCATTCCGGCTCGGTGCGCCCGAGGTCGAGATCCGGCACGACGAGGAGAACGTCGCGAGTGGCGCCGTGCCCGCGAGGCTGGGGTTCACGATGACCGGTGAGGAAACCGCCGAGCCGCCGTTCGCCCCCGCCTGCGCGGGCGTCAACCGGATCTGGCGGCTCAAGCGTCCTTAGGCTTGCCGTTCGCGCAGGGCCGCGAGTGCCTTGTCGGCGTGCACGGTGAACTTCAGTTCGCTCTTGATCACTTCGAGGACCTTGCGGTCGGTGTCGATGACGAACGTGTGCCGTTTGGCGTGCAGCGGACTGAACTTGCGCCACACACCGAACTGTTTCGCCACCACACCGTCCACATCGGACAGCAGGGGATAGTCGAAGCCGTGTTTGGCCGAGAACTCCTGCTGTTTGGCGACGGCGTCCGGGCTGATGCCGACGCGGTGCGCGCCCAGTTCGGCGAATTCCGCGGCGAGGTCGCGGAAGTGGCAGCTCTCGGCGGTCAGTGACAAGCCATCATCGCGGCAGGGTAGAAGAACAGCACGACGGGGCCGGACGAGAGGAAGTCCGACAGCGTGCGCTCCTCGCCCTTGTCGTCGGGCAGGGTGAAGTCCGGGGCGATGTCACCTTGGTCCATGACGGGATCCTGTCACGTCAGTGGGCGTGCCGTTCGATCAGCTCGTCGACCTCGTCCCCGGTCGCGGAATCGGCGACGAACGAACCGCGTGCCGCGAGCACGCCGTGCCGCCGCAGCCGCTCGGCCTGTTCGTGGCTGCGGACGCCCTCCGCGCCGATCCGCAGTTTCAGCTCCTTGGCCCTGGTGACCAGCTGGCACAGGTGACGGACGTCTGCCTCGTCCTCGCCGTCGGCCAGCGCGTCGATCACCGCGCCGGACAGGATCACGTGACGGACCGGGAGCCGGTGCTGCGGGATCAGTTCCAGATCTGCCGAGCCGGAGATGGTCAGCACCAGCTGGGCGCCCAGATCGGACAGCACGGCGAAGGAGTCCAGCACCTCGCCGCGCGGGTCGAGCACGGACTCTCGGTCGGTGCACAGCCGCAACGCCTGCGCGGGCAGGCTGTGCCGATCGAGCTGCTCCTTGACCAGCATCACCAGATCGGGGTCGATGGCCAGCCGGTTCGGCAGCCGCACGCAGACATCCGGTGCCGCGTCGCCGAACCGCTGCCGCCAGCGCGCGGTGGCGGCGAGCGATTCCGCCAGCAGCCACCGGCCGAGCGGGATGGTCATCCCGGTGGTCTGAGCCAGCGGATAGAACTCGTCGGAGTCCAGTTCGCCCTTCTCCGGGTGGGTCCAGCGCAGCCCCGCGTTCACCGCGGCCAGCTGGTCCGGGTTCGCGAGCTTCACCGTCGGCTGGTAGATCAGCGAGAACTCGCCGTTCTCCAGCGCGCCCGCGATGACCGCGCCGAGCTGATAGCGCCCGCGGTCACGCGCGTCGAGCTCCGGGTCGAACAGCATCCACTGCGCCTTGCCCGCCTCCTTGGCGCGGTGCAGCGCGATCTCCGCGGCCCTGAGCAGGTCCTCCGGTCCGCCGTCGGCGACCGGGCGGACGACGATGCCGGCGCTCGCGCTGACCCCGATGCCGTGCCCGCCGAGGTAGATCGGCTCGACCAGTTCCTCCAGGGCCTGCTCGACGAGATCGATCACCTGAGGCGAGGTGAACTCCCCGCGCAGCAGGACGGCGAACCCGTCGCCGGACAGCCGGGCGACGGAAGCGTTGTGCCTGCCGGAGAACACGGCCTTGAGTTTGGTCGCGACCCCGCGCAGCACCTGGTCGCCGACGCCGGCGCCGAGACCGTCGTTGATCACCTTGAAGCCGTCGACGTCGAGATAGACGAGCGCGATCTGCTCGCCGCCGGATCCGGCCAACGCGGTTTCGAGGGCGTTGCCGAACGCGGTGGCGTTCGGCAGGCCGGTCAGCGCGTCGTGCACGTTCTGGTGCAGCAGTCGTTCCTGCAGCAGGTGGATCTCGTTGGCGTCGGAGACCATCAGCACCGGGTACGCCGAGCCGGGCCGGTCGCCGGGGAGGTCGGTCAGGGTCACGTCGACCCAGAGCGCGCCTTCCTCGGTGTGGTCCAGCAGCAGGCGTTCCTGCTGGGTCGGCTGGCTGAGCTTCATGAGCTGGGAGAGCCCGTTCCGCAGCCGGGAGACGTCGTGGTCGGCCGAGCCGAGGTCGGCGATGTTCCGTCCGCGCAGCGCCGACGGGCGGCAGCCGAGGAGTTTGCCGAGCGCGACGTTCGCCTCGACGATCCTGCCGTCGGAGTCGGCGAGCGCGATCCCGATGGGAGAGGCGGAATAGAGCTTGGAGAACCGCAGCAGAGCGGGCTTGTGGTCGGGCTCGGTCCGGACGGCGTCCTGGGCGACGCCGAGCAAGAGTCGTTCGAGTTGCTCCTGGGGAAGCGATACTCCTTTAGTGTCAGCGAGCGTCGCGGCCCATCTCCGAGCGACGTCCACCAACCCTGGCGCGGAACCAGGCTCAGGCACACTTCACCTCTTCATGCGCGGTTTATGGCCAGCTCAGACCGGGTGTCCGAGCCCACGGGCCCACACTAGGTATGAGCCGACCGGGAGTAGTGCCACGGCATCATGCTCGATACGGGGTGTCTACCGGCTGAAAGGGTGATCACTGCTACACGAGTGGTGACCAGAGGTTACCAAGAGTACTCGATCGTGGATGTCCCTTTAGTCGGGATTCAGCGTGTCTCAAGTCTGATCGGCAGGCCGTCCGCGGGGACGGGCAGCGAGACGTAATCCCAGCGTGCGGTGTAGTCCTCCGGGACCGACCACCGGTACGCCCGGAGCATCTCGTGCAGCAGCGCCTTCACTTCGAACGTCCCGAAATGCAGACCGATGCACTTGTGCGCGCCGCCGCCGAACGGCATCCACGCGTAGCGATGCGACTTGTCCTCGCGGCGTTCCTCGCCGAAGCGGTCCGGGTCGAACCGCATCGGGTCGGTCCAGTACTCCGGCGCGAAATGGTTGACGGTGGGGGAAACCCCGACCAGTGTCCCTTCGGGAATGAAGTGCCCGAGAACCTCGGTGTCCTTCACGGTTTTCCTTGCCAGCGAAGGAACCGGGGCCACCAGCCGCAAGGATTCCTTGATCACCAGGTCCAGCGTGGTCAGGGTCTCCAGTGCCTCGATGTCCGGTACGTCGTCGCCGAGCGCGAGGGACTCCTGGCGCGCGCGTTCCTGCCACTCGGGGTTCTTGGCGAGGTGGTAGACGGCGGCGGCGCTGGTGATGGTCGACGTGTCGTGCGCGGCCATCATCAGGAAGATCATGTGGTTGACGACGTCGGAGTCGGTGAAGCGGTCACCGTCTTCGGTGGTGGCGTGGCACAAGGCGGTGAAGAGGTCTTCTCCGTCGCTTCGCCGCTTCGCAGGCAGATTCGCCGCGAAGTAGCGTTCGAGGACCTTGCGGCCGTGCAATCCCGCCGCCCAGCGGCCACCGGGAACGGGGAAGCGCACGATGGCCGTGCCCGCGCGCACGGAATTCACGAACGCGCGGTTGATCGCGGCCGCGTCGTCGCCGGACCGCATGCCCATGAACACGCGTGTCGCGACGTCGAGCGTGAGTTGCTTGAGAGACCAGTAGATCCGCGGGTTCGGCCGGTCCGCCCACGTGGCGATGCCCTCGCGCAGGGCCGGTCCCATCTGGTCGACGTACCCGGTGAGCCGCTGCCTCGTGAACGCCGCCTGCATGATCCGGCGGTGCAGATGGTGCTCGCCGAAATCGAGCAGCATCAGGCCGCGGTCGAAGAACTGCTCGATGAAGAACTTCCAGCCCTCCTGGGAGAAGGCCTTGTCCTTGTTCACCAGCGCGATCTGGGTGGCCTCGGGACCGGAGAGGGCGACGATGCGGCGGCCGAACGCGCCCATCCACGACACCGGGCCATAGGTCTCGTGGCGCTTGAGGCCGAACTCGATGCCGAAGCGCATGAAGTCCAGCGCGTGCCCGATGACGGGCGGGCCTTCGTCGCCGAGGACGGGTTTGAGACCCGGCGGGGCGGGCGCGAGTTCGCGGACCGGCCAGGTCGCGCCGAGCCAGCGCTGGTCGACCGAACGCGGCAGGGGGATCGAGGTGAGCGGAGGGACCCGCTCACGCAGTGCCCCGGTGACCTTTTCGACGGCGTTCGCCATGGTGACCATCTCCCCGTTGAGACCGGCTACCGACCCACCATCGCACTCTTGTTGGCAGGTTGACAATACCCTGGCGGATGTCAACCCCGGGAGTGTCAGGAAAGGGGCTTTCAAGACGTTTTTCGTCCTGAAAGCCCCTTTCCTGACAGATCAGATTAGATCAGATCAGCCCAGCTCGGACCGGACCGCGTTCGCGGCCGCGACCAGGTTCCGCAGGGCCGGCTCCACCTCGGCGTAACCGCGGGTCTTCAGCCCGCAGTCCGGGTTGACCCAGATCCGCTCGGCGGGCACGGCGCCGACGGCGGTCCGCAGCAGCCCGCTGACCTCGTCGACGCCGGGGACGCGCGGCGAGTGGATGTCGTACACGCCCGGCCCGACGCCGCGGCCGAAGCCCGCCGCGCCGAGGTCGGTGACGACCTCCATCTTCGACCGCGCGGCCTCGATGCTGGTGACGTCGGCGTCGAGTGCGTCGATCGCCTTCACCACCTCACCGAACTCCGAATAGCACATGTGCGTGTGGATCTGTGTCGCGTCGTCGATCCCGGACGTCGCCAGCCGGAACGACGAAACCGCCCAGGAGAAGTACGCCTCGTGCGCCGCCGCGCGCAGCGGGAGCAGTTCCCGTAGTGCCGGCTCGTCCACCTGGATGACGCGGATGCCGGCCGCCTGCAGGTCGTGCACCTCGTCGCGGATGGCCAGTGCCACCTGGCGGGCGGTCTCGCCCAGCGGCTGGTCGTCGCGGACGAACGACCACGCCAGGATCGTCACCGGTCCGGTCAGCATGCCCTTGACGGGTTTGCCGGTCAGGCTTTGCGCGTAGCGCGCCCACTCGACGGTCATCGGCTCGGGACGGGAGACGTCGCCGTACAGGATCGGCGGCCGGACACACCGCGAGCCGTAGGACTGCACCCAGCCGAAGTCGGTGGCCGCGAACCCGGCCAGCCGCTCGGCGAAGTACTGCACCATGTCGTTGCGCTCGGGCTCGCCGTGCACCAGCACGTCAAGGCCCAGATCCTCCTGCAGCCGGATGACGCGCTCGATCTCCGCCTTCATCGCGGCCTCGTACCCGGCGTCGTCCAGCGAGCCCGCCTTGTGCGCGGCGCGGGCCTTGCGGACGTCGGTGGTCTGGGGGAACGAGCCGATCGTCGTGCTCGGCAACGGCGGCAGGGCCAGCGCGGCCTGCTGGGCCGCCGCGCGCCGCGCGTAGGGGGAGCGGACGGTGTCCTCCGGCCGCAGCGCCTCCAGCCGGGCACGGACCCCGGCGTCGGCCAGGTCGGCCGCCGTGGCGCGGTCCGTGGCCGCCGCACGGGCGGCGGAGAGGTCGACGCCCTCCTCCTTCAGTGCGCGGCCGAGCAGGACGACCTCGTCGACCTTCTGCTTGGCGAACGCGAGCCAGCCCTTGAGCCGCGGGTGGAGCTCGGCCTCCCGCTCGACGTCGTAAGGCACGTGCAGCAGCGAGCACGACGTCGAGACGCTGACCGACTTCGCGGTGCCGAGCAGCGTCGCCGCCCGGCTGAGCGCACGGGTCGGGTCGGTGCGCCAGACGTTGCGCCCGTCCACGACACCGGCCAGGACCTCCTTGTCGCGCAAGGCGGGTTCGGCCGCGACGGCGTCCACAAAGGACTCATCGGTGACGAGGTCGACGGCGAGGGCGTCGATCGGGGAACGGGCGAGCACACCCAGTCCCCGGCCGAGACCGCCGAAGTATCCGGCGACCAGGATCTTCGGGCGCGCGGTCTCCTTCGCGAGCCGGTGGTAGGCGCGGATGAGCGCGTTGAGCTCCGGCTCGGTGCGGTCGCCGGCGAAGGCGGGCTCGTCGAGCTGGACCCACTCGACGCCTTCGTCATGCAGGCGCCGCAGCAGTTCGACGTAGCCGTCGAGAAGGTTGTCGAGAAGGTCCAGCGGGCGGAAGCCCTCCGGAGCACCCTCGGCGGCCTTCGCGAGCAGCAAGAACGTCACCGGGCCCACCAGCACCGGCCGTGTCTCGACGCCGACCGCGCGGGCCTCGCGGTACTCGTCGAGCGGCTTGGAGCCGGCGACCGAGAATCGGGTGTCCGGCCCGAGTTCGGGGACGATGTAGTGGTAGTTCGTGTCGAACCACTTCGTCATCTCCATCGCGGGCGCGTCCTGCACCCCGCGAGCGGCGGCGAAGTAGGTGTCGAGCGGTGAGAGACCGAGCTTCGTGACGCGCTCCGGCAGCGCTCCGAACAGCTCGGCGGTGTCGAGCACCTGGTCGTAGTGGGAGAACGTGTTGGAGGGGACGGAGTCCAGTCCCGCGTCCTTGAGTTCCCGCCAGGTTTGCGTACGCAGCGCGCGGCCGGTCTCCAGCAACGCGGCTTCGTCGATCTTGCCCGCCCAGTAGCGTTCGAGTGAACGCTTGAGTTCCCGGTCCGGTCCGATCCGGGGGTAGCCCAGCACAGTGGTGCCGATTTCGGTCACAGCTCTCTCCTCGCGAGCTTGTCGTCAGAGCCCGGAGCGCGCAGGAATGACCGCGGTTTCGGTCGCGCCCATCCCACGAGGCCCGGACTCACGCACGCCGTCGGCGCGCGCACCACGGGCAGGTCTTCGGACTCGTGGGCGACTCGCTCGCTCCTACCGGCCGTCGCTTCCCGGGGCGCCATGCCCCAGTGCTTTACCGTGTCTCGCACGGTGACGGCTTTCGTTCCCACATACCGCTGCGGGGCAGTCCCGGATTCTCACCGGGTTCCCTGTTACCTCGACCGGCCTGGGAGGCCGGGCGAACCAGTAGCACCCTGCAGCGTACCCACGCCCGCCGCGGCCCCGCTGGACATGTGATGAACCTCAGTCGGCTGAAGCGCGTGAAGGCCCCCTTCCCTCGGCTCAGCCGAGGGAAGGGGGCCTTCACGCGCAAGCGGTTACGCCGACCGGGGGATCAGTCCCAGTCGAGGGCGCCACCGGACTGGTACTCGATGACGCGGGTCTCGAAGAAGTTCTTCTCCTTCTTGAGGTCCATCGCCTCCGACATCCACGGGAACGGGTTCTCCGTCTCGCCGAAGATCGGCTGGAGGCCGATCTGCTGCGCGCGCCGGTCGGTGATGAAGTGCATGTACTGCTCGATCAGCTCGGCCGACAGCCCGAGCATGCCGCGGGGCATGGTGTCGCGGGCGTAGGAGACCTCGAGTTCACAGGCCTCGGTCAGCATGCCGCGGATCTCCGCCTGGAACTCCTCGGTCCACAGGTGCGGGTTCTCGATCTTGATCTGGTTGATGCAGTCGATGCCGAAGTTCAGGTGGATCGACTCGTCGCGCAGGATGTACTGGTACTGCTCGGCGATGCCGATCATCTTGTTCCGGCGGCCGAGCGAGAGGATCTGCGCGAAGCCGGTGTAGAACCACATGCCCTCGAAGATCACGTAGAACGCGACCAGGTCACGCAGGAAGTTCTGGTCGGCCTCGGGGGTACCGGTCTCGAAGTCCGGGTTCTCCAGGTTCTGCGTGTACTTCAGCGCCCACGCGTCCTTCTCCGAGATGGAGGGGACCTCGCGGTACATGTTGAACAGCTCGCCCTCGACCAGGCCGAGGCTTTCGCAGATGTACTGGAAGGTGTGCGTGTGCACGGCCTCCTCGAACGCCTGGCGCAGCAGGTACTGGCGGCATTCGGGGTTGGTGATCTGCCGGTACACCGCGAGCACGATGTTGTTGGCCACCAGCGATTCCGCGGTGGCGAAGAAGCCGAGGTTGCGCTTGAGCATGGTGCGCTCGTCCTCGGTCAGGCCGTCGGCCGACTTCCACAGCGCGATGTCGGCCTGCATGGCGACCTCGGTCGGCATCCAGTGGTTGTTGCAGCCGGCGAGGTACTTCTCCCACGCCCAGGTGTACTTCATCGGCAGCAGCTGGTTGACGTCGGCGCGGGCGTTGATCATCCGCTTGTCGTCGACGTTGATCCGGGCGGCGCCGACTTCGATCTCACCGAGGCCGGTGGCGTCGGTGGAAGCGTCAAAGGTGGTCATAGAGAACTCACTTCACGAGGTGTCGTGAGCGGTAAGGACGGTTAGAACCGCCCTTACCACTCACGAGGATGTTTACTGGCAGGCTTCGCAGTCGGGGTCGTCGATGCGGCAGGCGGCGCCGTCGGTGGCGACGAAGTCGACGTCGGAGACCTGCGGGATCTCCTTCGGTTCCGGGGCGGTCACCGGCACCGCGGGCACGGCGGCGGCGGGCGACGGCGAAACCGCGGCGGAAGCCGACGGGGCGGGCGAAGCGGCGGGGGCGGCGGGCTTGGGTGCCGAAGGTGTGGCCGGGGCCGGGGTGGCCGAGACCGCGTTCAGCTTGCCGTCGGTGCCGCGCAGGGTGCTCTTCTCCACGTGCGTCGCGGACCGCGCCCGCAGGTAGTACGTGGTCTTGAGGCCCTTGTGCCAGGCGTAGCGGTACAGCTCGTCGAGCTTGCGGCCGCTGGGCGCCGCGATGTACAGGTTCAGCGACTGCGCCTGGTCGATCCACTTCTGACGACGCGAACCGGCGTCCACCAGCCACCGCGACTCGATCTCGAACGCGGTCGCGTACAGCGCCTTGAGGTCGTCCGGCACGCGGTCGATCTGGCCGAGGCTGCCGTCGAAGTACTTCAGGTCCGACACCATGACCTCGTCCCACAGCCCGCGCTCCTTGAGCGAGCGGACCAGGTGCGGGTTCACCACGGTGAAGTCACCGGACATGTTCGACTTGACGAACAGGTTCTGGAACAGCGGCTCGATCGACTGCCCGACGCCCACGATGTTGGAGATCGTCGCGGTCGGCGCGATCGCCATCACGTTGGAGTTGCGCATGCCGACGGTCTTGACCCGCTCGCGCAGCGGCGCCCAGTCCAAAGTGGACGAGGTGTCGACGTCGAGCGCGTCGCCCTGGCGGGCGTCGATCAGCAGCTGCAGCGAGTCGATCGGCAGGATTCCCTTGCTCCACAAGGAACCCTCGAACGTCTGGTACTGGCCGCGCTCCTCGGCGAGGTCGGTCGACGCCGAGATCGCGTAGTAGCTGATGTGCTCCATGCTGGTGTCCGCGAACTGGACGGCCTCTTCCGAGGACAGCGGGACACCGATCTCGAACAGCGCGTCCTGGAAGCCCATCAGGCCCAGCCCGATCGGGCGGTGCCGCAGGTTGGACCGGCGTGCTTCCGGGATGGTGTAGAAGTTGATGTCGATCACGTTGTCGAGCATGCGGACGGCGGTGCGCACGGTCTTCTCGAGACGCTTCGCGTCGATGCCCTCGGGGGTGACGTGCTTGAGCAGGTTCACCGAGCCGAGGTTGCAGACCGCGACCTCGTCCGTGGTGGTGTTCAGGGTGATCTCGGTGCACAGGTTGGACGAGTGCACGACACCCACGTGCTGCTGCGGCGAGCGCAGGTTGCACGGGTCCTTGAAGGTGATCCACGGGTGGCCGGTCTCGAACAGCATGGTCAGCATGCGGCGCCACAGGTCGATCGCGCGGACCTTGCGGAAGACCTTCAGCTCACCGCGTTCGGCGGCGGCCTCGTACTCGCGGTAGCGCTCGGCGAACGCGGTGCCGTAGAGGTCGTGCAGGTCCGGGGTCTCGTTCGGCGAGAACAGCGTCCACTGCGCGTCGGCCTCGACCCGGCGGAGGAACTCGTCCGGCACCCAGTTCGCGGTGTTCATGTCGTGCGTACGACGACGGTCGTCACCGGTGTTCTTGCGCAGGTCGAGGAATTCCTCGATGTCGACGTGCCAGGTCTCGAGGTACGCGCAGGCCGCGCCCTTGCGCTTGCCGCCCTGGTTCACCGCGACCGCGGTGTCGTTGGCGATCTTGAGGAACGGCACGACACCCTGCGACTGGCCGTTGGTGCCCTTGATGTGCGCGCCGAGGCCGCGGACCGGGGTCCAGTCGTTGCCGAGGCCGCCCGAGTACTTCGCCAGCAGCGCGTTGTTCTTGTACGCCTGGAAGATCGAGTCCAGGTCGTCGTCCACCGTGGTCAGGAAGCAGGACGACAGCTGCGGGCGCGTGGTGCCCGAGTTGAACAGCGTCGGGGTGGACGCCATGAAGTGGAACGACGAGAGCAGCTCGTAGAACTCGATGGCGCGGGCTTCACGGTTGTCCTCGCGGATCGCGAGACCCATGGCGACACGCATGAAGAACGCCTGCGGCAGCTCGAACCGGACGCCGTTGTGGTGCTGGAAGTACCGGTCGTACAGCGTCTGCAGGCCGAGGAAGCCGAAGTCGAGGTCGCGCTCGGCGTGGATGGCCGCGGTGATCTTGTCCAGATCGAACGTCTGCAGCTCGGGGTTGACCAGCTCCAGCTCGATGGCGCGCTTGAGGTAGTCCCGGAAGTACTGCGGGTACCGGGCGGTCATCTCGTCCTGGCTGGCCAGCTGGGGCGAGCCCGCGAGGTAGCTGAGCGCCTCGCCGCGGAGCTTGTCCGCCAGCAGCCGGGCGCTGACGTAGGAGTAGTTCGGCTCCTGCTCGACGAGCACGCGCGCGGCCATGATCTGGGCGAGGGCGAGTTCGTCGGCGCTGATGCCGTCGTAGAGGTTGCGCTTGGCCTCGGCCAGCACCGGCTCGGCCGAGACGTCGTCGAGCCCGGCGACGGCCTCGCCGACCACGTGCGAGACACGGGCCCAGTCGAGCGGGCGGATCGTGCCGTCGGCGGCCTTGACGCTGATGGCGACGTCGGACGAGGCCGGCTTTTCGGACTCGCGGGCCTTCGCGCGCTCGTCGCGGTAAAGGACGTACGCGCGGGCGACCTTGTGGTGCTCGCCGCGCATCAGCGCGAGCTCGACGATGTCCTGGATCTGCTCGATGTGCAGCGCGGTCTCGGGACCGGCGTGGCGGAGCAGGGTGGCTTCGATCTGCTCGGTCAATTCGTTGACCAGGTGGTGGATCCGCGACGAAGCGGCCGCGTCACCGCCCTCGACGGCGAGGAAGGCCTTGGTCACGGCGACCGAGATCTTGTTCGCGTCGAAGGGGGACACGCTGCCGTCCCGCCGGATGACTCGCACGGTCGCGGGCGTGGTGTCCGAAGACGAAGGTGGCCGCTGACCGGTTTCCACTGACATGCGTGTCTCCAATTGGGCGCGTTGAAGCACCACAAAGCCTGACAAGGCCGTGCGCTGCAGGTTCACAAGCTGTCCGACTACCGCTCCCGAGCGGTCTCCCCGTCGCTGGGCGATGTCGGTTCCCAGAGACTACATGTAGGGGTCGGAGCCTGCACGTGCCCCAATGGGTGGCGTGTCGTGGTCTCACCCTGGCGGGTTAGCCGATCACGCTGAGCGGCTGGTCAGCCGCCGAAAACGATCTTGAAGTCGCGCAGGTGGGCGCTCAGAACAGGCCGCTGACCGGCCAGGAAGCCGAACGGTCCGGACTCGTTGATCCGCCAATCGGCCGCCGCCGGATGGGGGCGGGCCTTCGCCCGGACGGGGCTCCTTGTGAGACGTCCGTCCAACATTTGGACGACGTCGAAGGCGGCGGGCATCTTCACCGGGAGGCTCGGGCGGGGGGTGAAAGCGGCCGTCGCGATCCAGTCGTCCTGGGTGGCCGCCGAGGCGGTGAAGGTCCGGCCGTGGGTGAAGTCGAGCGCGGCGAGGTCCTTGGGGATGCCCCACAGCGCCCGTCCTCCGGCCAGCGAAACCTCGCTGTCGACCCAGATGTCGGTGATCGAGCTGGAGAGGCGCTTGCCGCGGACGGCGACCGTCGCCAGCAGCTCGTGGTATTGCAGCTGCCCGGGCTCCTGGTAGTCGATCCAGGCGGTGAACACCTGCGCGCGTCCGCCCGCCACGACCGGCTCCACACCTTCGGGGAGCGCGGGCAGTTCGCTCACCGGGACACGCCACACCGACAGGTACGCCTGGCCCGCCAGGTTCCACGGTTCCGGGGGATAGGCGGTCACGCGTTCCGCCAAGGCAGATAGGCAGGCAGGTCGGTGTCGACGCGCATGGAGAACTCCGGTGGTCGTTTCTGCAGGAAGGACATGACCCCTTCGATCGCGTCCGGGCTGGAGCCCAGGCCGCCGATCAGCCGGGAGTCCAGTTCGTGCACGGGGAACGGCGAGGCGGCGCTCGCCATCCGGTACAGCAGCTGCCGGGTGACCGCGACCGAGACCGGTGACGTGGTCGTGGCGATCTCGAGCGCCAGTTCGCGGGCCTTGCCGAGCACTTCCTCGGGCTCGTGAACACTGTGGACCAGCCCGGCGTTCTTCGCCTCCTCGACGCCGAAGACGCGGCCGCTGATCATCCAGTCGAGTGCCGTGCCCATGCCGACCAGCCGGGGGAGGAACCACGCGGACGCGCCTTCGGGGTAGATCCCGCGGCGGACGAACACGAAACCGAAGCGCGAATCCGTGGACGCCAGCCGGTAATCACACGACAGCGTGATCGTGACGCCGCCGCCGACGGCCGCGCCCCGCAAGGCCGCGATCACCGGTTTGTTCATCGTGAAGATCCGTTTCGAGCAGCGCCCCGCCGGCTCCTGCCAAGCCGCGTCCGGCCCGGTCTCCGGATCGAACTCGAATCCGCCCTGCGAGAGGTCGGCGCCCACCGAGAAGTCCTTGCCGTTGCCGGTCAGGATCACCACGCGGACGTCCTCGTCGTGGTCGGCCCGGTCCATCGCGTCGCCGAGTTCGTCGGCCATGCGGATGGTGTAGCCGTTGCGAGCCTCGGGCCGGTTGAGCGTGACCGTCGCGATGCGGTCGGCGACCTCGTAGGTGATTTCGGCGTACGCGCTCATGAGGTGAAAGTTAGGGCTATGTTGACAAGGTGTCAATAAGAGATCATTCGACGTCGTCCAGGTGATCCGCGTAGTACTCGACCGCCCGCCGGTATCGCTGGACCCCGGTGTCGGCACTGGTCGCGGCGAGCACCTTCAGCAGCGTTCCCGCCGCTTCGCGTGCTTCGCCGACGTTGTAGAGAGCCATCGCGAGGAACGTCCTGAGCGCCGCGTCGTCCGGGAACTCGTCGAGGCCGCGGCGCAAGGTCTTGAGCGATTCTTCGTACCGGCCGAGGACGCGATACGTGCTGCCGAGGCCGACGAACACGCCGTGCCTGTCCTGTGTGGACAGACCTTCGGTCGCGAGCGCCCGCTCGTAGTAGGGAGCGGCTTCGGCCTCGAAGCCGAGAGAATCGTGGGCCCACGCCGTCTGGTAGGCGATGACGGCGTCCCCCGGGTGCCGTTCGGCCAGCTCGATCAGCCGCAGGCGGGCCTCGTCGGTGCCCTGCTCGCGCAACCGGACGGCTTCCTGTGTCTCGCTCACGCGGCACCTTCGAACGGGGGATAGGTCTTCGCGCCTGTCCGCTCCGCCGCGTCGATGTACCCGGCCAGCGCGTCGCGGGACCGCGCGATCTTGGCCATCTGCTCGTCGAGCCGCCCGAGCCGTTCGCGCATCGCGGCCAGCAGTTCGGGGCAGCCGATCAGCTCCGGCTCCTCGCCGATCGCGCAGGGCAGCAGGTACGCGATGTCCTCGGATGACAGGCCCGCGGCGAGCAGATGCCGGATCTGCTTCACCCGCAGCAAGGCCGTCTCGTCGTACTCGCGATAGCCGTTCGCGGCGCGGTCCGCCTCCAGGAGCCCTTGGGCCTCGTAATAGCGCAGCTGATGGGCGTTGACGCCCGTCCGATGACTCAGTTCCCCGATTTTCATCGCTTCCCCACTTGACCTTCATACCGATCTCAACGTTGACGATGCTGCCATGAACAGTGAAACCACCGCACCCGTGACAGTTCTCGGCCTCGGCCTGATGGGTACCGCGCTCGCCCGCGCGTTCCTGAAGGCCGGGCATTCCACGACCGTATGGAACCGGACGGCCGCCAAGGCGGAGTCTCTGGTGACCGAGGGGGCGCGGCTCGCGCCCACCGTCGGTGACGCGCTCGAAGCGGGCGGCGTGACGATCGTGTGCCTCACCGACTACTCGGCCGTGCGTGACCTGCTCGGCGAAGCCGGGCTCGAGGGCACGACCCTGGTCAACCTGACCTCGGGCGACTCCACACAGGCGCGGGAAACCGCCGCCTGGGCGGAAAAGCACGGCGCCCGCTACCTGGACGGCGCGATCATGGCCATCCCCTCGTCTATCGGGACTGACGAGGCGGTGATCCTGCTCAGCGGCCCGGAGCCGGACTTCGACCTCGGCGCGCTCGGCACGGTCAGTCATCTCGGCGCGGACCCCGGGCTGGCGTCGCTGTACGACGTCGCCGGTCTGGCGATGATGTGGAGCGTCCTGAACGCGTGGCTCCAGGGCACCGCGATGCTCCGGACCGCCGGTGTCGACGCCGCGACGTACGCGACCTTCGCGCAGCAGATCGCCGTCGGCGTCGCGGGCTGGCTGCCCGGCTATGCCGAGCAGGTCGACCAGGGCTCGTTCCCGGCGGAGGTGTCGGCCTTGGAGACCGACGCGCGGGCGATGGCGCACATGGTCGAGGAGAGCGAGGCGCTGGGCGTGAACGCTGAACTGCCGAGGCTCATCAAGGCGATGGCCGACCGCGCGATCGCCGCCGGGCACGGCGGGGAGCAGTACCCCGTGCTGATCCGGGAGTTCGAGCGGGCGGGGGAGTAGGCCCTACATATTTACAATTCGAGGTATTGCGATATAAGATCGGAGCATGTCGACCTCGATGCGTGCGGTGGAACTCGTTCGCTTCGGTGACGCGGACACCGCGTTCGCCGTCCGGGAGCTGCCGAGGCCCGTTCCCGGACCCGGTCAGGTGCTGGTGCGCGTGCTGGCCACGTCCGTGAACCCGCTCGACCTGCAAACCCGGCGCGGCGACTACCGCGACGAGCTCGCGCTGCCCGCGGTGATCGGCAACGACGTGTCCGGCGTGGTGGTCGAGACCGGCCCCGGGGCGGGCGACTTCCAGTCGGGCGACGAGGTCTGGTACCTGGCGCCGATCTTCGCCGGGCAGGGAACCTACGCCGAGTTCCACGTGGTCGACCAGGACGTGGTCGCCCGCAAGCCCGCACGGTTGTCGCACGTCGAGGCCGCCGGTCTCGTGCTCGTGGGCGTGACGGTGTGGGAGGCGCTGGTCGAACGCGCCGCCGTGCGGCCAGGGGAACGGGTCCTGGTGCACGGCGGGGCGGGCGGGGTCGGCTCGATCGCCGTCCAGGTCGCCGCCGCGCTGGGAGCCGAGGTGGTGACCACCGCGCGGGCGAGGGATCACGAGTTCGTCACCGGACTGGGAGCCGGCGTCGCGATCGACTTCTCGGCCGGTGACTACGTGCCGCGGGTCCGCGAGCTGGGCGGGGTGGACGTCGTGCTGGACACGGTGGGCGGGGACACCCTCGCCCGCAGCCCGGAGGTCCTCGCCGACCGTGGCCGCGTGGTGTCCATCGTGGACATTCCCGAACCGCAGAACCTGCTCGCCGCGTGGGCCGTGAACGCGACCTACCACTTCCTCTTCGTCAGCCCTGGCCGGGCGAAGCTCGAAGCCATCGGGCGTCTGGTCGACGAAGGCAAGCTCAGGCCAGTGATCGGCGCCGTGGTGCCGCTGGACGACATCGCGCAGGCGCACACATTGTTGGAAGGCGGCTCGGCCGGCGAGGGCCGAGGCCGCCCGCGCGGCAAGATCGCCATCGCCGTGCACCCGCGGGAGGCTGCGGATCAGTGACGCGGCAGGTAGTCCGTCGCGGCCAGGACGCCGAAGACCAGGAGGGCCGTCACCAGCACGATCATCGCGATCAGGACGAGCAGCGCCGCGAGGCCGCCCAGGCCGTCCCGTTTGCGCATCTCGCCTACGGTACCTGGGCTCGGGGGCGTTTGGGTGACGTCGCGCGGCAGCTTGTTCGGTTGGCGACCCGCGGTGAACTCCGTCAGTCCATAGTGGGCTTGGAGGCTTTCGCTGTCATCGGCCTATACCTGTAGGTGCATGGTGTTGCGCCTCGGAGTCCCGGTGGGGTCGAGGTAGGCGGGGGCGGTGAATTCAGGGAGCCCGTCTTGGGCGATCTGGACTTTCCACTCGCTTTTATGGATCAGCCGATGGTGTCTCGCGCAGAGGAGCACGAGGTTGTCGATTTTCGTTTCGCCACGGTGTCGCCAGAAAACTATGTGATGTGCGGTGCAACGCTGCACCGGCATATCACAGCCCGGGAACGCACACCCACCGTCGCGGATTTTCAGGGCGTGCTTCTGCGGGGTGGTGGCGGACCGGCTGGACCGCCCCACATCCAGCGGCTTCCCCGCCCCCGACAGAACAACAGGCCGGATCCGGGCATCGCAGGCCAGGATCCGGACGTCGGTGGCACTGATCGGGCCGACCAAGTCGAGGACGCCGTCGCCGACCTCGTTCATCAGATCCTCGTAGGCCATGGTCACCAGAATCTGGGTCGACTCCCCAGCCTGACCGGGAAGATCGGGGCTGGCGGTCTTCAACCGCACATAGTCGGCGAACGCATCCCCATAACGCTCACCCTGGCCGCGAGAGTCACGGACACCGTCGACAGCCTTGTGCGGCTTGGCCAGAGGATCGAGATCGGACTTCAACCGCGCATAGGTTTCCAGATCCAGGGTTCCCGCGAACCCGAGCGTGCCGTCACGACGCTTGACGAACCGCAACTCCGGACGAGCATCCTTCGGGCCCTCATCACGGGGTTCTTTACCGTCGGGATCCATCGTGTTCAGCATCCGACGCCCAGCCGTCACGATCTCCTTCGGCCCAGCCCGCCGAGCCAGATCAACCAAGATCTTCTCCCCGGCCCGCACCTCCTCCGCAGGAACAAAGGAGGGAATCTGGGCGAGAGCGCCGATGATCGCATCGATCTGACCGCCCCCGATCGCACCTTCGGCAGCGGCTTCGGCGGTCAACGGAGCCAGCGGTGGCACGACGCCCCCGCCGATGACCACCCCAGGATGCAGAGCCAGCGCCCGATCAGCGCGAGCCGACGCTTCCTTCTCCGACACGTGGAAGTCCTGAAAGATCAACCCCATCAACGTCGAATGCCCCGTACACCCACGAATCCCACGAGAATTCAACTCCGCCAAGACCGCGTACTGCTCCGCATCCAATTGACGCTTCAGGACTTCGATTTCCTGCTTACGGGCATGCAGCGATGCAGTATCGGCACGCCACCACTCGGTGCGCACTGACTGGGGACTGTTTTCGCTGGCCACGGGATCAACGCTACGACATTTCGAACGCCTGTACTAGCCCGATTTGCGTAGCGGGCAGGTGGGGGTCATTTCACCCGATGGGGAACAAAAGATGGTGAATGCACTACGCAGAGTCCTGTGATTGGCCTGTGGGCATGTACGGAACTTATGCGCGATCCCGGCAGGCTCAGGAACCATGACGACACCCTTGTCCTCGCGGCAGGCCGGGAGATGGTCCGTGGTCGCGCTGCTGCTGGCGCTCCTGGGTTCGCTGCTCGCGTTGCCCGCCGAAGCGGTGCCCGCACCAGGGATCCGTGCCAGTTACGCCAATCCCGTGCGCAAGACCGATGGGCACGTCGACGCTCAGGCGACGGTGGACCGGCTCCGGGCGATGAACGCGGACACGTACGCGTTCCTGGTCAACAAGTCCACCGACTGGGGTGATCTGGAGCAGGAGTTCCTGCCCGCCGCGCAGGCGAGCGGCCTCGCGGTCTGGGTCTACCTGGTCCCGCCGACCGAGTGCCCCGGCGGCACGAGTTGCGCGGAGTACCTGCCCTACAAGAAGGACTACGTCGCCTGGGGGCAGGCGATCGCCCGGCTCTCGGTGCGTTTCCCGGTGCTGAAGGCCTGGGCGATGGACGACTTCAACGCCAACACGGCCACCTTCACCAAGGACTACACCGCCAGGATGCGGACCGCCGCCCGGGCTATCCAGCCGGGGCTGGACTTCTATCCGGTGGTGTACGCCAACGCGGTCACACAGTCCTTTGTGGACGCCTATGCCGCGAGCATCGACAGTCTGATCCTGCCCTTCCGTGACGACCCGTACCGCAACACGTTGTGGACCGGGAGTCTTCGTCCGCAGCTGGACCAGATCGTCGCGCGGCTCGCGAGCAAGGGCCGCAAGGCCATCCTGATGGTGTACGCCTCCACGTTGTCGCGCACCACGATCACCCCGGACGTCGAGTACGTCCGCACGGTGACCGCGGTCGGCCTGGAGTACGCGGCGGCGGGGAAGCTCGACGGCGTCATCCAGTACGCGCTGCCGCTGACGCCCGGGCGCCCGCAGTCCAGCGACGAACGCGTCGCGCACGCCGGGAACAGCGCGCTGGTGTTCACCGTGCACCCCGACAACGCCACCGCGGCGGGGGACTACGCGGCCGCGAGCACGACCGTCCGCCTCGACGCCGGGTCGACGTCGTGCCGGATGGTCGTGTGGCACACCGACGACCGGCCTGCCACGAGCCCGCTCGGGTACCACGCGAAACAGGCGATCGTCGGCGGGACGCAGGTGTGGGAGCGTGACGTCGCCAGCGAGGGGAGCGACTGGTACACCTCGTCGCCGATCGATCTCACCCCGCGTCTCAGCGGCGGATCGGCGACGCTCACTCTGCGCCTGTACGAGAAGAAGGCCGTCACCAACTACTCGGTCACCGCGCGGATGGACGACATCAGCCTGACCGGCTGCCACGTCGCGAACCCCGGCTTCGAGGCCGACGGCGGCTGGACCTACAGCCGGAAGGGCGGCGACGTCCTGGCCGGGCGTCATACGTACGACGCGGTGTACTCGACTTCGGTCCATGCCGCGGTCGGCGCCCTCTACGGGAGCTGAAGGGGACTTTCCCCGCGTGACATGCGACTAAGGGGCCCTTCGCCGCGTCGGATGCGGCGAAGGGCCCCTTCAACTCCCGTCAAAACAATCAGGCGTGCTTGATTTTTCTGTCGGAGGGTGCCAGCCTGAGGAGGACGCGAGGAGGCGGGCATGGCTGACCTTGGCGTGATCCTTGGGGATCTCGCGGCGGAAACGCAGGCCATCGACGACGTGGTGGCGGAACTGCCCGCGTCGGATTGGGCGCGGAAGACCCCGGCCGAAGGCTGGACGATCGCCCATCAGATAGCCCATCTGGCCTGGACGGATCGTAAGGCGCTGATCGCGGCGCGCGGGTCCGAGGCCGAGTGGCAGACCGAGATCGAAGGGCTCCTCGCGACGGGGGAGACCTATGTCGACGACGGTGCCGCCGAGGGCGCGAAGACGCCGCCCCGTGAACTGCTGGCCGAATGGCGAGCCGGGCGGGCGGAACTCGCGGCAGCGCTCGCCGCGGTGCCCGACGGGCAGAAGATCCCCTGGTACGGCCCGCCGATGAGCGCGGCGTCCATGGTGACAGCGCGGCTCATGGAGACCTGGGCGCACGGCCAGGACATCTTCGACACGTTCGGCGTCGTGCGCGAGAACACCGGCCGGATCTGGCACATCGCCCGCTTCGGCACCCGCACCCGCGACTTCGCCTACAAGCTCAACGCGCTCGCGCCGCCCGCCGAGGAGTTCCGGGTCGAGCTCACCGCGCCCGACGGCACGAACTGGGCGTTCGGACCTGAGGACGCCGAGCAGCGGCTCACCGGGAGCGCCGTCGACTTCTGCCTCGTCATCACCCAGCGCCGTCATCCTGACGACACCGACCTGGTCGCCACCGGCGCCGACGTCGAGGAATGGCTCGGGATCGCGCAGGCCTTCGCCGGGCCTCCCGGAGCCGGACGGCAGCCGGGGCAGTTCGCATGACGGCGCCGATCAGGATCGGCAACGCCTCCGGGTTCTACGGCGACCGGTTCTCCGCCGTCCGCGAGATGCTCACCGGCGGCCCGCTCGACGTGCTGACCGGTGACTACCTGGCCGAGCTGACCATGCTCATCCTCGGCCGAGACCGGATGAAGGACCCGAACCGCGGCTACGCCAAGACCTTCCTTCGCCAGATGGAGGAAAATCTCGCGCTGGCCAAGGAAAAAGACGTCAAGATCGTCGCGAACGCCGGTGGGCTCAACCCCGCCGGGCTCGCGGAGGCGCTCCGTGAGCTGGCCGCGAAACTCGGGGTCGACGTCGCCATCGCGCACGTCGAGGGTGACGACCTCGTCCAGCGTGCCGAAGAGCTCGGATTCGGCAAGACGCTGACCGCCAACGCCTATCTCGGCGCGTGGGGGATCACGGAGTGCCTGAACGCGGGTGCCGACATCGTGGTGACGGGCCGGGTCACCGACGCTTCGGTGATCGTCGGTCCCGCCGCCGCGCACTTCGGCTGGGCGCGCGACGACTACGACGCGCTGGCGGGCGCGGTCGTGGCCGGGCACGTGATCGAATGCGGCACCCAGGCCACCGGCGGCAACTACGCGTTCTTCACCGAGCACGAGATCGGTGTCCCGGGCTTCCCGATCGCCGAGATCTCCGCCGACGGCTCCAGCGTGATCACCAAACATCCCGGAACCGGTGGCGTGGTGAACGCCGGAACCGTCACCGCGCAACTGCTCTACGAGATCACCGGCGCCCGCTACGCCGGGCCGGACGTCACGACGCGGTTCGACACGCTGACCCTGACCGACGACGGCCCGGACCGCGTCCGGATCAGCGGTGTCACCGGCGAACCCCCGCCCCCGACGCTCAAGGTCTGTCTGAACGGCCTCGGTGGCTTCCGTAACGAGACGACGTTCGTCCTCACCGGACTCGATATCGAAGCGAAAGCCGCGCTGGTCAAGGAACAACTCGAAGGCGCGCTCAAGGCACGACCGCCCGCCGAGGTCCGCTGGACGCTGGCCCGCACGGACCGGCCCGACGCCGAAACCGAGCAGCAGGCGAGCGCGTTGCTGCACGTCGCGGTGAAGGACGCCGATCCGGAGGTCGCCGGGCGCGCGTTCAGCGGTGCGGCGATCGAGCTCGCGCTGGCGAGCTACCCCGGCTTCCACGTCACCGCGCCACCCGCGGCCGCCTCGCCCTATGGCGTGTACCGGGCCGCTTACGTCGACGCCCAAGAGGTTCCGCACGTCGCGGTTTTGCCGGACGGGACGCGGCGCGACATCGCACAGGTGAGCGACACCCTGCCTCTGTCCGAAGTGGACGAATACGGGCTGCCTGCCCCGTTCACCCAGGCGCAGGTCCGCCGGGCGGCGCTGGGCAAGGTGATCGGCGCCCGCAGCGGCGACAAGGGCGGCAACGCGAACGTCGGCGTCTGGGCGCGGTCCGACGAGGCGTGGCGCTGGCTCGCCCATCGGCTCACCGTCACCGAGTTCAAACTGCTGCTCCCGGAGACCGCCGACCTGGAGGTCCGGCGGCATCTCCTGCCGAACCTGCGGGCGATCAACTTCGTCGTCGAAGGAATCCTCGGCGAGGGCGTCGCGTCGCAGGCGCGGTTCGACCCGCAGGCGAAGGCGCTCGGGGAATGGCTGCGCTCCCGCGAGATCGACATCCCGGAGGCTTTCCTGTGACCGACCCCTTCTCGACTCCGGAACGCGCCGAGCTGCGCAAGACCGTCCGGCGGTTCGCCGAGACCGAGATCCTGCCCCACCTCGAAGGCTGGGAGCGCGAGGGCGAACTGCCTCGCGACCTGCATCGCAAGGCCGGGGACCTCGGGCTGCTCGGCGTCGGCTTCCCCGAGGAGGTCGGCGGCGGGGGCGGCGACTATCTCGACGCCGTGGTCATCGCCGAGGAACTGCACTACGCGGGTGGTTCCGGCGGGCTCTTCGCCTCGCTGTTCACCTGCGGCATCGCCGTCCCGCACATCGCGGCGGCAGGCGATCCGGTGCAGATCGAACGCTGGGTCCGGCCGGCGCTGGAAGGCGCCAAGATCGGTTCGCTGGCGGTCACCGAACCCGACGGCGGCTCCGACGTCGCGGGGATCCGCACGACTGCGGTGCGCGAGGGTGACGAGTACGTCATCAACGGTGCCAAGACGTTCATCACCTCGGGCTGCCGCGCGGACTTCGTGACCACGGTGGTCCGCACCGGGGAATCCGGCGCGCACGGGATCTCGCTCATCGTCGTCGAGCGCGGCACGCCGGGCTTCACCGTGTCCCGCAAGCTGGAGAAGATGGGCTGGCTCTGCTCGGACACCGCCGAGTTGTCCTATGTGGACGTCCGGGTGCCCGCGGAGAACCTGATCGGCGCCGAGAACAGCGGGTTCGCGCAGGTCGCCACGCAGTTCGTCACCGAGCGGGTTTCGCTGGCGGTGCAGGGATACGCGCACGCTCAGCGAGCGCTCGACCTGACGCTGGACTGGTGCCGACTGCGCGAGACCTTCGGCCGTCCGCTGATCTCCCGGCAGCTGGTGCAGCACAAGCTCACCGAGATGGCCCGCAAGATCGACGTCGCCCGGACGTACACCCGGCAGGTCGCCCAGCGCCACGTCGCGGGCGAAGAGGTCATCGCCGAAGCCTGTTTCGCGAAGAACACCGCCGTCGAGACCGCCGAATGGGTGGTCAACGAGGCCGTGCAGCTGCACGGCGGACTCGGCTACATGCGGGAGTCCGAAGTGGAGCGTCACTACCGTGACGTGCGCATCCTCGGCATCGGTGGCGGGACCAACGAGATCCTCACCGGCCTGGCCGCGAAGCGATTGGGATACACCGCATGAGCACCATCAGGTCCACAGTGGACGAACGAAGCGAGGAGTTCGCCGCCAATCGCGAGTCCATGCTCGGCAAACTCGCCGAGATCGACGGCGAGCACGCCAAGGCGATCGCGGGCGGCGGCGAGAAGTACGTCGCCCGGCACCGCAAACGCGGCAAGCTGCTCGCCCGCGAGCGGATCGAGCTCCTCCTCGACGAGGACTCGCCGTTCCTGGAGCTTTCGCCGCTGGCGGCCTGGGGTTCGGACTACCAGGTCGGCGCCAGCGTGATCACCGGAATCGGCGTGGTCGAAGGCGTCGAGTGCATGATCTCGGCGAGCGACCCCACGGTCAAAGGCGGGGCCAGCAACCCGTGGACGGCCAAGAAGAGCTACCGCGCCGCGGACATCGCCGCGCAGAACCGCCTGCCGGTGATCAATCTCGTCGAGTCCGGCGGCGCGGATCTGCCCACGCAGAAGGAGATCTTCATCCCCGGCGGCCGGATCTTCCGCGACATCACGCGGTCTTCGGCGGCCAAGGTGCCCACGATCGCGCTGGTGTTCGGCAACTCGACCGCCGGCGGCGCGTACCTGCCCGGCATGTCGGACTACGTCGTGATGGTCAAGGAACGCGCGAAGGTGTTCCTGGGCGGGCCGCCGCTGGTCAAGATGGCCACCGGTGAGGAGTCCGACGACGAATCGCTCGGCGGTGCCGAAATGCACGCCCGCACGTCGGGCCTCGCCGACTACCTCGCGGCCGACGAAGAGGACGCGATCCGGCTCGGCCGCAGCATCGTCAAACGGCTCAACTGGAGCAAGCAGGGCCCGACGCCGAAACCGGACTACGCCGAGCCGCTGTACTCCGCCGAAGACCTGCTCGGCATCGTGCCCACCGATCTCAAGGTGCCGTTCGACCCGCGCGAGGTGATCGCCAGGGTCGCCGACGGTTCGGACTTCGACGAGTTCAAACCCTTGTACGGCAGCAGCCTCGCCACCGGCTGGGCGAGCATCCACGGCTATCCGGTCGGCATCCTCGCCAACGCCCAAGGCGTGCTCTTCGGCGAGGAGTCGCAGAAGGCCGCGCAGTTCATCCAGCTGGCCAACCAGATCGACACTCCGCTGGTCTTCCTGCACAACACCACCGGCTACATGGTCGGCAAGGAGTACGAGCAGAGCGGCATCATCAAGCACGGCGCGATGATGATCAACGCCGTGTCGAACTCGAAGGTGCCACATCTTTCGGTGCTCATGGGCGCTTCGTACGGCGCCGGGCATTACGGCATGTGCGGCCGCGCCTACGACCCCCGCTTCCTGTTCGCCTGGCCCAGCGCGAAATCCGCGGTCATGGGGCCGCAGCAGCTGGCCGGCGTGCTGTCCATCGTGGCCCGCGCCGCCGCCGCGTCGCGCGGTCAGGACTACAACGAGGAGCACGACGCCGCCATGCGCGCGATGGTGGAGGGGCAGATCGAGCTGGAGTCGATGCCGATGTTCCTCTCCGGAATGCTCTACGACGACGGGATCATCGATCCCCGCGACACCCGCACGGTGCTCGGGCTCAGCCTGTCCGTGATCCACAATGGACCAGTGAAGGGCGCCGAGGGCTTCGGCGTCTTCAGGATGTGAGCGGCATGATCGAGAAACTCCTGGTCGCCAACCGCGGGGAGATCGCCCGCCGCGTGTTCCGCACCTGCCGCGACGCCGGGATCGGCACGGTCGCGGTGTTCTCCGACGCGGACGCCGACGCGCCGCACACCGCCGAGGCCGACATCGCGGTCCGATTGCCGGGCAACGCGCCGTCCGACACCTACCTGCGGGCCGAACTGCTGATCAAGGCGGCCGTCGAAACCGGCGCCGACGCGATCCACCCCGGCTACGGCTTCCTGTCGGAGAACGCCGCGTTCGCCCGCGCCGTCCTCGACGCCGGGCTCACCTGGGTCGGTCCGCCGCCGGAAGCCATCGAGAGCATGGGCTCCAAGGTCGAGTCCAAGCGGATGATGGCCGACGCCGGTGTCCCGATCCTGTCCGAACTGGACCCGGCCGAGGTCACCGAAGCCGACCTTCCTCTGCTGGTCAAGGCTTCCGCCGGGGGTGGCGGACGCGGGATGCGCGTCGTGCGCTCACTCGGCGAACTCGCCGAAGCCGTCGAAGGGGCGAGCGCGGAGGCCGCTTCGGCCTTCGGCGACGCGACCGTGTTCTGTGAGCGGTACCTGGAGACCGGACGTCACATCGAGGTCCAGGTGCTCGCCGACACCCACGGCACGGTGTGGGCGGTGGGGGAGCGGGAATGCTCGATCCAGCGCCGTCACCAGAAGGTGGTCGAGGAGGCGCCATCGCCGTTCGTCGACGAAGCCATGCGGGAGGCCCTGTTCGACGCCGCGCGCAAGGCCGCGCAGGCGATCGATTACGTTGGCGCCGGCACTGTCGAGTTCCTGGCCGGACGGGACGGGCGGTTCTACTTCCTGGAGATGAACACCCGGCTCCAGGTCGAGCACCCGGTCACCGAAGCCACGACAGGACTCGACCTCGTCGCGCTGCAGCTGCGGATCGCGGAAGGCGAGCACCTCCCGATCGACGAGCCGGAGACGCGGGGCCACGCGATCGAGGTCCGGCTCTACGCCGAAGACCCGGCCGCGGGCTGGCAGCCGCAGAGCGGCACACTGCACCGCTTCGAAGTTCCCGCCGCGCAGCGGGAATTCGAGATCGGCCCTGGCGTGCGGCTGGACTCCGGCTTCGTCAGCGGCCAGACCGTCGGCGTGCACTACGACCCGATGCTCGCCAAGGTCATCGCGTTCGCCCCGGACCGCCGGAGCGCGGCGCGGGCGTTGGCCGGTGCGCTGGCGGGCGCCGAGATCCACGGCGTGGTGACGAACCGCGACCTGCTGGTGAACGTCCTGCGGCACGAGGCGTTCCTGGCCGGTGAAACCGACACGGCGTTCTTCGACCGGCACGGGCTGGACACGCTGGCGAAGCCACTGGCCACTGTGGACACCGTACGGATTTCCGCGCTGGCGGCCGCATTGGCGGGCGCCGCGGTGAACCGCTCGGGCGCCCAGGTGCAAGGACGCTTGCCGAGCGGCTGGCGCAATGTCCGCTCCCAGGGGCAGCGCAAACGTTTTCGTCATGGCGAAGACGAGATCGAGGTCGTCTACACGCTCACCCGTGACGGCCTGCGTGCCGAGGGCTTCGAAGGCGTCGAACTCGTTTCGGCCGAAGGTGGCGGTGTCGTCCTGGAGGTCGCCGGGGTGCGGCGGAAGTTCGCCGTCGCGAGGTACGACGGCGCCGTGTACGTCGATTCGCCGGAAGGCACCGTGGAACTGACCGTGGTGCCGAGGTACACGGATCCGGACGCGGCGCTCGCCGCCGGTTCGCTGGTGGCGCCGATGCCGGGCACCGTCGTCCGGCTCGCGGTCGAGGCCGGTGACGCGGTCAAGACCGGCGATCCGTTGCTGTGGCTGGAAGCGATGAAGATGGAACACCGGATCGCGGCGCCCGCCGACGGCGTCGTGACGGAACTCCCGGTCGTCGTCGGGCAGCAGGTCGAAGTGGGCACGATCCTCGCGGTGGTAGGAGAGAACGAATGAACGCGATGAACTTCACCGAGCCCGAGGAGCGCGTCGCGCTGCGGGCGGCGGTCGCCGAACTCGGCAAGAAGTACGGGTACGAGTACTACGCCAAGCAGGCCCGCGCCGGGCTCAAGACCGAGGAACTGTGGGCCGAGGCCGGACGGCTCGGCTACCTCGGCGTGAACCTGCCCGAGGAGTACGGCGGCGGGGGAGCGGGCATCGCCGATCTCGCCGCGGTACTGGAAGAACTCGCCGCGGCGGGCAGTCCGCTGCTGCTCATGGTCGTCTCGCCGGCGATCTGCGGCACGGTCATCTCCCGCTTCGGCACCGACGAGCAGAAGAAGCGCTGGCTGCCCGGCATCGCCGACGGCAGCAGGCGGATGGTCTTCGCGATCACCGAACCGGACGCCGGGTCGAACTCGCACAAGATCACCACCACCGCGAAACGCGACGCCGACGGTTGGGTCCTCAGTGGACGGAAGGTCTACATCTCCGGCGTCGACGAGGCGGACGCCGTCCTGGTCGTCGGCCGCACCGAGGACGCGAAGACCGGCAAGCTCAAGCCCGCGCTGTTCACCGTCCCGACCGACGCGCCCGGCTTCGAGTACAAGCAGATCGAGATGGACATCGTCTCGCCGGAGAAGCAGTTCGGCCTGTTCCTCGACGACGTCCACCTGCCCGCCGACGCGCTGGTCGGCGAGGAGGACGCGGCGATCGCGCAGCTGTTCGCCGGGCTCAATCCCGAACGCATCATGGGCGCGTCGTTCTCGCTCGGCATCGCGCGGTACGCGCTGTCCAAGGCCGTCGCCTACGCCAACGAGCGCAAGGTGTGGGGCGGCGCGCCGATCGGCAGCCACCAGGGACTCGCGCATCCGCTGGCGGAGATCAAGATCGAGCTGGAACTGGCCAAGCTGATGACGCAGAAGGCGGCTTCGCTCTACGACTCCGGCGACGACTTCGGCGCGGGCGAGTCGGCGAACATGGCGAAGTACGCGGCCGCCGAGGTCGCGATCCGCGCCGTCGACCAGGCCGTGCAGACCCACGGAGGCAACGGTCTCGCCAGCGAATACGGGCTGGGCACACTGGTCACCGCGGTCCGGCTGGGCCGGATCGCGCCGGTGAGCCGCGAGATGGTGCTCAACTTCGTCGGCCAGCACAGCCTGGGTCTCCCCAGGTCCTACTGAGAGGCAACGGAGTAGACGCGGACGGCGGAACCCAGCCGACCACGACGTGAACCCGCCTCAGCCGAAGGCTCCGCTATCGCGGTCGCGGGTTCACCATTGGAGACTGAGAGGCGACCCATGAGCACGCTGCACGGCAAGACGATCATCATCTCCGGCGGCAGTCGCGGGATCGGCGAGGCCATCGCGATCCGCGCCGCCCGCGACGGGGCGAACATCGCCCTGCTGGCCAAAACCGCCGAGCCGCACCCGAAACTGCCGGGCACGGTCTACACCGCGGCCAAGGCGATCGAGGACGCGGGCGGGCAGGCGCTGCCGATCGTCGGCGACGTCCGCGACGACACCTCGGTCGAGGCCGCGATCGCGCGGACCGCGGAGCAGTTCGGCGGCATCGACATCGTGCTCAACAACGCGAGCGCGATCGATCTGACGCCGACCGAGTCGGTCAGCATGAAGCGCTACGACCTGATGCAGGACATCAACGCGCGCGGTTCGTTCCTGCTGTCGAAGCTCGCCATCCCGTATCTGAAGCTGGCGGAGAACGCCCACATCCTGACGCTCTCGCCGCCGATCAGCCTCGACGAGAAGTGGTTCCAGGCCGGGCATCTCGCGTACAGCATCGCGAAGTACTCGATGAGCCTGGTGACCGTCGGGCTCGCGGCGGAACTGCGGCAGTTCGGGATCGCGGCGAACTCGCTGTGGCCGCGGACGACCATCGACACCGCGGCGATCCGCAACGTCGTCGGCGCCGAACTTGCGGCGAAGTCGCGGACGCCGGAGATCATGGCGGACGCCGCGCACGCGATCCTCACCAAACCGAGCGCCGAGGCGACGGGGAATTTCTACCTCGACGACGAGGTACTGGCCGCCGAAGGCGTCACGGACTTCTCGAAGTACCGCGTCGGCGGGTCCGAGGACGACCTGCAGCTCGATTTCTGGGTCGAAGACCGGCGATGATCCGCGAACCGCAGCAGGAGCGCAGCCGCACGACCCGTCGGCGGCTGGTCGAGGCCGCCGTCGAGACGATCGGGGAGCTGGGCTGGAACGGGACCACGGTGGCGGTCATCGCCGAACGCGCCGGGGTCTCGCGCGGTGCCGCGCAGCACCACTTCCCGACCAGGGAAGACCTGGTCGCGGCCGCGGTCGAGCACGTCGGCGAGATCCAGATCGTGGAACTGCGCGCCCGCGCCGCGGAACTGCCGTCGGGGCGGTCGCGGATCGAACGGGCCGTCGACATGGTGCTCAACCTCTACAGCGGGCCGATGTTCCGTGCCGCGCTCCACCTGTGGGTCGCGGCGTCGACCGACGAAGGGCTGCGCGCGACCCTGGTGCCGCTGGAGGCGCGGGTCGGCAGGGAAGCACATCGGGTGACGGTCGAACTCTTCGGCGTCGACGAGTCCCACCAGGGCGTTCGTGAGCTGGTCCAGGCCACTCTCGATCTTGCCCGCGGTCTGGGGCTGGCGAATCTGCTGACCGATGACACGAGGCGCCGCAAGCAGATCGTCGCGCAGTGGGCCAGTGTCCTGGAGCCCACTTTGGCACTGGCGAAAAGCAAGAAGATCGAACGGAACGTAGAGATTCCCGGGAACGTCTGAGATCTTGTTAACACTGATGGAGCAGCGACCGATAACACGGTGTAAGTGCTGCTGATCAGGCAGCCGATCGAAAGAGGTGCGTTCCGGTGTCCGGTTCAGAGGTCGAGTTGTCCCATCGAGCCATGGCGATGCTGCGAGCGGTCGCGGCCCGCCGCGCCCAGATGTCGTGCAGCTGCGAGCCGGACCTCTTCATCGACGGGTTCGCCTGTTGCGACCAGATGACCGCGCACGCCCTCGCCCACGGTGGTTACATCCGCCCCGCCGAGTCCACCGGCCTCTCCGCCGTCACCGGTCGCGTGCCCGCCGAGCTGACCGAAGCCGGCGAGGCCGCGATCGCGGTCACCGCAGCTGCCTGACCCTTCACCGCACGTCTGTCCGCTGTGGACGGGCAACCGTTTACAACCGGCTCCCGCGTTCCTAGGATCCACCCCGGGATGAGGCCGTCGCGCTGAGCGACGGACCGGGGTTTGGAGGTGCCGATGGCACGCACGGCTCGCCGCGACAACGATGGGGACGCCCTGAGCGAATTGATGCGGGCAGCCGGTGCGGCACCCCGTCGCCGGGGACCGCGCGGGCCGAAGCACCGGGCGCCGGAGACCACCGGTCCCGGAAGCGGGAAGCTCCGGCGGATCTTCGCGCTTTCGGCGGGTGGTGTCGTCCTCGGCGGCCTGCTGGCCGTGCTGCTCACCCCGGCCGACTCGGCCGAGGTCATCCCGGGGATGCCACTCCCGCCGCCGTCGCTGACCATCGCGCCGCAGGCGGTCGAGATCCCGGACGACGCGGTGCCTTCGCCCGCCCCGTCCGGACCGTCGGGCGGCAGCGTCGCACCCCCGCCGCCACTGACGGCGTCGATGAACGGCTCGGAGACCCCGTCTCCCACGCCGACACCTGTCCCGGCACCCGAGGAACGACGGGATCCGCGCGCCGGCCACCACGACAACGACTGGTACTACGACTGGTACTACGGTGGCTATCCCGGCGGCGGGCGCCAGCCGGCTTGGGGCGGGTAGCGCCGTTCGAGTGAGCGGCGGTATCGCTCACCGTCGAGCAAGAATTACGATTCTCCCCGGATTTCGTCCGTTCGTGTCTGGTGTGGAATTTCCTGTGCCCCGATTCTGATCGAGTACCTACGATGGTCCGCATTCTCCATTCCGGATCACAGCTAGGGGCTGAACAGGAAAAATGAGTGTGGACCGACATTCTCCCGCGGTGCAGCTCGCCCGGAGAATGCTGATCAATCGCGAGACGGGGAATCCGTCGCGCCGGCAGCCGGTGACGCTGCTGCTCGGACCGGTCGGTTCGGGAAAGACCACGGCACTGGAAGCGATCCGACGTGACCTGGGCTGGGGCGTCGTGCACGCCGGATTCGATTTCGGGCAGGGTGGCCGCGCGGGCACGATCGACGTGCTCACAAAACTGGCCTACGGATTGTCCGGCAAATGGCGGAATCGGCCGAAACCGAAGTTCCTGCGTTTCACTCTTGCGCTGATCGCAGTTCAGGCGGAGCTTCCCGGACGGAATCGTGACGAAGATCTGGCACAACTGAAGGCGCTGATCGCCAGTTTCCAGGGAGTCATCTGGACACCGGCACTGGACAAAGCGCTCGACACGCTGTCCGAAACGGCGAAGGTGACCGGTCTCGTCGAACCGCAGTACGCGGATCTGTTCCGCCAGACGTTCCCGCATCTGGTCCGGAACATCCGGCCGAGGCTCCGCAAGGCCCTGCATTCACTGGCCGACTTCCCGAACGCCGAGGGCAGGTCCCCGTTCGACGCGCTGCTCGAACTCAACCGGCTCGCGCACGGCAACGCCCGTGACGCGAAGGCTGTCACCGAGTGGCTGATGGCGGCGTTCCTCGGCGACGTCCGGGCGAACCATCCGCGGCTGGCCAGACCGGAGGAAAAGAGCCCCTGCAGCTGTGACCTTTCGCAGCAGCGCAGGCACTGGCACAACTGGGTGGTGGCCCTCGACGACGTCGATCACGCCGGAGGGACCGAGTTCCTCGCCGACCTGATCTCGGCGCGGGAACGGTACGCCGTCCAGCATCCGAACGACCGCGAGGCCCACGACGCGCTGCTGGTCATCGCCACCAGCGGGCGGTGGCACGAAGACTGGGGGACCGCGTGGCTGGCTCCGTGGAAACCCGCCTCCGGCGCCCCGTCCGCCGTCCGGCCGATGGTGGACTGCGAAGAGGCCTCGTACGACGACTGGGCGGACGCGGCCAAAGGCGCGCTCGAATCGCCCTACTATCCGGTCCGGCTCTCGGCCCAGCCGATCGGGCGGATCGCGCGTGTCCTCGATTCCGGCGCGCTGACCCCGAAGGTGACGCTCGCGCACCGGGCGACCGGCGGGCTCCCGTCCGCGGTCGAGCAGCTCGCGGAGCGGTTGCGGGTGATCGACGTGCGGGAAGGCGACCGCGACCTGCTCACCACCGATCCCCGTGGTGAGCGGGATCCCTGCTACCGCAGGCTGGCCGAGCTCGGCTTGACCGAGCATCTCGACGACGTGAATCTCGACGACTTCGTGACCGCGGCCCCGTTCGCGACCGCGCCCTGGCTGATCCCGGACGCCGCGCAGAGCCGCATCGACCAGCCGCACGTCGGGCGGATCCTGACCGAGCTGCGCACCGCGTTGTGGGTGACGGCGAAGAACTCGGCGAGCATGACCGAGGACCAGGCGGCCCTGCATCCGTGGATCGCCGCGAACCTGGTGTCCGCGCTGGCCCGGCGCGGGGACGGGCCGACCTACGCCGAGCAGTTCACGGCACTGCGCGACGACCCGGACACCGCGCAGGATCCGGTGCGCCTGGCCTACTGCAACCTCGCGCTCGGCGCCATCGGCGAGGTGGTCACCTTCTTCGAGAACGAGTTCAACCGGATCCCGCACGCGGAGTGGGTCGCGAAGCTCGAGCTGGTCCTGAACGCGCCGGACGATCTGCCGCCCGGACGGGATCACGCGGAGCTGTACGACGAACTGGTCAACCTCGACAGCGCGCGGAGTCCCGACGACAGGTCGAAGATCCGCAACAACGTGGCCCGGCTCATCGCGGCGGGTTGGCTGACCGCCAACCCCTTCGCGGTCCGCGGGCAGGCTCAGCACGAGGTGATCGCGAACGCTTTCGCCGCGCTGGCCACCACTTCGCATCGCCCCGACGTCGGCGCGCTCGTGTCGGCCAAAGAGCTCGCCCGTCGCGGCGAATTTCCCTGAACCCCGAACGGAACCCCGTCATGTCCTGGCTCGATTCGTTGAGAACCCGTATGTCCGCCCGTGAACGCACGGCGACGGACCCGCCGGTGCGGCCCCACGGGTGGGCGCGCCGTCATCGGCTGTTGCTGATCGCGGTCGTGATCGTGCTGGTGGGCGTCACGGTGGCGGTGACGAGACCGTGGGAGTCCTGTGGTGCCGGGCTGCACGCGGTGGACGCGGACAAGAAGTCGACCGGCTCGTCGTACGTCTGCGTCGGGTTGAACCTCGACTCCGGTCCGCTGCGGGACGACGACCCGCTCGACCCGCTGGAGAAGCTCATCAAGGGCCGCAACGAGGCGGCGGGCGAGAACTTCAAGACCATCGTGGTGCTGGAGAACCTCGCCCCGGACCCGAAGGTGGACAGCCAGCCGTTCCCGTTCGTCCGGCGTGAGGTCCAGGGCGCGATCACCGCCGCCTGGCCGAAGAACGGGCCGCCAGGGATCAAGCTCCTGCTGGCCAACTACGGGAGCAACGCCGACCACTGGCGCGTCGTCGCCGAGGAGATCATCGCCGCGGCGCCCGCCCAGCGCATCGTGGCGGTGACCGATGTCGGCACCAGTTCGGAGAACAGCCGGGCACTGGTGGCCGAGCTGTCCCGGCACGGTATCGCCACGATCGGCGCGACCGTCACCGCGGACAACATGAACACCGATCCGCAAGGCGCGCGGATCGAGAACTTCTTCCGGGTGGGCCCGACCAACACCGACGAGGCCCGTGCGGCGGCCGGGTACATCGCCGCGCACGGTTTCCGCCGCGTGATGATGATCCAGGGCGTCAGCAAGGAGGACACCTACGCAACCACCCTCGCGGAGGCCTTCCAGAACACGTCGAAGGTCCCGGTCATCTTCACGAAGACCTACGACGTCAAGCCGCTCACCGACACCTCGCGCGAGGGCTACCTGCGAGGTCTGTTCAGCCGGTGGCACAACGACATCTGCGGTGCGAAACCCGACCTGATCTACTTCGCCGGCCGTGGGCTCGATCTCGGTGCCCTCGTGGCGGCCTTGGCCGGGGACGGCGCCTGTGAAGGGCTCGATTCGGTGACCGTGATGACCGGGGACGACGCGAGCACTCTCGCCGGGAAACCTTTGGAGCTGGACAAGGACATCAGTGTCCGGCTCCGCTACACGGCGCTCGCTTATCCCGACCAGTGGGATATGTTCACCGCCGATCCGGCGCATCCGACGTACAAGAAGAACTACGACAACTTCATCGCCGAATTCACCGGAACCCACGGTTTTCCCAAGGCGGAACTGTGGGACGGCGCCGCGATGATCGAACACGACGCCGTCGCCGCGGCGGTGGAAGCGGCGGTGCAGAACGTGTCGGCGGATCCGGTGTCGGTGCCGAACGTGTTGCGCAGCATCGACTGCAACTCGCCGGTGCCCGGCGCCACCGGGTTCGTCGCGTTCGACCAGGCGACGGGGAACCAGCTCGACAAGGCGCTGCCGATCCTGTCCATCGACCCGGACGGTTCGGTGCATCCGGTCGACCTCGTGTGGTCGAGGGGGCGCCCGCTGAACACCAAGCCGGACTGCGGAAACTGAGGCCGGGACTCGTGAGTGGTAAGGACGGTTAGTGAGGAGAAGGGCAAACGTGGCGTGCTCGTGCGGGCCAGGTGGTCGTGTGATCCGAGCGTGGAGGATTCAGGACGTTCAACGCCCCGGATCCTCCACGCTCGACCGTGCCGCTCTCACCCGAAACGCCACTCACGACCAAGAAGCCACCGTGACGGCCACACCAGCCTTCCGGGGGTGGGGGGGGGGGGGGGGGGGGGGGGGGGGGGGGGGGGGGGGAAGAGGAGGGGGGGGGGGGGGGGGGGAGGGGAGGGAGGGGAGAGG